>CAJFEE010000020.1 GCA_904373265.1 Candidatus Harrysmithiimonas galli | reverse complement strand
AAGAGAAATAACGCCTATAATAACAAGGCAGAATGTTAAAAATTCCATCCAAGTCATAAGGCATCACCCCCTTATTAAAGAGAGTGACTAACCGCCAAAATAGTAACCCTAGATTTCTATTCTAGCAAGTTATTGCTTTTTTTGTAAATAGAAAAAGCACTCATTATTGAGTGCTTAAGCGTGGTATAATATTTTCGTTGCCTACTCCATTCCTGCAACAGGAAGGAGGTGTGTCCTCATGGCTTACCTTACACAGTTGGTTCTTTCTGTCGTGGCGAGTGTGATTTCTTATTACATCTGCAAATGGTTGGACAGAAAGAATGTATAAAACGGCAACCAACCTTATTATTTGCCTTAGGTAAATAATAAAAGCCCAAGACTGGTACTCTTGGGCTTTTTGGTGTGCCTTGCGACATACCTCACACAGTTGTTCTAAGCACATTATAACATATGTGCTCAACAAAAGTATACGCATTTTATCATTTTTGTATGCGGATGTTTAATTTCCTTCAAATCTTCATCGATGCTTTCAATTGAACGTGTTAAATCAGACAACAACTCCTGTTGTTTTTGAATAAAAGCCTTATTCTCCGCATTGCGCTTGTCTATGCGTTCCTGCTGCTTTTGCGATTTTTACATTCGTAATACTCATATTCTTATCGTTGAATTTTAATATCAAACCAGGTTCATATTCGTTTGTTGAAGTTGACGAATACTTGACTATTTCAAATGGTATATTGCATAAAGAATCAATTAAAGTTTATTCTGATGATAGTCCATTACGAAATACAAATATCCGACTGAAAATATAGTTACTGATCACAACGATAACCGCAGCCCATATTTTTGCAATCAGCGGTGTCATATGTAAAACCTCGATAAAAATCCACAGAGAAAACATCTCTAAAACAAGGGAAAACAACCTGGAAGCTGCAAAACGCATACATTCCGTCAACCATCTTGATTGCTTTGACTGAAATACCCAAGTTCGATTGGTAAAGTATGCAAACAAAACCGACAAAATCCAGGAAATCAAATTGGCAATCATCCATGTAGCACCTAATATCGATAAACTGAATTGAAAAGTTAAAAAGCTGACTGCTGTTGTCAAAACACCAAAAAATAAATACAATAGAATTTCTTGTATCATTTTCTTATAGCGTTCCAAAATTGGCTCAACCCTTGTATAAATTTCTTTACCAAAAAAAATCCAAATCAAAAAAAACAAAACACTAACCATCGAAACAATTATGCCCAGCTGTTTCCCTGGCGCCTGATAAGATATTTCAATTTGATGCATACCTGCCTGAATCGGAAAACCAACAAACGCTGTATTGACACATTCATAGGTTTGCAATACACCATCTACTTTAATTTGAAACCCTTTTGCATACGGAATTGTTGTTGCGAAATATCCGTCCTCTTGAACTGTAATTTGTCCAGAAAGCACACCGGTTTTCGGATCTGGACGCTTGGCAAGAAACACATCACGTTGCTTTACAGCCTCCTGCAGACGAGCATAATTCATTCGATACAGTTGAATATTATGGATTTGATAAGTTCCTTTGCTTAAAGTGACTTCCAGATTGCTCCAATCCGGTGTTACACCTGAAAACATATAAATAAATTGTCGATTCTCATTTGGATATGGGGCGGTTTTTTTGGACAATTTATTTTTGATTCCGTTCATTGTAATTAAAATATCCGAGCTGGCTTGAGTTTCTTTATTAGACACATCAAAAGTCAACAAAATAATCTCTTCGTTCTTCACATTTGGCAGCGGCAAGATGGTTTGAACTTCTTTTGTTTCAGCTTGCTTCACTGCATCCGTAAGCGCTTGAGCAAACTGTTTTGTATCCGTAGCATAAAATTCTGAAAACCAATCTGTTGACACTTTTTTGGTTGAATTACCTATATTTCCATTCTCCTTTTCGGTGACAACAATTTGTTGAAACAACGCAGACAATCTTTCTGTGACTGGTAGATTTTGAAATTTCGTCTCTGTAATGGTGCTTGGTAAAGCATAGCCAATGGACGAAACATTTGTATTTTGGTAAACCTGAACCGCATCTGTATCCAATTCACTTCCTAGCCTTTGGTAACCAATCGGTATCATTTTTTCATCTGTTGCAAACAGATATTTTACACCAAGAAATGTTTGAGAAAAAATTTGTGGAGATGCCGAAGTAATGGTTCGATTACGTGCCGAAATTGGATTTTCAATCCAATCATAATAAAACGTATTATATCGTTGATTGGATATAGACGCATATACTGATGAACGATATGCCCCACCATAAGTTTGATTGACTGTAAACGTGTTTTCTATCAAATCATCGGTTCGATAAAAAGTAGAATCCATTTGTCTAAGCGTTTTTAATAAAGCTGTCTTTTCAGGAATATCTAATTCTTTTATAAAAGACTGCGTAACCCACTCTTCCTTTTGTTGGACATAAATTTGTATAAACAAAGCAGACAATAAAACAACTAGCCCCAATGCCCCATATAACCATTGCTTCCTTTTCATATGCAAATGGTTATTTCCCCATTTTACAAATGCCGATAGAAATTGTGCCAAAAGCAAAATCCAAAGCGGTACAAACGGAATTAAAATTTTCTCATGAATATATAGGGTGCCATTCAGCATCCAAACAAAAAACGGAACAAGTAAAAACAAAAGACAAATGGCAGCTAAAAAACGAAATGCCTTATTTTTTTGAAAAAGTGCATATATAGCCGCCAAAAAAACCACTGGTGTCAAACCCATACCATAAGCACTACCCGTTAACCATTCTGGCTGCCAATTTGGAAGAAATAATGATAAAAACGATGTTGCTTGTTCTGCACCTTCACTTGTTCGACCGAATAGAAGTGTCCATGCGGTCGGAATCAATAAAAACGCCGTTATTCCAATTGCCAACATAAATAACAAACCGATTTTTCCATACATCCACAAAAGCTTAGAAGAAAAATTCTGAAGCCCTTGACTCGTTTCTAGCACACAAAACGTAGTATAAATTAACAAAACAACCAAACAACTAGGCGCAAAAAAATAACTGGATAAAATCAAACAAACAACAGCCAAAGTGATTTGTACACTGGTAAGTTTTCTACTGCGAAACGAATCAACCGTATGAACCAATTTCTCAATGCCAAAAATCGCCAGCATCAAAAATGGCATATAACTGATAAACATCAGATGCCGATGGGTATGAAACAAAAGTGGTGCTGCCCATAAAAAACAAGACGAAGCAAGAAATGCAGTCCATAAAGAATAACCACGAAACCGAAGCCAGCGATAACCGATACAAACCGAAAAAAGAATGCTCCCGACCATCGCAATCGGTAAATAGATTTCCGCAGAAAGAAATGGCAACCCATAAAAAACAAGCAGCCACGGACTAAACAAACCATAGTAGGAAAATTGATATAGATTTTGTCCACCACCAATTTCCCATGAAAAATCCGGAAACAAATTTCCAGTTTGATAAAATTGCTGTCGAAAATATTCTGGAAATACTTGGTGCTGATTTAACCAATCTACCATTGAACCATATAACATATCAGATGGAAACAGAAACAGTACAGTAAAAACCCCTAAGCCACACAAGAGTCCCTGCATGAGCCAGTCCCTTTTTCTTTCTACAAATTGATTATCCATAAATCAATCCTCTTTCTTCTCCAAAATTCCATTGGGTACACACAATAAGAATATTATACAAGTTTTCATTTTCTTGAACAGTAGTTCGATCAAAAAATCATATTTTTTACAGATTACAACTGCTGTAAAAGCCAAAATCAAGCATAAAAAATTGCCTTTTTGATTCACAAACTACAATAATATATAGCCAAATTCTATCATCAATAACTTTGTAGTAAAATCCTAGATTTTCTGACATAAAAATAAAACCACATATATTTCAAGCTGCTTCATAATTGCAAAGCTTTCTTGTAAATACATGTGATCTCATTTGTACCATTCAAGCTACATTTTACATTTCTATTCAATCTGGCAATCTTTTCTTCATATTTAATCTTTTGATTTATAACAAAATCCTACAAATTTTTCACATTTATATCGAGTGTGTTACTCATATTTTTTTCGTTGATATCTTTTCAAAACAATTGTAACCAATACAACCAATCCGATTGCAACTGCTCCACCAATCAAACTGCCTAACATTTCCATTGAATATCCATCAAAAGGACCTGGCGAAAAATCATCCCAAAGCAGATCTTCAGATTCTTCAAATTCATCTGGCCATGGCATAATTGAATCTTCAGCTTTGTTTTCATCTATTTGTATTTCGGATGTATCCGCTTTATCGGTAGCTTGTTCTGATACTCTATCCGCAGACGGTACTTCAGCTTCGTTAACCGTCGGAGGTGCTGCTGGACGCTCTCCTTTATTTGACGGAATAGAAGGAGCAGCTTCACCTGGAAATGCAGGCGGTTTCTCCTCACCACCCCGATTGCCAAATTCAACATTTTCCGAATCCAAACCGTTCAAATTCTCATAGAACTTCCCCATTCCATTGTCACCCAAAGCTAAAATATCCAAAGTGGTTTCCAAAGTACCCGTTTGATCGGAAGGCTGTGACCCTTCCAGTTGTGCCAAAATACTTTGGGTGCGATCTTTTGCAAAAATCAACAATTGCTCAATCCCAGTTTCATATTCTTCATAAGTATAAAAGGCTGTCGGATCATTTTTTACATATTCAGCAATACGTTCATTCATTTGAAGAACTCTTTTTTCAAACTGTCCAGATTCTACATAAGATGCGATATCGGCCAAATACGTATGATACATAGTTCGGTAAGTTTCATTTTGCAACCAGCTATTGATTAACGGACGCTCCTGCAAATTCTCTGTTGTCGGCTTGTCAATTGGAAAATTGATTGCTTCTGCTGCTGAAATCTCAAATGTACCAAACGATAAATTATAATCCCACGGTAAAATTTCAAATACCCCTTGGTTTTCATACAAATAATAGTTATGCAACATATGACCAGAATAATGATCTAAGTTCACCAAAAATGTATTCACTGCAAAGTACCGTGCAAATTCTTCTACATTCATCACCGATTCCAAATTTTCCCCAGTATCCATCGTTCGAATAAAATTGATTAACTTATTATAATCTTCTGTATTGGTTTGTTTAAATACAGCCGAACTTGTAATTTCTTCATATAATGAAACATCTTCTCCCTGATATACCAGACTCAATACTTTTGCATCGCCTTCCGGATCATCAAATGGTACTCCGTACTTGCTCTCTGGCTTATACAAATTCCCCTCAACAGTTTGATATACTCTTTCAATAAATGATTCCTCAATCGGCTCGACAAATAAATATAAACCCCATGTTTCACCATTTACAGAAATATTGGAAAACGCATGCATCGGTGTTGGCACATCCATATATTCCATCAACTCATAGGACATAAATTCCTTCAAATAAGTTGTATCCGACATATTATTGTTCAAAACAATTTTAGTCATCCCTTGATAATTTTGACCATCTATATACTCATCCAACTTGATTTTAAACGAAAAACGGTCGGTATTTGGATTATTTACAATTTGTGTCAGAGTTGAATTTCCTTTGGGACGAATACCTACATTCTCAAAACGTTCACCATTAATCACAACAGTTGCACTTGTATATTGCTCCTCCATTGCTGTATCCAACATATTTTGAAAATCATCTGGATCCATTTCAATTTGCACATCCATAATTTCATCAGATGAAATACTTGCAGTCACAGCTGCAGATTGTGAAGAAACCACTGTATAATCTTCAGTAAATGAAATATACCAGATATAAAGAGAAAGCAAAACGGCTGGTATAAAAATCAATCCAATAATGAGCCACCGTTTTTTTTGTATGTACATTCGACTCGCTCCTTATGCCATATATTCTCCGTTAAAGCTTACCATCATAACCTGATGTACCTTTGGCATATTTTGTAATTGATTGATGAATCCAGTATCCTGATTGTTCAGACGAACCTCAATGGTCAATTCTGTTCCGTTTACACCGTATAAAGTTTTAGACTTTAATAAGCTTCGTTTTACCGATTGACGCACATGATTTAACACTTGTTTTTCAGTTTCTTCATCTTCAACAGTTAACACAAGGACATATGGGTTTTCACGGGTTTTCTTATTGGAAAACACGACCAGCATAATTCCAATCACTATCGAGCCAATAACTGCAAGCGGAATCATTCCTGCACCAATTACAACGCCCATACTAATGGACCAGAATAAAAAGACAATGTCGGTTGGTTCTTTAATTGCTGTACGAAACCGAACAATAGACAATGCCCCAACCATACCAAGTGAAATGATAATATTCGAGCTAATTGCTAAAATCATAACACTTGTAATAACTGTCATCGCTACAAGACTCATGGAAAAGCTTTCTGAATACATCACACCATTAAATGTTTTTTTATAAATAAAATAAATAAATAAACCGACTGCAATTGAAAGAAAAAGCGCAATCAATATATCCGTAACCGTAAAGTTTGACATTTTGTCTAAAAAAGAGGATTTAAAAATATCTGAGAAATTAATTGTTGTATCATTCATATTATCCATTTTCTATCTCCATTCTAGCATACGAGATGCAACATATTTGGATATTGCACTGTATCTTCTTTGATTTAATTGAATACAATCCTTAATGAGATCCGGTAAATACGCATCATATTTGACCTCCAAAATAACATTCCCCTCATTCATTAAAGACATCATTGGAATTTCCGAATCAAAAAAACGTTGACTATAACGTCCACTTCGCACATCCCGATCGATTGTAATGCGAACATTGCCTGGTTTATATAAAAACACTTCTCTTTTATAGTCAACAATCGTTCGCGGTCGCAATAAGTTTTGCTTCCATTTGATATAAAACTCCACAAGCAATGGATCCTTCGTCTCTTTCATCCAATCCACATCCAGCCGCAAAATTCGTTCTACCTGTTCTTTTGTCACCGCTGCAGTTCGTTTATTCACCATTTGATTAATTTTTG
Source organism: Candidatus Harrysmithiimonas galli (assembly GCA_904373265.1). Lineage (GTDB taxonomy): Bacteria > Bacillota > Bacilli > CAJFEE01 > CAJFEE01 > Harrysmithiimonas > Harrysmithiimonas galli. Next base: position 41,830 of record CAJFEE010000020.1, on the reverse strand, counting down.
ACTTTTTCTCCAGTCGAATAAAATCTGGATTGTGATTATAATAACGCAAACGAAATTTTTCCCGTTTGAGTACACCAGCGAGCTTCTCAAGGACCGCTTGGTCATATACATTATCAAAATATATGCTACGAATTTTATAAGTTCCATCCTCTGAGGCAAAACGATCCCGTGACAAAATGTTTTTTAAATGATTTCGTAAAACCTGATAGTCACCTTCATGCATAAAAAATTTTACTTCGTGGCGATACTTTAATTTTTTTTGCTTCATTCCATTCACCTCCCAAACTTAATTTGAGCCATTTTTTGACTTGTTCATAATGTGAATATAGCACACATTCAAAACAAAAAAAGGATTTGTAGCAGTTTGTGCCATAAATGTGTATAGGCTGTAAAAATCCATACAAATGACATAAAAATATTTAACAAATTTGTAACGAAAGATGGTTTAAGAGAAATATATCATTTTATTGAATTTCAAAGCAAAAAAGCTCTGAAAAGATCGGCTGTCTGTCTTTCCATCCCTTTGCCTTTTCAAAGCTTTCTATCGCTTATATTTCATATCTTCTTACATTCATTTAATCATCAATTTTAAACTCAAATTCAATATAATTCTTTGCCTGATCCAACTGAAACTCCAATTGCTTCACTTGCTCTAGCTGATTCCAATAATCACCATTTCCCGTCTGTGCTTGCCATTTTATTTCATCTTCCAACATGTCGACTTCACTTTCCAATAAATCCAACTGCGCCAACATATCATATCCAGTCTGAAAATCTGCATCCCAGTTATTACTTGCCTTTAAAGCATTGGCCTGCTTTACAGCAGTTTCTACTTTTGTTTTCAACGTTTGAATTTGTGAACTATAGTTTTTCGTATTTGTCGTTGTACTGGTACTTGACTGGTCTGATGTATTGCCATTTGATGCCTCGGTTTGGGTATCTACAGTCGAATCATTGGTTAACGTATCCTCACTTGGTTCTTGCAGACCTAGGTCATCTTGTACACTGCCTTGTACATCTTCATTTTCCATAATTGGTGTATCCAACCCCGTTGTTTGTCCGTTTTGTGTTGTACAAGCGCCCAACAACCCTCCACTAACAAGCAATAATAATGCAATCACTTTTCTCATAGGAATATCCCTCCATCATCTTTCTTATATCCTTATCATGAAGCTTGGAAATGAAAATCAAAAGAATGCTTTGATAAAATTTTTCTCATTTCTTTCTTTTTGTTCAGATTTCATTCATGATATGATGGAGCCTATAAACTTGTTAAATGAAAGGAATGAACCCTATGAGTAAAAAATTAATCTTGGCAGAAAAACCTTCTGTTGGAAAAGATATTGCAAAAAATTTAAAATGCACTCAAATTGGAAATGGTTATATAGAAGGAAAACATTACATCATCACATGGGCACTTGGTCATTTGGTTACCTTAGCCAATCCTGAGGACTATGACAAAAAATACAGCAGTTGGGACTTAAATGAGCTGCCTATGCTGCCTAATCCATTAAAAACAGTGGTAATCAAACAAACTGCAAAGCAATTTCAAACCATTAAAAAGCAAATGCTTCGTAAAGATGTAAATGGCATTATTATTGCCACCGACGCCGGACGAGAAGGTGAACTGGTCGCGCGCTGGATTATTGAAAAAGCAAAGGTAAAAAAAACCATTTCACGTCTATGGATTTCATCTGTTACTGATAAAGCGATTCAAGAAGGATTTCGCAACTTAAAAGATGGTCGACAATATGAAGGACTGGCCAACAGTGCAAAGGCACGTGCTGCTGCCGATTGGTATGTTGGCATCAACGCAACAAGAGCACTCACAACCAAATTTAATGCACAGCTTTCATGTGGACGCGTGCAGACACCAACACTGGCGATGGTTGCTGCACGAGAAAACCAAATTAAAAACTTCCAGCCCAAAACCTACTTTATGTTAATTGCTGAAACCGAAAAAAACAGCTTTCAATGGATGCAAGAAAAAACGAATCAAACACAAACTTTTCAAGAGGAAAAAATCGACGCCATTCTCAAAAAATGTCAAAATCAGCCACTAAAAATTACCGATGTAAAAACAATTGTGAAAAAACAACAATCACCACAGCTATATGATTTAACAACACTACAGCAAGAAGCCAATTCACGGTTCAACTGGAGTGCAAAAGAAACCCTATCTATTTTGCAAAGACTATATGAACATTACAAAATCGTAACCTACCCACGAACTGACAGTCAATATTTGTCACAGGATATTGTACCGACATTAAAAGAGCGCTTAGAAGCAGTCAAAACAAAAGAAACATCCAAAGCCATTACAGCAATTATAAAAAATGGAATTTATCCAAGTAAGCATTTCGTAGACAATCAAAAAGTGACCGATCACCATGCCATCATCCCAACTGAAGAATATGTTCCAATGGTTTCGCTTTCTGACAAAGAACGCAAACTTTACAATATGATCATTACTCGATTTTTACAAGTGTTGATGCCTGCCTTTGTTTATGAAGAAACAAAAATTTTGGCACAAATCGGCAATGAATCTTTTCAACAAACGACAAAACAAACTGTTCAGCTTGGATGGAAAAGCTTACAGACAAAACAGGAAGAAAAACAAAAGAAAATTTCCTTTCAAATCGGAGATACCATTGCGGTTCAAACTTTAAAAAAGAAAAGCAATCAAACTACACCACCGCCCTTTTTCACTGAAGGAACATTGCTTGAAGCAATGGAAAATCCGACAGCTTTTATACAAGAAAACGATAAACAAATAAAATCCATTTTACAAAAAGCTGGGGGAATCGGGACGGTTGCAACACGAGCAGATATTATTGAAAAACTATTTCATTCTTTTTTGATTGAGAAAAAAGGAAATACAATTCATACAACGCAAAAAGGTCGCCAGCTTTTACAGCTTGCACCAAAAGATTTAACCTCTCCTGCTTTAACCGCTGCTTGGGAACAACAGTTGACTGCCATTTCTAAAAATCAAAAAAACATAAACGAATTTTTAGAAGAAATACAGCAGTATACCAAAAGCATAGTGTCCGAAATTAAAAAAAGTGATGCAACTTTTCGTCATGACAATATCACATCAACCAAATGTCCGAGCTGTGGTAAGCTGATGCTAAAAGTCAATCATAAAAAAGGTACCATGCTGATCTGCCAGGATCGAGAATGCAACACAAGAAAAACCATTTCGCATACGACAAATGCCCGTTGTCCCGAATGTAAAAAGAAAATGGAACTACGCGGCGAGGGGGATGGAGCAACCTTTGCCTGTGTATGCGGCTATCGTGAAAAGCGCAACCATTTCATTGAACGCAGAAACAAAGAGAAAAATTCTAAAGCATCCAAGCAAGATGTTTCACGCTATTTAAAAAATCAGAATAAAGAACAAGAACCGCTGAACAATCCATTTGCTGACTTTTTCAATCAATTCAAATCAAGATAAAATTGATTAAATAATTCCCAATTCCCTTTTGTGTTCCCGGATACTAAAATCCGTATCCCGATGTAGATTTATCCATTAGGGGACATAAAATGAAGCTCCACCTCAATCTCGGCGGTTAATTTCTCTTGGAGTTTATCTCTTAGCTTTGTCATGGTTGGTCGTGCCTTTTCTGCTCGTAGACATAAGAAAAGAGCAGCCGTTTTCTTGATTGAAAATAGCTGCTCTAGGTTGATGTATTCAGTTGTTTAAGCTGGTAGCTGACTGTTCGATAAATCGGAATTTATTTTAGCCGATAAATACATTATAAATCACAACTATATACACAAACAAAGCTGTCATGAAGGTAAGAATAAATCCGTTGTTATCTCTGCTATTCTTATATTCCACACTTCTCAACAGCAATAAAGTGGCAAGTGAAATAAGCATAACAGGATTTGATATGTCGAATGATAAAATTCTTAATAAACCTAATCCTGCAAAAATAATGGTGACTACAGATAGTATGATTTTTATAAATTTCAGAATGGAAACTCCTTTCATAAAACTCCCTCTTTCTTTTTATGTGCCGTGATAATGGTATAACTATATGCGTTCACCGTTATGATGCAGTTGTCTGTACTGATATACCAATTTTTTCCTCTTCTTTCTATAATATGCCTCTGACGAACCGATTTGCTTCTTACACCATTCAACAACATGGTCTATATCCAACGACAGATTTCTTCTGATCCGTTCTGTTCCCAATTTAGTCGTATGAATTTTATCGAAATTTTTCAGCAATTCCTCACCATTGTCCATTTTAATATCCCTCTTTCTTTTTATATGATACAATGCTCCTCTGCTTTTCTACAAGGTAAGCTGTAGTCTTTTGCTGGAAACGCAAAATTGAATTGGGACTTAAATAATAAAAACACAGAGCAAAAGTATGGAGCTATCCAACAGCTTTTTGCTCTGTGTTTAACGAAATCTGGTTAGGATAACATCAATCAATCTCAATAATATCATTATGCCAAATAAAAAAATAAAATAATATAGAATTTATGTTCATATTTTTTAAATACTATATACAATAAAATTTGTTTTTTTGATCTATTCAATACTGAGTGAGAAATTTATAAAAAAGTAGGTGTTGCAAATGATTATTGCTTTTACACACATCAAAAAATCCAGCCTCATGCTTTTATACTAACTTTCTTACAAGAAGATAACCTCATCTACCATACAAATTATGGCATCAATAATCGATTCCCCAATACTATAACTTGGTAAAATATAATTTTTCTACATCATCAAGACCTATTTGGCGTACATCTTCTCCATGCATTTGGAGGAAAATTTTCTTTATTTCTATAATCAACAAAAATGTCACACTGACGATTGCATAGTTGTGTATCTCAATGCCACTCCATCTGCTCCTTGAATCCATTTCAAAACACGAAGCTTATTTTTCTGCCTGTTTCTTTTCAAATATAACTATAACAATAGATTTCTATAAACTGTTGTATATCAACATATTTCAATCTATCAAATTTTTATTCTACCTACCGACTTAAATATAGTGACCCATTTTTATACATTTTGCTCACTTGGTAGTATAGAAAAGAAGTCTGTGAAATACAAAACCCCCTGTCTGTAAAATAAGATGAACACTTTAAGACTTTATACATAACATGATATAAGCATATATGTATGGAGGTAACAATCAATGAACGATAAACAAATCGAACAAGCAAAAAATACTTATATAGGTAGACTATTTACATTGGGTGGATCTACACTGTTTTTCATTGGCTCATTAATCGCTGCAATTGTGGGTTATCAAGCATATATAGATGCAGTGAATGCCAAACAAACAGAATGATACCGATACAAAATAAAAAATCCATTTGTGACCCTCTTTTACAATTCATCTACATACATACTTAGCTGTTACACCAAACTTTACAAGGAACAAAATAGGTATTCTAAAATATAACGTTCATAAAGTCAAAAGAGACGAACAAAATATAAAACTTTATGTGAAATTTTGCCTCATCATGATACAGCCTCATTTTCACATAAAAAAAGCGATTCCCATATTAAAAATAAAAGACAATATATGGTAGAATTTAATTTTTCACATAGCATTCACCCAAAAATTCATGATTTTTGATGGTTGTTTATGCTAAACTATTAAAAAGGGGGAATGCAGTACATGAAAATTCGTTATCAAATCAATGCTTATGACTATATTGCCTTTCAGATGTACCACGCTATGCATAAACCTTTCTATAAAAGAATGATGCTGCTGACCCGAATCATTCCAAGTGTTTTTTTATTGCTTATTCCAATCTTTTTATCTCTTTTTACACAAACAGAATTTTGGTCATCCATGCTTTGCTATACGCTGCTTGCCTTGCTCTGGTATTTTGGTTATCCACCCGCGGCCAAGTGGATGCTCAAACAAAAATTAAAAAAAATCATTCAACGGGAAAAAATGTTTGAAGAGGCTAAAGTTTATATTCTCAGCTTTACAAATGACGGAATCCATGAAACACATAATGATTCACATACTAAGGTTCCCTGGGAAAAAATTCATCATGTTGCGGAAACAGACAAGCATATTTTTATTTATTTCAATCCGTTTTCTGCGATCATTGTTCCGAAAAAGGCATTAAAAACAAAGGAAGATCAAAGCGCTTTCCGAGAAAAAATTTTAAACAAAAAAGAGAAGAAATAATGCCTATACACATGTCCAATCCTCATCAACCATTGAAGAAGTGAAATTTGTCAACCCAATTATTTCAAACTTAAAATGGGTAAAGAAATTTTTCTTAGCTTTACTTATCCAAAACATATAGCTGGTTTTATTATTTAGCAACAAAAGTTTTTCTGCTTTAAAATCTGAAACAGAGAATATGCTGTCAAAATCCGACTGACCGAAGTCGGACAAGCCAGCTATGAAAAAACACTGCACCACCTACTTGGCAGATAAACCAGTCCAAATATATTCAAGCAAGTTATTTTTATAGCCGAATTGCCTTTGTTATCCAAGTGACCATCCACAGTGAGAACATGCTGACCATGTCTTTTCACTGTGGCATTGTACAGGGAAAACCTGTAAACAACCTACCAGATTGCCTAGTACATGAACAAAGTCAGCTTGCCTACTGCAAAGAATATTTCTTTATATATCAGATGGTTGTCTGCACCTACCTAAATGAACACAATTATTCTATATCATATGTATATCACATAAACAGCCTACAAATGTTAAAATGGGAGGCAAATCCTATATATGGACAGACCAATCTTTTAAAAAATGCTTGCATAAACATAAAACCCAAGAAAATCAGAACCGTACTTACTTAAGAACATAAGCCAGTTTGGGCAAAGTTATTTACCAATGAAGTTTTTAACAAACAGCTTCTTTCCATAAAAAACGTCCAATTTATTGCTAGCAACAACAATTATAGATAAGCAGAAACGAGCGCATGGATAGCGGCTTTACCTCGCTATGGACTTAACGTTGCACATCTACATTTTTCTGATACTACCCCTATTACAGAAATCATTATATCTCAAACCTTTTCTGCTGCCTTCATCTTTTTTATATCTGCATCGAAAAGATATAAATTAGAATTTCCAAAAACGGAATACATGAAAATCAATATTACCTGCAGCAAACCACAGCAATAAAATTACCTATACCACCTTGAACATATTTCTTTTCAATCTTTTTTAAGTTCGAAACATTTGTGCAGCCTTGATTGCCTGTTTCCAGCCAGCGGTTAAAGTATTTCTTTGTTCTATCGACATGCTTGTTTCAAAATGGGCATCCATATTCCATTGACTGGCAATTTCCTCTGTTCCTGACCAATAACCAACTGCAAGCCCAGCTAAATAAGCAGCACCCAATGCAGTCGTTTCATTCACAACCGGGCGCTCTACTGGCACTTGCAAAAGATCACTTTGAAACTGCATTAAAAAATTATTTTTCACAGCACCACCGTCTACACGTAATGATTTCAAACGAATTTTAGAGTCCGCCTCCATTGCCTCCAATACATCTTGCGTTTGGTATGCCAATGATTCCAATGTTGCACGAATCAAATGCTCCTTTGTCGTTCCACGTGTTAAACCAAAAACCGCACCACGTACTGAACTATCCCAATAAGGTGTACCTAAACCAACAAAAGCGGGCACAACATACACTCCTTCCGTCGAATCGACACGTGTAGCATACAATTCACTGTCTGCTGCTGTTTTTAACATTCGTAAACCATCACGCAACCATTGAATGGCTGAACCAGCAACAAAAATACTGCCTTCCAACGCATAAACCACCTCGCCATTTAAGCCCCAAGCAATGGTTGTCAACAACCCATTTTGTGAACGTACAGCTTGCTTTCCGGTATTCATCAACATAAAACAACCTGTACCATATGTATTTTTTGCCATACCCTCAGTAAAACAAGTTTGTCCGAATAACGCTGCTTGCTGATCACCCGCCGCACCTGCAATTGGAATCTGGCAACCAAAAAAATGCTGTTCTGCCGTATAAGCATAAATTTCCGAAGATGAACAAACCTGAGGTAGCATGCATTTTGGTATATCTAAAATGTCCAACAACTCATCATCCCAAGCTAGTTTATGAATGTTATATATCAATGTTCGAGATGCATTGGAATAGTCGGTCACATGTGCCTTTTTATCCGATAGCTTCCAAATAATCCAAGTATCCATTGTGCCAAATAGCAGTTGACCAGATTTTGCTTTTTCACGTGCACCTTCAACATGATCCAGTATCCATTTGATCTTAGTTGCCGAAAAATACGCATCAATCAAAAGTCCAGTCTTATCCCGAAATATTTTTTCATATCCTTTGTACTTGAGTTCTTCACAAATTTTGGCACTCTGACGTGACTGCCAAACAATTGCTGGATAAATGGGCAATCCACTTTCCCTATCCCACACTACGGTTGTTTCTCGCTGATTTGTAATTCCAATCCCAGCAATTTGCTCTGGCTTGATTCCCGATTCAATCAAACAAGTTGTACAAACCGACAAAATGCTACCCCAAATTTGGTTGGCATCATGCTCCACCCAACCTGGTTGCGGAAAATATTGCGTAAATTCACGCTGTGCCAAATGAACAATCTGACCTTCGCGATTAAATAAAATGGCGCGAGAGCTTGTCGTTCCTTGATCCAATGCCAAAATATATGTCTCCATGCTAAACTTCCTCCTGTTTTTTTCTTTTACCTTCAATGTAAATGATTTTTCAGGAAAAGGATACAAATATACCGGAAAATATAAATATTTTTTCATCGCAATACCATTTTCCATAAGAAAGCAAATATTTAGATAGAATATTTTTATAATTAAAATATATTCTGTCAAAGATATAAACATGATTTAAGAAAATTTGACTGTATGGATAAAATTATACTACCTGATAATACTTTTTACTGTTTCTATAATTCTGCGGAAAATTTTTAAAAATTTTCATTTAAATATGAATAATTTTGCCTATTTAATACCTATTTTTACAATCAGGGAATTGTATGTAAAAAACAGAAAAATGTTTAATCTTTCTTATAGACAAGTACAGCATCGTTGTTTGTAATGGTTTTCATACATATCAATTTATCAATTAATGACAAAAAACGATAGATAAAATATATAACACCCCTGTCAGCTTCCAGTTGATTTTCACAATTTTACATCCGTGTTCACACCTGAAAAAATCTTGCCCTTTGAAAAATAGACTTCTTGTGGTGTACAACATTTACTCCAGTATAAAAAACATCTGTCTTGATATCTGGCACTATATGCATCAATTTGCTAATCTTTTTCATAAGCGATCTCCCATCCTTAAAGCTGTAACCCATTGCCTTTGTCTTTCTTTTTCCCTATTGGCAAAAATTCAGTAGTAGATGGTGGCACTCATAGAACGGTTCATCTTGCTGTTAACTGGCTCGGCTGGATTTTGTTATCTACTATGTTATATGCTTTATTAGTTGTCCTAAAACTTTTCCTATATCTTCTTCAATACAAATAGATTTTTGTGTAATTTCTACTGGAACATAGGCTTCTGACAGATTGATACAAGCATAAGTCGCTTTTGGATTTTGATAAGTCATTTGCCAAAAAGGATATTTAATAATTCCCGGCGTATTGCTGCCTACTCCCAATTCCAAATACAAGACTTTAAGTCCTTTATGTCTGTGTAAAAAATCCTGATACCTATCAGCCGCCTTATGCCAACCACTATCTTCTACAAAGGTAGCATCCGCTCGTAAATTCATAGACATAGGTGCACCACAAATGGGACAGTATGGAACCAATTCTGATGGAATACGCATATTCTTTTGCTTAGCAACCATTTTCCTGACAACAGCTTCATTATTATATGTTCTATTGTGGCAAGGCTTGGAACACTGCCATAACCCATAATCTCCTTGGGTGTAAAACAGCCTGTTCCCATCAAATCCAGTTTTCTGAAAACAATGGTCTACATTGGTTGTAAGGACAAAATAATCTTTGCCTTGCACCAGTGTAAGCAAATCATCATACACTTTTTTGGGTACTTGTTCATAGCGGTTAATATAAATATACCGGCTCCAATAGGCCCAGTATTCTTCCAGCGTTTTATATGGATAAAATCCTGCTGAATACATATCCTGAAACCCATATTTTTCAATAAAATCTGGGAAGTTTTCTTCAAAACGTCTGCCAGAATAGGTAAAACCAGCAGAGGTAGACAATCCTGCTCCTGCTCCAACTAAAATGGCATCCGATAAATTGATTTTTTTTGCAAGCTGTTCAATCTGCTCTAAGTAATCTTTTGTATATTTTATAATCGTTGTCTTTGAAAACATTAAAAACCACCTCCAAATCATTCTGATTTTTTTGTTGGTATTCTTTTACCGTTCGAATGGCAATCTCTGCTGCTTTTTCATTTGGAAAATGAAACTCTCCTGTGGAAATACAGCAAAAAGCAACACTTTTCAGATTGTAAGTCGCTGCAAGATCTAAGCAGGAAGAATAGCAGCCTGCCAGTAACTCACAATCTCTTTTTGTGACTGTACTATGGATCATTGGACCGACTGTATGTAAGACATAGCGGCATGGAAGATTATAAGCTTTTGTGATTTTTGCTTTGCCTACCTGTTCTGCTGTCTTTTGTTGTTCCATAATATGGGAACATTCCAGTCGAAGCTGTATACCTGCAGCAAAGTGAATTGCATTGTCTATACAACCATGACCAGGAACAAAACAGCCAAGCATTGCACGGTTTGCAGCATTTACAATGGCATCCACCAAAAGCCGGGTAATATCTCCTTGCCATAAATAAATTCCTGACTGTATTGGGGACAAATCTGCCAAAGTGACAACACCTTTTTTGGCTTGTTCCTCCGTCAAATATGCGTTCTGTACAGTTATGAATTCTTTTGAAATAGGCCTAGGAGGGCGTATATTCATTAGAGCACGCAGCAAGCTTTTCTGTGCTTCTTCATCTGTGGGAATATCTATTTCTTTTAAATTGTTCTCTTCGTTTTTCAAGTATTCAATCAGGTAAACTCTTCGTTCTCTCTGTATCATAGCTTTCTCCTTTCTATCCGCCTCGCTATTAGACAGATTTCTTCACATTTTCCATAATGCAAACGATACTTCTGCTGTATCTATGCAAGATAGAGCTAAAATGTTCCTAACGATTTTGCGGACGAGCATAGGGGTAGCGTTTATAACTATTGCATTCATCTATAATACAAAAATGCATGCCATTTCTCCAAACGAAAACCGTTTATAGAAAAATTGGCTGACTGCTTAAATCGAAAGAATTCTTCGCTTCCCTTATCAATTTGGTATACAATCAGAGCCGTTTGACTTTCAATGGTCAAGATAAATTTTTGCCAGATTAGGATTTTTCTTAAAGATCTCTGCAGAACGCTTCTGATCAAATTCCTGCTTCTTCCCTCGCATAGTTAAGAAATATTAAGCCTCCTACCACCCAACATAATGTCAATCACACAAATAACTGATAAATGATTTTCATCCGTTGTGGCAAAGATAACCAAATGAATATTCTGCTGTAAAATCTGTAAATATTGCTCTCGTTCATGTTCCCTTTTACAAAAAGCCTCTGTGTTTTTAGGACAGAGGCTTCTATATTGGATCGAATTATTCGGCTACTACAGAAATTCTCTGCTGGATATGGTTTCCACTTACGACTTCATCTACCATAGCCACCGCATAATCTGCATAGCTGATTACACTTTCTCCTTTAGAGTTCAATGTCAATTCCTCACCACCCAAAATGTACTTTCCAGTCTTGGCTCCGTCAGCCTGAAAATCTCCAGCAGGGCTGATATATGTCCACTTCACATCATTTCTGGTGCGGAGTTCATCAAGAGCTTTTGCCATATTAGAAGCCAATGGCTTGAAAATGTCTGGAAAGTCTGCGCTGTCCATTACCTGTACCGTATGCTCTGGGTTTACATATAAACTGCCAGCACCGCCAACAACCAAAAGTCTTATTTCTTTACCACTTACAAGATCACAAAGATGTTTCAGGGAAGTGCTATGTTGTGACAGAGTTTCCAGTGTCCATGCACCAAAAGCGTCAATCACGACATCAAAGCCTTCCAAATCAGAAACGGTCAGGTCAAAAAGGTCTTTCTTAATAACCTGTGTAGCCGCTGACTGGTTTTCATCACGTACGATTGCGGTAACGTTTATCCCTCTCTCTACAGCTTCCTGAACGATTCGCTTTCCTGCTTTACCATTTGCACAAACAACTGCGATTTTCATAATGATTACCTCCAATTTTGATTTTCATATTGTGTTTTTCTGTTTGCAAAATTATAATACGACTGTAAGGATTAAACGTAAAGTAAGCACTTTATTGTTCTATAGTAACATTTTAGAAACTATTAGAGAAATGAGGAAAGGTTATGAAAAAAGAACTGCCAGTTTGTCCAGTAGAAACAACTTTAATGCTTATTAGTAATCGTTGGAAAGTCCTGATTATTCGTGACTTATTGGATGGTACAAAACGGTTTGGAGAATTAAAGCGGTCTGTCGGAAATATATCTCAAAAGGTGTTGACCGCAAATTTACGCACAATGGAAGAAAGCGGGCTTCTTACCAGAAAGGTTTACCCCGAAGTACCGCCACGAGTAGAGTATACACTGACAGAAACAGGTTATAGCTTAAAGCCAATTTTAGATGCTATGGATGCGTGGGGAACTAGATATAAACAGAAAAACAGCTAAAAAAAGATCGGAGCAAGTTTGGAAATCATTTGTTCCGATATTTTTTCTTTTAGAGGAATATTTTTCTGGAATCATGAGGATTAACTGCCTATCAAATACATGCTCAAGACAATTACTAATGGACACAAGCCGTTCTATGTCATTTTAATGACATGAATTCTTTTGTAAATGCAAAACCATCCATTTTCGATTTGCATGCTACAAAACAAAAGATCAAAGTTTTATCTCTTTACAACAGACAAGAGAATTTTAAAAAGCTACCCGTTCATATGACAAATTTCCTTTCAGAAAGATGCTCAAAACGCCCCTTTTCCAATTCTTGACTATACGATAATCATCACATATTATGGCAAACAATCGTTGATATCTTATAAATTCCTCACAAAAATTCGTCTTTTGTATCAAAAACAGTAACACCAATTTTATATCTGATACAAAAGATTTTATGAATACAATCATCTATACGATATATGAAATTTTTTGATTTGATATCCATAAATTTATTTCGTCATGTTATCGAATCCATTACAAAGGTTTGATTCTGATTTTCTTTTTTTCATAACAAAACCTGCCTCTTTCGATGAGACAGGAGATTTTAGCTTTCATTTTATAATTCTTTGACAATGCGAACCACATTTTCTGCATAAAAACCATATTTTTTCACAAGCAAGTTGCCTGGTGCGGATTCTCCGAAACGATCAATGCCTAAAACATAGCCTTCGGTTCCAGCATATTTATGCCAACCTAAAGTTGCACCCATTTCTAAAGTTACACGCTTGGTGACTTCTTTTGGTAAAACAGATTGACGGTAACTGTCAGATTGCTTTTCAAATAAATCCCAAGATGGCATGCTAACAACACGAACAGACATTCCTTCCTTTTGTAAAATGGCTTGTGCTTGAACTGCTAAACTAACTTCTGAGCCTGTTGCGATCAAAATGGCATCAATGGTATTTTTCGCTTCTTTGCTGACAATGTAAGCACCACGCTTCACATTTTCATAGCAATCTGTTGTACCTGCTAAAGTCGGTAAGTTTTGCCGAGTTAAAACCAACGCTGTCGGTGTATCAATAGATTCAACTGCCAGACGCCATGCTGCAACAGTTTCGTTTGCATCTGCTGGACGAATAACACTTAACCCTGGCATCGCACGAAATGCCGCCAAATGCTCAATCGGTTCATGTGTTGGCCCATCTTCCCCAACTGCAATGCTATCATGGGTAAAAACAAAAGTTACTGGCAGTTTCATCAGTGCCGATAAACGCATGGCTGGACGAATGTAATCAGAAAATACAAAGAAGGTTCCACCGTATACCTTTATTCCACCGTGCAATGCCATCCCGTTTAATGCAGCTCCCATCGCAAACTCACGAACACCAAACCAAATATTTCTACCATCATAACTATCTGGTAAGAAATCTTTTTCATTTTTTATCAATGTTTTATTAGAACCTGCTAAATCAGCACTGCCTCCGATAAATTGTGGCAACGCTTTCGCCAATTCATTGATAACCTCTCCACTGACATTTCGTGTCGCATGAAAAGATCCGGTTTCATAGACTGGCAATACAGTTGCCCAATCCAAAGTAAACTTTCCAGATACAGCATTTTTAAGCTGGGCTGCCTTTTGGGGATGCATTGTTTCATAGTCTGCAAACATTTTTTGCCACTTCGCTTCAGTTTCTGCTCCACGCTGAATGGCTTTATTTTCAAAATCTGCATAAACCTCCTCTGGCACAAAAAAAGGTTCATGTGACCATTGATAAGCTTCTTTTGTTAGAACTGTTTCCTCTGTACCAAGTGGTGCGCCATGTACAGCAGATGTACCCGCCATATTTGGAGAGCCATAACCAATAACGGTACGAACTTCGATTAAAGTTGGATGATCTAAATCAGCCTTTGCCTCTTCAATTGCCTGTAAAATAGCTGATAAATCATTTCCATCCTCTATACGAATATATTGCCAACCATATGCTTCGTAACGTTTGGAAACAATTTCGGTCATCGATTGAGATAAATCGCCGTCCAAAGAAATTGAATTGGAATCATAAAGCACAACAAGCCTGCCCAATTTTAAATGTCCAGCTAATGACGAGGCTTCAGAAGAAACTCCTTCCATCAAATCTCCATCACCAACAATTGCAAACGTATAATGATCTATAATCGGAAACTGATCTTGATTATAGGTTGCAGCCAAATGACGTTCTGCCATCGCCATCCCAACAGCCATGGAAATCCCTTGTCCAAGCGGACCTGTTGTTGCTTCTACCCCGACTGTATGACCATATTCTGGATGCCCTGGTGTTAAACTGTTCTCCTGACGAAATTGTTTTAAGTCTTCAATTGTCAAACCATAGCCACTTAAATGCAGCAAGCTGTATAATAACATCGAGCCATGCCCAGCAGATAGAATAAAACGATCACGATTTAACCAGGTTGGATTTTTGGGGTTATGGTTCATTGCATGGGCAAATAATGCATAACCCATTGGTGCAGCACCCATCGGCATTCCTGGATGTCCAGAATTGGCTTGATTAATCGCATCAATCGATAATGTACGAATTGTATCAATTGCAATTTGTGAAATTTGATTTGACATAAAATCCATTCTCTCCTTTATATTAATTTTCCTTTTATTTTTTCTTTTGTAGATTTTTTAATTTCTGAGGGGTTACATCATTGCCATCCGGATCAATGACCTTCATGGATTTTAAAGTTGTAAGAAAATTTGTTCGAAATTTTTTCAAATAAAGCGCTCGAAGCTTTTTTTGCTCGACTGTTTCACTTGCAGTTAATCCGACAGTTTTGGCTTTTTTTGCCAGTTCATTAATTCTAGTTATCAGCTCATCTTTTGGCATTTTGTCACCCACCTTTCTCATGCATGTTTTATTATACAACATTTTTAGGCAATTTAAGAAAAAATCACATAGGATTTTTTGAAAGATAAACTTTATAAGACTGAGACAAAACAAGCATCCTGATATGCATCAATGAATACGAGTATTTAAATAATCCCATTTTAAATATAAAAAGACCAAAAAATGGAAAACTTTATGTAAAATTTTATATCGTCGTTCATTTTTTCTTTGAATCAAATCCTTTTTGCTCATCTGAATCCCTTATCTTTTGATCTATACTTCGCAAATCTTTATACATACTGCTTTTTCTTTATCCTTGTTTTTATATTTCTTGACATATAACTTAATTCAGCACCAGATCACGAACTTACGTTTGTTATTTTATATGTAATTATGATATAATTTCCTATATGCATAAGAATGGGTGGGGAAAAATGGAAAAACTGACAAAAAGACAAAAAGAAATTTATTTATTTTTAGAGCATTTCATTTATCAAAACGGATATCCACCTTCAGTTCGTGAAATCGGAGAAGCAATTGGCTTGGCGTCCAGTTCCACCGTTCACGGTCACTTAGATCGATTGGAAAAAAAAGGGTTTATCCGTCGAGATCCGACAAAACCACGTGCCATTGAGCTGTTACAAGAAGATGCGCCAACACAGCAAATGAAAAACACAATATTTATTCCAATTTTGGGAAAAGTAACAGCCGGGCAACCCATTACAGCTATTGAAGACATTGAATCCTATTTTCCGCTTCCAACGGAATACGCACATTTGGATGGACAAATTTTTATGCTTCATGTCGTTGGTGACAGCATGATAAATGCTGGAATTTTTGACGGGGATTTGATTATTGTCAAACAACAGACAACAGCAGTCAATGGTGATATTGTCGTTGCAATGACCGAAGAAAATGAAGTAACGGTTAAACGCTTTTATAAAGAAGATGATTATTTTCGTCTTCAACCAGAAAACGATGCCTTGGAACCCATTTTATTAAAACAGATAGAAATTATCGGGAAAGTGATCGGCGTTTTCCGTAACATATCCTAAATATAAGATAGATTTCTAAACTTCTAGCCTTTTATCTATGGGGGTACATCTCATCATCTATTATTTTTCCAAAATAAAAAGATTCCATACTTCAGGATCAGTCAACCCAATCATTTTATTTTCTACCACTCTTTTCTTAGTTTATTTACTGAAATTTTCAGAATAATTAAGGAATTTTTGGCTGAAAAAATGCTAATTGAAACGCAGTTTTCTGATTTCTGAATCATGTGCATAAATAAAATACTTGTGGCTGAAAAAATCCAATGTAGGATCCATATTTTGCGATAAAACTGTAGTTCCCTTAAGAAAAATAAACCAAATGCAAAGAAGTCCTTTTTGTCCTTTTCTTTTTAAACCATATAAAAAATGCAAATCAATGACTTCTCATTCATTTGCATTTTCTCATCTTTAAGTCCGTATTTTATTCTTCTTTAAATAATTCAGTAGAAAGATAACGTTCTCCTGTGTCTGGCAAAATAACTACAATCGTCTTTTCTTTGTTTTCTGGCTTTTGTGCCAAAGTTTTTGCCGCAAAAAGCGCAGCCCCAGATGAAATACCAACCAATACCCCTTCTAATTTTGAAATTTCACGCGCTGTCTGAAATGCATTTTCATTAGATACTGGAATAATTTCATGATAAATTTCAGAATTTAAGGTATCTGGTATAAAACCTGCCCCGATGCCTTGAATTTTATGCGGTCCCGCTTTTCCTTGAGTTAAAACAGGCGAATCAGATGGTTCGATCCCATATATTTTTATATTTGGATTTTTTTCTTTCAAATATTTACCAACGCCACTAATGGTTCCGCCAGTTCCAATCCCAGCTACAAAAATATCCACAGTTCCATCCGTATCTAACCAAATTTCCGGACCTGTTGTTTGATAATGAATTTCAGGATTCGCCAAATTGGAAAATTGCCCTGGTGTAAACGCATTAGGAGTTTCTTTTGCAAGCTCTTCCGCCTTGGCAATGGCTCCTTTCATTCCTTTTGAACCTTCTGTTAAAACAACCTTCGCTCCATAAGCTTTCAACAAATTTCTACGCTCTACGCTCATTGTTTCTGGCATTGTCAAAATTAATTGATAGCCTTTGGCAGCAGCGACAGAAGCCAATCCAATCCCAGTATTACCACTGGTTGGTTCAATAATCACAGAATCCTTTTTCAATAGTCCTTTTTCCTCAGCCGTTTTGATCATATGGTTGGCAATACGATCCTTTACACTGCCTGCAGGATTAAAATATTCTAATTTTGCCAATAAAGTTGCTTCAAGTTGATGATGTTTCGCATAATTTCTCAATGCCAATAAAGGTGTTTTTCCAATCAGTTCGGTTACATTTTGGTAAATTTTTGTCATGTTTCTCCTCCAATTTTTTATAATTCCTATATGATTAATAAGAAAATTGTATTTCAGTTTTTTTGTTTTGTCAATCAAAAAGTCGAGGAATTTTTCTTTCCTCGACTTTTTGATTATTTCAACTTAAACTGATTAATTTTCTTGTACAAATTATCAATAGAATTTTTGATGTCTTTGGTTGAAGAATTGACCGTTTCCATTGTTGCGAATGTTTCTTCTGTAGTCGCAGAAAGTTCTTCAGCAGATCCAGCAGAATTCTCAATATCTTTTACAATGGCCTTTACAGACAAATTAATATTCTCAGATGAATTTTGAATGTCTTGAAAAACAGTATCCACTTCACTGACGCGATCTTTCGTTAATCTAGCCTTTTCAGTAATTTCCACAAAGACGCTGCTGCTCTGTTCCATTTTCGTTAAATTTGTTTCAAAAGCTGCCATACTATGTTCGATTAAATGAGATACATCATCCGTTTTATTTTCAATTTCACCCATAAATTCAACAATCTTCACAACTGCATTGTTTGTCTCTTCAGATAGTTTCCGCACTTCAGTTGCAACAACTGCAAAACCTTTTCCATGCTCCCCTGCACGTGCAGCTTCAATGGATGCATTTAAAGCGAGTAAATTGGTTTGATCTGCCATATCTTTAATTAAAGAAATTACATCACCAACCGTTTTTACATTTTTTTGCAATTCAACGGTAGAATTCATCACATTTCCTAAAATTCCATATTTTAAATCATTTAAATTTTGAATCACTTGGTCAATTTCATTTCGACCATTTTGTGCATACATCAATGATTCATCGGAAATCGTTAATGTATTTTTTACAGCAGATACACCTTGCTGTAATTTGCTAACCGTTTCATTCAAATAATGAGCAATTTCCTGTGATTTCACCGATGTATCCATTGAATCTTTGGAGAAAGAATCTACAAGTTGTGCAATGGTTTCAGTAGCCGTTGTTGTTTGATCTGAAGAATCTTCCAATGCTGCTATTTTATTTTCGATATCTGCAACGATTTTTTGGATTTCACTAAGCACTTCAACCATATGCAGTCGCATTAAGCAAACTTGTTTTCCTAAATCATTCAATTCATCTTTTGTATCCAAATGAACTTTTTTGCTGAAATCACCATCTGCAAATCTTTTCGTATCCTGTAATAATTGACGAACTGGTTTTAAAATCGAACGAATTACAAAATAATTTAAAACAATGGCAACCAAGATAGAAACAAGCCCAACCGTAATAGAAAAAACTTGGACACTGTCAATTTGTTTCAGTAGATTAGCAGATTCTGTAATCGTTTGGGAAGATATAGTGGTTTTTATTCTTGCAAACTCTTGATTTACAACAACCAAAATTCCTATATACATAATCACCAAAATGACAATCACCAATGAAATCTTTTTTGCGATTTTTAAATTTTTCAAGCAACTGCACTCCATTCATTCTATAGTATAAATTTCAAACCCATCTAAAACATAGCCTGCAACTATCATAACAAAAAAGCTTTCATATTACAATTGTTCATTAGGTCTTAAGACTCATTTTAATAGAATAAAAAATTTTCTCCGTTATAGCTTACTGGTATGAGGCAGACACACATTTTTATTTTATCCATACAATAATATAACCCATTCATAAAATGATAAAAAGCAAAACCGGAGGTGTCCAATGCCTGTATCTGTTATTTTTAATCAAATTAATACAAATAGTTTAGCTAAAAATTCCAGCATCAACAATGGGCAAAACAATCAGCCAGATTGGACATTTCAGGCAAAATTTAATTATGGACTCGGAATGACCGTCGGTATCAACAATATTATTGGAAATGCAAATTTTAATATTGATGCAGATGCCATTGATTTTCCCGTTGCAGATCCGGAAGTATTCAATCCTCAGCCAAATATTCAGTTTTAAACTTTCATATAAGGAGGTTAAACAAATGCAGATTTGCATTTCCTTTCAACAAATTCAAATCAACCAAATGGAGGCAAACTGCGCAGTTTCCAATGGTGAAAATAATTTGCAAGACTGGGATTGGCAAGGAAAATATAATTTTGGCATTGGAATCACATCAGGTGTCAATTACTTGATCAAAAATTTAAATACCATATATGATCAGGACATCATTGATCAAAACTACAACAATACATTATATAATAATCCACAGCCAAATATTCAAATGTGAGGCGTTACCTTTTATGAACATGGAGTGGGCAAATATTCATATTACACAAATGATTGGCAATACTGGTGTATTTATTGGAAACAATCAAGCCGGACAATGGTATACAAACACAAAAACAAATATGGGGTTTGGATATTTAGCCGGAAAAGGAAATGTTTTCCTCAAAAATCAGCATACAATATATGACAATGATGGAATTGATTTTTCAGCCCCCTCATCCGAGTCCTCATAAGCTTAATTTTTTTGGATCTTTTCCTCAATTAAACTTTGGAGCCAATCTGGAATTTCTTCTGGTTGTCCTCCAGACATGCGAAAATCACCGCGATCATTGAGCAGCGTCTTTAAGTCTGACAATGCATTTTCGTTCCCGGTCACATTGCCAAAACCCTGATTTTGCTTTTTTTCACTTTGGAACTCCATCGGAAAATTGTTGCCAAAATTTAAGCAGGAAGCATCTTCAACAATTCCGATAGAAATAGAATGAATATAAAAAGTCGGTTTTAATAGACTCATTTTTTCGTTTCACCTCGGCTTCGCAAGCGAAAATGAATTTCAGATTTTGGTGCAGTCTGTTTTTTATCGCTATCAGATGACAAATGATTCTGTTTTAAAGAGGCATGAAGTGGCTTTGACTTTGCATCACAAAAATTATTGCCGAAATTTAAAGTACCATTTAAATGCTCCGTATGCATGCTTTCCAATTGAAATAATAGTCGGTCAAAATCAATATGGTCAACTTGAATATGATCGATATGGAAATGATAATGAACGGCCTGTGTTTTGCTTTGCAATCTTTCAATCTCTTTTTTCAGATTTTTAATTTCAAGTTGTGAAACTTCAGTTTCCTCTTTTTTTGAAAAAAAATTTGTCATGGTTCATCACTCAACTTTTTTCAAAATTTTTTACTGTGCATGATTGGTGAAACAAATGATTTGCAGTACCTGTTACATTGCCAAAACCTTTGTTTTCTTTCTTTTTAAGAAAACTTTTATATTGAATGTTATTCCCAGAGAAAATTGCAGATTGTTGTTGTAAAATTTCAATTTTTAAAGCTTGAATTTGTATATTTTTCATGATACACCTCATTTTGGATTAGGAAGTGAATATTATGATCGGAAAATTTTTAAACCGTTTTCTCTCTCCGTTTCAAAATCCATCTCAAAACGGTTTTTCTCCTATGGGATGGCTAAATCCAAAATCCATGTCCGCTCCAAATGGAAATCCGTTTTTTGATATGAACCAAATGAATGAATTTGTACAAAATGCCATCTCACAAACTCTAGAAACCCAAGAAATGTACGGAAATTTTAAAACGTCAGAAACCAAGTCCAAGTCACTTGGGAAAAATGGACCAATTACGTATGAAGTTTTTGAACTACAGCATTCCATTATTGTGAAAATTGATGTCCCAACACAAGTTGCCTGTCAAAATCTCCAAATTTCCTTGCAGGGTAGTAAACTTTTGGTGACAGAAAGAAATCATATGTTCCAAGTAAAAATCCAACTTCCTTGTGCACCAAAAACCAATGGAATTGAAGCAAAATATTATGATGAAACCATTGAGATTTGTTTACTCAAACGAAATGATGAAACTTGTACGGAAATCGACATTCAATTTTGAGCCAATTTGGCACAAACACAAATAAACATAGGATCCAAAGACAAATATTCGTTTAAGTATCTTGAACCGGAATATGAACCGTAATTTCCGGTTCTTCGTTTTTTGGAATGGAAATTTGCAATAAACCGTTTTTTAACACAGCATGGATTTGCTCTGCGTGAAATGGAAATGGAATGGGAAACTCTCGTGAAAATGACCCAATAAAACGCTCATTTCTAATAAGATTTTTTTTGTCAATTGAATATATATACGGAATCTCACCGGAAATAGAAATTTTTTGTCCAATTTGGCGAACGGAAATTCCGGATGCTTCTGAAATACCAGGCAATTCTACAACAAGCATATAACGATTAACATCTTGATATACATCCATACAAGGGCCGCGCTTGGGAATTGTTTTTTGAATATCCCACCAAAAATCCTCACCAAGAATTTCATCAACCTGCTCTGGCATCTGATGAAAAGAATAGCCCATATTTTGTTCCATTTAAATTCCCCCATTTCTTCTCTTTATAAGCATATATATGGGAAAAATTCCATTTCATACATGGGAAAATTTCCCTCACTGAATTTATATTAAATATGGTTAAACTTTTTAAGTATCGAAATCAATGTTTATACATATTTTTCAAAAAAATATTGAAAAACGAATTTAATTGTTTTATTCTATTATCGAAAGGAGGTGAAAATATGAAGAAAATATTAACTTTTGTATTCTGATTATCTATGATTGTTTTCAGCGGAAAAATGGTTCAAGCGATGGAAATTCAGCCATATGCTGGCTATTGGCACAACTTCTCTTTAAAAGTACCCATTAACGGTGTGAATGTTTCTACTGGACAAGCAACCAAATGGAGTGCCGATCCTTATGGTCGAGTTTGTGTAAGTGGTATCGCACAAAGCTATTGCTGGGGTGTCAGAATGTGGATTGCGGATTCCGTACAAAAAAAGCTGACGAACATTGCTATATATACTGGAAATACAGGACGCTGCTTTGAACTTTTGTACGATGATCCAATTGATGCAAGAGGAAAAGGCGTCAGATTAACTATGGATTTGAAAAGTACACAATGGAGCGCCATAGATATTTATGGTCAATGGAGTCCAGATATGGCCGGCTCTTAACTTCACTCCTTATAAAGAGCATAGAACAAAAGCGAAAAAATTAATAAGATTTAGATGTAATCTTTAAATTTTTAACAACTGCCTACTTTATTTTGTGCGGTATGTTTTTTGACAGACTCACATTAAAAGCAGGTCAAGCATTGTTTCAGATCTTAAAATATATACGTACAGTCAACCACAAATTTCTCATTGAATACGACAAAATGAGATTGAGATAAATACTCTGATCCATTCTACCTGCAAACTTCGAAGGACTTTGACGATTATTTTCAAAAATCATTTCGTCGAACCGCTTTTGTTCTAGACGCTCTTTATCTATTAGGCAATCACTCTAATGAAGAAAGGAGAGATAGATTTGAATTCGTATTTTGTGCAAGAACTAAAACGAGCGGTATTTCAAAAAAAATGTATTTAACCATTGCCATTGCCTTTATTTGCATTTGGATTGGGGCGATAGAAGAGGTATTATTTCCTTTACCAAATAATGCTTTCAATCTATTTATTCTCTCTTATCATTTTTCATTTCTAATCGTTATTTTCCCGTTGCTGGCTTGTTTGCCTTATGCTACTTCTTATTTGGAAGACTGCAAAACGGGTCATATTCAATATGCACTTATACGTATGACACCAGCAAAATATATTTTCACGAAAATTATGGTCAACGGACTGGCGGGCGGTTTGGGCATATTGCTGGGTTGTATTTTGGCTTTTTTTACCCTAGTTGTTGTAGAAGGCATTGAACTCAATACCATCAGCATCGTTCCAGTTGATGCCATTGTTTTTCATAAACTTTTGCTCACTTATCCGCTGCTGTGGATGTATGTACTTTTTTTGGTCATTTTTATTGGGGGGTTTTGCTTTGCAACCTTTGGACTCGGTTTGTCAGTAATCATAAGAAATCCATATATCACCATTTTGTTTCCGTTTTTTTATAAAATTTTTTCTGGGGTCGTTTTAACCAAAATTTCCTATGTTTTATTTATCGCATACGCACTTAGCTTGGCATCCGGTGGTGCATCCATTGAGTTGGTCATCATTCATAACAGCATTTTATTGACAGTAGGTCTACTATTTTTTGTCACTGGAGTGAAAATTCATGTCAAAAACCTTTATTAAGCAAATGTACAACTTTCTTTCACTGCATATTCCACCCATTTTTGCATACAGTCTGTTTATTGTTATGGTTTCTATTTTGCTGTTTTATTTTGCCGGATTATCTCATGCACCAATTCAAGCGGAGCTCTTTGATTTTTATGTGATTACATTTCGTGATCATTTCTTTTTGACTGCGATTTTTCACAACTCGTTATTGGCATTGTTTATTTTCTTTCTACCAAGACAGTCCTTTCAAAAATATGTATTCGTGCGCTTTGGTTCAAAGCTGAAATGGTTTAAACAAACTTGTATCATGTTATTTTTTGTTTCATTTTTTTATTTATTTGGCATAATTTTCCTGATGCTTCTAATGTCTGGGCTGTATTTGACTCCCGCTGCTGATTGGGGAGATTATGCGTTGAACTATTTTCAAATCACAAAGGAACAAATTGTTGTTTCTCCCATCCCATTTTTTATGGTTCAATTTATACTAATTTTATTGTTTACATATATCGTTGCGCTGTTGTTTTTGATCGGATGGATCATTACACAAAACAGCATTGCCGCTTTCGCTTTTCCAGTTGTTCTGTATTTACTGAGCATTAGCTCTATTCAATTGCCAAGCATGATACTTCTGTCGTCTTACTTTCCTTTAAATCAACTGTATCAAAACCCTGCGAATATGAATATTGAACAGGTTTTTACAAGCTTTATAATTTTATTGTTTTATATTATCGCTTTACTCGCTATAGGCGCCTGGTACATTCAAAGAAGGGATTTAGCGTGGGGAAAACATGAAATTAATTAAATATTTTGGCTATTATTTGTTCACATGGAAACATTTGATCGTTATTTTTATTGTTTTCGGTCTACAAGGTGCTTTATTTATTTCTTCTTATTCAGGAGAAACCGTCTTCCATACGGTAATTACAGAACTGATTTTAAAATTTTATGGTGTAGACCGGCCAGGCATTGAACTATTCAGTTGGCTTTTGCACCAGCTCCCTTTGTATGCACTGCTCGGTGTTTTCATTTATCAACAATGGAATCATCACTTTATCTATGTTTTTCCCAGAGTGGAAACGATATACAGATGGTTACATGCCTTCCTTTGTATCAGTTTTATTTTTATCGGTATCTATTTTTTCGTTGGATTTTGTACGACTGGGGTCAGCCTTTTGGGAATCAAAAAATGGTTTTTGGCACATGACCAATTGTTGTCTATTCTTCCTTTATTTGCACAAAATCCATTGCATATGATTCATATCTTTTTTTTGATGTGGCTACATGCTTTTCTTTTATTTTTAATGTATTTTATGATTTTCCTCTTGTCTTGGAATTTAGTGATTGGCATGATTAGCGTGATAGGAATGATTTATTTTTCCGTGATTGGACTATATATAGATTTTCCATGGGCTGCCTATTTTCCGACTGTACGCAGTATGATCAAAGGACATGAAAAGCTTCATTTATCATTTGCTTATTCATATCTTTTTTTTGCATTTTTCATTGTTGTTTTATATATTGGAATCCGTTTGATTCTTAAATATAACAAAGACATAATATGGAAGATAAAAAATGAAATCTAGGAGAACAAAAATATGGAAAAAATCGTTTTGCAAACAAAACAATTATCAAAAAAATTTAAGAAAAATGATCTACTCAATGACATTCAACTTACTATAAATGAAGGACAAATTGTCGGATTCATCGGCAGAAACGGCTCCGGAAAAAGCATGCTATTTAAATGCTTATGTGGTTTTATTCAACCGACAAGCGGAAAGATTTGGGTATTTGAAGAAGAAATCAAGTATGGAAAATTTCCAAAAAATCTTGGTATTTTGTTTGATAAGCCCGGATTTATCCCACATTTATCTGGATTTAAAAATTTGAAATTACTTGCTTCAATTCAAAATAAAATTTCTGATATTTCGATTAAACAAACCATTTCTCAAGTTGGATTGAATCCAGAGGATCCTAAACCGGTGAAAAAATATTCTCTTGGCATGAAGCAAAGGCTGGCGCTTGCACAAGCAATTATGGAAAAACCAAAGCTTTTAATCCTTGATGAACCTATGAACGGATTGGATGAAGAGGGCGTAAATGACATGCGTCAACTCTTTTTACATTTGCAACAAGAGGGAACAACCATTTTATTATCCAGCCATCATTCAGAAGATATTCAAATTTTATGTAATGAAATCTACAAAATGGACAAAGGAATCCTGACAAAGCAAGAAAAACCAGTAATCTAAGTAGAGGGAGGGGCATGATTCCCTCGGCCTCTCACACCATATATTTATCTCTTTTCTATGAATGAATATAGTCTTATTATATCTAATCCAATTGCTCCGTCCATTTTGAAATCCCCTATGTATTCGTTTCCTTCGAAAAATAAGTCCCTTATGCGAAATGGTCTGCTTCTATACAACCAAAATATCCAAATTATTCATATTATTAATTCACTTATGATAATCTATAAATTATATTTACAGTGCGCACATAACAAAAATCCGCTTAAGAATTCTCCCAAGCGGATTTTTTATCTTATCTGCATTTATGAAAGAAAAGCTTTTGCGCCAATATCGGTTCGATAAAATAGACCATCGCTTTTAATCTTCTTCATTTCTTGATACACTTTTTTCTGCGCTTTTTGTAATGTTTCACCTGCACTGGCAATCAATAATACACGTCCACCAGCATTTACCAGCTGATCCCCTTCTCGTTTGGTACCAGCATGAAATACGCCAGTTTCCGGATTTAAGGTATCCAAACCTTCGATCACAAAGCCTTTTTCATAATCTCCTGGATAACCTTTTGAGGCCATTACAACACCAATCACTGCTTCTTTTTTCCATTTCAGATCGGTTACTTTCGCATCTAGTAAATCAAGAAGCACCTCAATCAAATCACTTTTTAAACGCATTAAAATCGGCTGTGTTTCTGGATCACCAAAGCGAACATTGAATTCAATCACTTTTGGACCATCTTTTGTTAAAATAAGTCCAGCATATAAAATACCTGTAAAGCTGCGCCCAAGTGCTTTCATAGCTTGAACGGTCGGATGTACAATGGTATCCATGGCAGTTTGCACAGCTTCATCTGGAATTTGTGGGACAGGTGAATAAGCACCCATGCCACCAGTATTCGGACCTTTGTCTCCATCAAACACACGCTTATGATCCTGTGCAATTTCTAACGGAATCACAGTTGTATCATGTACCAAAGACATTAGGCTGAATTCCTGCCCTTCCAAAAATTCCTCGATTACAACAGAATTTCCGGATGCACCAAATTTTCCTTCTGCAAGCATTTCCCGAACGGCTTGCAGAGCTTCTTGTTCTGTCATGGCAACAACGACACCCTTCCCTGCTGCCAGACCGTCTGCTTTTATGACAATCGGTGCGCCTTGCACACGAATATAATTCTCTGCTTTTTCTAAATCGGTAAAAGTTTCATAAGCGGCTGTCGGGATTTGAAATTGTTTCATAACATCTTTGGCAAAGCCTTTGCTGCCTTCTAAAAGTGCTGCATTGGCTTTCGGACCAAAAATTTTCAACCCAGCCTCCATAAAACGATCAACAATACCTTCCATTAACGGAACCTCAGGTCCAACAAGGGTTAAAGCAATTTGCTTTTCTTTGGCAAAAGCAATGAGTGCATCAAAGTCCAAAACATCTATTTTGACACATTGAAGCGGTGCAGTCATTCCATCATTTCCTGGTGCAACAAATACTTGCTTGACTTTTTTGCTTTCTGCAGCTTTTTGTGCCATCGCATGCTCGCGTCCACCGCTTCCAATAATTAGAATATTCATAGCTTCCCTCCAACAATTAATGTTTAAAATGACGAATTCCCGTCATAACCATAGCTATATTGTTTTCATCCGCTACACGAATGGAGTCCTCATCACGTACTGAACCACCTGGATGAATAATCGCCGTAACCCCAGATTTTGCAGCCAATTCTACAGTATCTGGCATCGGGAAAAATGCATCCGAAGCCAATGCACTACCTTTTGCACGTGCCCCAGCTTGTTCACAGGCAATTCTTGCACTGCCCACACGATTCATTTGTCCGGCTCCAATTCCTACTGTCATTCCATCTTTGGCTAAAACAATGGCATTGGATTTTACATGCTTGACAACTGCCCAACCCAGTTTGAGGTCTTCCCATTCTTTTTCTGTTGGCTCACGCTTGGTTACAACTTTTATGTCGGCATCTGCAAAACCGAGTTGATCCAAATCTTGAATCAATGCCCCACCAGTTATAGTAACCCACGCTTTTTCTTTCTGCTCATTTGTGGCAATATCCAAAGTCAATAAACGAATATTTTTCTTTGCAGTTAAAATTTCTAAAGCTTCTTGGGTAAATGAAGGAGCAATAACAATTTCTAAGAAAATTTGATGCAACTTTTCTGCAGTTTCTCTGTCCACCTCGCGATTTAGTGCAACAATTCCGCCAAAAATTGAAGTTGTATCCGCTTCATATGCATGGCAAAATGCTTCAAAAATGGTTTCTCCGATGCCAACACCACATGGATTCATGTGCTTCACAGCAACCGCTGCTGGACGATCAAATTCCTTTACAATTTGCAGCGCTGCATTGGCATCATTGATATTATTATAAGAAAGCTCTTTTCCATGCAGTTTTTTGGCATATGCAATCGAGCCTTTCACTGCCATTGGTGTACGATAAAAAGAGGCCCTTTGATGCGGATTTTCCCCATATCGTAGATCCTGTTGCTTCTCAAAAGTTACAGTAAGCTTTTGGGGTGCAACTTCTCCGACTGCTTCACTTAAAAAACCAGCAATTAACGCATCATAAGCGGCTGTATGGCGAAATGCTTTTGCGGCTAAACGGCGTTTGGTTGCTAAGCTGACGGTTCCAGTTTCTTTAAGCTGTGCAATCACTTCATCATAGTCAACTGGTTCAACCAAAATCACGACATCCTCATGGTTTTTGGCACTGGAACGCACCATGGCTGGACCACCAATATCAATATTTTCGATGGCATCCTCCCAGGCAACATTCGGCTTGGAGATGGTCTCTTTGAACGGATATAAATTGATAACAACAATATCAATCGGCTGGATTCCATGCTCCTGCATTTGCTTCATATGTGCTTCATTTTTACGAATGCCTAAAATTCCACCATGAATCATCGGATGCAAAGTTTTGACTCGACCATCTAGCATTTCGGGAAATTTCGTAAAATCACTGACTTGTATGCAAGGAATATTATGATCATCCAGCAACTTTTTTGTACCGCCAGTTGATAAAATTTCAATGCCTAAATCAGACAATTTTTGAGAAAATTCAACGATTCCTGCTTTATCTGAAACACTGATTAACGCTCTTTTCATCTCAGCTACGCCTCTTTCCAATAATTTTTGATTACAAATTGTACAATTTTCGGATACCATTCATGTTCGATTTTATGTATTTCCTCTGTTAAGCTCTCCAATGTATCTGTCGGTTTGATCTCATATGGCTTTTGTGCAATAATCGGACCCGTATCCATTCCTTCATCCACAAAATGAATGGTAATTCCAGTTACCTTTACCTCTTTTTTCCATGCCTGTAAAATGGCATCTTTACCAGGAAAGCTTGGTAGCAAGGACGGATGCAAATTGATGATTTTTCCGCTATAAGCTTCAAGGAGCACTTCTCCAATTAAACGCATATAGCCAGCAAGTACAATGGCTTTTATATCTTGTGCCCGTAAGTTCAGAAGCAATTCGGTTTCATATGCTGCTTTGTTTTTAAAATCTTTCGGTTGATAGACCAAAGTTTTTATTCCAAGCCTTTTGGCATGTTCAATCACCTTTGCTCCTGGTCGATCACAAACCAGCAAAGCGAGTTCTCCGTCAATTTCTTTATTTTGGATCGCCTCAGTAAGCTTAACAAAATTGGTTCCGCTTCCGGAGGCAAAAATGGCAAGCTTTATCATTCAAAAGAACCTCCGCTAAATTTTACACCTGGTGTATCGGTCACAACACCAATCTGATAAGGTGTTTCACCAAATTCTTGTAAAATTTCCATCGCTTGTTCTACCCTTTTGGGACGAACGGCCAACACAAAACCAATACCCATATTAAAAGTGTTAAACATATCTTTTTCCTTTAATCCAGCAAGTTCTTGCATATGTTTAAAAATCGGTAAAATCGGCCAAGAACCATATGAAATTTCAACTCCACAGCCCATTGGAAGCATACGTGGAATGTTTTCATAAAAACCACCGCCAGTAATATGGGACATCCCTTTAATTTTCACCTTATCCAATACAGCCAAAACAGCCTTTACATAAATTTTGGTTGGTACCAAAAGTTCTTCCCCTAATGTCTTACCAAACGCTTCAATCTCTGTATGTAAATCCATTTTTGCCTCATCAAAATAAATTTTTCGAACCAAGGAATATCCATTGCTATGAATTCCGCTGGAAGCCAAGCCGATTAAAACATCACCTGGACGAATTTTTTCACCAGTAACCAGTTGGGATTTTTCAACAACTCCAACAGTAAAGCCAGCCAAGTCATATTCATTTTCTGCATACAGTCCTGGCATTTCTGCGGTTTCTCCTCCAATTAAAGCACAACCCGCTTGTTTACAGCCTTCTGCCACACCTTTTACAATGGATTCGATTTTTTCTGGTACTTGTTTTCCGCAGGCAATATAATCTAAGAAAAACAATGGTTCAGCGCCTTGAACAATCACATCATTCACACACATCGCAACCGCATCAATTCCGATTGTATTATGTCGATCCGTCATAAAAGCCAATTTGATTTTTGTTCCAACACCGTCTGTTCCTGAAACCAAAACGGGATTCTTTACTTTCATTTGAGATAAATCGAACATACCACCAAAACTCCCAAGGCCGCCTAGCACCTCTTTACGCATCGTTTGTTCCACATGTTTTTTCATACGTGAAACCGATTCATAGCCTGCTTCAATATCAACACCTGCTTGTTTATAAGCTGAAGACATCCATTCGTCCTCCTTTTTGTATTTTTCGCTATGCAGAACCAGTAAAGGCGGTCCATTTTACCGCCCTTAAATTTTTATTTTTTCTTCCTTTTCTTGATCCAATCCAAACAGCGCTGTTGGATATTGTCCGGTATAACAAGCCATGCATAGCCCTTGATTTTCCGAAGAATTGACTTCCTCTTGAACCGCTCGAATCAATGCCTGTTCACTTAAATATTCTAAAGAATCCGCACCAATCAGCTTCCGTACTTCTTCATTGGAAAACTTAGCAGATATCAATTCTTCCTTTGTAGAGGTATCAATTCCGTAAAAACATGGAAATCGAATCGGTGGGCAGCCGATACGGACATGAACTTCGGTTGCGCCTGCCTCACGTAATAGATTCACAATTCGACGGCTTGTCGTTCCGCGCACAATGGAATCATCCACCATAATAACCCGTTTCCCTTCTACAATAGAGCGAACCGGTGAAAGCTTCATTTTTACACCTTGTTCTCGTAAAGCTTGTGAAGGTTGAATAAATGTACGTGCAACATAACGATTTTTTATTAATCCAAGCTCATATGGAATTCCGGATTGTTCGGCATAACCAACTGCACAAGAAATACTGGAATCCGGTACACCAATTACAACATCCGCATCAACTGAAGTTTCCTGTGCCAAATATTTCCCCATTTTTTTGCGTGTAGAATGAACATTTGCGCCATCCACATCACTATCTGGACGTGCAAAATAAACATATTCCATCGCACACATTGCCCATATTTTTTTCGGTGCAAAACGTTTAAAATGTATACCTTCTTGATTCATCCAAACGAGCTCACCCGGTTCAATATCTCGAATGAAGGTCGCCCCGACAACATGAAAAGCACAGGTTTCAGAAGTCAAAATATATCCATCTCCGAGTCTACCTAGGGAAAGCGGGCGTAGTCCATGTGGATCACGTGCACCAATCAGTTCATCATCTTTCATAATCAAATAGGCAAACGCACCTTCTAATCGGACTAAAGATTCCATCACTTGATCAATAAACGGCTTTTTTGTACTTCTGCGAATCAAATGTCCCAAAACCTCTGTGTCTGATGTAGAGTGGAAAATACTGCCCATTTTTTCCAATTCTGCTTTTAATACATTTGCATTCACAAGATTTCCATTATGTGCAAGCGCCAAATCATAGGTTGAAGAAGAACGAAATAAGAACGGTTGAATATTCTCACTTCCTCCACCACCACTTGTACAATATCGAACATGCCCAATTGACCCACAACCTTTTAGATTCCGAAGTGACTCCTCTTGAAAAACTTCTGTAACCAAACCATTGCCTTTGTAAATATCCAATATTTTCCCATTGGTAACAACCATACCTGTTGCTTCCTGACCTCGATGTTGTAGTGCATGAAGTCCATAATACGTAATTTGTGGTGCATCATTATGCCCCCAAACAGCAAAGACTCCACATTCTTCATTTAAGCCTTTGATTTCTGCAAGCATTTCGGAATTGCTCCTTTCCAACGACGCGTTAATTCAGAAACTGGAAGCTGGATCCATTTTTCATTGGATTGACCTGTAATTTGATATTGTCCGTCATCTGTTACTTGTCCAATTTGTAAAGCATCTGTCATTGTCACTTCAAATGCTGCTTGATTTTCCGGCTTTACACTGACCACAAAACGGGATTGGGATTCGCTAAATAAAGTGGTAACCATAGAGCCAGATAACTGCACATCCAGTCCAAGGTTTGTTCCCATCACACATTCTGCCAATGCACAGGATAATCCACCTTCAGATACATCATGCGCACTGGCAACCCATCCAGCCTGAATCATACGAAGCAGCCGTCTTTGACGATCTTTTTCTACCGTTAAATCTATAGCAGGTGCTTTTCCTTCAATTTTCCCAGTCAGCATTTTTTGTAGTTCGCTACCACCAAATTCTGTTTTGGTACCGCCAATGACATAAATCAGATCACCAGCTTTTTTAAAATATTGTGTTGTAATATGGGAAAGATCCTCAATCAACCCCACCATCCCAATAACTGGTGTTGGATAAACTGCTTCTCCATTTGTTTCATTGTATAAGCTAACATTTCCACCAATAACTGGTGTCTCCAGTACGCGACAAGCCTCCGAAATTCCATCAGCAGATTTTTCGAGCTGCCAAAAGATTTCTGGCTTTTCTGGATTGCCGTAATTTAAACAGTCTGTAATAGCAAGTGGTTGACCGCCAGAACATACAATATTACGTGCGGCTTCAGCAACTGCGATTTTTCCACCCTCAACCGGATCCAAATAAATGTATCTGGAATTACAATCGGTTGTCATAGCTAATGCTTTATGGGTACCACGTACACGTAAAACAGCAGCATCTGATCCTGGACAAACAACTGTATTGGTCCGCACCTGATAGTCATATTGGTCATACACCCATTCCTTGCTTGCAATCGTTGTTTGCTCCAATAAATGTAGCAAAGTTTCTTCTAAACTTTCTACTTCTGGTTCTACATTTTCCATTTGACGGAATTTTGCAAAATAATCCGGCTCTTTAGAAGGCTTATTATAAACAGGTGCTTCTTCTGCCAATGCATCCACCGGAATCTCAGCAGCAACCTCACCTTTAAAAAATAATCGTAACATTTTATCCTCAGTCACTGTTCCGACTACACTAGCCTCCAAATCATATTTTTGGGTAATGGCAAAAATTTCTTCCTCACGCCCTTTTTGCACAACCAACAGCATACGCTCTTGTGATTCAGAAAGCATCATCTCATAGGGGGTCATATTTGGCTCACGTTGTGGAACCTGATCCAAATTCATTTCGATTCCCATTCCGGCTTTTGAAGCCATCTCTGCAGAAGATGAAGTTAAACCAGCTGCACCCATATCTTGAATGCCAACCAATGCATCAGATTGAATAATCTCCAGACAAGCTTCCAAAAGCAGCTTTTCCATAAATGGATCACCAACTTGAACGGCTGGACGTTTTTCTTCGGAAGCTTCAGACAATTCTTCAGAAGCAAAAGTTGCTCCATGAATTCCATCTTTACCCGTTGAAGCTCCGACATAAATTACAGAGTTCCCAACACCTTTGGCCTGTCCTTTTTTAATATCCTTATGATCAATGATACCAACACACATTGCATTGACCAACGGATTCCCTTCATAGCAAGCATCAAATTGGACTTCTCCTGCAACCGTTGGAATTCCAATACAGTTTCCATATCCAGCAATCCCGGCAACAACCTCTTCAAATAAATATTTGGTTCGTGATGTGTCCAACTCTCCAAAACGTAAAGAATTCAACATCGCAATTGGACGTGCACCCATTGAAAAAATGTCACGAATAATTCCACCAACACCAGTTGCCGCACCTTGATAAGGCTCAATAGCAGACGGATGATTATGACTTTCGATTTTAAAAACAACTGCCTTTTTATCTCCAATATCTACAATACCTGCACCTTCTCCTGGGCCTTGCAGTACCCTTGAACCAGATGTCGGAAACTTTCGTAAAACCGGTTTGGAATTTTTATAGCTGCAATGCTCTGACCACATCACTGCAAAAATACCGGTTTCTGTATAATTTGGCATACGGCCTAAAATTTCTTCAACTTTTGCAAATTCTTCATCACTTAGACCCATTTCACGATAAAGCTGTTGCTCTTTAATTTGTTGTGGTGTTGGTTCATGCGTTTGCGGCATGCGTATCCCTCCAGTTCGCTAAAATCGATTGAAATATTTTTAATCCGTCTGCACTGCCTAACAGCGCATCCACAGCTCTTTCAGGGTGAGGCATCATGCCCAAAACATTTCCTTGTTCATTGATAATTCCTGCAATATTGTCCACACTACCATTTGGATTGCTGTCATACGAAAACACAATTTGATTGTTTTCCTGCAAAGACTTTAATGTTTCTTCATCGCAATAATAGCTGCCTTCCCCATGCGCAATCGGAATATCAATGACTTCACCCTTTTTATACAAGGAGGTAAACAGAGTTTGGTTGTTTTTTACGATCAAATTGATATGCCGGCATATAAATTTTAAATTTTTATTTCTAACCAAAGCCCCTGGTAAAAGTCCGGCTTCAACAAGAATTTGAAAGCCATTACAAACACCAAGAATCGGCTTCCCAGCTTTTGCAGCTTCAATAATCGCTTGCATAATTGGCGAAAAGCGTGCAATGGCGCCGCAACGTAAATAATCGCCAAAGGTAAATCCACCCGGCAGCAATATAGCATCAAACCCTGCTAAGCTTGACTTTGTATGCCACACATATTCAACCTCTTCACCCAGCTCATCGCAAATGGCATGGTACATATCTACATCGCAATTGGAACCTGGAAATACAATCACTGCATATTTCACTCGGAAACAACCTCCCCAATTTCGTATGTATAATCCTCAATGACCGGATTAGATAAAATTTTCTCACACATTTCCTTTATGGTTTCATCCATGTTCTCAACATTTTCATCCACCAAAAGCTCCATATATTTTCCGATACGGACATGAGAAACCGCTTGATAACCTAAGCTGTGAAGTGCATGTTCTACCGCGCTTCCTTGCGGATCCAAAACATTTTCTTTTAACGTTACATATACTTTTACCTTACGCATTTATGCCACCTAGCCTTTTTAAAATTTCTTGATATGCATCAGTTAAATTGCCTAAATCCCGACGAAATACATCTTTATCCAGCTTTTCATTTGTTGTTTTATCCCATAAACGACAAGTATCTGGTGAAATTTCATCGGCCAAAATGATTTTCCCTTCAGAATCTCTGCCCAATTCAATTTTAAAATCCACCAAATTCAAATGGCAGGCATCAAAAATTTCTTGCAAAAATTGATTCACACGAAATCCATAATCACGAAGTATCTCCAAATCTTTTGGACTGCAAATTTCCATCATTTCAATATGCGCATCAGTAAACAACGGATCACCCAAGTCATCATCCTTATAATAAAATTCAATCAATGGCTTTTTCAGCTTGGTTCCTTCTGCTAACCCAGTACGTTTAGATAAAGAACCAGCAACTACATTACGAACAACAACCTCCAATGGCAAAATGGTGACTTTTTTTACCAACTGTTCAGTTTCAGAAAGCTTTTGAATAAAATGATTTTCTACACCGGCTTCTGTTAATTTTTCAAAAATCAAACTTGTAATGGCATTGTTTAGCACACCTTTTCCTTGAATCGAGGCTTTTTTTTCTCCATTAAAAGCTGTTGCATCATCCTTATACTCCACCCAAAAAATATTTTCATCTTCTGTTTGATAAATGCGCTTTGCCTTTCCTTCATACAATAAGTTCCCTTTATTCATGAAATTTGCTCCTCTTTAAAAATATATGAATTTGGATTTTATAAACCTAAACGATTGAAAATGGTATCCACATGTTTCAAATGCCAAGAATAATCAAAGCAGTCAGCAATTTCTTCTGAGGATAAAATATCAGTAATTTTCGGATCAGCCTCTACCAACGGACGAAATTGGATTTGCTTGTCCCAAGCTTCGGCGGTTTTAGGCTGAACTGTATCATAGGCTTCTTCACGTGACAAGCCTTTATCAATCAATGCAAGCAATACACGCTGAGAATAAATCAGTCCGAAGGTTCGATCCATATTTCGCTTCATATTGTCTTCAAACACAGTTAAATTTTCTACAATATTCATAAAACGGTTCAGCATATAATTTAAAGCAATTGTTGCATCTGGCAAAATGACACGCTCTGCAGAAGAATGCGAAATATCCCGTTCATGCCATAAGGAAACATTTTCGTATGCAGTAATCATATGTCCCCGAATTAAACGAGCTAAGCCCACCATATTTTCTGACCCGATTGGATTGCGTTTATGCGGCATCGCAGAAGAACCTTTTTGTCCTTTTGCAAAAAATTCCTCAACCTCACGCTGTTCACTTTTTTGCAATCCGCGAATTTCCGTTGCGAATTTTTCAATAGAAGCAGCAATTAAGGCAAGCGTTCCCATATAGTTTGCATGACGGTCACGCTGTAAAGTCTGCGTGGAAATCGGCGCCTGTTTTAAACCAAGTTTCTCACAAACATATTGTTCAACAAACGGATCAATATTGGCATAAGTTCCGACTGCACCCGAAATTTTCCCGACCCGAATACCTTCTGCTGCAGCTTGGAAACGTTCTAAATTCCGTTTCATTTCTTCATACCACAATGCCATTTTCAACCCAAAGGTTGTCGGTTCGGCATGAACACCATGGGTGCGCCCCATCATAACGGTATATTTATGCTTTTTTGCTTTTACCTTTAAAATTTCAATAAAACGTTCGATATCTTTAAGCAAAATTTCATTTGCCTGTTTTAAAAGATAAGAAAGTGCTGTATCTACAACATCTGTTGATGTCAGCCCATAATGAATCCACTTTTTCTCATCGCCAGCAATCGTTTCGGAAACTGCGCGCGTAAACGCAACAACATCATGACGGGTGTCCTTTTCAATTTCATAAATGCGTTCAACATCAAATTTTGCATTTTTCCAAAGCTTCTCAACATCCGCTTTTGGAATTATCCCCAGCTCAGACCAAGCTTCACAAGCCAAGATTTCTACTTCCAGCCAAGCTTGAAATTTGTTTTGTTCCGTCCAAATGGCTCCCATCTCTGGACGTGTATAGCGTTCAATCATGAATAAATTCCTCCCGTTTTATTGATTCCAGAGTTTTATATTTTTTATGGCATCCAATGCAAAATCAACATGCGAACATAAAATATTCACATGACCCATTTTTCTACCTGTTTTTACATCCGCTTTTCCGTATAAATGCACCTTGCCAATCTTCCACAAATCTTTTGCTTGGATCACAGCGTCATAATGCTCACCAAGCACATTAACCATAACAACTGGGCTAAGCAATCTTGTATTTCCAAGTGGTAAATTGCATACTGCGCGAATATGCTGTTCAAATTGTGAAGTTTCACAAGCCTCCATCGTATAGTGCCCTGAGTTATGAGGACGTGGTGCCAACTCATTCACATAAATTTTCTCATCTTCGGTGACAAACATTTCAATAGCCAGCGTACCAACAAGCTGAAACTTTTCTGCAATAAGTTTTCCGATTTGCAAAGCCTTAACAGAAACCGAATCAGGAATTCGAGCCGGTACAATGGTTTCATGTAAGATTTGATTTCGGTGAATATTTTCACCAACCGGATAAGCAGAAATTTCTCCTGAAGGACTGCGGTGAACAATCACAGAAACTTCGCATAAAAACGGAATCCATTTTTCAAGCACGCAATCCGTTTGCAAAAGCCGGATTGCATCCTGAATATCATCTGGTATTTTTATCACAGATTGTCCCTTCCCGTCATATCCACCAGTACAAGTTTTTAATACCGCCGGGTATCCAAGCTGCTTTAAGCCTTTTTCCAGATCAGAATGACTGTTAACAGCAACATATGGAGCAACCAAAACCCCAAAAGATTCAACCGTTTGCTTTTCTCGAAGGCGATGTTTAGTTGCATACAAAACATGACTCCCTTGCGGAACATAGGCATTTTCCATCAGCCATTCCAATGCCTCTACACTAATATTCTCAAACTCATAAGTAATCACATCACTGACTGCTGCCAGTTCTTGAATCGCTTTAAGGTCACTATACGCACCAATAATTTCATGGTCGGCAACTTGTGCAAGTGGGCAATTTGGTGTTGGATCTAAAGAGGCAATTCGATACCCCATCTGTTTGGCATTGATAGCCATCATTCTACCTAACTGTCCACCACCAATAATTCCAATCGTTTGAGGAGGTAAAATGGTTTTCATTCTGGCAACACCATCTCTGTTAAGACTTTATTTCTCAACATCCCTTTGTAATCTTGTAATTTTTGAAATAAGGATTCATCGCTACTTGCCAAAATTTGTGCTGCCAACAATCCAGCATTGGTTGCTCCTGCTTTTCCAATGGAAACCGTTGCAACGGGAACCCCCCCAGGCATTTGTACAATGGATAAAAGAGAATCCACACCGTTTAAATTACTTGATTTTACTGGAACCCCAATCACTGGTAGGCTTGTCTTTGAAGCGACCATACCTGGCAAATGTGCTGCACCACCTGCACCAGCAACAATGACTTTTAGCCCTCGTTCATGTGCGCTTTTTGCATAAGTAAACATTTCATCTGGCGTGCGATGTGCTGAAACCACTTTTTTCTCATATGCAATGCCAAATGTATCCAAGATTTCACAACAATGTCTCATCGTTTCCCAATCTGATAGACTACCCATAATGACACCAACTTTTGTCATATCATCCCCTCCAAATATCGTTATAAAGTAAATGAAAAAAGGCTGCATACGACTCCCTCTTCTTGGAGAAAGGTTGCAACCAAAAGAAACCAAAGAATAAATCAAAAGCAATATATTGCCAATTGTCTGCATATTTCTTTTTGATTTTTGAAAACGAACCAAAAATTTTGTAAAGCGGACAAGGACGAACCAATTTGTCTATGAATGTATATCTTATGCTTATACATCCATTTATTTGCTTTGACAAGCATTTTTTGCCCATTTAAAGCTATGTCTTTGATTTCCTTATAGTCTAGTTATTTACGGTAACTAGGTAGAAACTTTTGAGCCTTATTCTCAAAGATATATAAGGTAGTTTATGCTTGATTTTAATACATTCTTAGTTTAATTTAAATAAATAGACAAGTCAATGTTTATCAGAAGGAAAGAAGCAGACATTCAAAGGAAAGAAAGAGAATTTCTTATGGAACCTTAAAAAGATTCAGATCAACTAACAAAAAAAGATGTAAAAGCATTTGATTTATTATCATTCATTGAATTCATGGAGATGACTGAATCACTTTCTTATAAAAATCAAAATAAATTTTTCTTTTTAAGATATTTGTGACCCTTGTATCGTAAAAGATTCCATGCATGACTGTGATATAACTTCACATCTTGCAACGCTCTACCATTTTATATTTCTAACACTTGCCCGTTATCTAATGTAGATACAAATATAAAGAACGCGCCAATGTTATACAAATCGCAAAAGAACTTGGCATACAAAAAGTTTTATATACATTAACACCAATGAAGTATATAAAACTGTACAATTGATGCTAAAGTTTACTAAAAGGCCATCCTTTCAGGACAATTGCCATATTCTATAAGTAAAATTGATGCAGACCAAATTGCAATAAGCTTTTGTACATCTTTTGATATGCCTGTTGTAACCATTTGTCCTCTTCATACATACGATCCAAAACAATCTTACATACAGTTATTCCAACCATATTTAGCCCCTATAGCATTTCGACAAAGAAGATCTAATACACATGAAAAATTGGAAAAACTTACTTAATTTCTTTAAAGTACTTTATCTTAAATACCTTGCAAGGCATTGATATTTTATAGAAAACACAGGACTGTAATTGTAGATAAAAAAATATATAGCTTGGGACTGTATACAAATGGAGATACCTACCACGAAATTTTAAACCATATTCTGTTGAAAAGGTTATAAATAAAAAAATCTAAATGACAAGGTTGGTAAATCATAGATTTCTGAAAGGTGACGTTCTAATTTCGTTACTGTGTATAAGCCATTATCTTTTCTGAACACAGGCTCCAGCACAAAATCACCAATGATATTGGCGATATGTCCATAAATTCACTGGCTGTCAGTTCATATCAACCAATTTTTTGAAATGTAACCTGGTAGAAAATATAACTGAACGTATCCACCTTTTGCAAACAGAACTTGAAATAAAAAAGATTTTTCCACTTTTCATTATACTTTTCCATGCTACTTCATCCAGATCTTCGTCATTGCCAACAAGGAAACACCTCAATACAAAGTCCCGTTTGTTTGGTAAAATCTTTCTAGCTCCTCACAGAACATCCATCCACCAAATAACACCATAGGTATTCTATAACATCTTCAAAAATGCCAAGTAATAGACAACGATAGCTTATCCAGTAGCTAACGATGAAAATTGTATTTACAAAATACAAAGCGCATCTGAGCAAGGATTTTTATATAGGTAGCGGCGCTGTCCATTTAATACTCCACAATCTTATAAACAAGTTATTTTTCGCTGCATTAAGTGTTGTAAAATCCAAACTCAAAATATCCATAATAGCTTCTCTTGGTTACAATTTGTTGCGCCGCTGTTTCCCGCAACACAACGAACACGATTACATATCTACAATGTAAACCACCAACAGCTTCACCATCAATACATATCGCTGTCGCAATCTGTCAATGTGGCTTTTAGTAATCTCTCTGGCTTCGTTGTAATAAGCAACCAGCCTTTATCATTTCCTCATGCCTACCTGTTCCAGCCATGCTTGCAGTTTTTTCACAGGAAAGCAAAAAAATCTGTAGTACTTTTTGTTGCGGTCATAGATAAAGACAAAAGGAATAAAGAGCACGCGTTTTGTAGAATATCCCGCAATCTCTGACCAGAGCAAATCCATACAGACAGTTTTGCTCCATGACTCATGGTACACACATGCTGATTTGTCACATAAATTATCTCTCTTGTTGGCTAGCGTATAATAACTTCCTGGTGCTTGTGAGCCATCATACCGCTACCAATCAAGATTTCATTTTCCTACAACCAGAATTTTGCCACTTACCCTTTCCCCATGTTGACTTTATTGATACAACATGCTATAAGAATTTCAATTATTGATTATCGTCGTACAAACATCCATCTATCAGTTAGGATTTCGTGAACTACTCACCACTTAGCTAAACCTAACGGTTCTTAACGCTTGAAGCGGGAGCTTCTTGGGAATAGAGCATACTTGCGAGCGTATTTCTTTACTCA
>CAJFEE010000019.1 GCA_904373265.1 Candidatus Harrysmithiimonas galli | reverse complement strand
GGCATTTACTGCATGCCATATCGTCGCACCGGTTGTATAGATATCATCAACCAACAAAATTGAACCCATATTCTTTTTGGTATGTTTATGATATTCATCTGACAAAACATAAAATGGATTATCTTGATGCAACCGTTCATATTTACTTCGTTTACTCTGTTTTTCTTGAGACCGACTACCCAGTAATAAAGCAATTTTATCCACATTCATCATTTTTGCAATTTCTTCAGCTTGATTAAACCTTCTCTCTAAAGCTCTTTCTTTTGACAATGGAATCGGAATAATTTTATCAATAGTTCGCCGCTTTGTTCTCCAAAAACATGAAATTTCTTTTTGGAACATTTGAATCAAGATACTGTCTCCTCGGAATTTAAACCGATTCATCCACTCCTTTCCGACTTCATCATATAAGAACAAACTTGTATTCCCAAGAAATTTCGGCATTTGTTGCCAACGAATCAAACACTCATCGCAGGTTTCTTGACAAACTGTAAAGTCACTACGTGTATATAAACGTCCACATCGATTACAAATTGGACCCGTGATGACTTGAAATTTTTCTCTACATTTCTCACATACCGGACTGTAAGTACTTAGCCATTGGCTCCATGTACCTTTCATTTTAAGCAAAGATGAACAATATAAACAAATACGCATTTCACTTTAACATCGAAAGTCTCCTACTCATTATTTTCCATCAATTACATTTTTTCATTATATACGATACTTTCGATTGATTCCTCCTTCATAATAAATTTAGATCAATAAAAAATCTATCGTTCCTTATGAACGGTACATATAGTACAAAGATTTCCTGTGTCAACATAATTGAAAGACAGAGATCGCTACCCCAATAAGCTGTTTACA
The DNA here is from genome assembly GCA_904373265.1 of Candidatus Harrysmithiimonas galli. Classification (GTDB taxonomy): domain Bacteria; phylum Bacillota; class Bacilli; order CAJFEE01; family CAJFEE01; genus Harrysmithiimonas; species Harrysmithiimonas galli. The sequence continues at coordinate 52,621 of CAJFEE010000019.1, read as the reverse complement.
AATCAGGTGGATGTTGACTCTTTTAAAAGACCGCATACCACATGCAATCAGACGATGACATGATCAGTTCAAAGGAATCGATTGTTTTTTTATACTATTGAAATAAATTGAGAACCATCATTCTTAATACAAAAATCAATATATAAAGCGAAAATATCTGATCTTTTTGCAGTATGCCTTATCATCCCATGATTTAGAACCGATTTTTCCTATTTGGATTCATTCTTTAGCCAACCGATTCATTCGGATAATTTGTTTTTTTGCTTGTCGCATAGCAGACGTTATACCTTTATGAAAAAAATATACCGATGCCTCTGTATCTTTTTCATGTCGACCTGCTCTACCCGAAATCTGGATCAGTGCAGAAGCATCAAATAGATCAACTTCACTTCCCAATACCATGACATCCGAAAACGGAACCGTTACGCCTCGTTCCAAAATTGTTGTCGTAACAATAATATCTACTTCTTTTTTTCGAAAGGCTTCTACCTTTTCTTTTCTTCTTGAATCCTCTGCATACACATATAACACACGAAACTTTTTATGCGCCAAAATTCGCTGTACTTGCTTTGCAACCTCAACATACGCAACGAACAAAAAAACTTGTCTGTTCTGTTCCAGACTTTTTTTCAACCGAACAATGAGTGGATATGGCAACACACCTTGATCCAGCTTTCGCTTCCAATTTCCAACCCAAAAAAAATGCGGAACTTCAAGCGGACGACCATGAAATCGCTTTGCCACAAATACAATCGGTACATTGATTTTTTTTAGTGTCTTTAATAATGTTGGTTCTGGAGTTGCCGTACAATAAATTAATGTATGTTGCATTTTCAAAGCATTTTGTAAGGAAAATTTAAGTGTAGAATCTATGCGATAGGGAAAGGCATCCGATTCATCTAAAATGCAGACATCAAACATCTGATGAAAACGCATAAGTTGATGAGTCGTTGACAAAATAAGAGGCGCTGCAAAATCACGGACTTTTGAACCGCCGTAAAAAACACCAATTGGAAGTTGTGGAAAGACGCTTATCAGTCTGGGTAAGATTTCCAATATTACATCTGTTCGCGGTGAGGAGAAACAAACCTTCTTTTTTTGCGATAATGCATAAGCCATCGGATAAAACAACATTTCAGTCTTTCCAGAACCTGTAACCGCATGTATCAAAATATCTTCATTTTTTTCAATCTGTCGGATCACTTTTTGGGAAGCGTTGCTTTGTGCAGGTGTCAACCGACCTTGCCACATAAGCAGTTCCCCTTTTTGAGGTAACTGAGGAGGAATAAAATCTTCTTGATTCCAAACATATAGAGATGTACATGCAGATATTTTTCGGAGTGTAATACAGTTTCGGCAATACATACATTTCTGCTCTTTACAACAAAAACAGGAATGCCAACCGAACAGCATTGGATGATCATTTCCGCAACCATTACAAAACAACCGATTTCCTTTCCTTGTAATACCTGGGATTTCTCGAATCATACCAGAAGCAATTCCAGCTTTAATTTGTTCTGGTGTACATCCGCTTTCAATTTGCAATAAACGCCGCCCATAAAAAGCGGCGTGCAGCAGCCGCTGTAATCCTTTTTTGTCATACATGGATGGACTTCACCCTTTCATTTTTTAGAGTAAAAATATGGTCACGCAAAAATTCGTTCGACTTTCAAAATAAATTCCACATTTCTCTTCACATAAAACAAAATATTTTTATTGAAAAAATATGATTTTACACAAATATTTCTACATAAACATAATGCTTGCAAGAAAAAATCAAAAAATTGGTATTTGAGGATAGATTTACAACTCACTTAAAGAGAGTCAATAAGACACATAGAAATCTTTTTGACTTTTTATACTGCTCCTTTTACAGATTTGCAGCCAGTAAACAATATCCTAATACATAAAAGCGTACAAAAGCTCAGTACAAAACCACTTTTTTTCCCCTATTGTCGATATCTATAAGAAACAAATTTTTTGTTCAAAAAAATTTATGATTTATTTCTTAATATGACTGACTTATAAAATAAACCAAATACAGATCAAAATTCATATCATTTTCATACAAAAATAAATCATTATAAACATTAATGAAATAGGTTTAAAATGCATAGCAAAATGGAAGTTGTGCAGAAGTAAAAAACACGTTTATATAACAAGAAGCATTCTTTTATCAAATATAACTGGGAAAATGAGTTTAGATTGAAATCCTTTCTCTTTCCAAATACAAAAAGACCTTTTTGTTTCAGTCTAAACAAAGAGGTCTTTTTTGATCTATCTTTTTATTCATTTTCTTCTGGACGCATATACCATGTAATCGCCAAAGCACCTGGTCCCAAATGCGAACCGATAACAGGTCCAAAAAAACTTTCAGAAACGGATAGAACATGTGTAGTAAACTGTTTCTTAATTTCTTCTACAATTTCTTTACCATCTGTTGGACAATCACCGTTTACAACACAGACATGAAAATTCTTTCCCTCATCCACATCCTGCTGCATCAGCTCATAAATTCGTTTAATCGCTTTTTTACGTGTACGAATTTTTTCAAATGGAACGATCAACTTATTTTCAAAATGAAGAATTGGCTTTACCTGCAGCAAACCTCCGATTAATGCAGCCACACCGGATAAACGCCCACCACGCTGCAAATGATTCAAATCATCCGCAATAAAGTATGCACGAATGCAATCGTTCATCTTCTCAAAATAATCTATAATCTCATTTGAATTTTTTCCTTCCGAACGTAAACGTACTGCCTCATAAACATACCATGCCTGCTTGGCACAGCTTGCTTCAGAATCAAAAACGCTAATTCGCTCCTCATCAACCATTTGTGCAGCCGTACAAAAAGTCTGATATGAACCACTGATGCCACTTGAAAGTGTGACACAAACAATTTCTTCATATTCTTGTAGTAACCGTTCAAAGACTTTAACAACTTCTCCGATTGCAGGTTGACTCGTTTTTGGAAAAATTTCCGTTTGACGCATTTTTTCATAAAATTCTTCCGTCGTTATTTCTTCCAACTCAGCATATGAATCCTGTTCAAATATAATATTTAAAGGAATAGTTACAATCCCGTTTTGCTCTTGATACAACCGGTCAATATACGACGTACTATCTGTTACTACTGCAATCTTCATAAAAAATACCGCCCTCAACTTATTTCTACAATAACATATTATCATATCATAAAACTTCAGTTACTTATTCAAACCAAAAATAACAGTTCCATTCCTTAAATAGTGAAGCGCTCACAATCCAATCGAAAGAAGACTTCCATAAAAGATAAAATAATCCCATTTATATTCATATCAAATTATAAAAACGTTTACAATCTCCGAATTTTTCTATTTCTTCGTATCTTATAACATACTTGTGCAAGAAAATCTTTATACATATATAGCAAAAAAACCACTTATTTCATTTTTTATCAAACTGAGACAAATCAAAAGTACTTTCTATACATGATTTGACTTGCCTTTTACAAACGAGCTATAACCCTACTATTAAAACACGGGATTCATTTGATCTTTCTTATAGGCAACTTACCCATACAGAATTTACTGAGCAAATCAGACTTTTTTAGTAAAAAAATATTATCCCAATCTCATTTAAACATAAAAAATCTATAAAATAAATATTTAAATCAGATGATCTATACATTTATTGAATCACAAAGCATGCTATACAAAAGAAAACACGCGCACCATTCTTAAACTTCCTAAACCGTTTACTTTAAACTTTTTTACTGTCTCATTGTGAATCCTTCTTTCCTTATGGAAATGATTCATTCCAGACAAAAGTTTATAAACTCTTCCTTTTCTATTTATCTACCCGAACCCAATTATTTTTAATCGCCAGCAACACAGCCTGTGTACGGTCATTCACATCCAACTTTTGCAAAATACTGCTTGTATGATTTTTTACAGTTTTTTCACTAATAAACAAAGTTTCCCCAATTGTTCGATTGCTCATACCATATGCCAACATTTGCAAAACCTCACACTCACGTCTAGTTAAAATACCATACGGAGGGGTACAATCCTGAATTTCATGTCTTGTTCCATCAGACAGACGGCGAAACTCCTTAATCAAATTTGCAGTCACACGTGGATCAAGATAACTTCCGCCTTCTATTAAAATACGCATAGCCTCAAGCAAAGTTTCTGAATCAATTTCTTTTAACAAATAACCATCTGCGCCTTTTTTCAAAACATGTGTAACATAAGATTCGTCATCGTGAATGGATAAAACCAATATTTTTGTACCAGGAGAAAGCTGTGAAATTTCCTCTGTTGCCTCAACACCGTTTTTCCCAGGCATATTAATATCAAGCAATAATAAATTTGGCTTGTACATTTCAACCAACTGAATGGCTTCCTTACCGTTACTCCCCTCTGCTACGACTTCATAGGTTCCGTCCAACGCTAAAATTCGTATAATACTTTCCCGAAACAAATGATGATCATCTACAATTATCACAGTCTTTTTCACATTTTAACCCCCTATTCGTTTTACTTCTCAACAGGAAAAATAACTTGCACGGTTGTCCCGCTATTTAATGCAGAATAAATCTCAAGCTTTCCCTGAAATAACGAAACACGTTCCTTCATTCCAAGAATCCCAAAACTGTTTTCTTTTTTTTCTTGCATGTCAAATCCCAACCCATTGTCTTTAATTTGAATATTAATTTTCAACCCAAAGGAAAAATTAACAATAATCTGTGTTGCATTTTTTCCATGCTTTAAAACATTATTCACAGATTCTTGCACAACACGAAAAATGGCTGCCTCAAGCTTTGAATCCAAGCGCATCTCATGCCCTTGTACTCTTAGTTCTGTCTTTATCTCATTTTTTTCGGACACATTTTTTAAATACTTGCGCAACGCCGGAACAATACCTAGATCATCTAAAACCATTGGGCGTAAATCATAAATAATTCTGCGTACCTCTGTCAACGTGCTGCGAACATCTTTCTTTAATTCACGAAGCTCCTTTCCAACCTCTTCCTTTGGTCGCACCAACAACATCCGTTCAATCAAATCAGATTTCGCTACTAGATGTGCCATCATCTGTGCTGGACCATCATGAATCTCTCGAGATAAGCGCTTGCGTTCCTCTTCTTGAGATTCCAACATTTTAATACCAAAGGCACGAGATTTTTTTGATTCCTCGGCTTCATCTTTTAATTGCCAAACATCATTTGTTAAATAATCAATAATTACAGAGATTTTTAAAGAAATCTTTGCAGAACGTTCTATCATTTCCTCTATTCTTGAAAAATCTTCCTGTAACTCCGTTCTGCGCTTCTTTAAATGTTCCTCATTCTCTGTAGCAACAAAAAGCTGCATCTGTATCTCGTTGGCTTGATTGTATGCCGCCTCGATTTCTTTTTCTGAAAAATTCTGAAAAGAACGACTAACCTCCACAAGCTGCAAACGTGCCTGCTTAAATAATACATATAATCGATCCTGTTCTTGAATCGCCACTTCAATTTCTGTCTGTAGTTGTTCCAAGTTTTGCTGGATCTTTTCCAATTGTATTTGTGAATCTTCCTGAATTTGGAAAAGATCTTTTTTGCTTTCCTCAACAGTCCGAACCATAGATTGTAATATTGTTCCAATAGAATCCAAGGGCAATCACCTTTTATTTTTTACTATGATTCCAATATACCACTTCTCGGAATTTTTTTAAAAACTTTTAGATATTGTTCAAAAAAATGTTCTCTCTTTTCTTTCATACGGTATAATCAAAAACAGAAGTTTGATTAGCTTTTAATCTCGGAGGTTTTTATGGAAAATATTTATCGCACAGTGAAGCAAGAAACATCACACGAAATTGTTATTGAGCGTTCACGTTTTATCACTCATGTAAAAGAAGTCACAACAGAAGAAACAGCCCAAAGCTTTATTGCACAAATCAAAAAAATACATTGGTCTGCTACACATAACTGTTCTGCATATGTAATTGGTGCACGAAATGAAATTCAAAAAGCGAACGACGACGGAGAACCTTCTGGAACAGCTGGTATACCAATGCTTGAAGTGCTAAAAAAAATGGATATGAGAAATACTGTCGCTGTGGTTACGCGATATTTTGGCGGAATTAAGCTAGGTGCTGGTGGACTTATTCGTGCTTACTCCAGGGCAGTAAAAGAAGGTATACAAACCGCTGGTATCATTGAACGAAAAAAAGTATACATTATTCGTACACAAATCGATTATACATTTCTTGGAAAAATAGAAAATCAATTACGAAACCGTGCCTATTCAGTTCAGGAAATCAAATATGGTGCCAATGTTGAAATGGATTGCTGTGTGGATCTAGATAAAAAAGAAGAGTTTATAAAATGGATGACAGAAATGACAAACGGAACCTGTCAAAGTTACGTTCTTGAAACAAATTATCTTGAAAATGAAATAGTCATTTAAACAAATTTTTTATAAAATATAAAAAGCCCACCCCAGAAAAATTTTGATAAAGAAATCAGGTGTTACATCGTCTATGATAAAGGATTATATCAAACAAGAGGAAATGAAAAAAAGAAAACGAAAAAAAATCATAATACGTACTATACTTATTATCTTTCTTATTTTAATTATATTACTCGGATTTTGGTATACACAGCTTCATACACAATTGAAAAAAACAGCCGCAAAAACATATACCCCGATTAATCGAAGCACGATTCCTTCCAATGAGCCAGAAACCTTAGAAGAACCTTTCACTGTGCTGGTTATGGGTATTGAAGACTATATGGATGATGTGGCACGAACCGATGTATTAATTTTCAATGTAGTCAATCCAAAGTCAAAGGAAATTGCTATGGTAACCATTCCGCGTGACGCCTATGTTTATTTAGAATCACGTGGGTTGAAAGACAAAATTAACCATGCCTACGTTTTTGGAGGACTCGAAGATACATTAAAAACCGTATATAACTTAATGGAGATCCCAATTGATTATTATGTTTCCACCAATTTTAACGGTTTTACTGATTTGGTGGATGCAGTTGACGGTGTAGATGTCAATATTCCATTTACCTTTGAAGCCAAAATGGTCGATCCATCCGAATGGAAAACCTTTGAAGAAGGTCCTGCTCATCTAAACGGTCGTGAGGCACTAGCCTATGTACGTATGCGAAAAACGGATCCCGAAGGCGATTTCGGTCGCAGCAAACGACAAAAAGAAGTCATTCAGGCAGTTGTAAAAAAAGCTGTTTCACTAAACGGTGTAACAAAAATAAATGATATTTTGCGTGCAATTGGAGACAATGTGCAAACCAATATTTCATATGATGAATATTTAAGCTTTGTTCAATTAGGGAAAGATCTTTTACATGCTAATATTGACAACATACAATTGGAAGGTGAAGGTGGCTATATCGGTGAAATCTGGTACTATTTTTTAAATGAGGAAAACGTAGAAAAAGTAACCACGCACTTAAAAGAAATGATGTCGCATACCGATCCATCTCAAGCCACTACATTCCAAGAACGTATAGAAAAGGAAGAAGCAGAACAAAGCAAAAATCCAAATATGGAAAACATCGAGACTGATAATTTTTCGGAAACAAAAAATAATTCCAACTAATCTGTAAATTAATCAAAACTACTCTAAGTAAAAGCAAAAAAGGATTGGACAAAATATAAAAATCACATCTATTATTTTAATCCTGAGATCAATATTTTGTTCCATCCCTTTTTCATTTCATTTCTATCCATGATTGTTCATAAACAATAATGCCAAAAACCAAGAACAAGCTTGAGTAAAATGAAAGATGATAAACATTTCGTGTACACAAACTAAAATATAAAGATATTTACATCATAAAATTTCCACATTTTTAATTTGAAAACCAATATTTATTCGTTCATTCTTTTTCATCCTCTTTTAACAAAGCATTTCATATGATTGTTCAAACGCATATTTATTATTGATTGATACCTTCTATACAAAAAATACCCATAAATATATGATTTATAAAACAAGGACATACCAATACTTCTATGCCGTTTTTACTCCTTAAAAACATTTATTGGGATATAGCTTTATTTTCTATAATAAAACAGGTAAAATAAAGCTAAAATGACAAAATTTTATTATGGAAATTAGGTGTAGTGTAGGCTATGACAAACAGTCGAGTACGAAAAAATTCACATAAAAGAAGACGATGGAAGCAAACTGTCGGTTTGATTTCCATGAGTCTATTTTTTCTTTTGGCAATTTTTATCGGTTATTACTATATTCAAATCAAAAAAACTGCGGATCAAACTTATAAAGATATTGATCGGGAGAATATTCCATCCAATGAGGTTAAATCATTAAATGATCCGTTTACTGTTCTGGTTATGGGAATTGAAGATTATATGGATGATGTAGCACGAACTGATGTTCTTTTATTTAATGTTATCAATCCAAAATCCAAAGAAGTTGCCATGCTCACCATTCCACGTGACGCTTATGTCTATCTGGAAGTACGTGGTTTTAAAGACAAGATCAACCATGCCTATGCTTTTGGCGGTAAAGATGAAACGCTAAAAACGGTATATAATCTACTTGGTATTCCAATTGACTATTATATCTCGACCAATTTCAATGGTTTCACAGACCTGGTGGATGCAGTTGGTGGTGTCAATGTCAATGTACCATTTACCTTTGAAGCTAAAATGGTTGACCCTTCAGAATGGAAAACTTTTGAAGAAGGTCCTGCACATCTCAATGGCCGTGAGGCACTAGCCTATGTACGTATGCGAAAAACGGATCCCGAAGGTGATTTTGGACGCAGCAAACGACAAAAAGAAGTGATTAAAGCCATTGCTGATAAAGCGATTTCAATTGGCGGAATCACAAAACTGGACAATATTTTAAAGGCCATCGGAAATAATGTACAGACCAATATTCCATATAATGAATATCTGGCCTTTATGAATCTGGCCAAAGATTTCATTCATGTTGATATTGACAGTATTCAACTAGAAGGGACAGATGAGCGAATTGAAAACATCTATTACTATATTTTAGACGAAACAAATATTGAAAAAGTAACCGCACACTTAAAAGAAATGATGTCGCATACCGATCCGTCCCAAGCCCTTACTTTCGAAGAACGAATAGCCCAGGAGGAAGCTACACAAAATCTTCCGGAAGAAAATCCGAATTTGGACTCTGGTGTGACAACAAATTCATTAGACACAGAAACAACTGCCCAATAAAAAAACATATGAAAACTACTTTCATTTTCTTATCCACACAAAATATGCAAGAAACGATAAAATCCCTGAGTGCACAAGAAAGATTCATTCTGCACTCAGGGATCTTCTGTTTAGATTTATTGTGCAACCTGATTCTAACCAAACACCCATCGATCAATCAGATTGCTCATAAAACACAAAGCTGCTGCCAGATATATTCGTATCATTAAACATGAACAAAACAAGATCTGCATTGCTTTCTTTAACAAGCTCAGCCGCAGTTACATCTGTAATATAACGGTTATCTACAACCTCTACCGTTTGAAATTGCTCAGCAAACATCACTTGCATTGGATTGACATAAGAATCTTTAATAATTAAAATATGCGTTTTGTTTGGTGCATTTTCATTCACAATTTTCACATGTGGCAAACTGAATGCATAAGCACCTGCATACTCGAGTGTTTCATCCCCAAGCTTGCTGCCAACAATATCACGAAAACTACTTTCTTCAAGGTCACCACCTTTTTTTCCACGCCAATAACGGTAAGTATCTGCATCCTTGGGCTCAATTAAAGGTATCGTTTCATCTTCTGGTACTTGCTCATATAAGTTTCGATTCCAACTTCCCAAAAAATAATCTGGGTCAATTTCATCAAAGATAAATGCATCATCATGAACCGCTCCATTGGTGACAAGCGAACTTTTTTCACTTAAATCGTTCATAATCCATTGGAAAGCCGTATACGCCGCTGTTGCCTTCCAGTGATGATCTGTTTTAAAATTCATTTGTTCCAATTCTTCCTTATTGAATGTCTCCATAAAATATGGCAGCAAATCTTCTGTCCCATCAAAATTTGTCAGCTTCGGTAGCAGCTCTGTTTTGACATCGTTTTGATTGAATGTCACATAGCTGGGATATAAATGTTTTACAAGCTGAATTTTATGTGGAAGACCATAATAGTATACTTCTTTTTCCCATGATTGAATGTCTTTGGCAAATGTATTCAAACGGTCAGCAGTTTTCTGAATTCCTTGATCGGATACACGTGTTGGCTTAGATAAAATCCAATGATCATTTGTCACATGGTAATCATTAACAAAAGTCTGATTGGTTTTCAATTCATATTTTGTATACAAAGTCAACCATGTATTTCTCTCAAAAAATTGATCAGCAACATAAGTTTCAAAAGTTTTAAAATATTCCCCAGTTTTAATTGTTTCCAAACTTGGTATCGGCAAAGTTTGCAAAGTTCGATTTTCAAACTCGCTTTTTTCAACATCCTCCATAACTACCGACAAAATTCCCAACCCAAAAATTATAATTAGAAAAGGAATGGACAGCCATGGAAACAATACTTTCTTCTTCATTCAAAATTCCTCCATTCCTTAAAATCTAAAATAAATAAACGGATTATATGTTGAATTGACCAGCATCATAATTACACCCGCAAACAAAATCATAAACACAGCGGTCTGTAACACTTGAAAAACAATGCTATGATAAAAGCTTGGCATGTATTTTTCCATTTGCTTTCCAAGCCACGGAACAATCGGCGTTGCCACAACCATCCCAAGCAAGATCAGCCAGAAATAATCATTCAAATAATATAAAGTTCGGTTATCAAACAAAGCTCCTTGCCCAAAACCAAACAAAGTTTGAATATAATCAAACGAATATGAAAAATCATCAGCTCGGAAGAAAACCCAACCGATCATCACAATAAAAAGCAAATACAAATGACGGAGTGGTCGATATAGTTTGGCAAGCAATTTTCCTAAAAACAACCGTTCTAAGGCAATCAATACACCATAATAAAATCCCCACACCAGAAATGTCCAGCTTGCACCATGCCAAAATCCGGTCAACGTCCACACGATAAACAAGTTGCAGTATATTCTCCATGGACGAACTCGATTCCCGCCAAGCGGAATATAGACATAATCGCGAAACCATGAGCTGAGCGAGATATGCCAACGACGCCAAAAATCTGTAACACTTTGGGCAATATAAGGATAATTAAAGTTTTCCAAAAACTTAAAGCCAAACATTCGACCCAAACCAATCGCCATATCACTATACCCAGAGAAATCAAAATAAATTTGCAGGGCATATGCCATAACACCAATCCAAGCGGTTCCTGTACTTAAATCCCCACCACTTAACGCAAAAATTTCATCAGCAACCAAACCGATGGGGTTCGCAATAAGCACCTTTTTAAACAAGCCGATCAAAAATCTTTTTACACCGCTTTCAAACAGTGCCCAATCATGAATTCGATCGGTAATTTGATCTGCCACCGTTTGATAACGAACAATGGGTCCAGCAACCAACTGTGGAAACAACGAAATATATAAAGCCAAATCAAATAAATTTTTTTGCAAAACCGCATCTTTACGGTAGACATCAATTACATAGCTCATCGCCTGAAAGGTAAAAAACGAAATGCCGATCGGCAAGGCGATCTCTGGAACTGGAAAAACGGTATGGAAAAGCTTATTCACATTCTCCATAAAAAAACCGGCATATTTAAATATCCCTAAAACAAAAAGGTTTGCGATAATCGATACTACAAGCCAGAACTTTCTTTGAAACGCATTTTTCCCTTGATCCAACCAGCGTGCAAATAAATAGTTCATACATATGGAACCAAGCATAATTAAAACATAAACCGGCTCTCCCCATGCATAAAACAGCAAACTAGCCAATAATAAAATATAATTTTTACCTGCTTTGGGACTTAAATAATAAAGAAATAAAACCGCCGGTAAAAAGATAAATAAAAATACCAAATTACTGAATACCATACAGTTACCCCTTAAAATTTTCTATACGGATAGCGTATCCATGTACTCAAACCACTATCCCCAAAATACAATTCTATCCTTTTTTCCTACGCAATTTTCCAACAAATTTCATTAATGGACGATAACGCGTAGATACCAACCCTGTTAACTCTACAATAAATTCTAAAAACAAAATAATGGCAACAATCAACACAAAAGAACCCAGTAAAGTTGAGCTGCCAGATAACAAAAGCGCACTGGCGCTAAACATAAAACTAAAAATATAAATCAAAATAACCGTTGTACGATGCTCAAACCCAAGCGCCAAAAGTCGATGATGGATATGTGATTTATCCGGTGCCGAAATGGGCTTTCGATTTACTGCACGCCGAATAATTGCAAACAGTGTATCAAAAATCGGCACACCCAAAATCATAATCGGTACAATAAAACTAAACAAAGTTACACTTTTATACAATCCAAGCAAAGAAATCACCGCGATCAAATAACCAAGCAAAAGTGAGCCAGTATCCCCCATAAATATTTTTGCGGGATAAAAATTATATACAAGAAAACCTAAAATGGCAGCCACACTAACAACAACCATTGTTAAAATCATAATCTTTCCACCAAAAAATGCAAGCACACCAATCGTACTAAGTACAATGGCAGAAACACCGGCCGAAAGTCCATCCAATCCATCAATTAAATTAATCGCATTGGTAATCCCAACAATCCAAACAATGGTCAAAATATAACCAAAAAAACCAAGTTCAATTTTCCCAAAATACGGCAAAGTTACAAAGTGAATGACAAGACCACTGCCAAACACGATGATACAGGCAACACCAATTTCCACCAAAAATTTAAAGCGCGCTGTCAAACCATACATATCATCAACAACTCCCAGACCGACAATAACGATCAGTCCCAGAATAATACTATTCATCTGCTCATGATATAAACCGCTGACAAAATAGCCAACAACAATAGCCAGAAAAATCGCCAAGCCACCAAGCCGCGGCATCAACCGTGTATGAACTTTTCTTTCATCTGGATGATCAACAACTCCAACCTTTAAAGCCAGCCAGATAATAAAGGGTGTAATTATAAGCGCACTTACGAATACAATCAAAAACACCCAAGGCAAACTGAATTCCATATTTCCACCTAATTCGTTATAGTCTATAATTTGCTCATTGTCTCATGTTGCAACAGGCTCCTGCCTAGATAAGCGCATCCCTTCCCGCCACTTTGCAGGTCTAGCATCAAACCTTTCTATATTTAACATTCATACTTTCATGTCCAAATTACATATGAACATAATGCTCGTCCAAAATCCAAAAAGGACATGTTCTATTTTCTTTCTCAAATCATGTTATCATATTTTCCCCTATTTTCAATTTAAATTTACCTAATTTCCTTTTTACTTTCCATGATTTTCCATATTTTTAACTCAGTTTACAAACATGTTACAGTTTAAAAGAAATACAGATTTATACTATGCTTTTAATACTTTAATAGTATAATAGTTAAGAAAACATGAAAGGAGTGAATCAAATTGAAAAAAGCAAGACTGCTCACCCTTATGATCACATTACTTCTTAGTACTTTTCTTACACCATTGGGTCAAGCAGCAGAATTAACAGGTGAACCGGTAGCTGATATGCCTGTTGTCGAGGACGATATCCTTGAAAATACTGAAAATCCGATTGATTCCTCAGAACACCCAGTGGATACAACAGAAAATCCAGAAATCCTTCCTGAGTCTCAGACGCCTCAAATGGAAGCCAGTACTTCAACGGAACAAAAAAACACTGTTGAGTCACTGATACAAGATACACCTGATGAACAGTCTGATGAGAAAACGACTGCACAGGAAGAAACAGCTACATTACCAGTTCAGCATATCAATTATTTAGAAGGAACCGATCATGTCATATCCAACCTTCCAAGCAAAAATTGGACTGCCTATTTTTACAACAATACAAAACTATCTGGAAAATACACATACAAAAAAACCATTTTAGCTGGTGAAAAAGATTTAAGCGTGTATCAAAACTATTCCACAGGCAGCCCACACAATTCAATTTACAAGGATGGATTTTCCGCTAAAATTCAAGGAACCTTCTCCATCAATCCCGGCACATATGTACTGCGTTTACAACATGAAGATGGTGCCAAAATTTTAATCGATGGAAAAGTCATTGTGGATAATTGGAAAAAAGGAAACACGCGAGAAGATGCCATTAAGTTTACCATTGAAAACAAAAACAATACACCAGAAGGCAATCAGCATCTCATCCAAATCCGCTATGTAGATTACACAGGTGCTTCATTCTTTAAATTTACGATTGAGCCATATGAAGAAGCACAAAAAACAAGTAACTGGATTGGTGAGATATACAACACATCAAACCATTCTGGTACAGCTTATATCGTTGGTGGTGACAATGCCCGAACAAAGATCAATGCTTTAAATTTCAATTGGACAAACAAGACACCGACACATCTTGTTGCTGGTCCAAAATATTCATCTCGCTGGTATTCCTATCAATATTTTAAAGCTGGAACCTATACTTTGTCAGCAAAAGCCAATGACAGTATCACCGTATACTTTAACAATGAAAAAATTATAAATCAGAACAGCACAAACGGAAGCACTTTGAAAGGTACCTTTACCGTTTTACAAGATGGTTATTATTTTATCCGTGTAGATCATGCAAAAAAAGATGGAAAGAAAAACGGAAAACTAGAGCTTCAACTTCCGTTTATTCATCTGACAACCAATGAGATTGCCTATAACTGGGGATCTGGAAGTCCAGCAACGTCTGTTCCAAACGATAACTTTCTTGCAACCATCGTCAGCAATCAAAAGATCTCAGCTGGGGATCATTTCATCACTTCTATATCATTAGGTAGCGTTAGCGTATCATTTGGAGAACAAGACAATATCATTCATACGACAGGAACGGGTACACAAATGAAAACCGCTGCTGTACTAGATCAAACCGCTGGAACCTATCCATTGACTGCCGCTTATCATGCAGGAACGGGAAATGCTGGAATCTTTACACAAATTGTTCCATTTAATAAATGGAGTGCTTTCATCTATCCCTCTGCTTCTGTATACGGTTTACCGAAAGCACAAACCATTGTTTCAGAAAGCACATCTTATAAATTAAACTATTACTTAGGATCCAAAGCACCAGCAACAGGTGTCAGCGCGAATAACTATGCAGTTCGTTTTATTAATTATAAACATTTAACTGCTGGAAGTTATACAGTTAAAGCCGCATCCAAGGCAGGTGCCTTCTCCGTTTATATTGATGGCAAAAAAGTGCTGAGTTCTGGCTCCATTCAGACAAGCTCTGCTTCAGATTCAGCGACTGTTACCATTGCAGATGATACACATGCAGCAAAAGGCGATATCCATGAGATTATGATTATTTTCCAAAAGCGTACCGGTACAACTGACTTTATTTTTGATATTGCACCTGTACAATCAGAAGATGATTCACTTGTAACAGAAAACAATTATCAGACTTTAGATTTGCGCAAACCAGCACCATCATCTTTCACAACAACTGTAATGGATAATTATTTGAAAAGTGATTCACGATATGCATCCAGCCCATTTATTGGAAAAACGCAAATATTTTTGGATGCACAAGATAAATATGGTGTAAACGCACTATTTCTATTCTCACTGGCTGTCCATGAAGGAATGGCAGCAACTTCTGATATCGGATCTGCAAAAAACAACTCATTCGGGCTTGGCGCTTATGACAACTGTCCGTTTGACTGTGCACAATATTTCCCGACATTAGAAGACAGCATCAATTATCAAGCTTACATGTTGAAACGCAACTATCTAACAACTGGTGGATTGTATGCAAATGGTCCATATTTGGGAGACAAAAATGGCGGTTTAAATGTACGCTATGCGACTGACCCACTTTGGGGACAAAAAACAGCAAATATTATGCAGAAAATTTTGCCTTATGATTCGTTCCACTATAACTTCACTTCACCAATAGTGGAAAATGGTACCAATCCAGGGAATGATTTCGTCTATAAATATCCAAGCGGAATTAAAGGTGTTGTAACAACAAGTAGTCTAAATGTTCGAAAAACACCAGACACAAACTATACAGCTATTGCGACTTTAAGTAAAAAGGAAATCGTAGAAGTCACCGGACGTCATAATTACAACTATTTCCAAATCCAATATGGCGGTGCAACAAGATATGTCTCACAAAATCCAAATTCACCATATATGAAACTGCTCAACCTTGGACGAGTTGCTCCATCTTCAGGTGTTGCTTCTGTTAAGCTATGGAAGAATCTCGATCCAAACAGCAGTGAATATCACGAAAGTATTAAACGAACAACCTACGTAGAACTTGTATTAGACAGTAAAAACAAGCCCATTGTAGAATCCAATACACTAGGCTCATGGTATAAAGTGCGTTCAGCAAAAGGAAATGTCGGTTGGATGAAAAAAACAGATGTGGTCCAAGTATTTGCTGCAAGTAGCTCCGATTTACCATAGACTCAAAGAATCCAAATTCCATATGCTGGTTTTAATCTGAAAATCCAAAGATTCTCTCATCAAACCAAAACTGGTTTTGTTGAGAGAATTTTTCGTTTTTCATCACTTTGATGAAACACTTCTTTACCTATACGACATAAAATCAAAACAGTTTTATTGAGTAAAAATGAAGCGAACATCTGAAGCCAAAAAATCGATTGGATCTATCTTAAGAACAAAACAGTTCAATGACTCCAATCAATTTTGAATCATGCTTTCTATAAACCTCTCTCTTTTTGATTCATAAAAAATACACAGACTCACTTACAATGAAAAACATAGAATCACCCTCTCTTATCAATAAAAAACGAAATTTCTTTTATAAAAATGGTCTAATGCCAAATTTATTTTTTCTATAAACAAAAAATTTTAATAAAATTTCTTATCACATATTATAAAATAAGAAAGATTTAAGATTTTTGCAACATGAATGATGTATAAATATGTTAAACTAAACGTTGAAATCATAATGAAGAGGTATAAAATATGAGACGCTCAGAAAGAAAACTTCAACAAAAGAAACGCAAAAAGAAAATTTGGCGCAGAATTTTTCTCACTCTGCTCCTCTTAATTATGGTCGGAATCGGTGCTATCTTTTTTCTTTTTCAAGATTTGGCATCAGATATGTTTCAATCTATTGGAGATAACAGTGCCTCTACAAGTAAATTAAAAGCTGGTGAGCCTGTTTCTATTTTACTGATTGGTGTAGATGAACGAGAAAATGATGCCGGTCGTGCAGACACATTAATTTATACAACGGTTAACCCAATCACAAAACGTTTCACAATGACAAGCATTCCACGAGACACCCGTGTGACCATCGCCCAAAAAGGCACCGAAGATAAAATCAACCATTCCTATGCGTTTGGTGGCACCGAAATGACTGTGAATACCGTTGAACAATTTTTGGATTTACCTGTTGACTACTATGTAAAAATTAATATGGAAGGCTTTACAAAAATGATTGATGCTCTTGGCGGCGTAACCGTCTATAACGACCTAGAATTTAAATATCATGGCTTTTATTACCCCGAAGGTGAAATCACCTTAAAAGGGGAGGAAGCACAAATTTATGTCCGTATGCGTAAACAAGATCCACGCGGGGATTTTGGCAGACAAAAGCGGCAACAAGATGTGATTCAAGCCGTTATTCAAAAGGCGACTTCTTTTTCATCTGTTACAAAAATCAAAGGAATGCTCGATGTCATCGGTACAAATGTTGAAACCAATTTATCGGCTGGAAATATGCTAACAATGGCAACCAAATATATCGGTGCAAAAGATCATGTTGAATCCATTCAACTGGAAGGTAACGGACAAAAAATAAATGGCGTTTATTATTGGATTCCTGATGCCACAAATTTCCAAGAAGTTCAACAAAAACTAAAAAATGAGCTGAATAAAAATGCAGTACAAAATAGCAAGAACATACAAGAAGAAACTTAATTTCGTAATTATCTTCCTTAAAACCACATACATTCGTCTTTTAAGGAAGATATTTTATTGTAAAAAAAGAAAAAATGGCTTCTTTGGTATTTGGTTTACTCAAATAAACTGCAAAACATGAATCTAAACGGCTTCTTTTCTTTCATAGGTATCTTTAATATTTTAATTACTAATTAATATTCTATATATCTTTTAATAAAAAGAATTTTATATTAACTATTTTAGAAAACAAGCCAATTAACGAAAATGAGAATATACCTGCTGATTCAGCAGCATGAAAAACCAAAGACAAACGACATAAAAAATGAGAAATTTCAATATACCGATATCAAAACATTTTTTGAAACCTTCATAAAAATATATCTTTATCTTTTGCTTTGACTGTTATTAGGTTCACAAACCAAAAGTGAAGAGAAAATTATAAAAAAACATAATATATTACCAGATCATTTCATAAACAACATGGATCCCATGAAAATTTCTTTTGTCTTAATTACTATAAAAATGATATCATCCCAAAGTGTATTCTAATTTTATATCATTTTTAAATTTACCATAAAAAACTGCACCTCAATGGTTAGATTGTATCTAACCATTGAGGTGCAGTTTTTTCACTTAACTTTTCTTTTGATGACGACTATAACCTATCCAATTACTTGAGAAAAAATGATATAACCGCCATACACCGCCATCCCAAGGAAACCAAGTATCAAAATACTGGTCAAAAGATCCAAACCTTTTTGCTCTTCAGCACGATATTTTTCCATAGGTGGTAAATCCTCACCAGACTGCTGATTTAGCAATTCGCTTGTACGGATCTTTCGTTGTTCTTCTGGTGGCAGCTTTTTATAATTTGTCAAAAATTTTCGATATGCTTTTGTCACTTCCATAACATCACCCATTTGGTGAATTTTTCCATAATGCAGCCAAATGGCTTTCTGACAAAACCGTTCAACCTGCGCCAAAGAATGACTAATAAAGAAAATGGTTTTACCACTGTCACGAATTTCATTCATCTTATCCAGACATTTCTCTGTAAATGTTGGATCTCCAACTGACAATGCCTCATCAATGACAAGTACATCTGGCTTAGCATAAATCGAAATGGCAAATCCAAGTCTTGAGCGCATACCACTTGAATATGTTTTAACTGGCTGATGAATAAAATCACCAATATCTGCAAAAGCAATCACTTCAGGAATCATCGCATCGATTTCCTTTTTTGTGTAACCGAGCATCAGACCTTTCATCTCAATATTTTCAAGACCTGTTAGCTGTTGATTGAGCCCTGAACTGATGGCAATGAGAGATGATGTTCCCTCAATATGAATTTGCCCCGAATCGGGGATGGTCACACCAGACAATAAATTGGACAATGTACTTTTTCCAGCACCGTTTAGACCAACAATCCCGACAATCTCCCCTTGATTGATTTCAAAAGAGATGCCCCGCAGTGCATAATGATATTTTCCACCTTTATTGAAAAACAAATCTTTTATTTTGTCTTTTTGATTGTCAAATAGCTTGAACTTTTTCACAACATTTTTAAATGTAACCGCTACAGTCATTTTCCCTCACCTGCCTTAAATATACTCCACAAAATTCTTTCTAAACCGTACATGTAAAACTACTCCAATGAAAAAAATGGAACCCGTGAATCCCCAAAATAGAAGTGTCTGACCAACAAAAGGCGTGACCGACTCCAATGAAAGCAAAGATGTACGATAGCCATTAATCAAATAGTAGATCGGATTCAACTGAATAATAAACAAAAACCAAGATGGAACACTAGATTTTACCTCCCATAAAATTGGAGTCAAATAAAACAACATGCGAACAATTTGCTGCATGAAAAAATGGAAATCCCGCAGCATTGTTGAAATGGTAGACGTCAAGAATGAAATGGACCACACAAACATTATATTGGAAAAGATATAATACAAAAGACCAATTGGATCAATTTGCATCGAGGAAATATTGCATAAGAGTACAAAAAATAAGACAAGCAGCAACAATAAATGTGTATATAAATTTGATAGAATGGTGTATGTTGGAATAATACTAAGTGGGAAATTCATTTTCGAAACTTGCTTAAGCCTCTGATAAATCGAACCAGAACCACGAGTTAACGATGAACTGATAAAAAACCATGGAATGATTCCACAAATCAGCCAAATGACAAACGGAATAGTGCCAACAGGAGCACCCCCCCGTATTCCAACCCCAAATGCCAGCCAGTATACACCGATTTGCAGCATCGGGCTTAAAAGCAGCCAAATATTGCCCAATACGGTTGCACTATATTGCGTCTGCATACTGGTAAGTGCCAGACGGTTTAGCATATATAAATTATTTTTATGTTCTTTTAAAACCAACCAAAGTGAACGCATAAATTTTCTTACCTTTTCCTTTATTCTATGTATCTTGAACAGCACCAACCGTTCTTTCTGTAAAATTCAGTATCGCCTTCATACACTCTAAACCGAGCCAGATGCCAAATAGAAAACATTTTATGAAACGCTATCAATAAAAAGAACCAGGACAAAAATCAAAATGACTTCTTTACCATTTGACGCATTTCCTTTGAAGCAAATCACAAAACACGGATGATTCGTCCAGGTTCCTTTTCTCTCACAGGTGCTTTGTTCATGCAAAAGCAACAAAAAACAAGTTTAAATCAGAATTTTTCTCAAAAAACAGTTTGTTCTAGCCTCTTTTATTTTTCATACATCCTTTGTTTTCACATTGTTGCTACTCCATAATATGAAATTTGAAAAAAGGAAAGACAAAGCTTTGTCTTAACCCTTTTCTGATAAAAATGCCACAGTATTTTCCATTCAACTATTTCAAAAACGAATACAAATTGCCAAAATTGATTACTGCCACACCTTCTACTGGTTTAACAATATTTCTTGTATCAAATACAACTGGTACTTTCATCGATTGACCCAACATTTGATAATCATAGGATTTAAATTCATCATGATCGGTTAATACAAGAATCATTTCTGAATCTTGCACCGCCTCTTCTTTAGAAAGGAAAGTATATGTTTCCGATTCGACATGTGGATCATGCAGCTTCACTTGGAAACCCTCTTGATTTAAAATCTTGACAATATCCATCGCTGGCGATTCACGCATATCGTCAACATTTCCTTTATAAGTTACACCAAACACGGAAATCACTGCTTCTGTTTCCTTTCCGATAATTTTCTTTACATTTTCAACGACAAAACCTGGCATGGAAACATTTGTATCTCGAGAAAGCTTGATGATTTTTGCAAGTTCAGGTGCTTTCGCCACAATAAAATATGGATCAACCGCCAAACAATGACCACCAACACCTGGACCCGGAAAATGCAAATTCACACGTGGATGCTTATTTGCCATTTGAATCACGTCTAACACATTAATTTCTAATGCAGTGCAAACTTTTGCCAGCTCATTGGCCAATGCAATATTCACATCACGGAATGTATTTTCCATCAGCTTAGACATTTCAGCTGTTTTGGCATCGGTTTTAATGATTTCTCCCTGTACAAATGTACTGTATACCTTTGCACCTGCTGTTGCACAAGCTGGTGTAATACCGCCGACAATACGATTATTGTATTTTAATTCATGCAAAATTTGTCCTGGCAGCACACGTTCTGGTGCATGACAAAGATAAATATCTTCCCCAACTGTAAATCCAGCCTCTTCTACCATTGGTTTTACCACATCATCCATGGAACGCGGACCAATGGTTGATTCCACAATGATGACATTACCTTTTTCTACAAATGGAAGCACAGCTTGTACACCTTGTACGACATAACTTAAATCGCATGATTTATATGTATCATCTTTATTTGGAGTTGGAACAGCAATAATAAATGCATCTGCCTTTTCCGGTGTCATGGAAGCCCGGAATTTTCCATTTGCCACAACCTCTTGAATCACTTCTCCTAAGCCAGGTTCTTCAATATGAATACTGCCACTGTTTAATGTGTTTACAATTTTTTCAAATACGTCTACGCCGACAACGTCTACACCGTGCTTTGCAAACATAGCAGAAGTCGGTAAACCAATATAGCCCAGTCCAATTGTACAAAGTTTCATCAAATTGTCACTCCTCTTATTTACCTATCGTGTCCAATGATGGAACACCAATAAATTTTTCCTTTAAAATTTTTACAATCTGCTCGGAGGTATCACCCACACCGTATGGATTTTTCGCTTCAGACATTCGCGCATACATTTTCGTATTCGTGAGTAGTGCCTTGATGTCTGCATAAACGGTATTATAAGATGTCCCACATAATTTTAATGTGCCTGCTGCAATGCCTTCCGGACGTTCCGTATTTTCTCTAGCAACAAGCACAGGTTTTCCCAACGCAGGTGCTTCCTCTTGAATTCCGCCAGAATCGGTCAAAATAAAATATGCTTTTTTCATCAAATGAACAAAGGTTTCATAGTCCAATGGATCTACCAGTAAAATATTCCCCGATTCCTTTAAATGTTGTTTAATTTGTTCACGAACTACTGGATTTTTATGTGCTGGAAAAACCACACCAACATCTGGATGCTCCTCAATTACTTGATTCAGTGCGCGGTACACATCCTTTAATGCGTGTAAGTTTTCCCGACGATGTGTCGTTAACAAAATAAACTTCGGAAACTTATTTATAAACGCAGCAAGTATTTTTTCAAACGTAAATGGTCGGTCAGCAACTTCAAGCAATGCATCAATTACCGTATTTCCAACTACAAAAATATTCTCTGGCAAAACAGCTTCATTTTTTAATGATTCCAAATTTTTCAAAGTTGCTGCAAAATGCAAATCTGCATAACGCCCTGCCACTTGACGATTGCCTTCCTCTGGAAACGGAGAAGATAAATCATAAGTACGAAGTCCCGCTTCTACATGCCCAAGCTTTACCTGATTGAAAAACGCAACCAACGCACCGGCTAAAGTTGTCAAAGTATCCCCATGAATTAAAATCACATCCGGTTTTTCTTTTATAACAATTTCATTTAAACCGTTCATCATAGTTGTCAAAGTATCCATTAAAGCCTGATTGGGTCTCATAATATTCAAATCATAATCCGCTTGAATTTCAAACAAGTCCAGTACCTGATCCAGCATCTCTCGGTGCTGAGCCGTATTGACAAACACACAGGAAAGCTCTGGGTCCGCCTTTATTTTTTTGATTAACGGCGCCATCTTTATGCCTTCCGGTCTTGTACCAATGATGGGCATGACTTTCATTTTCATAAACACTCCTACCTGTTTTTTACACTCTAATTAAAATAGTACAATAGAATAGAAAGAATGAAAAGCATTCTTTATCTCATTCATTTTTTTCATAAAAACAAGCCACTTACTGAACAAATTCCAAGATTTCTGGATCTAAATCTACTTCAATATATGGCGCATACATTTCATAGATGGATTGCAAAATTTCTTTACTTTCCGCTGCGTCCTCCAACTGAATTGATTTATACTTTTCCATGTACCATTTATGGAAATAATGTGGGAAACGACGATTGGCATATTCTTTCAATAAACCTTCTTCTTGAAACAGTCTAACTCGTTCTTTCTCTAGCGGCAAATATTTCTCATAAAAACGTTTGGAAATTGAATTCACAGTGGACGTACGAATTCCTGCATAATAAATATGAATATCCAAATCCACTACCTTCACATGCTTACAATGGATCAGCATCAAGTGAAAAAACAACGTATCCTGTCCAACTGCTCCTGGAACCATTGTTAAATGATGATCCACAATAATTTCACGTTTAATCATCAATGCTTGATTGCTCATTGCACGAAAATTGCTTTGCACAATCAATTCCTTGGAACGATCATAAATTTCATCTGTTCCCATCGTATTCATAAAAATGCGAAAGTAGTTGGTACGTGTACGACGATCTCGAAAAACTGGCATATTTCCAATAATCATATCATACCCATACTTATGAATATCATGGTATAAATACGCATATCCATCAGCAATCGCCTCATTATCCGGATCCAAATACGTAACATATGGCGCAGTCGCCATCAATACTGCCTGATTTCTCGGGCGTGATGCGCTTCCACTGCCTCCATCTCCAAACGAAAAAGTTTTGACATTGGCATATTTCCGATCAATTCGATGAAAAATTCGGATCGTCTCTTCATCTGTTGAACCATCATCCACCATAATGACTTCCATTCGGTGAAAAATCGAGCTACGCATTAAACTTCGAAAACATTTATTTAATAAATGCGGTCCATTGTTGTAAATCGGAACAATAACTGAAACATCAAAATCTCCATCAGGACGTTTTTCTACTACATAACGATCATCAATATCTATCTCCAAATGATCAACTGCATACCCATTACCAACATCTGCATTTTCTTTAAGCTTTAAAAGCTCATCAGCTGAAAACACATCCGCCCAAAAAATGCTCCGGTACTTATCTTGAACAACCGATACATAATCATGCTCAGTTCCTGTAACTAAATCCCCTCGCTTATAATGTGCTTCGCGTGTAACAAAATCGACATCTGTATACTTGAACGCATCCACCATATCTTCCAAATAATACTCGCCATAAAAATAACCGTCCTTCATAAAGGCAATCATATCATAGCTATTCTTGATTTCATCTGTAAACTCAAACACACGAATCACATCGAAATTTTGATAACTTTGTGCCGCAAGCATTTCGTTTAGTGCATCGGTTAACCCATCGACAACAATTAAAATATTTCCTTTGGAACAAAACGAATGTTTCAGACCCACCGTTTCAAAGATGGTTTCCAATCGGTCAAACATTGTTTCCCCACTCATCACACGACGAATTCCATAAGTTTGCTGTTCATATATTTCCTCATCTGTCATATTGCGGATAATTTGTCTAATTTCTCCTTTATTATTGATGGTATATACGTTTGGGAATTGTGTATTTACACCTAGTGAATAATTGGAAAAAACAATATTTCCGAGTGCTTGCAGCTCATAAATTCGCTTGGCAAACATAGTCTCACTGTACATCACCGTATTTAAATTGATGCCATAATCATATAACTTATGCAACTTTTGAATGGTACGATGCGCCATTTTGGGACTGACATTCGGAATATACGGCTTTGGAAACTGATAGTTTTCATCCTTTGAATCAGAACGACGATTCACGATAATCAAATCGCTTCCGCCCGATTTTACACCATCAAAAATCATTTGTGCATCCTTTCGCCGTACACCATCACGATACCATGAACCAGTAAAAAGTACATCACGGTTTTTCTCAAATTTCTTAAACCCAATTGGATTGTGTATCAAAGGGTTAATCCCAAGCGGCAAAATATAAACCCGCTGATGTCCACAATCACGTTTGAAATCTTCCATCAGCTCTTCTGCAATGGTAAATACAACGTCGGTTTGCTTGGCAAACGTAATATATGCATCATAAGTTTCTGCACTGCTTAAAGAGTAAAAGACTGTTGGCACACCGAGTTGTTGATAAGCTGCAATCAAATCTGTCAAGGCTTTGCGCTTGGATATATTTTCAACATCTGCTATACCTTCCCATACATCGTTTATCCCATTTACTACGCTTGTAACCAACAATAAATCAATCTGATCAAGTTGCGACAAATCATCTGGTGTCAAACAAACAAAGTTCCCCAATCCTGCCAAACTTTCAAATAAATGTGCATCCACCACAACACCAATTTTCCCAGCAAACTTGTGATAAAAACGTGTCCCATTGCTTTCAGGCATTGCCTCCAACTTATGCTTCAGCGTTTCATATAAATCATTGCGTCCGAATTCCTGAACCATATGTGGATAATCTTCTGGTGCATAATAAACCAATTTTGTTTTTTCATAACTGAAAATCTGCGTTCGTAAACGATTGGTTGCCAAAACCAAATCTAAAATGGCACGATAATGCGGATTTTCTGTAATTCCATCAATTTCTCGGTAGGCCTCTTCATAAAGTTCTGCCCGCTTTTTCTCCAGCTCTTCTCTTCTATTCTCATATTTTGACTGATCAAACATCTTTTATCACCGTCTTAATTTTTTTCTAAATGCCCAGTACTTTAACGTGACTTTCCCAAGAGAGGATTCCTTTAAAGCTTCATACCGGCGTTCAAAGCGTTCACATTCATCAACTAAAATTTCTTCTCTTGCCAGACTGTCCATCAACTCTTTATATAATTGAATTTTTCTGATTTTCTCTTCTGTCAACAGCCTTTTTAATTCTTGGTTTTCTTTTCGCAAGTCAGCTTCCGTTGAAGAAAACATTTGATTCAAGCGTTTACTCATACTAGTGCGCGTTTCACTTGATACATCGCCTCTCATTTTTCACACATCCTTCATATCAAAATATTATTTATACAGTCAGATCAAACCCAAATCAAGAGCTTTCATCCAAGGGATTTTTTGTTTATCATAAAATGAAATATAAAATTTTTAAAAAACCTGTCGATCGAAACAAAAACAACAGACTCTCAGACTTTATTTTTGTATTTCTATTGAATTGTATCAAAATCAAGCATTTTCTTGTACATTAGAAAACCTCTTAACATACTCAGTGCCAAGCAATTGATCATAAATTTCAATAAAATTACGTTTTTCAACCAGCCAATTATATTTATGTCGCGCCTGCAGACAGTTTTGATGCATTTGCTCACGAAGCTTTGGATCATCCAGCAACAGATTTACACCACGTGCAATATCCAGCACGTCATGCGAATCAATGCATACACCACAACCATCTCCCTTGACAACTTTTTTAATTTCTGGAAAACTGCAGGCAACTACTGGTACACCAGCCATCAAATATTCAAATAACTTGTTGGATGAAGCCGAGTAATGATTAAAACAAACATTATTCAACACTTGAAACCCAAGATATGCATTTTTCGTATAATCTGGTAAAACCTCCACTGGAACTTTATCCACAAAATATACCTGGTCTTCCAAATTCATAACCTGTACTTTCTTCATTAAATCCGGCTTAATCCGACCATCTCCAATAAATACCATGCGTCCACGATGAAAAAGTGGCACAGCATCAATAATTTTTTCCAAACCGCGCCCCATTTGAATGCCGCCCTGATATAAAAGAATTGGCTCATCCTTTGGAATTTGCAGCAAATCATGTAAAGAAACCCGATCGCTGTCTTCAGGGGTGGACGGAATCGGATAATTATGTAAAACCTTTGGGTAAAACCCATATAACTCTTCAATAAATGCTGCGCGCGTATGGTTTTCTTGAATCATAACATCCGTAAACCGCAACAAAAACTTTTCTAACCAGCCATACACTGGACTATCATAACCAGTTCTTGATGTTTGTACTTCGTGACTATCATAAACAAGTGGTATTTTTTTCCACCGAAACCAACGTGCACAAAGCACACCCTGCGGCAGTGTATTTAAATCATTAGAATGATAAATATCGTACCTCTTTTTTCTTCCCCAATATACCATCTGACTAAAAATATAAAATCGAATCACATGCTTTGCCATACCAAGCTTAAACAAAAGAATTAGAGTCAAAAAAGCAAAAATACCTAGTACAATTGTCGTCTTAGGAAAAAAGAATAAGCCCAACATAACAATAGCCAAAATAAAAAAAATACTGACTAAATTTTGTTTCGGTTGTTTTTTCATTTGGCTTAACCATTTTGCAGCAATCCGAAACATAGCAATATTATTTTTTACACGGGTCACCCGAAAGCCTTCCTTTCTTGTTTCAAAACGTGGCAAATCCTGTGTTTTATAGTCATGAATACAAATTAAATCTACATCGCAACCAACCTCTGCCAATGCACTACACTCCCGCAGTACACGTGCATCATTCGTGAAATGATTCCACACGAACATACAAACTTTCTTACCCATTTCGTTCCTCCAAATCATTTCTGTTATTCTTTAGATACGGACTATGCTTCCATTTCTTTTAGTATATTTAATAAAACATGAATATTTTTCTCCCAACTAAAATGATCCGCTACATATTTCCGACCATTTTCTTCCATCATTTTACGTACATCAACCGCCTCGATCATTTGATTCAGTGCTTTACGTAAAGATTCAACCGAACGATCCTCAGGCGCAAAACCACAATTGGCTTTGCGAATAATCTCTGCCCCATAACCGGATAGATCCCCTAAAATTGGTTTACCCATTGCCATATAATCCACGATTTTTCCTGGCAAAACATGTGAAAAAACTGCATGGTCCACAAGTGTTACATAAGCAATATCACTTTTTTCAATCTGAGCCCACGCCACATCGCGTGTTGCTCCTTCTATAAACTTTACATAGGGCAAAGCCATATTTTCAATGCGAGTTTGAATCTCTTGTGCCTTTGCACCATATCCCATCACTTCAAATTCAATTTGCGTGCTTCCTTGATATTCTTCAGCAAGATCCAAAAATTTATGAATATTTTGCGCAAGACCAAGATTTCCAGCGTAAATAATTTTGCACGGCTGATTCGGTTGTCGTAAATCATGCACCTTTTTTGCTGCTTCCAGCTCTTCCTTACAAAGCGAATTTGGCATAAAAGCAATGGGCTTTTCATGACTTATTTTCTGCTTGACATCTGCCAAAAATCCCTCACTGTTTATAATAAAAGCATCACTGATTCGATACATAAACGCTTCCAACTTATAAGCCATTTTTAAAAAAAACGGATTAGAAAATACTTCCACGCCTGCCAAAGAATCCGGCCATAAATCACGAATATCAGCAATGAGTGGCTTTTTCAATTTACGCTTTGCATACCAACCGACAAAAGCCATAAAAATCGGCGGTGATGTAATAAAAATTGCATCGGTCTTCTCATCTAACTGTCGAATGGCACCAAGCAATTTTCGTGTCATTTCTAAATACAATAGCAAACGTTTAAACATATTTTTCGTATAGTTATTTGCCTTGGTTTCAATGCGAATCACCCGATGAATTCCAAGCAGTTCATCATTTTTTTCTACATTTTCATAAAGATTGCGATTGGGATAATTAGGATCCGTTGTTAACACCGTAACTTGCATATTGTTTTGCGTCAAATATTGTGCAATTTTTGTCAACCGGTTGGCGCCACTACCGACCTCTGGATAAAAGTTTTGCGTAATGATTAAAATTTTCTTCATTCAATACACCCATCAATTTTATTTTATTGTTTCTCTTTTACTTTAACCCAATATGGTATTTTAACACACTCTTTCCCGCAATTGGACAAAAGCATGGGAACTTTATCCAATTGTAAAAAAATATTTAGGTAAATCTTGTCATTTTCTGTTAAAATAAGAAGTGAGGAGGAGAATGATGAAAAATTTAAAAAACAAAAAATATTTGATGCTGCTATTTGTATTTTTAATTGCTTTCCCAATGGGCGTGCTGTCTTCTGCATATATTTTACAAAAAGCACCGATTGAAGAAATGGTTTTACAAGGCGGAGTCATTCGTCTTCAATACAGTGGACCGTCAATTTTGTCCAATCGCTCACATGTAACAGTTGGACTGAAAAACGTTGAAATTGATAAAAATGGAAATCTCGTTGTTTATCGCGATATGCAGGAAACAACCCTTATTTCCATTAATGTCACATTAGATGAAGAGTTATCAAAACGCGGCATCACATGTGGTGTCAGTGGCGGCGGTTATAAAACAACAATCCTTTTTTATAACCGAGAGGGTAAGAACTTAAATCTAAACGATGTAAATGACTATCGACAAATCGCTGGACCTTATTCCAATTTTTTTATTAACTTTGTTGACATCAATACAAAATATGTAGAGCAATTTTTACCAACACTCCCTGAACCAACTCCAGATACACAGCTAGATGCACCAATTGAAAATAACAACGAAACAACACAGACGAAAGAAAATCTTACAACCCAGAAAGAAGACGACAAAAATATACAAGAAAATTCAACAAGCATTACAAACTGAATCAAATAAAATATTTGATTCAGTTTATCTAAAAAATATCATCAAACCAAAATGGACATAACATTTTTCTTCAAAAAGCAAATTTATTGTTTCCTAAAAAACGGAATCAAACAAAAAGAACCATAAAAGTTTTATATTTCAATGTAGTTATGAAAGTGCAATGCAACATAAAAAAATCCAGCTTTACCCCTTTTACAATGATAAAGCCGAATTTTTTTATGCTTGGAAAGCATGTATTTTACTGGGATGGTAAGCCAATTTCTTTAAAATTTTCTGCGAAAACTCTTTGAACACTTTAGCTTAAAATATCTAGTCTGTACGAACTTGTAATGAGTAGAAATTTATGTTTTATCACTGAATAAACACGCAATAAAGTCTAGTTATAAACTATATTCCATTTTATTCTGCCAGTTTGAAAAAAGCCGAATCAAAGAGGAAAAATATCCTCTTGGTATAGGGTTCTTTTCCTTACAATGAAGCATAAGATCATTACAAAACACCGATCTAAATCGAATCTCTTATTACCTATAAGCCATTCACCCATACAAGAGCTCTAATTTTTGTCTTTTCACAAAGAAATGTAAAATCAATTTGAAACATTGATTTTACATTTCTTTTGGTAATAAATATTGCTACAACTTAATATAATGAGTCGGATTTTTCAAAACACCGTTTGAATACACTTCAAAATGCAGATGAACTCCTGTTGCCCAACCTGTTTTTCCCATAACACCGATGCGCTTTCCTTGCTCAATAACTTGTCCTTTTTTTACTGTAAAAGAAGCCAAATGTGCATAAACGGTCTCTATACCATTGCCATGGTCAATAATTACTTTTTTGCCATAACCGCCATCTGTACCAGCAAAAGTTACACGTCCAGTATCCGCAGCTACAATAGTATATGTATTTGGGCGTGCAATATCAATTCCTTTATGCATTTGACCATCACGCGTACCAAATCCACTTGAAACATACCCGCCATTGGTTGGTACAATCAATGTCCCTGTTCCTATACTGGTAGATTTTGTACCCTCTTCAACAATCTCTGTGATTGGCTCTTGTAAAATTTCTTCTTGCATAATTTCACTGGATTCTTTGGCACCGTTTACATATAGAATTGTTCCTTCAACGTAACGAACACCATTTTGTCCTTTACGTTTTACTTTTTGTATTCCTTTATATAATTCTTTATTGTTACGGTACTCTACACCGTAAGGGATCTCTTCATTTTTAGCAACTTCCTTTACAACCGTTACCATTAACAGCGGTGTAGTGCCTTTCATATTACGAACAATCGCTCCTAATGCCTCAACCTCTGACTTTACTTCACCTGCTGAAATCATGACCTCCTTGGCTTCCAACGGACGATTAAATTCCACTGAAACTAACTTTTCACCTTCTTCAATTTTTGAAAAATAAGTTTCAACGGAATTTACAACATTTTCAAATTCAACCGAATCCCCTACATATGTCAAAACTTTTCCATCTGCCTCAATAGCAATCGCCGAAACCATCTCATCTGCTGCTTCCACCGTAAAATTCTCAAACCGTAACATCACAAAGAAGATTAAACATACAGAAAATAAAGTTCTTCCCGTTCGATTCCTCGTATACACAAATCGCTTTGCTATATTTTTCATCCTCTTCCCCCTAGAATTTTAGTCGTAACACACTTTTTTCCATCAACACCTAGAATACTACCATAATCTAAACAAACTTCCTGCCATTTTTCGTATAATGTTAAGCAATAGAAATATAGCCATTCTATCTAAAAACCAGATTCTAGAACCTGGTTATATTTTTAAAAACAAGGTAAGGCTAGTCCATTCACTACTTTTTTAAAAGGCTTTTGACTCGAAATATCATTACAAAATATTACATATATATTTCTAACCATTTCAAAATAATAAAGAAACGGGAAGAAATTTTCTTAAATATTCCTTAAGACATTGTCTCATTTTCCAAATTTTAAAAAAGGAAAAACCAACAGGAAAATTTCTCTATCTAACGGCATAGATTTTGCTTTTTTATCTGGTTTGCCAGCTTGAAAAAATCGGATTTTTTTCACAACAAGGTTTAATGAAGGCATGCCAATAAGCAGTGGATGAAGCAGAAAGCAAAATCTAGTACACTGATCAATATTTGTTCTTAAAAATGCTGTATGCTCCTATGCGTTTTTTGTTCATCCCTCTCAATATCTGAAACTTTACTAAAGATACGGTAGGATTTTTCGTAATTTTCCTCTTTACATCACTACACAGAACAGATTTATCAAATAGGACAGAGAATATGGGATAATGCAGTAAATTTGTAAAAACGTTGAATTGTCCTATGAATTTTTCCTCTTCGCTTATATAACAAGGGATGTCTGCTCTCTTTTCAAGACAAAATTACAAAATTTTTCTTAATGATTTTTGCAACACTCAAAAAGCAATTTTAACAACCCAAAAACGCAAAAAAAAAACAGGAAACCTTTGATAAATTTCCTGTTCGGTGTACTTGCTATAAGGCAGAAATCATTCAATTTTCACTTATTATCCATTCTAAAAACTTAAATTTACATTTTAGGCATAGGCGCATGATCATAACCTAATTTGTGAAAATTATACCATTGCATGATTTGATCTTCACTTGCTACTTTTAAAGCAAGCAAAACTTCTTTTGCAAATTCCATAGATGCTGTACCATTTGCTGTAATAATATTTTTATCATGAACTGCCTGCTTAGCAATATATTTTATTTCCCCTGTATACGTTGAGCCAGCCCATTGCTTCAAATCGTTTAAATCATTACTTGTATCACTTATAAATAGAAATAAATCATTCATTTTCAATGGTTTTTGTGGTATACAATGCTATTTTGTTCATGTTTTATTATGTAATAATGTTTTTGATATATCGCTCATAAGCAAGGTGAATTTCTCCACTGCTTCTTTCTTCATGTTTTTTGTCATATGAGCGTAAATATCCATACTACTAGAAAAAGAAAGCAGGCGAGAATATGGACAGCGATTTTACCAAGATAAACAGTAAGAATTTCACAGGCATCAAAACGAAAGGGCTCTGCGAGGCTAAAATCTCATCCGCTCACGCTAATTTAACCCCCACCTAAACGAAAACGAAGGGTTTCGTCGCTTAATTGTACGCAAAAAAAAAAACGCACTAAAACCAAAATCTAGTGCGTCAAACATAAAAAATTTGCTCACCCCTTTCCTACCGAAAACAAAGGAGAAAACCATTCCTATTTCTTTACTTTTTCAACTACTGAAAATAATAATTGTATCGCTGTAACAATCACAGCTATAAGTATAGATTTATATAAAGATAAAGATACCCAATAATAAAACAAAAAAACATTAACTAAAAAAAACAAAATCAAACGTTTTACACTCATATCGTCCCCTACCTTCAAATATTTTTAGAAAAACGGCTCAATGATTGTAGAATTTTCGTATCTTTGCGTTACTTGTCCTCCTTGTTCCAGATGGTGACTTCGTAATTCTCTCTACCTTTCTAAATTGATAATCCCCCATAAAATAACCAGTATCTCCAAATTTTCCTGGACCTAATTCCCTATAGTAATACCATATAAATGTATAAACATCTTCTTCATCTGAATTAACAAAATAATAAGTTCCAAATGCTGCCGCAGCAGATGTTGCTAACACATACGCATTTGCTGTTTTTCCTGTTAAC
The DNA here is from genome assembly GCA_904373265.1 of Candidatus Harrysmithiimonas galli. GTDB lineage: Bacteria > Bacillota > Bacilli > CAJFEE01 > CAJFEE01 > Harrysmithiimonas > Harrysmithiimonas galli. Next base: position 18,948 of record CAJFEE010000019.1, on the reverse strand, counting down.
CATTGAGAAATCATAGCTGCAAAAGCTGTTTTAGTTGCTTTATAAAATTTTTTAGAAAAAACCCTATCGTACTGAGGCATATATACCCATTCTGTCGGATATGTACTAGATCATATAGACATACTATCTTGCACAAAATTATTTGTTATATTTGATGAAAAATTATCTTGAAGCAGCCGATTTACTTTTGAAATATTTCCAAAGGAGATGTCTACTAATTTATATTTCCGTTCTCATAGTAATATGGAATATTATTTGATTCTAAAAAAACTGTTACTCTATCATTTGCCAAACCTTCATTCGCCGAAGCAGTTTTTGGCAAAACAAATCCAATACTACTAAACGCTACAATTAAACTAAGTACAGCTATAAATACTTTCCTCATGACTATCCACTCCTTTTTTCTTATGAATATTAAAACTTATATATATAATATTTCAATCTACTTTTCTTGTAAATTTTTTTGAATTTTTTATATAAATATATAGTTATGTATTTAATATTTTATAGAAAATAAAAAAGGGCACTTCTAAAAAGAAGTGCCCTTTCCTCTTTTTTGATTTCCAACACAAAAAATCCCATTAATTTGTTTTTCAGGGACTTTCCTGTATGATAAAAACTAACAGAGAACTCCCCTCTTTTTGACCTTCAAATTCAATTTTTCATGCACGATTTTAAAGCTGGGATAACTCCACAAAATTGTGGAGGGTGATTCAACAAGGTGAACGATATTCACCAGCTTTTAAAGTTTATTTTTCATACTTCTGCTCATTTTTGAGCGAAAGGTATACAGATCAAACAATATCGAGCTTTTTCTTTAACAGCTTTATTCCTTCTACCACCGCATTTACTCGTTGAGTATCCAATGCCTCAGCACATTTTTAAATATCATCAATTTCACTTTGCGACACTTGTCATCTTACTCATTGAGGTTTCCCCCAACTATCTCTAGTATAATTTATGGTCGACCATAATTTAAGATGTTTCATGAGTCTTTTCTAAAATCAACAAAGAAGCCCAAATGGACTTGAGCGTTTACCATACATATCGGACACCCTAAATAGAGAAGGATTTTCTATTTGTGGTTGACAACTTCTTTGCCCTTTTTAAGGACTGACAAATCTGACTATATATGTTTTAAGAATTATTATTTTGCAAGTTTGTATAGAGCCAATTGATTCAGGCTAACCCCTTCTTTATTTGCTTCTATAACCAACTTTTGATGTAAAGATTTCGGCAACCTCACCACAAATTTACCGCTATAACTGTCTGCACTTTCTGGTATAGGTATAGGCAAATGATTTTCTAGTTTTACTTCTATATAACCTTCCATAGCTTCATTCAGATTTGCGTACAACTCATCTAATGAACTGCCTGTACTTTGACAACCATCAAGCTCTAGTACCCGACCATAAAAATAATGTCCGCTTTCATCATTCATTTCCTGCACCAATCTTGTATATGGTAACTTCATATAATCCTTGACTTCCATTTCTTTTACCCCCTTCATGATTTCCGTTTCATATATGTATGCAAAATTGAGAAATTACTGCTCGATTCTGTTAAGAACATCAACTATATACACTCTTTTTAATGGATTTTCTTGCTTTATTGTTATTAAATCTCCAGTTGATTTATTCAAATAATGTTTATGACTTCCCTTTTGCCTGGATAGTTCATAGCCAAAGTTTTTAAGAACCTTTTCAACTTCTTCCGGACGTATGCCATTCGGTTTTCGTTTCATTTTATCAATTATCTTTTCCACGTTTGACACATTCATTCGCCTCTTCTTCAAAAATACAGTACTATATTTAGTACTACAAATCAACAAAAAGAGTAATATCCAAACATATCGGGCATTATAAAAAGAGAAAAAAGATTTTTCTATTTGTGGTTGACAACTTCCCCCCTACTCCTTTTTTATGATGTCACTATATTTTGTTTCCATCTGTTCGGGAAATTAGGTATGCTTGATACAAATGTGATTGCTAACTTACCATAAATTCACTTAGCAATCATATCACCACAAGCTATCTCACAATATCCATTATTTCATAACATATATATGTTTTATATCTTTTCTTATCATTTGTATATAAAAAGCTTGCATTTACCAATTTTTTCAAGTAACTTCTTGCCGTATTGTCACTTACACCGATAGCTTTAGACACTGCTGATACAGTAACTATTGGCTTTATAAATAAATACTTAATTAGTTTGTGATTGATCTTATTTTCTATGGCAAAATCATACATCCGATTATATAAAGATTCAATTTGTGTAAGTTTATCAATGTAATAACAAGCTTGCTTTTCTGTTGATTGTAAAAAAAACACTAACCACTCTTTCCATTTTGGATTTTTTTCTCTTAATCCGTTTAGCAATGAATAATATTTGTATTTATTCCTTTCGAGTTCACCACTAATAAAAAAATTTGTTACATGTATAACATTTTTGTTATACAAATACAAAATAATGAGTATCCTTCCAAAACGACCGTTTCCATCTAAAAATGGATGAATTGTTTCAAATTGACCATGAATAATCCCGGCACGAACAAGATACCCAAATTGATCAAGTGTATCATCATTCATATATTCCTCTAAATTGTTAATCAATTCTTTAACCAAATGGGGTTCTGGTGGGATGTATGTAGCGTCCTCTATCTTTTGGGTAGGACCTATAAAATTTTGTATTTTGCGGTATTCACCGGGAGCACGATTACCCCCTCTACTATTATTTAAAATTTCTTCATGTAAACGTAAAAACACTCTTGTACACAAAGGCAAGGTTTTTAATAAATCCTCTCCTAATTTTAAAGCGTTTAAGTAATTAAGTACTTCTTGAACATCATCAGATGCAACTCCTGTTAATTCCGCTTCAGCCACATCACTATACGATGCTTGAGTCCCCTCTAATCTTGTGGATTGTAGTGACTCATCAATAGAGAAGATTATAAGCAATTCTTCTTTAATCACAGACCTTTCCATAAGTGAATTGAAATGCTGAACTTTTACCCTTGCGTTTATTTCTAAATTTAATAATTCAATAATATGTTCATTAGGCAAGTCAATTGGTAACATCTTTGGAACGAATGGTTTTTTCATTTTTTATAAACCTCCTTACTTTATAATATTATTTATACCCTATAAACGCAATTTATAACATTTTTTGAGGTATGAAAATAAAATAATTAGACCATTGATTTGTTGACTTTGTAGCTATTTCTCAAAAAAGAGAAACAGCTCAAGGTAATACAACAACATTCGTTGACCACCATCTAAAAATCGACATGGCAAAAGAAATTTCCATGATACAACGTACAGATCGAGGCATAATAGGACTGCTAAATTTTGAGCCATCCGATTCTCTTGCGAGCGAGAATTTTTATCCATGCCAAGGTTGTATTTCAAATGCAGCCTTTTTTGATTTATCCCGCTGCAAATATGAACACTCATAGAGTAGCGAAATCTTTCGCCCAGGAGATTTTACAACTTTGTCATGGTTTTGCCTTGCAAAAGAATTTAAAAGCCCCACAGGCAAGGAAACTATGATTTTTTATGGTGTATATAAATTTATATTTTGTTCATGTTATTTTTCATGATATAGCTTGTACATTGAAAAACTTGATTCTTAACAAGATATGTGTGTTCATGTTTATATTGAAAAACGCTCAAAAATCCATTCTACCAAATACAATAAACATTGATATAAAAGGATTTATATTGAAATAAAATCAGCATAATTATATATAATTGATTACTTTTATGATTTACATTGTTCAAAACGCCAACTGTACCTAAAAAGACAGAAGCATCGCAAATACCACCTAATACTTTACCCTTTTAATAGCAATCCTCTACCCGTACTTTTACCTGTTGTGCATTTTCATTTCTCCATGTCATTTCACCGATTAAAATTAAGGCTTCATAATCTGATGGAGCAGATTTTACATCATAATCAGGTACTACCCTAAAACCACCTATGGAGCAAACACAATCTTTTGTCAATGATACAGTTTTTATATGGTAATTATTCTGTCCTAACAGAGTATTGCTGATGCGATATAAGCAGCCTCCCAGTCTGCATATTGTTCTAAGATTATAAATAAAATTATTTTTTCATGTTATCTTACCCCTTTACCCATTCCTGTTTATCAGCGCGTTCATTGTACCACTATAAGCCGATCTTAAAAATATAACTCTTATAAAACTTGTTGTCTAAAAGCAGCTTGCTTGATTAAGCTGCTTTTAGACAACAAGTACATAAAGAGGTAACTAACATTAGCCAGTATAGGGAATATAGTTTCCTTTGTTCTAATGCTTTCTCTAATGTATCAACAATCAAAATGGTATCTAAAAATGCTCATCAAAAGTTTGTTCTTTATATGAACCTCCATGTCCTTGTTTACTCGTCTCCTGACAAAAGAAATGTATCTAAATATGGCGGCTATAACAGCTTTTACAACATCTACCGCTTCTAAATCTCCACTGAGTGCCAAACATAATCGGAGCATAGAGAAGAAATCCGTTATTCCCCATGTCCCTATTCCCTACATTTTTTCCTGTACATGCTGCGAAACACTCTGTATCTGGGTACTACACCCATACCCCGTATTTTCCACCTATTTCTTTTTGTGTATCACAGCAGAAAAGGTATAGGCAAATCCATTTCCTATTGTTCTTTTTCGTCATAGGACTGTCGATAACAGCTCAATAAACAGGAAATGTTACTTGGAATAACTGTTTTCATAAATGTCAAAAAAAAACTATCACAAACTTGGCTTTTTCTTGTTCATCTTTGCTTCCCATAGTAACCTACCAGCCATATCATTTATCATCCTTATAATTGCTTTGTGTCAATGTCTCCAAATGAAATTCATCTTGAATGAGCCTAATCCCCATATCATATTTCTCTAATAAGATTTCAAATGCATTTTCGGGGGACTTAAAAACTGCATAACCATCTTTGTTTGCACCAATCTCAAAGGATTCATCTATTGCAATAAAACTTGCTATATCAACATTCCCTTTTATATTCCCTTGCCCAACTTCATATTCTTGTGTGTAAGGATATTCAATTTTTTCGTCATTTCCACAACCTCCAAAAATGAATAAAGTACAGATAACAATTTGCATTGCAACAATGTATTGCTTCATCACATTTCTTCCCTTTCCAAATCCCAAATTTATCCTGTATGGTTATTTTACTATGCAACTATAAGCTACCCCAATTTGCAATCTCTTAAATTCACAAAATAGCGGATTGATTGCCTATCAAATTGACATGTTTCGTTTTTTAGTAGCATCATTTCATTCCGTTCGATACTTGACCAACATCATTTAACAAAGAACCAAAATAAACAAGTTTAAAAAAGGACTGTCTCTTTTCCTTCCACAAAAAACTTAGACAATCCTTTTTTCTTTATTTAACTTTAAAACATTTCACCTCATTTTCTAATTGACATACACGTTCTTCAAATTTTATAACGCTCTCTCTTAAACCAACTGCACATGATAAAATAGATGAAATACTTGCACTTCTTTTCATAACATCTGTTGTAGCTATTTCACCTTCACCAGCTGCAGTAGATACTCCTTAAATCATACAAATTACACTTTGAATAGAGCTCGATAAATTTTCAATATTATTTTTAAATCCATTGATTAAATGGCCTACCTGAATCGAGTTATCATTTATAGACAATGTATTTTTGATAAACAGACTATCTTGACTTGAGAAAAATCGCATATTTTGATTGAAACAATTGAAAGGGTTTATCCGATTTGGTCGATTGGCATTTTCATCATTAATGGCGTATATAGAGGTATGATTATTTTAATTTTTATTAAGCAAAAATTGAGGAAAAAAGATAGATTGTAATAAGCAAAATAATAAATAGAAAATTCATAACAAATATTATTTATAATATTATTATACAAACAAAAATGAAAGGACTTATTATAAAACTGTAACTTGCTTACACGATCTGGTTAAACAAAAACCGTTCATTTGGCCATCCATCTGGCCAAAAAAAAATAGGGGCTCGGCTGGGCATTAGACCGAGACCCCCCTAAAGGGAAGAATATTCTTTAAAGAACATTCAGTTTATACAAAGTCGTCTGGGCGACTCAGTAACCATCACATACGACTACAAAATCAATGGGTTTGAATCTCGACTTCAACTCTTTTTATACAGAAGCCTTTACCCCTCAAAAAACGGGGTATACAAACCTGTTTCGCCAATCAACTTGCTTAATTTCATCAATTGGCTACTATAAATTCTATAGGTAATATAATTATAACATATATATACGTATATACGCACTACTTTTTTTATTTTCCTGCTATTTTCTCAAAAAATCGGATACTTTTCGCTTAAAAGCTTAAAAATAATTTGGTTCATCAACCCAAAGTTTTGGATAGCGTTTATACGTTACATCATAATGATAAACCACATCAGAGGATTGCAGATAATATATTTTACAAAGTTGGCTCACGACCTACACAGCTTGTACCAAAGTTTTTCCATAAATTGCATCAGTAGACATCAGGCAAAACTCCACCCCAACACTTTTCTCATCTGCGTTCGGGTGAAGTGCCGTAATTTTTCTCAACATTCCATCATTGGCATAATCGTCCACCTCATCTAACAAAACGATACAAAGAACCTCCTTTCATCAATAAAAATATGTGCCAAAACATAACGCTGAATTTGACGGGCTGTCTGATTAAAATAACGATAATGGTTTTACGCATCACTTTAGGATTTGCCGTATCATACGCAACATTTTTCGAACAACGGTCAACTTTGTTCCAGGTCTTGTATACGGATTCTTTTCCAAAAATTGTTTTTTCCATAAACTTCATATATCTCCTTTTCCTTCTGTCTGTACAGCCAATTGCCTAGAAATTTGTGAAAGCTTCTGAATCATATGATCCAAGCGAACTTCAACGCGATGCAATAAATAAAGAGACAATACAATCGGAAATCCAATATTTCCAATTAACGGCACCCCATGTTCCGTATAAATCAACACTCCTTACTACGATTGTAAATATCCTACAATATTCTCGATCAAAACAGTCAATTTTAGTTCAGAAAATATTTATCTTAATAATTAAATTTATATTTATTAAAAAATATAATAAAATCAACTACCTGAATGATTATCGCAATCCATTACATACTTTACTTACCTCATCATAAACCATTCATATAAAAAACCTATACACCATCACGCCAAATAATATCCATATACTTTTTGCCATCTGCTATATCCATTCATTTCTTCATCAAGACATCAACGAACAACAAATTTGATTTTTCTCCCTTCATCATCTATATCCGTTATGAAACCAGTGCATTCTTTTGTCCTCTGGCTATGAATTTTAAAATAAATATATGTTGCAGAAATAAGTAGCGTATTACAATATTTCATTTAAACAATCGATTGTTTGAATAAGCTATCTTATTTCTTTGCCATACATAATAAAGGACTCGTTTTGTTGCTGACAAACAATGCAAATTCTCCAAACTTTGTTCTTCAGTTTCATTGGATATTTCTTTTTTTACATGAAACATTGCAAATTTATCAAAATCAATATATACGTTTGCCATTTTCTCACCCTCCTCATTAGCGAAGTACAAAGTTTTCAAAAAAAAGGAACAAAAATTTTCAGATTTTTTATTTCAACGCCTTATTTAAAAACATAGAATGGGATAAAAATTTTTCCACGAAAAAAGCTTGCCCTAACTAATCTTTTTTAGAGTTTCTGTATGAATAAGATAACCATAAGAGAAAAACCAAACAAGACTGGTATTTCACAGTAAGCTTGCTTGGTTTTTCCAACAAAACAATTTGAATATGAAAAAGCTATAAACTATAGATCGGTCTGATTTTTTATTTAAATTATATATCAAAAAATCAATATGTAATCTTTAATTTTAAAAATATTTCTATTAATTTTTAATAGATTATATACAGAAATTATCCATTTTCTGATCGAAAATGTATTTTCCTACAGTCTGAAAAACAGTTTCCCTTTCGGCTTCTATCTTTCTTTAAAAAAAGCAGTTTGATACCCTGAGGTATAAACTGCTTCTTCATGAAAAATCATATTTTATTTTGTAATGGTTATCGGGATGACCATTTCACCTGTTTTGCCTTTAATATGATCCCCTGTAATTGTAGCTGTAATGGTATATTCACCCGGTTTTACATCTGCAGTCATAATTTTTCCGTTTTCTACTTTGAGACTTTCATCAGAAGGGGTGAAGGTAAATGTATAATCAGAATCAGCTTGGAAAGGATTGACCGTAAAAGACTCTGCCTTACTGTTTTTTGTGGCGCGAATCAAAGTGAAATTCCAACTCCAGTCCACTTCCTTTCCAGACTGAATAAAAGTAGTCGGCCAATTTCTTTTTACAACATCATACACAATCACTTCTTGCACGATCTCCTCTGGATCTGATTGTGATGTAGAAGACGTATCGTTACAAGCTGTCAAACCAAGGATGGCCATTATAAATAGCAAAACCAACACACCTTTTTTCTTCATAAATAAACGCATAGTTTCACTCCTTATTTCATCTTTTTATATACATTGTACAGGATTTTTTTGATAATGAAGGATTTTTTTTGAATGAAAGGAAAATATTATGGAATTTCTTCCCTTTCAATCTGACAGATCAGCAACAGACATGTTTTTTTCAAAAGGCATGATTTACGGATAAATTTAAAACCACTAAAGATACGATCCGTTGAACTATAGATGGGATTATATTTTTTACATACAATCTTGTTTGTCTATCAACTTTAGACAACACCAAACATTGATCTTGTTTTTTTCAAAGCAATGTGTTTTTAAATCAAATACCTGATTACATTTTAAAAGGCAAGCCATCCCGCCTCTTGATTGAGAAAGAATGTCTTGCCTTTTTGAGCAATCCACAAATTATTTTACAACTTCAATTTTCACGCCAGACTTCATCTGATTTCCAGAAATATCTTTGATATCTACTGTAGAAGAAGGACGTACCGTTTCAATGGTTAGTACTTTGGTCAAATCCAAAGTGGTTGCATAAGTTGGTGCAACAGCTGCAGTTAATGAATAAGAGAATTCATCAGTTTCTACTACATCTGTACATCCAGAAACATCAATTGTCATACCTTTATATGTGATTTTATCCTCTAGCACTGTTTGCTCCTCGCCAGAAATGGTCCATCCAGTAGAGGATTTTACAAGAACCAATTTTTCATCACTGCTTCCTGTAAATGTACCACTAATGGTTGGAACTGTATGACCATTGCTGTTTTCATCCGCCATATCTGTTGGTACTGAAAGGCTAGTTGCAGGAGTTCCTGGTGTATTCGCACCTTGTGCGATGCTCAATTTAACCTTTTTCGGATATCCAGCAATAGAAGAAGCAACAAGCTCTGTATCTGCCAAGCTAAGTGCGGTTGTGCCTTGTAAAATTTTAAACTCATCACCGACATTTGCTGTACCAGACAATTGAACCATATCTTCATTAAATGTCAGTTCAATGGTCGTATTGTCTAATACTTTTGCAGATAAAAGTACAGGGTCCATATTATCCTTTACTTCTATCGTTTTGGTAAAGGACTGGTTCACTTTTCCAGTTAATGTCTGCACACCATTAATTGTAAAGATTGCAGCTGTATCTGCTTTTTCAATGGATTGGGATGGCAAAGTAATCGTCGCTTTCTTTTGCGTGGCATCTAAAGTAATTGTTGTACCTTCTGGCAACGCTTTACCATTTAAAGTATAGCGTGACACATCCGTTGCAGAACCTGCTACAAGTCCGCCTTTTACTGCTTCTGGGAAATTCACTGTAATCACAGTATCATTCCCTTTGTAAGTGGTTGTAACATCCCCTGCTTGAATAGTATAGTCACCTGAGACTGTCTCTGCTCCAAAATCCAAAATGGTCGCATAAGGGTTGGAAGCATTTAATGCCAAAGATGTATCTGTTACATAACCTGCAGCAAGACTCAATGAATATTTCCCAGATACTTTTTTCGCTGTAGGCAACATGAATTCAACAGACGTTGCACCCTCTTGTACAGAAACTGCCGAAATATTACCGAATACATCGGCTGACTGAAGCAACACACCATTTTCATTTACAAGCTCAGTTGGGAAAGATAGACTTTTTGCTGCAATGCCTTCACTAAAGTGGAACTGAATTGAAACAACTTCACCTTGCACATTTTTTTTGTAAGAAACTTCGGTAATTTCTGGTTTTGTTTCATCCTTTACAAGTAAAACATTTCTTGTAACACTTTCCAATCGATTACCCAAGTAGTCTTCCATAGTATCCGCAGCAAATAAAACAGTTAATTGATGTGACTGTTTTGTCGAAGTAAATAAACTGCTTGCTGCAGAACGGTTCAATGTCACAACAAATTTCGTTCCACTTTTATCATCAGCAAGTGGCTTTACATCATCTACAGCAACTTGGTTCAAAGCATCATTTCTAACATCAAGTGTTGTCACTGTACTGGCTTTCATTTCTTTATTAAACGTAACCAATAACTTTGTATCGCTTATCGCTTCAACTGAAGTAACAACCGGTGCTGTTGCATCTTTTACAACCGTAAAGGTTTTTGCGGCAACTGCATTTACATTACCAGCTTTATCTGTTAAGTTAATCGCTTCAACTGTATGCGTCTCACCAACTTTTAAAGCAGAAGACACAGTTAATGTCGCCTTCATACCATCTGCACTTAACTGTTTTAAGGTTGCCGCAGCACCGTTTACTTTATAAATAGCTCCATTTTGAACCGGCTCAGAGAAGATCACATCAATTTGCGATACAGTGTCTCCATTTGTTACAGCTTGAACCTGAGAAATTTCCGCTTTAACTTGATCAGATACAGTTACAACTTGTGTGAATACTGGGAAATACGTATCCACAGTACCTGCTACTTTCACATTTTGCACAGTTACTGCTACTGTATGTGCCGTTGCATTTGAATAAGCAGATGATAATGTTAAAAGGACTGTTTTTTGATCAGGCTGCAATTCAACTGTTGCTGTTTTTCCATCAGACAGCGCAAAAGAAGAAGCAGACAAACTTTTTTCATCTACAGCATGACTAAATGTGACCAACAACTGCGCACCATTTGCAACCGTTACTGATGTAACACTTGGTGTTGCTGGTGTTGTTGGTTCTTCTGGTGTTGTCGGTTCTTCCGGTGTTGTTGGGTCTTCTGGTGTTGTCGGTTCTTCCGGTTCTGCCGGCTGTTTCATTTCTTCAATTTGCTTTTCTACTTCTGCTACACTAGACCGATAATTTTCCAATGTACTTGCAGAAAAATGTGCCGGATCCATATTGTTTAAATGTTGCTTTGCAATGGACAAATTAGATTCTGCTGTTGTTACATCTTGTGCTACAACTGCAGACTTTGCCAACGCAATATATTTCGCATAAGATTTTTGCTGTGGCAATTGTACCCGTTCATTAAAATTCCAACGAATATTTTTTCCTTCCCATGGAATCACTGCATAAGTTGCCAAATGCTTAACTGGTACATTTAATTCAATATCTTTATAGACTGTTTTTCCATTTTGACTATAGTACACTTTCGCTTTTGTTGCACTATAAAGTCGTACATCTTTAATATTTGTTTTAGTTGTTGCACTTCCTGTTGCTGCATCTGCCGCAATCGGCGCAACAACGGAAGCAACCAAAGCTGCGGAAATCGTCGCTGCTGCAAATTTTTTGTTTTTCATAGATGATTCCTCTCCTTTAAGTAAGATATATTGGTTTGCAGTTTACAAGATTCCCATCCCCAATTATTCTAAGATCTATAAATTGGTCACACAATCTACCAATTTCTATTTCCTAGACACCTTTATTCTATAACAACTCATGTAGAAAAAAAAGGGGTAAATAATATTTTAAAAAAATATTTTATCTAGGAGATCACAATTTATTCACATGTAAATCCCTTCCAAATAAAGAATTTTTATACACCAGAAAGAAATAATAATATTTAAATATAGTTAATTGGAGATTGCTTTGGATTTTGAAAGTTATATGCACCATTATAAATTTTATATAAATATTTTGTTAATAATGATGATTAGGGGTATAATAAAATTGTAGAATTCAATGATGTCCATTAAAAACGAGGGATGAAAAATTAGATCCAAAATATTTTTAATAAATCAAAAAATATAACAAGCCGGACGGATTTTCAAATGTTTAAAAAAGGAGAGTTTTATTTTTAAAAGTCTTAGCTACTTTTATATAAAGTTGATTTGACTTTTCAAATCATTAAACAATCTTACAACTTTCTTTGGCATATAAGATATGTGACATTATAATGGTTATCTTCCGCTCGTTTTTTGCAAGATATACAAAAAATATACAATTACAATGGCTGATATATTTATGATATAAAATAAATCCTTAGGCTATAGTTTTTCCATACCGAATACAAACCAGATAAATAGATAAATGGTGAAAATTCATAGATCAGTGAGTATGTAGCAAAAAGCAGCAAAACAGCTGAAATCATCAATTTCTGTAAGAATTTGAGCAACCTATGCAATCGGTATGTTCGTTAATAGAAAAGGACTGGTGAATTGATTTCATCCATAGTTGTTTTCATTTCCGCTTTAATTTTAGAAATCATTCCTGAATATTTGATAATATGTTTCAGTTTCAGCAACTTTACTGTAAAATTCTTTAGAAACTTGAATAAAAAATTATCAGCTTTGTTAAAGTTGCAAAAAAACTTCGTAGGTACATTGGGAAATGTTATAAGCATGGGCGTAAACAAATGCTAATTATGTAAAGATAAATCAATTCTCCAGTTGTAGGAATAGAAGTTTTCAGTTTTATGCACCCTTTTACTCTTTTGGTTCCATTTTATTATGGGGTCTAAGTAAGACTGTAATCCTATAATTAGATGTAAACAACTTCAATCGTATAAGTACTTACCTTATCCGTTTTCTTTTTTCTAAAACTTAGACTTTTTCTGTAAAAATATATACATAGCAGATTGATAACATAAATAAGCAAAGCTTCGTAGATTACAATGTTCACTTCTTTTAAAAATATTGGATACCCTTTTAGAATTACAAGCACTTTCTAAGATTGTACTCTCGTTTTAAATGAACCATTATGTAGGAGCTAACAGATCAACAAGTAAACAAAGAAACTGTTAGTTAGAATCAAAAAACATCCAGCGGTCGACAGAGAAGAAGTGAACCAACTTACCCTATCTAGACCAATATAGCCCAAACCTTCAGAAAAGGTAAAACATGGCTATGACTATATATAATGTAAGGAGGAATTATGATGTGTATAAAAAAAGATTTACAACAAAATATTCAAATTGGAGATGTCTTTATTTTTGAAGCAGAAAATGACTGGATTAGTAAAAGCATTGCATTTCTTACACACTCTAACGTCAGTCATGCAGCGATGCTTTATCTGCCGGAAGCTTTAGTTGAAATGGGATTAAGTGGAATCGGTGTCAATCGCTTTACACTTACGGATGATGCAAAGCAACGCACCGTATATATTTTACGCCGAACACCAGAAAAGCCAACTGAGCCACTTTATCAAGCCGCAAAAAAATACGTCGATGCGAAAACCATCTATGATATGCCCTCTCTATTTTTTCTCGCTGGTCTTTTAATCTATAAAGGGATTCGTCCAACGAAAAAGTTACAAAAAATTACAGATCTGATTTTAACAAAGGTTTGTAAAGAACTTGATGTGCTCATTAACTATAAACTGCATCCTGAGGAGACATACTTCCTTGTTTGTTCACAGCTTGTGTATCAAATTTACGAAGATTGTGGTCAAGATTATCACTTAAAAATTCAAAACGGATTGCTTCAAAATAAAACTGCGGATGTAGGAGAATTTCGCATTGTTGATCACTTAAATCTTTTAAAGAACCACGATAATCAAAAATTTGAAGCAAATCAATATTTAAATGAAACCATACAAGAAACAGACGAACTTCTCGCAGAGCAATTATACTCTGCTTTACAAGATATAGAAGACAACGATTTTCTTCAATTAAATAGCTGGCATCCAACCTTTCAAAAAGCTAAAGACTTTTTTAAAAAAATCGAAACCTTGCTGGAAAAAATTGAAATGAACATACCAATTGATGCCTTATTTGTTACACCTGTTGACCTCCTGAAAAATTGCCCGAATTTAAAACAAATTGCCAAAACAAAAATCAAATGGATTCCATAAAAATCATAAAGAAATAAAATATGTTAAATCCAGGCTAATGCACTTGGTTTCAGACTAAAGACAACTCCAAAAGGATTTGGAATTGTCTTTAGTCTTTTTGTATTTGCGATATATGAATAAGAAATTATGAAGTACTATTTCGGACACTACACTTTTTACAAAAGGATTCTGCATACTTTTACTTCCATCCATTGTGTCACACAAGCTGATAAAAAAGGATTCGTATTGGATTCGATTGTTATACTTGAGAATGCCCAGATGGTCATTTGCTTTAGACCTTTAGATGAAAAGATTATGACACATGTTGGAGAACCCATTGCTATGATGGTTGATACTGCTTATACTTCCTACAATTCTCAACTTTCTCCCTGTTGAGAAATCAAATATTGCCTGTATTGCCATATCTTGAGAAAGTAAAAGAAAAGTTGCTTTTGCAAGCATGAATATGTCTATAGTTCATGCCACAATGCATCCATCTATCCGAATGATCATCTCTAAGGCATACAACGAAAGAAAGCGATTTCCAGCCAGTACAAAGCCAAATCAAACCAGAAGATACGCAAACTGCCCTTTCTTATTTTAATGTACAGAAAGTAAAAATCATACGAAGTGAACCCAATTCGTACATTTGAGAGAGATATAGAGAAAAGAAAAAACATTTACGCCATGATTTCGAAATAAAGAAAATATATTCTCAGTAGAGAAAAATCGTTACCATATCTTACAAACACAAAAGAAAAGTACAGTATGCACTGGACAATCCTACAAGATCTGAAAAAAATTCTTCATTACAGTCAATGCTTCTTATCTTTGTTTCAATGGATTGAAAAAACTTGCCACCTAGACAAGACAAGCCACATAATACAAAATGAATTTGTTTTGCAAAAACAGTTCTCGCATAAATTTTAAGAAAAAGTCAAGTACAACCTATTTCAAAAATAATAACCAAGTATTCCCAAAAAATAAAATGCTTAAGTTCGTTTGCCTTCACTCTTAGATCTGAACTTATGTACCTGGTCATTTCATATTTTTATGCTTGATAAAACCATAGAAAAAAGTTATTTTTATTTTGGAATGTGAAACATAAGGAGCTATGAAAAAGATCATTGACAAATGCAGTCCCATTTGGAAAATCTCATGCACTTTTTGGATATAATGTATATATTCCCTCACTTACACATAGACAAGATTCTTCTTTAAATCATATACTTAATTGAAATCATGATAATATTTCATGACATTATAAAGAGATAAACTGAGGTGACTTATGCAATTTATTGATGCCGTTGAAAAATTCAAACTATACTTAATGCAGACAGACAAAAGTAAAGAAACCATGAGCGGATATGAAAAAGATTTAAAAAATCTGCATATGTTTCTGGAAAAAACATTAAATTGTACGGTTTATTTAGAAGAAATCTTAACAGAAGATTTAGAAGCATATATCCTGTATCGGAAAGAATGTGGACTATCAACAAGTACACGAGCTCGAAACCTACATAGCATTAAATCTTTTTATCGTTTCTGTCACAAGAAAAAATACATACCACAAAATATTGCCTACGACTTAGAACCGATAAAAGTAAACCGCAAAGAACGGGAATATTTAAGTACAAATGAACAAATTCAGCTTCTTAAAACCATTCGCTATCCGATTATTCAAATTATTGCCTTTACACTACTACATACTGGTCTGCGGATCTCGGAATGTGTCAATTTAAAAACCTATGATGTCAGCTTTAAGCACCGACAAATCAAAGTCCGCGAAGGAAAAGGAAATAAAGACCGTATCATTCCAATGAGTAGGGATTTATATCAGGAACTGAAGCAATACGCAAGTACGGAACGTAAATGTATTCAAGAATCCGATTATTTTTTTGCAACCCAAAAAACTGGCAGAGTTTCTACACAATATGTGAATCGAGTATTAAAGGAAACCGCAAAAGAACTAAAATGGGAAAAAACCATTAGCGCACATATTTTACGTCACACTTTTGCCAGTACTTTATTGGCAAAAGGCGCCAACATCGTTGAAATTCAACGTTTACTTGGTCATTCCGATCTAAAAACTACATCCTGTTATGTGCACACTACAATGAAGCAGCTAAATCGAACAGTCAATCTATTAAATTCTTAGCAAAATGCATATTTTTTCAAAACATGAGTGCTTTCAATCCAATCGATTTTTAAAAAATCCCATGACTTCCATGAAAATATGCTCAGTGCAAATGACCTCCACTGAATTTTCTATCGAAAATTTGAAATGAAGGATTCTAAGGTTCTATCAACCCATTTAAGAAGTTTGATTGTTATGCAATCCTTATTCTTACAGTGGTGTATCCACTTTGCTTCTAGCATATCATCTGTATACGGACATAACATTACTTTTTCTCACAATATTCAATGCACCATTTACACCTGCATTGACGATACCACGACTCATTGGTATAGACTGCGTTTCATACATTTCCCAGTGAACGTATCATCTACCAAATTGTCTGCATCATATCTTGGAAGGATATCTTAATCGAAAAAGCTGGATTTACTTGTATCACTTTCTCCCTACTTGATAAAACGAATACCATATAATTCACACAAGTATTCCAGTTTTTTCTCGATATTGCCTAATGACAAGTTGACAATGTGGGTTATTTCGTTTCCCCATCTTAGGTGAGCTTTGTAGCATTTTCAAGTAATCTATCACAATCACTCCAATATTGTTATGAAAGCAATAATAGATAATATGATGAGCTGTTTTCAGTACATCGTCATTCACTCAATTGTTATGTTTACGATACAAGATGTTCTGTTTATGGATTGTACATTTCTTCATCCCTTGTTTCTCTTTAATAGATTGAAGTTGCGCATTACATTTGCTAAACCACTGGTTGATTGATTTTCGTTTATGCCTGTAATGATGTAAGATCCATCTACTGAAGATACGCAAACAACCAAATTGTTTACTCCCAAATCGATAGCCAGTGCTTAGTTAGGATTTCATCTTCTTTGTTCTTTCTATACATGATATATGTACTGAATTTCAAAAAAAAAAACAGCATATCCTTTAAGAGTGATTTGGATTTCCTTAATTTTTTATTCATAAGGATAGTTGGCATGGAAATTGTATTGGCTTGTAGTTTTTCTTAAATTGACAAGAATATGGAATCATTAATTTGCTTTCTTTATATACACAAATCCAATCACCCACGTTACGAAACCATCTTTCTTTAAATGTTTAGGCGGCTGAATATCTGAAAAGTTGTATTAC
Organism: Candidatus Harrysmithiimonas galli; assembly: GCA_904373265.1. Classification (GTDB taxonomy): domain Bacteria; phylum Bacillota; class Bacilli; order CAJFEE01; family CAJFEE01; genus Harrysmithiimonas; species Harrysmithiimonas galli. The sequence continues at coordinate 1,429 of CAJFEE010000019.1, read as the reverse complement.
CTTTTTTCGGATAAATCTAAAGAATGATTTGAGTACACCGTATACTTCTTTGAAAATTTTCTGTGCCTATATTGACGTGTCACAACTTATAGTTTTTACTATTTTTTAGCAACACATATTGTTCTCATGGTTTAGATACTCTTTGTTTTCAAAGTAATACTGACACACATTGTAAAGTCCTTATACTGTAGAGATTTTTGGCTGCATGGCTTAAACTCTTTCAATACTTTATATTCTTCCTTTGACAGATATTTCACTGTTAGATACATTTTATATTCACCTCACTTTTTTACTACTATCATACTCATTTTACTAAAAATATATATAATAAAAAATAAGAGGTATATTGATCAATCACTTGGTAGAACCGAATGCAATTCATCTTACCACCTCTTCGCTGAGGTGGGAGTCTTCTTATAAATCTAGATAAAATGAAAAACCATTGTTTTCTAAAACGATATCGTTTACTTCTGATCTAAAAGTATAAGACCAGAATTTCTTGAAAGGAGAAAGATATGCCAACCCATTATCCTGAAGTCAAACATACAAAAAAAACACAATACATTATTGAAGAAATGAAAAAAGGCAAGAAACGTGAAGAAATTGCACGTGCACTGAACTACAAAAGTAAGTCTGGGTTAGACATGTATATGCGCAGACATCATTTTATTTGGAATCGCCAGGAACAATGCTACATGGCTCCCTCTCCTGACGTTCTTCCGATTCCACGAGTTCGTCCTCGTGTACAAAATACCATATGCAAAAAAATCTTATCTCTATTAAAAAAAGAAAAAGATGTAAAACAGATTGTACAATCAACGGGGTTTCATTCCGTTCGAGAGATGGGACTTTTTATGAGAAATCAAGGTTATATTTGGTCTGAAACCGAAAAAACATATATTTATTATGGGAAACAAATACAATCTCATCCTTTACTTTCCCATACACCATCATTTTTTTAACCTCAAACGTCCAAACATCCTTCTTCCTCAATTACAAAAGATGAAGAAAATACAGATAAAGATTTATTTATTTTTTTGAAATTTTTAAAAGAAAATGAATCAAGTTTAAAAAATATAATTAATATGGTTGATAAGTATAAATCTGATAATAAACAAATTATTATTGAATTATCCCAATTTTCTTTAGAGGCAATAGAATATTTTAAAAAAAATAATAAACAAACAACTAACGAAATAATCAACCAAGCAATTCAACATTATTTTACCAGTTTTTTTAATGAAACATAAAAGAACAATTGAGGCCATCTGCTCTTAAAACACATCGCCACAAAAATGTAGTTTCGATAACGGCAATTAATGCTACCACAGTTGAGGTTTCGTTTGATGAAGCCATTTCTGATGTAAAAGCTCTTGATTTTACCATCGAAGGGTTAACCATCACCAATGCTGCCATTAAACAAACCGAT
>CAJFEE010000018.1 GCA_904373265.1 Candidatus Harrysmithiimonas galli | reverse complement strand
CACCGATATGCAGCAGCTTGACGCCTCTGTTCTCCGGGAGTTTGTGGAGAAAATTTATATCTCCGAGGTTTACACGCCGGACGAGAACGAGCCGCGCATTAAGGTCAGAGAAATTGAGATCGTCTATAACTTCATTGGTGCATTTGATTTTGAGGAAGCAAGGGAGCAATCCCAAGCAGCCCTAAAAGAAAAGAAAACCGGCGTAGCCTAAACTACGCCGATTCTCTCACATAAATGTTTTCTTACGTCACCGCCCCTAATAGGGGAAGATTTAGATGATATAAACATACCGACCATACCTATATATGGCTCTATATCTGCTGGTCTCCCATTTGAAGCAATACAAGATATAGGAGAAATAGCTTGTCCTTGGCTAGACAACAAAATTGATACAGAAGAAATGTTCGCCTTAAAGATAAATGGTGATTCTATGGATAGAATTATTCCAGACGGGTATTATGCAATCTTCCAAAAACAAGATGATGTCAAAACTGGAGAAATAGCTGCGGTTTTCATAAATGGTGGCGACGCAACTCTTAAAAGGGTTTTGAAATTCAGCTTCAGTAAAAAATTGATTTTGGAACCATTAAGCCATAACCCAATACACGAGGAACAACAATACGGAGAATTTGATGACATCAGGATAATTGGCAAGTATGTAGGCTGTATATCACCTTATGGATTTGAAATTGAATAATTTATCTAAGCTATTTAAAAATGAAGGGGTCGCTCCCCTTTTATTTATAAACAAAATAAGAACGTACGTTCTAAACAAAAGAGAATATCACTATTTTTGTTTACATACGTGTTTATACGTGTTATAATATATTCAAGAGGTGAATGGATTGAGGTATTGTGAGCTAAAAAAGATTCTAAAGAAAAACGGATGCAGAATACACAGAGAGGGAAAAAGACATGAAATATGGTACAGTCCAAAAACAAATAAATTATTCTCAGTAGGCAGACACGATAAACAAGAAATTGCAAACGGAACTCTAGAATCCATTCTTAAAGAAGCGGGGCTAAAATAGCCCCGACCTCATCACCTAAATAAAAGGAGGATTTAAATATGGCAAAATATGTTTACCCCGCAATTTTTACATTGGAAGAAAGTGGGATGTATTCTGTAAAATTTCCTGATATTGAAGGATGTTTTACTTGTGGAAATGACCTTGCTGATGCCATGGAAGCAGCTCAAGACGCATTGTGTTTAATGATTTACGATATAGAAGAAATGAACGGTGATATTCCTTTACCAAGTAACATAAAAACTGTGAAAACAAATGATAATGAATTTGTCTCTTTAATATCATGTGATACCTTAGAATACCGAAAATTATTCCATAGCAAAGCAGTCAAAAAGACATTAACAATCCCGGCATGGTTAAACACAACAGCAGAAAAGCAAGGTGTGAATTTCTCTCAAGTGCTTCAAGATGCACTAAAAGAAAAGTTGGATTTATATTAGAATTTGAAGAGGAATGACAAATATACTTTGTTCTTCCCTTCCCTTTTCACCAAGAAAGGAGTAATTAACATGGCAAGCTACAAACAAATCGGAGAAAATAAATACAAAATATACGTCGAATTGGGATACGACGATAATGGAAAACGCATAAGAAAAACAAAAACCGTAACAGCAAAATCGGAGCGTGCGCTCAAAAAGGCTATTACGGAGTTGGAGGTTGAAGTTAGAAACACAAAAACAATGGACCTAGACGGTATAAGTTTTGAAACATTTTATGAAGAACACTTCAAAAAACTGTACTTAAAAACACTTAAAGTAAGTACACAAAATTTGTACAAAGAAAATGAAGGTAGAGTTTTAAATTTCTTTAAAGGAATGGAAATGAAAAAAATAAAACCGCTACACATTGAAAAATTCTTTGAAGCAGAAGAAAATGCCGGAAGAAGAACATTAGATAAAAAACATTCAATGTTAAAAAGCATCTTTGAACGGGCAAAAGAATGGGAAGTTATTGACAGTAATCCAGCCAAAAAAGTAAAGAACAGAAAGCCAGAAAAGCAAGTACGAGAAATACAGCATTATACAAAAGAACAAGTTAAAATTTTAATTCGCGAGCTAGAAAATAACGCTACAGAAAAGTTAAATGTACAAGCCAAATTGGCTGTATTATGTGGTCTGCGTCGAGGGGAAATTATGGCACTCTGCATTGAAGATGTAGATTTTAAAACTAAAACAATATCGGTAAATAAAAATTTGCAAGTAATATTAGATACAAACGAAAAAATTCTTCAGTCGCCTAAAAATGGCAAAGGAAGAATTGTTCCGATGAACACAATCGTAGAGCATGATTTGAAAAAATATATATTTAAAATCAAACAGCTGAAATTTTCTATGGGCGAACTTTGGGAACAACAAAAGGATATGAATGGCAACAATATCACTTTTCTTTTTTCAAATGAAATTGGACAACCACAAAGTCTAAAAGGGCTTAACAGACAATGGTATGATTTTTGTAAAAAGTCGCCTATCCCATATCTCAATTTCCATGGATTGCGCCATACATTCGCTACTCTTTTGGTTCAATCAGGAACGAATATAAATGTGGTGCAGAAATTGTTAGGTCACAGCGATATACGAGTTACGTTAAATAAATATACACATACAGAAATGGATGATTTAATAGAGGGGATCAAGGTTTTTGACATTTTCCTTTAATGTGCATTGCTCGAATAAAAATGGTCACTTTTGCGTCACCAGACGAAAAGCAACCATTAAAAACCTCGTAACACCAATGGTTTATTTTTGCACATTTCCTGCCTGCATCACTGGCTGAGTTCCTTTTTCCGAAACAATGGCAACCATTAAATTGGAAATCATTTGTGCTTTTTGTTCCTCAGTCAACTGAATCACTTTTTTCGCTTCTAATAAAGATAATGCATCATCCACCATTCCAACAGCACCCTCAACAATTTTCTGACGTGCAGCCACAATGGCATTGGCCTGCTGACGTTGAAGCATTGCACTAGCAATTTCCGGCGCATAGGCCAAATGGTTCAGGCGTGCCTCCAATACCTGAACACCAGCAACACGAAGTTTTTCTTGCAATTCCTGTGCTAAGCCTTGTGCAACTTCCTCCGTATTGCCGCGCAAAGATATAACACCTGTATCCGGGCTGTCATAAGGATATTTTGTAGCCATATGACGAAGTGCCGTTTCACTTTGAATTCGGACAAAACTTTCATAACTGTCTACGTCAAACACTGCTTTAGCCGCATCTACAACCCGAAATACAATAACCGCCGAAATCTCAATCGGATTTCCATCAACATCATTGACCTTCAATGTTTCACTGTTAAAGTTTCGCACACGTAAAGAAATTTTTCGTTTCGATGCTGGAATTGCAAAAAAGAAACCATCCTGGCGAATCGTTCCCATATATTTTCCGAAAAAAGTTAAAACCATTGCCTCATTTGGTTGTAAAACGACCAAACCAGCCAATAAAATAAGTGCGAGTACAATACATAATACCATAAACAAAAGAGAAGATATTGACATTGCAATCCCAAATGGGGTTGAACTGTTTAAAAATGTGATCACCGCCAATCCCAGCAAAATAATAATGGCTATAACTGCAATAAAACCATTAAAGCTCCAAGCTTGTTTTTCGCGCATTTTTCTCCACCTTTCAAGTTTTATATACTCAAAGTATACCCCAAAACAAACCCAAAACCTATCCCAACAACTTCACAAATTCCATTCTTTTTCTCAAACAAACGAAAAAAGCAAGATGATTTTGACCAAAATCATAAAGAAACGATCAAACAGTCCTCTACTACCTCATCCAAAAAAATGACCTGAACAACAAAAGTCACCAAATTTTTATACAACTAGAACCATAATTATACAGAATCCGCAAGGAAAGCCTATCTTTTTCCCTATTCTTACATACAAAATAATTTATGAAATGATACAAATACTTACCCATGTTCATATATATTATATATGATTCACCTATCCTCACATAAAAAATTTTCTACAAATCACTCAATGTATAACGTGGATAGTCTCCCTCATTTACAACTTTACCAATAATCACCCCTGCTGGACCCAAAAATGAACCGACATAAATTTGATTGGACCAACTATAACCTGTAACACACCAATGACAAAAATGCTCACAATTATTAAATGTCATATTGTATAAATTTTCATGTAGGCGACTTTTGGCACGCTGGACAATTTTTTCTCTAGGAAATGGATTTTCATGCTTATATACCCAAAACTCATCGTTCTTTACAAATTCATCCAGTGGAATTTCAGCAACTTCACCAATGGTACCACCCTCGCCTGAATAGTGAATTAGCATATTATGCCCGATATAAATGCCATGATGTGTATATAAAATCCGATCAACAACAACATGATCTCCTGGCTCTAAAATTCCTTTTACATTGTAACGATCAATACTTTCCACATATCCCTTTTCCAATTCGTCCATAATAATCATCTGAATTTGTGTACGATCCACTACTGTAGTTGCCCAACGCAAAGCTTCCTCACGATTGAAAAATCGAATTTCTGTCAGCTCATTAGCAGTTAATACTACATTTTGAAATATAACATCTGCATTCACATCAAAAATTTGAACTTCCTGAAAAGGCGTAAATAATGATCGCATCCTTTTACCGTTTTGTAGGACCAAAGTCGTATCTTCTTTACCCTTTAAACAAATTTCACCAAAAGTTTGAAATAATGGCCAACTGCAATCCAACTGAAAACATCCCTTACTAAACAAGAATTCATTGTCCAAGGAAAGGTCTATCCCTATTTTCTTTGCCTCCTCTTCTGTACAATGAAAAATACGTTCTAATTTTTTTTGACAACCTATATAATGCATTTTCTTCACCTTTCTAAAATATTAAGTCTATGAAATATACCCTATTTATATTAATACCATCGGTTGTATGTGTAAAGATTTTACGCTTTTTATCTATGCTTCATTTTTTATTAGCTTTAAATTTTTTTAAGAGACAAACCAATCAACAGAAACCACCCGTATATTAAGATAAAAATTCATCTTTTGATAGGCGTAACAGACTCACAGATTGACACGTATTCAATATAATAAAAACAGTGGAAGAATCACTTTACATATAGTTAAAACAAAACCAAGGAGAAAATCTCCAAATCAAACTACCTATTTTTTATCTCAACTTACCCGATAAAAGCTAAACCATTGAACGATAACAATCATATACAATCTTTTTCAATTTATAAAAAAATAGCTCCTTTTAAAAAAATGTACGGCTTAACCGTCATCTGAAAAGGAGCATAATCACACATAAACTAATACCTCATATATGCTTTCATTTGTTTTAAAATTTTTTTTTCCAAACGTGAAACTTGAACCTGAGAAATTTGCAAACGCTCAGCGACTTCAGACTGTGTCTGATCTCGATAATACCGCAAATATACAATAAGCTGTTCACGCTTGGTCAAATTTTGAATGGCCTCAGATAGAGCAATATGTTCAAACCAATGAATTTCCTGAGACACATCTGCAATTTGGTCCAACAGTGTAATTGGATCACCATCATTTTCATAAACTGTCTCGTGAATAGAAGCGGGTGTACGTGCGCCCTCTTCTGCAAAAATCACATCTTCTGGTGACATTTCAAGTATTTCTGCCAATTCATGAACCGTTGGCATCTGCCCTGACTCTTTCATAAAAGTTTCTTTAACTCGTCGAATTTTATTGCTTGTTTCTTTTAACGAACGGCTGACTTTAATTGCACCATCATCTCTTAAAAAACGTTGAATTTCTCCAATAATCATCGGAACTGCATATGTAGAAAACTTCACGTCATAAGCTAAATTAAATTTATCCACAGATTTCAATAAACCGATGCAGCCAATTTGAAACAAATCATCTGCCTCATAGCCTCGGTTCAAAAAACGCTGAACGACTGACCAAACTAGGCGCATATTTTTTTCTACAATGGTGTCTCGTGCATGTTGATCTCCTGACTGACTTTTTCGAATCAATTCTTTTAATTCTTCATCCTTCAGAAGCGCCTTACGTCCGCTTTTATTTTTCACATCCACATCCATTGTTCTAATCTCCTTATTTTACAACTGCGATTGTTTTTGAAAATACCTTTACCATTTCAACAGTTGTACCTTTTCCAGGTATGGAGTACACAGTTAAATGATTCATAAAATTCTCCATAATAGTAAAACCCATCCCAGAGCGCTCTAAATCCGGCTTTGATGTATAGAGCGGCATTCTAGCCTGTGCTAAATCCTCGATTCCTTCACCGAAATCCTGCACCGATATCCATGCCTCACCGTCTCGAAGTTCGACAGTTATGATAATTTCTTGTGTCGGATCATTACGATAGCCATGAATAATGCAGTTTGTTACAGCCTCAGATACGGATGTTTTAATATCTGTCAATTCTTCCACAGTTGGATCCAATTGTGCAATAAAAGCAGCCACAACAATTCTTGCAAAATGCTCATTTTCACTTCTTGACAAAATGGTAAAGGACATTTTATTATTCATCATTTTGTTACCCCCAAAAAATCCAAAGCAGCTTCTTCATTATTTACATAAGGAACCACTTTATATAATCCACTCATTTCAAAAATTCGATGGATAGAAGGTGGAACGGAACAAACAACCAATTCTCCTCCTTGACTTCTTATCTGTTTAAATCGTCCAAAAACAACACCTAACCCAGAGCTATCCATAAACGATAAATTTTGGAAATTCATTATAATATGAATACAATTAGACAACTCCTTTTGCTGGATAATTTCTTCTCTTAAATTTTCTGCAGTATGATGATCCAATTCACCTTGCATTCGGACAATCAAAACACGATTTTTACATCTCATTTCACATGCCAATCCCATACTTTCTCCTCCTCATGAAACCTTATCGCTAATCTTCAACAAAAAAACAACCATTCCTTCCAACAAGCAAAACTAGTCAACGTTCTACATTTTTTGTTTATAAACCAAGCAAATTGGCTGTCGAACGCTTAAACAGGTCAAACAAGCTGGCACTGTGAACTGCTTTTTCTGTCACAAGATCCACCGTTGCAACAACTTTTCCTCCCTCCTTCAATGTTAAAGTTCCAACCTTTTCTCCTTTTTTTAGTGGTGCTGCTAGCTTTTTATCAATTTGGATGCTTTGTGTCATTTTTTCATGTTTTATTCCTTTTTCTTGCAACAAACAAAGCGGCTTTTGATTGACAACTGTCACATATTTTTGTTTCCCTTTCTCAACTTGGAGTTCTTCTTTCATTTGATCCGTTGCCAAAATCTGTTTCATTTCATATTTTCCAAAGGCATAATCCAACATTTGCATCATTTGTGCATTTCTAATTTTTGAAGTATCTGCCCCCATCACAACACCTATAACACGCATATTATTTCTTTTAGCTGTAGCAGTTAAACAATATTTTGCTTCAGTTGTATATCCAGTTTTTAACCCGTCACATCCTGAGTAAAATTTTACAAGTTTATTTGTATTAACCAACCAAAACTTTTTTTCTGTATCTTCACGTAAATAATCTTCATATAAACCGGAATACTTTGTGATTTCTTGATATTTTAATAGCTCTTTTGCGATAACAGACATATCATATGCTGTTGATACATGCCCTTCTGTTGGAAGGCCCGTACAATTTTTAAAAACCGTATGTTTTAATCCTAGCTCGGCTGCTTTTTGATTCATTAACTCTACAAAAGCTTCCTCTGTTCCTGCAATCCGTTCTGCCATTACAACAGCTGCATCATTTCCTGATGCAATAGCAATGCCACGGAGCAACTCATCTACTGTCATTTCTTCTCCTGGTTCTAGGAAAATTTGTGAACCGCCCATGGATGCTGCATATTTACTCGCTGCAACCTTTTCATCCAATCTTAAATTGCCATCATACAACTTTTCAAAAATCAACAACATTGTCATAATTTTTGTCATACTTGCAGGAGCCAATTTTTCATTTTCATTTTTGGAAAATAAAATCCGTCCTGTCTCCTGTTCAATTAAAATGGCTGATTTGGCATCTTTTGCAAGCAAAGAAGAATTCGTTTTTTCTTTTGCAAATACGGGGTATACAGTTGTCATACAAGTGAGGTAAATTATAAATATACATGCAAAAATTTGTTTCAACATAATCCCTCCTAAAATGGTTCACATACTATTTTTTCCAAAAATAGATCTTCTATACACCAGGAGAAATAAAATATAAAATTCTATCAGAATCCACTTGAAACTAAGCCAAATTTTTGATATCATTATTTTCCGATGAAGCATATTTTAAAATTCTATGGGGGATTAGCTCAGTTGGGAGAGCATTTGGCTGGCAGCCAAAAGGTCAGCGGTTCGAACCCGCTATTCTCCATATTTTTTATTCCATTCAGATAGTAAAAAAGACCTATATCGAATGAAAATATGAAAAATATTCCATAACCAATATGAATGCTAAAATTTATTTTTAGGAGGAATTTAAAAATGGAAGAGCATAAAAGCCCAGAAATTTTAAAGCTGGAAAAATGGGCTTATAACCGTTTAAGTGATGCAAAAAAAATGGATGAAATGCTTGGGCGGAACACGTGGGACGAAGTAAAACTTGAAGTGTTGGGGGCTTACAAATACAATGTAAAACTTTTTGGTAGTGAACCCAATATGCAAGCAGCTTATGAAAGCGTTTTGATTGCTGCAAACGCTGTTTATTAGAAAGATTTAAATGAACTGTATATAAAAAATCCATATTTATTCTAAAATATGGATTTTTTATATTTTTGCTAAATGAATCACATTCGGATTTTTAGAAATCATTGTATAAATTCATAAATAAATGGATTTCCTTTTTGTATAGGAGAAGAATCAATCAAAAGACTGTCAGAAAGTAAGGCATCTATCTCTGGATTTTCTGAATTTTGGCTGAATACCTGAATCCATGTCTCCCCTTTAGAAACAAAATCTCCTACCTTCTTTTGTAAAACTAGACCAACTGATAAATCAATTAAAGATTGCTTCGTTTTCCGTCCAGCCCCCAACATCATCGCAGCCATTCCAACAGATTCTGGTAATATTTTATGAATATACCCTGACCTTTTCGTTCGAATTTCATAAACATATTTTGCTACAGGCAACTTTTCTGGGTGATCAACAATGGAAGCATCTCCCCCTTGAGCAGAAATAAATTGCTGGAATTTTTCCAATGCTTTTCCAGAAGAAATTGCTTTTGCAAGCATTTGTTCCGCTTCTTTGATTGTATTTGCCTGCTTGCTTAAAATCAACATATGTGCTCCCAAGACAAAACACAGTTGCCGTAAATCCTCTGGTCCTTTTCCTTGTAAGGTTGCAATGGCTTCTCTTACTTCAAGCGCATTACCGATCGCATTACCAAGCGGCTGACTCATATCAGACAATATAGCAACCATATCTTTTCCGACACCTTTTCCAATTGCAACCATTAAACGAGCCAGACTTCTCGCATCTTTAACCGTTTTCATAAATGTACCAGAACCGACCTTCACATCCAATACAATGGCATCAGCACCAGCTGCAATTTTTTTACTCATAATCGAGCTGGCAATTAAAGGAATTGAATCAACTGTTGCCGTTACATCTCGCAAACTATAAAGTTTTTTATCTGCTGGTGTCAGCTCTGTACTTTGTCCAATAATCGCAATCTGATTGGTATTTACCAATTGAATAAATTGTTCATTGGTAAGCTCTGTATGAAAGCCTGGAACGGATTCAAGTTTATCAATCGTACCTCCGGTATATCCCAGTCCTCGCCCACTCATTTTTGCAACTGGAGCACCACAAGCGCAAACAAGCGGTGCAAGCACAAGTGTTGTAGTATCACCAACTCCTCCAGTTGAATGTTTATCCACTTTTATTCCCTGAATTTGCTCTAGTGAAATTTGTTTGCCGGATTCGATCATTGCTTGTGTCAAGTCAGTACTTTCTCGATCACACATCCCTTGAAAAAACACAGCCATTGCAAATGCACTCATTTGGTAATCCGGAATTTTTGACTGTGTATAATTTTGAATCATCCAGTGAATTTCTTGAGCCGTAAGATTGTAGCCATCCCGTTTTTTCTGAATTAGATCAACCATTCTCATCGGTTTTCTCTCCAATCTCAAAAACAATTTTCTTTATCAGTTGAATAAAATTGGATCTGACTTGTTTAGCTGTCTCCATGACCTCTTGATGAGAAAGTTTTTCTTTTTGGATCCCTGCCGCTAAATTGGATATCACAGAAAGACCTAAAACCGAAAGGCCAGAATGATTGGCTACAATTGCCTCTGGAACAGTGGACATTCCGACTGCATCACCACCAAGAGTCGCTATCATACGCACCTCAGCAGGCGTTTCATATACTGGTCCCACCATTGCCGCATAGACACCTTCTTGCAACGGAATCTGTAAATCTTGTGCCGCTCGTTTGGCAATCATCCGCAGCTGTAAAGAATACACTTCTGACATATCAGGAAATCTTGGACCAAGCCGATCATCATTTGGACCAATTAATGGATTGGTTCCCATTAAATTTAAATGATCCGTAATCAGCATAAAATCCCCCGCTGAAAAATTGGGATGAATGCCACCTGCTGCATTGGTTACAATTAAATTTCGGATACCTAAATATTTCATTACTCGAACTGGAAACGTTACTTGCTTTTGATGATGTCCCTCATAAAAATGAAACCGTCCCTTCATGACTGCAATATCGATTCCGCTTAACTTTCCAATTACCCATTCTCCAGCATGCCCTTCAACCGTTGCACGTGGAAAATGGGGAACGGTTTCATAAGGAATCGTTACACAATCTGTCATCTCATCGGTCAAAACTCCCAAACCGGACCCCAAAATTAATCCGATTTTAGGCTTTATGGTTATCTTTTCTTGAATAAATTGCACGGCTTCTTTATACAAAGTACTTTCCATCTTTTTTCTCCCTTCATTTCACTAACCAATCAAACGAAAAACAGGTTTATTTTATTTCATCCGGTAGATCGCTTGACACACAAACACAGTAATTTATTAAAATAAGTGCAATCAAGGACGTATACCAACATAATTATTTTAAATATTTTAAAAAACTTTGACCATTTTTAGGTAATGTAACTTGGAAATTTTCAGCAATGGTTGCACCAACATCCGCAAAACTTTGACGCAAATCAAGGGGTCCCCCCTTTATAAATGAAGGACTGTATACAAGAAGCGGTACATATTCTCTTGTATGATCGGTTCCTGGTGCAGTTGGATCATTTCCATGGTCAGCAGAAATAATGAGCAGATCTTCTTTTTGTAAAAGTGGTAAAAACTCCGCCAATCTTTGATCAAAAGCCTCTAACGCATCACCATAACCGATTGAATCCCTGCGATGACCGTAAATTGCATCAAAATCTACAAGATTTAAAAATACCAAGCCAGTAAATTCTTCTTTGATTACTGAAATTATTTGATCCATTCCATCCATATTTGATGTGGTACGGATGGATCGAGTTACACCTTCTCCATCATAAATATCATTGATTTTTCCAATTGCAATAACCGAAAATCCACTTTCACTTAATGTATTCATCACTGTTTTTTCAAAAGGCTTTAACGCATAATCATGCCGATTGGAAGTACGCGTCCAACTTCCGTTCATTCCAATAAATGGACGGGCAATAACACGACCAACTTTATAGGCATCTTTTAAAGTAAGCTCACGAGCAATTTCACAAATCTGGTACAGCTCTTCAAGTGGCACAACTTCTTCATGTGCAGCAATTTGTAAAACGCTATCTGCAGAAGTATACAAAATTGGTGCTCCGGTTTGGACGTGAATATCTCCCAACTCTTTTAAAATTTCTGTACCACTTGCTGGTTTATTTCCAAGAAACTTTCGACCAGTTTTTTCACTGAGTTCCTCCAATAGTTCTGTTGGAAATCCGTTTGGAAACACTTGAAACGGCTTGGAAATTTTTAAACCCATAAATTCCCAGTGACCAGTCATTGTATCTTTTCCATTTGAAGCCTCCGCCATTTTGGCATAATAAGCCATCGGATGCTTTTGTGGTAAAACCCCTTGAATCGAAACAATATTTCCAAGGCCTAGCTTTTGCATCGTAGGCATATAAAGTCCGCCCTTTTGTATGGCAACATGTCCAAGCGTATGAACATTTCGATCACCATATTGTGCTGCATCCGGCATTTCTCCAATTCCTACTGAATCCAAAATGATTAAAAAAACACGTTGAAATGATGCCATATATGCCTCCTAAAAAATCTGATTGTATCATTTTATGAAAAAACAGATATAAATATGTATTTCAATTAAAGTTTATGCACGTGGATGAAATTTTTTATAAACATCTGTCATCTTCTTTTTTGTTACATGTGTATAAATTTGGGTTGTTGATAAATCAGCATGTCCCAATAATTCTTGTACAGATCGCAAATCGGCTCCATTTTCCAATAAATGTGTTGCAAATGAATGCCGAAGTGTATGCGGACTAATCATTTTGGTAATCCCTGCTGCTTGAACAAATTCATTCAATAATTTCCAAATCCCTTGACGCGTCAAACGATTACCACGTTGATTTAAAAACAAAGCATCCGAGTTTTTTGGAGATTTCTTTAACAACTCTGGGCGACTTTTTTGTAAATAATCTGACAATCGCTCATTTGCCAACTGTCCGATTGGAATCATCCGCTCCTTATTCCCTTTTCCAATACATCGAATAAACCCCATCGTTAAATGAACTTGATCAACATTTAAGTTGATTAATTCTGTCACACGCATACCCGTTGCATATAAAAGCTCAATCATGGCTCGATTCCGAATGCTAACAATATCTGCTCCTTGCTCCAAATAATCAAGCAACATATCAACCTCTTGCACACTCAAAACTTTTGGCAACTTTTTCTTCACTTTCGGTAAAATCAGGTTCTCAGTTACATTAGCAAAAACCACTGCATCTTGAAACAAAAACATATGAAAAGTACGAATAGCAGACACATATCTTGCACAAGTTTTATCCGATTTCCCTTCTGAACGCATCTGTTCAATAAAACGTAAAATATGCAGTTTTTCAATTTGAGATGGATGTGTCAACCCGATTTTAGTCATAAATGCAATATATTTTTTTAAATCTCGTTCATATGAACAAATCGTATTATTTGCTAGTTGTTTTTCCACACGCAAATAATGTAAATAATCCTTTAAAGCTTCCTCCATCATTCTCTCTACTCCCCGTATTCAAAAAAAATTTGCAAACGTGACGGACTGTCATTTTTTTTGTCAATCTGAGATTCGCTAGCCATAACCTCTTGTTCACCGTCAATCATTCGATTCATTTGTATATACCTTTCATAAGTCGTAAACCCATATAAAAAAAATAAGATGGATGTAAGAAAAAACAAACTGATTTTTATAAACTCCAAACTACTTTCTTTCATACTGCACCTCCCCATGTTCCAGCGTTGCTCATTTTCTTTATTTTTATTCAATCTGCCCAAACAACATGCCAAAATAAAAACATTACTTAATGTTTCAACACTGAAAATGGAAGATATACAAAATGATTCAATAAAATACACAAAACAACTGTCTAGCATTTAAACAAGCCAAGACTTATTTTGCAGCACAGCAAATCCCTATTGAAATCAATGATATAACTAAAGTAAGATTCGGAAAAATATATAATATTTAAGCACAAATCTTTTACTACACCTTTTCTTGTAAAAGACCAGGCTCTGATTGCTGATTTTCAAAATATAAATAAAAATTCAACAATTGCTTTTGAATTCCAAAGTGTAAGATGATACTTCTCCCAATAAAACTATGCTTGAAATCTCAAACCAGTTTGCAATACATAATATTTTTAAGTATAGCTAAAACATAAGTGTTTTTTACCAAAACAGTCTGATGGAAATCCATTTTCCCAGAACTTTTGCATAGGTAAATCTCCTATAAAGAAAAAGGAACAAGCTAGACCAATGTTTTGTAATAGAATTGCCAGCCATCTAAGGAAAACGAACAAAAAACAAGGAATTCATTCTTACTTTTTGATCCAATCCCAATGTTTTTTAATCAGAACTTCTGTTTTTTTATCCCAACTCTGCCATTTTATTGATTGGTCAACATTTTATAAATTTTTTACTTTTATAAAAACCCGGAATACAATACATATAAAATGTAAAAATATTAGATCCTAGTAAATACTTTCTCAAAAACTTCCCTTTACTTTTTTGGCAACTCAAAATGTTTTAATCAATCAGGTCTTCTATAGTAACAAATCATTCTCATACAAATATTCTAAGTTTAAATCCATGAACAAAAAAGTTTCATCATCAATTGGATAAGAAAACGTTCGAATAAAATTTTTGGATTTCAAATCCGCATAAATATCCGATAGGTTTCCACGTTTTTCATATTTTAATTTAGCAATGCTTTCCAAAAAATATGGACGAAAACTCCAATTCCTTCCAATATATCTGTCAGCCTTTTCCCATTTCCCTTCTGATTTTGTCACATAGTTTCCAGAAATTTGAACACCATTTCCATTCACAAAATACATGCGATAAACACAATCTTTAAATACATTCAATAAGAGTTCAAACCATGCATCAAATTCTCTTGTTTGATAACGATGTGAAAAAATCCGCTTGCATTTCTCATTAAAGATTTGATTCATTGCATAAACTTGTGACAACCTTTTATTTTCGCGAAAAACAAAATCGGCCAAGTCCTTTTGAATGTAATCTAAACTTTTTTGTGCATCTGCCATTTTATCAACAGCCGGGAAAATATAATCTCCTGATAAATAACGACCATTATTTTTCCATGCATTATATAAATGAATATCTGAGCAAATTTGATCAAACAAAATGGTTGTCCCGATTTTTCTCATCAATAAAGATAAAATCGATAGTAAATCTTGTGATTCAAGTGGATAAGCTTGAATTTTTTGATTTGATAAATTGATTTTTAAAATATCTGGTCTAAGCAAGCGAATCGTCTCAATATTACTCTTTCCCATATCATGATGGTCAATTGCAAATAAAATACCATATGTTCGATAATAACGAATCAAATAATATAAATTTTCAACATCACCTGTAAACATCTCTTCCTTAATTTGAATTACCATTTTATCAAACGGCATTCCTCTTTTGTGAAAGGCTAAAAGTTCCTCCAAAAAAATTTCTCCAAAATCTACAACCAGAGCATTGGCATCAACTGGGATATAAAGCATTGATTGATTCACCAAAAAAATCGGATCTTGTAAACATTGTTGAAATATTTGTTGATATAAACCAATTAAACGCGCCCACTCATTCGATTGATCTTCATGATAAATAAAAATTTCCTTATCATCCGAAAGGATTTGAAATCCGACCACACGCATTTCATCTAAACTCACTATCGGTTCAAATTTAATTTTTATGTTTTGCGTCATTTACTTTCCTCGCTTTTCAATAAAATAATTTGCAATCTTAATAGGTAAATATTATCATAGATTATGCTATCTTGTGAATGTACCACCAATTGAAGCACAAGCAAAGTGACAAAAGTCACATAACATTTAACGAAATATACAAAAAGATTGAAAAAAGGAGATCTTAATGAAAAAAAAATATACAAAAATAGGTACAGCCCTTATTTTAATGCTGCTTCTCTTTATAATTTATGCCGCTTTCATTGAACCAAAACAATTAAAATGGGAACATATTACAATCCCAATTCCACAAAAACATACATCTATTCAATCACTTAAAATCATTCAATTCAGCGATACACATGTCAAAAATGAAAAGGAACAAAAACAATTAAAAAAAATTGTTGAACAAATTAACCAAGCCAAAGCTGATTTTGTTATTTTTACGGGAGATTTGATCGACAACCCAAATCAATTTATGTATGAAGATGTCTTAGTTGAATTACTTGGATCCATCCAAGCTCATTATGGTAAATTGGCAATTTTTGGAAATCATGACCATGGCGGAAACGGAACGCGTATGTATACGCATATTATGGAAAATAGCAATTTTCAACTGCTGAGAAATCATTCCACCTCGTTTGAAATTAAAAACAAGACCCTTACATTTGTCGGAATTGATGATATGATTCTAGGACAACCGGATTATAAATTACTCCATACACCAAAAAATGATAACGTATACACAATTTTGTTGGCACATGAGCCCGATTTTGCTTTGGAATTATCACAAAATGTTGCAGATCTTATACTTGCTGGACATAGCCATGGTGGTCAAATCCAGTTTCCGTTTTTAGGTGCGTGGATCCGTCCGATTGGTGCCAAAGTTTTTACTGAAGGAAAGTATGAATTAGTCAAACAAAATTCACAATTATATGTAAATACAGGAGTCGGAACAACAAGAATTCCTTTGCGTTTTCTTGTGCCTCCAAGCATTACACAATTTGAATTTCAAGTATATAGCTAAAATTATGCACAAACCAGTCTGGCATAAAATATTTATGATAAGAAAAACAGTTTCCCATCCAAGTTCCCATCATTTTTTATCCATATTTTTATTTCATTAAAATTCTTACTACAAATAAAAAAATAAATCAAAAAACATAACCATTACTAAAGCATGAACGACTTATCACTTGACTAAACTTTACAGTTCTTAACGCTTGAAATGAGATTCACTTAAAAAGCGTGCAAACTAGTTTGGTATTTGGGACAAACAGAGGGGTTTTGCTCTTACGAATCAAGCGATCTTGTCGTTCCTATTCCTATGATTTATATTTTTAGCAATTATACGAATGCACGGTCTTAAGTCAAAATATTTTTCTCTGACATTGAGTACTCAATGATAATACATAGGACAAACCCATGCTCAAATTTTGGGCGATTTCTTGCCATTTTTGATATTCATTTCAAGATGAGAATGAGTTGGTTATAAGAAACCATTTCTGGAAAATTTCAATTTCATGCCAAAATCAATTTTTGTTTTTTATCAACTCAAAATTTCATTATCAATAATTAGACTATAGACTTTATAGATATAACAAAAAATATTGATTCAATTTTAAATTCATATATTTCGGTTGTTTTATAAGAGATACTTACCTTATATTTATGATCCGTTCCTTGATTGCCAAACTACTCATCCAACCATACTATAAGTGGAAAATTTTACGCAGATTCAGTTAAAAATCCCCATCCAATCAAAAACCAAAAACATAGAATGGATCAAACCAATCATTTTCCTATATATATTTAATGAAACAAAACTATCACTAGATACACCATTTTATATAAAGATGGATTTAAAACGGATCTAAAACGAATTTTTATTTTAAGAAAGTACATAAACCGTATTCTTCCTTACCTTTAAGCAGCCAGAACCATTTTTATAAGATTCAAATCGTACGATTTCCATACATTAAACAATGATATCCACATAGATAAGCCATCATACAAAACAAACCAGTAAACAAAACATAGCACACAGCCTGCACATATCGCTTTTGGAAAAACAGTTGTAAGGCTTCATAACTAAAAGATGAAAATGTTGTAAATGCTCCAAGAAATCCAACAGACAAAAACAGGTAGATTGAAGCCGCCTCAAGAGTGGCATCACAGAGTCCTAAAGCAAATGATCCGATACCATTAATCGTTACTGTTACAAAACCCTGTATTTTCTTAGACAAATGAAAACGAAACAGCCAAAATGAAAAGGCATAACGAAATAATGCACCGAAACCGCCTGAAATAAACAATAAGATCACATACCATTTCTCCTTTCACGACAAAACAAGCCATATCCGAACCAACAGGCAAATAAGCCAAAAGCAATATGTACCATCATATAGAGTAAACAGACCGCCAAACTCTGATTCTCAAATATTTGGACACATATTGCCGAAAAAGCAGACATTGTAGTTCATCCACCACAAAATCCTACCGTTAATCCAGTTTTCCAAGCCAAATTTTGTGGATTAAGACGATAAATTCCAGCTATAAAAAAACTGCCAAAACCATTAATAAATAACAGCTCAATTGCTGCATCTAAAAAATCCATATTTTGGAATCCATACCGTATTATAGTTCCCAAACCACCAAGAACAAAAACCCAACATAATATTTGAAATGACATTTTATCCCCTCTTTCCTATGAATTTATTTTTCAAAAACATGCGCATTTTTTATTTTGCCTCATAAACTAAGATGATGACAAATGAAAGGAGTTTCAGCAAATGCAACCATACATTCCATATCACAATTGTACAACATTCAACCCTTACTACAGCAGAAATCAGGAAACATCACATGAACAAATTGGATCACCATATCATACAGATGAACGTTTTTGGGGATTTGGTTTGCTTCCATTTGTTGGTGGACTTTTACTTGGCGGCGTAGGCGGCTACGCAATTGGAAACAACAATCATCATTGCTATGGAAAATACTGTGGTGGCTATCCTGCTGCCTATCCACCACAGCCCTACCCACAACCATATCCGTATCCATATCCTTATCCAGTTCCCGTTGTTGAACCAATTCAATATACTTCAACAGAAAACTACTACCTGCAACCCGTTAAGTAAATATTCAGATAAACATTCAAATTCCACTTATCTGAAACAATCAAAAAACTCTAGGATTGTAAATGCTTTATTGGCAACGAAACCGGAATGTGAAAACCTTATTTCTCGGTATCATTGCCAAAAGCATCGGATCCTAGAGCTTTTATTTCGATTTTTGTCAAAAAAGTTGGTTATGAAAGCATTTCATCAATTCTCTTTACAAGTTCTGCAATTTCCGGCTTACTAATTTGCGCATTTGCACCGACTGTCTCCCCTTTATGACGTAAGTCTGGTGTAATTAAAGAAGAGAAAATAATTACTGGAAGCTGCTGTAAATTTGGATCTTCTTTAATTTTTCTGGTTAATGCATGACCGTCCATTTGCGGCATCTCAATATCCGTTATAATTAGGCTGATCTCTTGCAATTTTTCTGGTGTATTCTGCTCCATATTTTTCAAGAATTTCCACAACTCTTCTCCATTTTCAAACATCAAAACATTTTTATAGCCTGCTTCCTCCATTGTTTCTGAAATTAACTGACGTAAAAAAACAGAATCCTCTGCGACCAAAATTTGTTTCATTGAAATTTTTCTCGTACCCAATTTTTTCACATCATCAACATTAATTCCGATTTCTGGATTAATTTCAAACATCAGTTTTTCAAAATCTAAAAGCAGCACCATATTACAATTAATCCGAACAAAACCGATAATTTGTGATTTTGAGCCATGGTAAATATCTGAAGGTTTTTCAATTCGATTCCATGTTACCCGATGAATCTGTGTTACATAATGTACATGAAAAACTATTTTATTTTGATTGTACTCTGAAATAATATATTTATCATTCTTTGGGTTTTTGGATGGCGGATATCCTAAAGCTTTTGCAATATCCACAACTGGCAATACTTCACCTCGAATATCAATAATCCCTTCCACACATGGATGAGAATTTGGAACAGGCGTAATTTCAGCTGGATTAATAATTTCACGCACTTTAATTACATTAATTCCAAAACGAGATTCCCCGATACCAAATTCCACAAATTCCAATTCATTTGTACCTGACTCCAATAAGATTTCATTTTCAACCATCTCGCCACACTCCTTTTTCCTAATACTCTTGTATTCCATCTCTATTATAAATTTAACCTTTCATTTTTAAAAGTTATTTTATAAAATAATTCATGAAACTATACGTGTCTATAAAACTTTTGTACAATATTTTATAATATATTTACCTATTTTTCACAAAAGGAGTTATCATATATGCATATAAATCTTAACCCCAACCTAAAAAACATACAAATTTCTGGTATACGAAAATTTACAGCCATCGCCAAACAAATACCAGAGGCTATTCATCTGACCATTGGCGAACCTGATTTCCATACACCAGAACATATAAAACAAGCTGCAATACATGCAATTAAAAACAATGATACCGCATATACACCAAATGGTGGAAAACCCGAGCTCCGGCAGGCTGCTGCAAAATATTTTCAAAAAAAATATGCACTTGAGTACCATCCAGAAACTGAACTTCTTGTTACACATGGAGCAACACAAGCACTGCACACCGCATTTCAAACAATCCTAACACCTGGAGATGAAGTCATTATTCCCGCACCAATTTATCCTGGCTATGCACCAATTGTCCAGATGTGCGGTGCGAAAATCATTTATATTGATACAAGCCAAACAAACTTTAAACTGACACCTGATACATTGCAAAATGCCATAACAAACCGAACAAAAATTATTGTGTTACCATATCCAAACAATCCAACTGGAACAGCACTAACCAAGGAAGAAATGCGATGTCTTATATCAACAATAGAGCATAAAAATATTTGGATTATTTCTGATGAAATTTACAGTGAAATTTGCTTCCAAGCTGAACATGTTTCAATTGGACATTTTCCAACAGTTCGGAAACAATCTATTATTATTCAAGGTTTATCTAAATCTCATGCCATGACTGGATGGAGAATTGGATTTTTACTCGGTCCAGAAACATTTATTCAACAAGCCATAAAAGCACAGCAGTATCATATTACTTGCCCTTGCACAATTTCGCAAGCTGCTGCATTGTCCGCTGTAACAAATGGAATTCATGATAGCATAAAAATGTGTGCTGAATACCAATTACGTGGCTTTTATTTGGCAGAACGATTACAAGAAATCGGCTTTACTGTCAATAAACCAGCCGGTACTTTTTATTTATTTGCCAATCATACAAAATTTTCAAATAATAGCTTTGATTTTGCTCTATGGCTACTGGAAAATGCTAAAGTTGCTGCTACACCGGGTACAGCTTTTGACCCTTATGGGCAAGGCTATATGCGCTTCAGTTTTGCCAATTCATTGGAGAACATAAAAAAAGCCTGTGATGCCATCGAACTTGTTCTATCCTAAATACACCCGCTTTTTCAGCGGTTGTATTTTATGTTTCATTTGAAACAAAAAATTATAAGAAGATTTGTTTTTTTACCAAACGATATTAAAACACTCACTTTCTGTTCAAACCGGAAAAAATTCGATTGAACTCAAATCAATACAAAAAACATTGCATCAGCAATCAAAATATAAACACCAGAAACCATTCCTATACGACTTTTTCATACTGGGCTTATCATATCACGCATTATATTTTATGCAAATTATAATTTACTCTACTTAAAAATTATGTCTTTTTCATACAAATCCAACTTTATAATTCAAATGATCTTGCTTAAAAAGGAACATGTTCAGTTGTCCATTTTTAACCAATGAATGATTTTATACATCAGATTTTTGCCATTGTAAATTATTTTTTCTCTTGAAATTTTGCTTCATAATATCGATATAAAGCTTGTGTACCATATTCCCCCTTATTTTCCAAATCCATATCTTCAAACATTTGATAGGCCAATTTCGTAGTTGGGCAAGAAATTTGCATTTTTTCTGCTTCTTCCAAAGTAATCCGCATATCTTTCATACAATGTTTAATAAAAAATCCCGGTTCAAAATCATTGTTTAAAATACGTGGTGCTAAATTGGTTAAAGCCCAGCTTGCCGAAGCACCTGTAGAAATACTGCTTAACACTTTTTTTGGATCTAAACCCGCATTTTTCGCATAAAAGATACATTCTACCATCGCCAATAAATTCCCAAATCCTGCGATTTGATTTACAACCTTTGTATGTTGTCCAGCCCCGGCACCTCCTTGCAGTTGGACATTCGTTCCCAACACTTCAAAAATCGGTTTACAGTTGGCAAAAATATCTGCATCACCACCGACCATAATGGTTAAAGTGGCATTTTGGGCTCCAATATCCCCACCGGACACTGGAGCATCCAATGCCGCTGCACCAATTTCCTTTGCTTTTTCATAAATTTTCTTGGCAAGCGTTGGTGTTGAAGTGGTAAAATCAATGAATATGGCACCAGACTTACAGTTGGCAAAAATCCCATCTGCACGAAAATAAATAGATTCCACATCTTGCGGATAACCAACCATTGTCATTACAATATCTGATTGTATCGTAAGTTCCGCTATCGTTTCACAAAACACAGCACCATAAGTCGTCAATGCCTGTGCCTTTTCTGGTGAACGATTGTATACATAAACTGTGTAACCTGCCTGCAATAAATTTCGTACCATACTGGCACCCATTACACCTGTACCGATAAAACCAATTATTTGTTTCATAAAGATCCTCCCTCTCCCAAAATAAAATGTATAACTTTATTTTACTCAATTTGATATAAAATCCACAAATATTTTATGTGAAAAAGCAGAAATAATTTGTAATGGCTTTCTAATCACTGCATTGCAAATATGCCACATCATACATTTCTAATTTTTACACAGATAAGCTGCAAATCATACTTATCTCTTTACTGACATTTTCTCTCCTTCAATCCATAAACGATATCCATCTGTTTTCATATCAATGTCGCCATCTCGCGCAGTTTCAAACCATTGAACTTTATTTTGCTTTAGCCTTTTTAAAACAGAGCGGTGTGGATGTCCATATGGATTCCCTTTTTCATACGATAAAACTGCATAGGATGGGCGAATTTTCTCCAAAAACGCTTTTGATGTAGAAGACTTAGAACCGTGATGGGCAACCTTTAATACATCTACATCCAACAAATATTTTCGAATCAGACGCTTTTCTATATGTTTTTCCACATCTGCCGTAAATAAAAATTCACATGCTTTATATTTTACCCAAAGTACAATTCCTGCATGATTATTAAAAATCTTCCCCTGCCCACTGTTTAAAACTTGAACGGTAACCTCTGAATCAAATGGTAAAACATCTCCTTCTTGAATAATCGAAAACGGAATATTTCTCTCATGAATTAAACGAATATATTCCAAATAAGCACGCGTGTCATAGCCTTTTCCACTGTCGTACACCTGTCCAACCGGAACAGAACGAACAACATCTAACAACCCTCCGATATGATCAATATCCGGATGTGTACAAATTAAATAGTCAATTTTTTGAATTCCAAGTTCAATCAATCCATTTAAAACAGCTTCACTTGATTCTCTTGGTCCACCATCCATGAGTAAACATTTTCCATTTGGAAATTGGATAATAATGCTGTCTCCTTGTCCAACATTCAAAAATTTCACTGTTAAATAGGGTGTATATATTTTTTGGGAAACTACATAGTTATCTGGTGGTAAGATTCCGCTAAAATGAAAAAAATATGAAATCAGACAAAGGTGAAATAAGCACTTTTTAAAAAGTCTCATACTTGTCCCGCCTCTCTATATCCTAAGATAACCAATTTTTTGCTTTTCTTTCACCTAGAAAAATAGAACTTTGCTTTCAAAAGTACAGTTATGATACGATAAAAATAAATAAAATTAAGGAGATGTTCAAATGAGTATTCATATTAATGCCAAACCTGGCGAAATTGCAGAAACCATTTTATTACCTGGAGATCCACTGCGTGCAAAATTTATCGCAGAACATTTTTTAACCGATGCTGTCTGTTACAATAAAATCCGCGGCATGTATGGGTTTACCGGCTTATTTCGCGGTGAAAAAATTTCCGTTCAAGGAACAGGAATGGGGATTCCTTCCACAGCGATCTATATCAATGAATTGATTCAATTTTACGGTACAAAAAATTTGATTCGTGTTGGAACATGTGGTGGTATTAAAGAAAAAATACATATTCGTGATTTGGTTTTGGCAATGACCGCTTCTACAGATTCTGCCTTTACCACACAAATTGCACCAGGCTTTCATTTTTCTCCAACTGCTGATTTTACCTTGCTTAAAACGGCATATGAAATTGCATCACAAAAGCAAAAAAATATTCATGTTGGAAATGTACTCACCGCTGATTCCTTTTATCGTGATCACATGGACAATGTAAAACAGCTTGGGGAATATAATGTGCTGGCAGTAGAAATGGAGACAACCGCCTTATACACACTAGCAAATAAACACCATGTCCGCGCCTTAACCATTTTAACAGTCAGTGACCATATTTTCACTGGCGAAGAAACAGATGCAAACGAACGTGAAACATCATTTACTGATATGATAGAAATTGCACTGGAAACAGCCATTCAAATCCAAATATAAAATAAGCTTGCACAAAATTGAAGAGCTAGATATGCTATATAATATTTTTAAATAATAAACTCAACACAAAAGACAATAAAAACTTTAATTGAGCCCCAAAAATTGATGTACAAAACTCTAAAACAAAAATATTTTTTAAAGTCATTTATAACAAATCTTCTAAAAAAGGAACAGAACTGACTTTTATAGAAATCATAGTAAAAATATAAATTTATCAAAATATTTTTATTATTTATATAAAATATCATTCCGAGTTATATTTTAAAAATTAAAAAAGAATCAATATACCAATAATAGAAACAATACAATCTCACAGTTATTTAAAATACATGATTGGAAGACTAAATCATTTATTATGACTAAATCAAAAATCATTATGATTATTCTACAAATCAATGATAAAAAACTATTGATTTTCTATTTTATACTTTTATCTTATTTATAAAACAAATATTTTATTTAAACCAATATAAATAATAAAATAAACATTATTCTATTTAAAATAAAAATTTATACCAAGAATTGTAGACATATAAATATAATAAAATTCCAAAAGGACGATTACAGATGAAAAATACACCAAAATATACCATCTCATTTACGATTCTATGTATTGTTTCTGTTATTGTTTTTGCTTATATCCATATAAATACAGAGAATTTCTGGATTTTTCTACCTGGAATATCCATTTTTTACATTATTGTATGTTATCCATTGATTCGAAAACATTTTCAAATGCTTTCTCTCAAACAACTTTTAATTGCTATCTTATTGGGTATATTATTCTATACTTTATTTTTATTTGGGAATCTATTGCTTTCAGTATTTTTCTCTGATTGGACAAAAACACAGATAACTTTGCTTTATACAACCTTACAACCTGTTACTCTTCAAAACTGGATTTTCCTATTTTTATTGGTTATTCCAGCAGAGGAAATACTTTGGCGTGGTCTAATTCAAGGTTATTTTCAAGCTCAAAATTTCAAAAAACAAATGGCAATTGGATATGCAACTTTTCTTTATTGTCTTCCTCTATTCTTCTCTGTTTCACCACTGTTGATTTTAGCAGGATGCATTGGAGGTATATTTTGGGGATACTTATATATCCAAACAAAAAATTTATGGTTTCCACTTATTTCACATTGGATTTTCGATCTGTTATTACTTTTATTATTTCCACTTGAAATAAAACAATAAAAAGCTCTCAGAAATGTATAAATTTGTTACATTCTGAGAGCCTGTCAATATTTTATTCTGGTTGTGGTTGAATATAAACCTCTATACGACGATTTTTTTGTCTGCCTTCTGCCGTATCATTTGAAGCAACTGGTCTCATCTCTCCATAACCGGTAGCACTAAAATTACCTGGATCCAAGTTTTTATCTTCAAGCATAATGGACATAAAATTTACCGCACGGTCTACAGATAAATACCAGTTATCTTTATATTTGGCATTAGAAATCGGAACATTATCTGTATGCCCGGTTACTTTTACTGCAACTGGCGGATTGATATTGATAATCTCTGCAATCTGGCGTGCAATGATACGATTTTCCTCTCGAACAACTGCACTTCCGGAATCAAACAACACTTCACTTTCAATTTGCAACATAAGACCTTCTTCAGTTTTGGTTACATGAATTTTCGAGTCCAGATCATTTTCCTCAATATAATCAGAAACACGTGCTTCCAATGTATTCACTGTATTTTTCACAGTTTGATCACTTGTAGACAGTATCGTTTGTTCAGAACCTTTACCTTCATTTTCCAATGGTATTTCTTCAACTGGATTGGGATACTCCATCACACCCGTTCCACCACTAAATACAATATTAAATGCATCCGCCATACTTTGCAATCGTTCCGAGCTGACTGTACTACTGGCATACAGTACAATAAATAACGCCAAAAGCAAAGTTTGCATATCCGAATATGGCAACAGCCATGATTCGTCAACATGTCCTCCAGCTTTTTTCTTTTTTTTCTTAGCCATAATCAACACCTGCTCCTTTACTATTTACCTTCGTTCAATCGTCTTCTTTCTTCTGATGGTAAGTATGCACGAAGCTTTTGTTCAATCAGTCTAGGAGGTTGACCTTCCAAAACAGATAAAATGCCTTCAATAATTAATTGCTTCTCCAAAATTTCACGTGCGGATTTTTGCTTTAATTTATTTGACCATGGATGGTACAGCACATATCCAGTAAAAATCCCATAAAAAGTCGCAACGAATGCAGCTGCAATTGCATGTGCAACGGCACCTGTATCAGATAAATCACTCAATGCAGCAATCAAACCGATAACCGCCCCCAACACTCCTAATGTCGGCGCATATGAACCGGCCTGTGAAAAAATGGTTGCACCTTTTGAATGACGTTCTTCCATCGCACCGACTTCTTCGTCCAATACATCCCGAATAAATTCTGGAGACTGACCATCAATGGCTAACATCAAACCGGATTTCATAAACTCATCTTCAATATCATTAACCTTTGCTTCAAGTGCAAGCAATCCATCTTTTCTCGCAACCTCTGAAAGTTCAGTAAATTTTTCAATTAGTTCATGAATTTCCATTGTCTTTTTATCTGTGAAAATAATTTTCAAATATTTTCCGACCTTTTTAATATCTCTTAGTGGCGTAGCAATCATAACTGCACCGATGGTTCCAACGATAATAATCAATAAAGCTGCCGGATTCCAAAGTACTGCTACCGACACACCTTTAAGGATCATTCCAACAAATACCCCAACTGATGCTACAACTAACCCAACTACCGTAGCTAAATCCATAAATCATTCCACTCCTCTATTTCTGTCCTGCTTCTACAAACAAAACTATCCTTTAGCTTTGTTCAAAAATTATACACTAATATTCTTCATTATACCATCAACTAGAAACAACTTGCATCCTAATTTTTTATTTTCATTGTAAAACAATTTGGTTTTGACGATTTTCGTACATTTTTTTTGGGTCTTTTGGCATACTTCTAGCTTATTCTTTCATTTTTCTTATCATTTTATTTGTTTATGTAGGCAGCAAAAGCATCTCTTATTATACAATATGGTTAAATTTATAGTCTGGTTCAGGACGGATCAGAATGCAGTTTTTCAAAACCCATTTGATTTATAATTTTTATGCAGCTTGTATACTGTCTATGTTATTTTATACATTTTTCTTTTTGGAACAGAAATACTAGCATTTCATTAAAATTATAAAAGGTGCAACTAATATTGAAATATATGAATGAGGCTATTTTAAAATACCTTTTTACAAGATAAATGGTTTTACGATGGTTTACAATTGATTTTAAAATTCTTGTTGTTGCCTTGAGTATTGATCAGGAAGTAATATAGATGTTTATAATAGTGTTTGGCTATACCCTTCTTTTTCTTTACCATTTCATGTGAATGGTTTGGTTCTCATTTGATAGAGAGGAGCCTCTAATGAAATTCTAAATGATTGGTATCTTTTATTGGCAATGTCCACTAAGTTTATCTGACGCATAAACAATGGTTCTCTTTACAAATTTGTTAACAATTCGAAGGGAATGATTCAATTCCCACATCATTTCAAATGATGGTAGTAACACCATCAAATCCAATCTTGCTCTACCCATAAATATGAACACAGGCGAACCTTGCTTTAACAAACTCTGTCCGTTCTCTTTACTCCGTTTGATCCTTAGCAAACCATTTCAAAAAACGTTCTTAGCTGGTGCCATTTACATTATCCTTATAGATATACTTGAAGATCTGGTGAAATTCGAGGGTTCGTTTCTCGCCTGTTCCAATTTATCTTTATGCTGTTTTATATCCTTTTTCATTTATTCAAACTTCTGTTATATGATAATTGCAAAACGAAGATATATCGTCAAAGAACGTTCTTATTACAGAAAAAAATTCTTTGTAGTACAGACCCTTTTTAATGTTTCCTCATGGATAAAGTACATAATGCAGCCTTCTAATAGGAACTATCTTAACTAGACATAATTCCTTTGTATACTTTTTTCCATAATCATGGAAAAAAGTATCAAATGATATAAAAGATGTGTAAAAACGTTTACACATCTAAAAAACACATGAAATATGGAAACAAACTTCCTATTATCCATGAAAAAGAAGACGTTTTCACACATAATTTTGTATTTCAATCTCTTTTCTTAGCCTTCTTTATTTTTTACACTGTAAAATATCTCGCTTTGGAATGAGCAAATACAATGGCGGAAACCGAACCTTCTGGGTGCATCATATGTCCTTCTGTTAAAGAAACATCTATCTGCTGAGGCTTCAATAACCGAAATAACTTTTCTTGATCAGCAAGATCTGGACAAGCTGGATAACCAAAGGAAAATCTTTGACCAATATACTTTCCATGTAGTCGATCTTTCATCGTCAAATCTGATGCATCACCAATCTGCCATTGATCACGCATTCTTTGATGAACCAATTCAGCAAATCCCTCTGCTCCCTCCAATGCAATGGAAAGCAACAAATGACTGTTCAAAAACTCTCCGTTCTGTTTAAACTGTGTAGCAGTCTGTATCACGCGCTTTCCAGTTGTTACCACAAACATCCCAACATAATCCACGATACCTGATGACCGTTCATGTACATAATCACTCAAACATAGAAATGGCTCCTTTTTCTGCCGTGGAAAATGAAAAGTTTCCAAAATCTCATTTGGTTTTTTTGGATTATAGATCAGCAAATCATCTGCATCACTTTGACAAGGGAAAAATTGATAAATCGCATGACAATCCAATAAATGATCACGCCAAATCCGATTAATCATCTCATCTACGGATATCTTTAGCTGAAGTGCCTTCTTATCTCCTGCAGCCAGCAATTCTTCCACCTTTCCTTTCAAACCCAAATGATGCCCAAGAAGCATCTGCATATTGATATATGGTACAATCTGCCGAAAATCATAATTTTTGATTAAATGTGGACGCGTGTCAGGTGGAATCCGAACGGACTCATTTTCAATCGTTTTTTCAAATGATGGTACATTCTCATCATTTTTCATATTTAATATAGGAGCATCTTCAACCTGTATCTTCGATCTCCACTCCACTTCCAGCTTTGCTCTTCCTTTTTGTGTATGTAATTGGTTGGCAAGCTGTAAACTTTCCATTGCATCTTTGGCATACAAAACCAAGCCATCATAAACTGGTGCAATTCGTGTTTTTGTAAATTTTTTGGTTAGAGCCGCACCGCCAACTTGAATTGGAATATCAATTCCAACTGCCTTTAAATCACTTGCTGTAGCAACCATCTGATGAGCAGATTTTACCAATAAACCAGATAGACCAATGCAGGTTGGGTTTTCTCTTTGCACTGCTTCAATAATTTCTTGAGAGGTCACCTTAATACCCAGATCTACAACATCAAAGCCGTTGTTCTCTAAAATAATGGATACCAAATTCTTTCCAATGTCATGCACATCACCTTTAACCGTTGCAATAAGCATCTTTCCTTTGGATACAGAAACATTTTTTGGCATATGGGGTTTCAACAAGGCAACTGCCGCTTTCATCACCTCGGCACTTTGTAAAACTTCAGCAACAATTAGCTGATTGTCATTAAACAGCTTACCAACCTGATTCATCCCCTCCATTAATGGTCCATTAATGATATCCAACGGATCAGCATATTTTTGTAAAGCAAGTGCAATATCCTCAGACAACCCTTCCTTTGTTCCCTCAACAATATTTTGCATCAGACGTTCTTCTAATGAAAGATTGCTGACAACTTCTTTTTCTTCTCTTTTTTTCTCTCGGTAAAAGTTTGTAAACTTCGCCAAATTTTCCTCACTATTTTGAAACAAAAGGTTTTCACTAAGGGCGATCTCCTCAGCAGAAATGGATGCATAACGCATAAGTTTCTCAGTATTCACAATGGCATAGTCTAAACCTGCTTTTGTGCAGTGGTATAAAAATACAGAATTCAGCACCTCACGTCCAACACCTGGCAACCCAAACGACACATTGGACAGTCCCAAAACCGTTAAACAATCCGGAAATTCTTTTTTTATTGCTTGAATCCCCTTCACCGTTTCAAGTGCAGCATCTGTATATTGCACATCTCCCGTTCCAACTGGAAAAACCAACGGATCAAAAATCAGATCACTTGGGCTGAGACCGTTTTGACAAACAAGCAGATCATAGCTGCGTCTGGCAATTTCCAGCTTTCTTTCCCATGTCACACCCATACCTTGTTCATCAATGGTACCGACAACAAGCGCACAGCCATATTTTTGCACAAGTGGTAAAATGGATAACATATGTTTTTCTCCATCTTCCAAATTTACAGAGTTAATAATAGACTTTCCTTGAATGCATTTGAGAGCCACCTCTACAACTGTTCGATCCGTTGAATCAACCATAATTGGAACCTTTACTTTTCTTACAATATGAGGCATAAAATTTTGCATATCATAGCTTTCATTGCGATCTGGGTTGGCAAGACAAACATCAATCACATGTGCTCCATTTTTTACCTGTCTCCGTGCAATTTCTGATGCTTCTTCATATTCTTCATTTGCAATTAAATCCCGAAACTTCCGTGAACCAATCACATTGGTACGCTCTCCAACTAAAAGCGGACGCATAGAAAAATCATAAGCCAGCGGTTCAATATTGGAGATATGGTGAGAAGGAACTGCCACTGCATCAATTTTTCTTGGTGGATATTGATCTATAGCTGCCCGAATTGCTTGAATATGTGCTGGTGTTGTTCCACAACATCCACCGACAATATTCAACCAACCTTGTTTGGCAAAATCTGAAAGCTTTCTTGCTAATGAATCTGGTGTTTCATGGTAATGCCCATCCTCATCTGGTAAACCTGCGTTCGGATAACAACTAACACCAAATCGACATTGTTCGGCTAATGTACGCAGATGCTCCTTCATCAATTCTGGTCCAGTCGCACAATTTAGTCCAACGGCAATCGGTTTCATATGTTCAACCGAATAATAAAATGCTTCAATATTTTGTCCAGCCAGCGTTGTGCCCATCGGCTCAATTGTTCCCGAAATTATAATCGGAAGTTGAACTTGCTTTTCCTTAAACACCTGCCTAATCGCCAAATAGGCTGCTTTGACATTTAATAAATCCTGACTCGTTTCCACAAGCAGTATATCGGCACCTCCATCTACCAGGCCTTCTATTTGAACTCGAAAATGATTTACCAGTTCATCAAAAGTAATGCCCCCTGTAACAGATAAAGTTTTTGTTGTCGGACCAATCGAACCTGCGATATATTTCGGAGAATCTTTTGTTTCTACCTCTTTTCTTGCTTCTATTGCCAGCTCCACACTTTTTTTATTGATATCATAAGCCAAATGTCCCAAACCAAAATCATCCAGCACCAATGGTGTTGCACCAAAACTATTTGTTTCGACAATGTCCGCACCAGCCAAAAAATATTTTTTATGAATTTCACGAATGACATCCGGTCGCGTCAAATTCAAATATTCATTGCATCCTTCAAAAGCTTCACCACCAAAATCTGTAGCTGAAAGGGCAGCTTGCTGCAGCATTGTTCCCATGGCACCATCTAAAACCAAAATTCGTTTTTTCATCATTTCCGTGATATCCATTCGCTTCTGCATATGTAAAATTCCTTTCCAATAATCTTCTTTCATTGATAAAATTTGTAATTGCTATTAGTATACATGAAACAAATGTCAAACAAAAAGTATTTTAATGAAATAGATTACAAGCTCTTATCACTTATGAAAAAATTCATATTTTCACAATATATATTTACTAAAATAAAACGGAAAAAAGCATGAAAGTTGTATGTCTTTTAGCTGGATCAAAGAAAAGGAGATTGGGACATAACTAACTTTAAATAACGAAAAAAGTGAAATTGAGCATGTTCAATTTCATCTAAGAACGGGATTCATGTACATATGTCCATTGGATTCAAAAATAGACTATAAGTAAGTCCATATTGACCTGCTGCTATAATTTATACATGATAGCCAGCTTTCAATTGACCACTTTTTCATATCATCATCTTTCATTTGCATCAATACCACATCAGGAGCCATCTTTAAATAGCTATTTCATGTGCCAAAGATTTCAAAGTCTCTTTGATATTTCTGTTTTCTTACGATAGAATCTAGTAATTTTTTTCGTACTTACTTTGGAAATCCCCATTCATTTCGTAATACGTTTCGTTCTTGTACATCTAATGTTTCATCTATTTTTGACCTCATTCACAAACCACATCATCTACTTTTTGAACCATTTGAGTGAGTTTTTCAAGTGTTAATTCTTCTTTATTTTCTCTTTTTATTTCGGGTATGATTTCTTTTTCCAATAACTCATTGTAAAGTTGATTTGACTTTTCAATTCATCCGTTATAATATTTCTCAGAGGATTTCTTCCATACGAATGCAAAATTGATTCGCATGCGTCTCGATCTTTATGCCATCCATAAAAATGGCTTGTTGGTCAATGACTATTTCTTGCACGAGTTGGCAACAAAATTAGACAAAACATTGGCAAATTGGTTTTATGACTTCAGGTTGCACGCCAAACCGAGCCATCATGTGGTAACTTGATTCGTAACCCTGTGTCAACCACATCATGTGGATACTGTCTTGTAACAAGACTTCGATTTACCAATGGGTACGGAAAAGACTGATAGATATATAAGCACATCAAATCATTTTTAGCATCAGGCGGGATTGGTAGGCAAGACAACCCGTATTTTACAGAAATGGTTTGCATATTCTTGTGGAATATTTTCAGCTAAATGATGTACGTGAAAAGCAATATCATTATTTTGTAATTCATTTCTAAATCTAAAAACAAAAATTCATTTACAATCTTTAAACATAAGGGCCCTTCTTTCAGATAAAATTTTGTGGTGGTATACTTTAATCCCATTCAGAAGTGACCCATATTTTATTGTGAAAACCATCAAAGCCAGTGAAATTTTACTCATCGTAAAATTTCACTGGCTTTTTTATTTTAGAGGAAGGGGTTGTTCCAACCTTGATATGACGAAATGATTTTATCCTTTCATTTTGTTAATCGCGCTAAACAAAGCTTGAATGGATGCCTCAATAATATCATTATGCACTCCTACACCCCAAACAACATGACCATCCTCAGTTTGAATCCCAACGTATGCCATGGCTTTTGAGGTCGAGCCTTGCTCCAGTGCGTGCTCCTTATACGTATAAATATTCATATTTAAACCAATATGAATTTTCAGTGCATGAAATACCGCATCTAAACGGCCATTACCTTCCCCAAAAATGATTTTTTCCTCTCCAGATGCCGTCTTAATTTGTACATTTGCTTTAAAAATACCGTTTCTTTCAAAAGTTGTTTTCACATGTGACCATGGATCCAAAATATTCACGTAGGTTTTTATAAATAAATCATAAATTTCACTTGGCATCAATTCCCGATGTTCATGATCAGATACATCTTTTACAATATAGCCAAAATTTTCTCGCATTTCTGCTGGCATCAAAATTCCATAATTTTGTTCCAGTAAATAGCCGATTCCTCCTTTACCAGACTGACTATTGATACGAATCACATCACTTTCATATTCCCTACCAATATCTTGCGGATCAATCAACAAATATGGAACAGTCCATTTATCCGTACCCGTTTCTTCTCGATATTTCATGCCTTTGGCAATCGCATCCTGATGTGAACCAGAAAACGCCGCAAAAACAAGCTTTCCACTATACGGTTGACGATCACTGACTTTCATATGGGTTACTTCTTCATAAATTTGAATCGCTTCAGGAACATTGGAAAAATCCAATTTCGGATCAATACCATGTGAATACATATTTAAAGCAAGTGTAATCACATCAACATTTCCGGTTCGTTCACCATTTCCAAAAAGTGTTCCTTCTACTCGATCTGCTCCTGCCAATAATCCAAGCTCTGTATCTGCAACACCACAGCCACGATCATTATGACAATGAACAGATAAGTAAATATTTTCGCGATAATTGAGATGCTCGCTCATATACTCAATTTGGCTGGCATACACATGTGGCATTGACATGGAAACCGTCGCTGGCAAATTAATAATCACTTTATTATTGGCAGTCGGCTTCCAAACCTCCAAAACTGCATTGCACACATCTAGCGCATACTCAATTTCCGTCCCAGTAAAACTTTCTGGTGAATATTGAAAACGAAAATTCCCTTCCGTTTTCTCAGCATACTCTTTCAACATTTTTGCCCCAGACACTGCAATTTCCTTAATTTCTTCTTTGGATTTTTTAAATACCTGCTCTCTTTGCGCCAAAGAAGTAGAATTATACAAATGGACGATGGCACTTTTTGTTCCTTGTAACGACTCAAAAGTTTTCTCAATAATATGCGGACGTGCCTGTGTCAATACTTGGATGGTTACATCATCAGGAATCATATTCTCCTCAATCAATGTCCGCAAAAAAACATATTCCGTTTCAGAAGCTGCTGGAAATCCGACTTCAATTTCTTTAAATCCAACTTTTACCAAATATCGAAAAAAATGAATTTTTTGTTCCAAACTCATCGGTACAACCAAAGCCTGATTGCCATCCCGTAAATCTACACTGCACCAAATCGGAGCATGATCAATATATTCTTTTTCTACCCATTTAAAACTCGCTTCAGGTGGCATAAAATAATTTCTTTGATACTTCTCTACATTTTTCATCTTTCTTATCCCCCTATTTTCTTTGTTTATTCCTACAAACAAAATAAAAAGCCTCTCGTCTCTATTCTTTATTATAGAGACGAAAGACTACTGTCTTACGCGGTACCACTCTAATTCATATTATTATAATATGCACTCAAATCTCATACATAAATGGTATGATACTTTTATAACGGCAAGTTCCCGTTCACTCCTACTTTCATTTCAGAATGACTACTCCAAGGCGAGTTCAAATTCTCTCTGGACTGTTTTGCACCAACCAACAGCTCTCTTTTATCCAGAAAATATTTTACTACTCCTTATTCTTGTATTTTAAACCTATTACTTGGTTCCCATTATATCGGAAACTGGATAAAATTACAATCATTTCAGAACAGATTTTCTCCAAAACAAAAGAATCACATTTCTTGTGGTGCTTGAATTCCTAAAAGACGCAAACCCTCTGCCAATACTGTCACAACTGCAACCAGTAGAGCTAGTCTAGAATGTATCTGTTCATCTACTTCAAGAACCCGAACCTGTCCATAGTATTTATTAAAACTCTGTGCCAAATCCAATAAATATTTACTAATAACAGACGGTTCATAGCGATGAAAAGCACGAGAAATAATTTCCGGAAATTGCTCTAGGAGCTTAATTATCGTCCAAGAATAGTCGTCTGTTAATCCATTAAAATGAATTTTATCTAAAGCAATCGAAGATTTTCGCAAAATCGAGCAGGCACGTGCATGCGTATACTGGATATATGGTCCAGTTTCCCCTTCAGGCTTCAACATGCTTTCCAGAGAAAACTCACAGTTGTTGGTACGTTCGTTTTTTAAATCATGAAAAATGACAGCACCAACTCCAACTTGACGTGCCACCTCATCTGCATTGGATAAATCCGGATTTTTCTCTTGAATATTTTTCTTAGAAAGACCAATGGCCTCTTGTAACACTTCTTCTAAAAGAATGGTCTTTCCTTTACGGGTGGACATCTTTTTGCCATCCTTCATCATTAAGCCAAATGGGACATATTTCATACCTTTGACCCAATCATATCCCATTTTTTCAAGTACATGAAAAAATTGTTGAAAATGAAGCGCTTGCTCGCCGCCAACCACATAGATAGCTTGGCTAAAATGATACGTATTTTGACGGTAGATTGCAGCCGCCAAGTCTCGCGTTGCATACAAAGTAGCTCCATCTGATTTTTTGATCAGGCATGGCGGTAGATTATATTCAGATAAATCGACAACCTTTGCACCATCTGACTCGATAAGCAAGTTTTTTTCTTCCAATAAACGAACTACATCATCCATTTTATCATTAAAAAATGCTTCTCCATTGTAGGAATCAAATTGCACATCAAGCAAATCGTAAATTCTTTGAAAATCCTTCAAGGAAACTTCACGAAACCATGTCCACAAACGTGTCGCTTCTTCATCGCCTTCTTCTAATTTTTTAAACCATATGCGTCCTTCATTCTCAAGTGCTGGATTGTCTTGTGCCATCTCATGAAAATATACATATAGTTTGTTTAGCTCTTTAATGGGTGAAGCTTTTACCTTAGCCTCATCACCCCAGGTTAAATACGCATACATCAATTTTCCAAATTGCGTACCCCAATCACCCAAATGATTGATTCCAACAGTTTGATAACCAACTTTTTGCGCAATTTGACAAATGGAATTGCCAATAACAGTTGAACGCAAATGCCCCATAGAAAATGGTTTGGCAATATTTGGCGAGGAAAGATCCACAACAATGGTTTGTCCTTTTCCTTCTATAGAAGAGCCATATTTTTCCTTTTTTTGTAAAATTTCTTCGATTATAGGAATAGAAATTTCTTTGCGGTTAAGAAATACATTTACATATGGACCGACAGCCTCCACCTTGGAAAATATATCTGAATGAATTTGCTCAACTAGCTCATTCGCAATTTGAACTGGTGATTTTTTCAGCACCTTAGCAAGTTCAAAACACGGAAAAGCCAAATCCCCATGTGTCTCATATTTTGGCGTTTCAATCAACTGTACAATTTTTTCATGTGATAAATGTTCATATAAAACCTTGGAAAGTACATCAGCATAGTAAGTTTTCATCATATCCTCCTAAAAACAATCAATAAAAGAAAAGAGACTCTTAAAACAAAAAGAAACAAAGCATCATTTGCAGTACGGCTCTTTTTATTTTAACCTGAGTCCCTCTTACGTCAAAGCTGTTGTTGCATATTGATTGCACAAAATGCATTGTCAATCTCCAGAACCACTTCTTAGCGGTAAGCTTTCCAGAGCAAAGGTATTTCTTCCGCTTTTTTATGGATCATCTATTCAATACATCGAATTCTAGCATAAAGCAGAAAGCTTTGTCAACCACGTTTCTGAACCAACGGATGCGGCAAATAAATAAAACCATGCTGTAATTTTTTTCTTTCCTCTACCAAAAATTTTATCATCCATTTTATCATGAAATTCAACTCGGAAATTCTTAAATACTCAGGATAATTCAAAAAGATGGAAAGAAATGCTTTGGAAAATTCATCTGCCTTTAATGCATAATCTGCATTCCCTTTTTCCAATTGATCCAACCATGATCCAATAGATTGTTTGAATTTATTAATAATATTGACAGCTTTAAATAAATCCAAATTGTATTTTTCGCATGAATGGACAATATTAACATGCTTGATTCGATCTGCCATTTCCATATAATAGACTTGCTGTCTTTCCTTGGATAATTGTAAAAAAGCATCCTCTAGCCAAACCTGTACAATTTCGACTTCATCTGGTGCTTCCAATACAATACCATCCAAATTGATATCATATACGCTCAATTTATCATTTACCATCCATTTTAAATCAATAAGCTGTAGAGATTCTTCGCTTCTTTTCTGATCTTTATAAAGCAAATCTATATAAATATTAGCCATATAATAATATAATGTATGGTATTCTTCTGAATCTGATGAACAACTTTGAAGCTGTGTAATGGCCTCTATTAAGTCACTAACCTTCAATACAGCCAATTCCAAAAAACGCTGTGTTTCAAAATAGGCTTCATTTTCCTCATCTAAAATGGTTGTTTCCAATTCAAATTCTATATCCCGCAGCATACCATCAAATTGTTTCAATGTAAAATCCTCATAATGGCGCATCTCATTTACAACATACAGCCATTTTCCATAAAATACAATTTTTTCCATCGTTTTGTCAAACTCTTTTAGCATATTTTTCACTCCGCTTCTCTTTAGCATTTTTATCATTCATTTTCATTATATCTTGATTGAAAATAAATTTATAGTGACCATTGTTTTATTTTATATACATGTCCAAATAAAAACCAAATTTTCCAAAAACAAAAACATTAAAAACTCGTAGATATAAAATACAAGCCTTTATATCATTTACAAGTTTTTAATGTTTCATAAACAACAGGAAATACTGATTTTAAATTATAAAAATATTTTTTGAAAAATAGCTTTCCCTTTCTCAATATCTTTTGTACCATGTAATAGCATACGTCCATCTGGAAAAATGACAAGCTTCTCGTTATCCTTCTCTCCAGTTATTAAATGTCGATAATCGGATACATGATAAGACAATTCTGTAAGGCGTTTAACAATTTCCTCTGTAGAAAAACTGAGTGCTTGTGGTGGTCGAATCTGTACCGTATCCCGTCCACAAAGCACACTGGTTTTTGTTTGATTTTCAAACTGTAAAAAAGGATAGGTCGGTACGGTTCCACAAGTGACACAATCTTCCATTTTTGCTTTAGATATTTTTATGGACATTTGCTCATGATTCCATAAATCAAAATATAAGTACGTATTTCGAAGCGCATCTGTCTGCCCCAACAAAATTTTTATTGCCTCAGTGACTTGATGAACAACAACCTGCCCAACAGCTGGTGAAATGATACCCATACTGTCACAAGTCATCGTCTGCATCGGAACTGAACGAATCAGACATTGTAAACAAGGTGTCACACCTGGAATCACAGTCAAGGTTGACCCATACGAACCGAGACATGCACCAAAAATCCAAGGTTTTTTATGAAGCACGGCCAAATCATTGATCAAAAAACGTGTGTCAAAATTATCTGTTCCATCCAAAATCAAATCAACCGACTGAACAAGCGGCTCTAAATTCGACGCATCTGCATGCATGACATATTCCTCTATCTCAACAGAAGGATTAATCTGTAAAACACGTGCTTTAGCAGCAACAGCTTTAGGTAACTTCTGCTCCACGTCCTTCATACTGTATAGTTGCTGACGCTGTAAATTGCTTTCTTCCACATAGTCTCGATCGACAATTTTCATTTTTCCGACACCAGCTCTTGCCAGCATATCAATCGCCCACGAACCAAGCGCACCCGCACCAACAATTAAAACGGAAGCACGCATCAGCTTTTTCTGTCCTGCTTCACCAATCGGTGCAAACAAAATCTGACGTGAATATCGCGTATGCATCATTTTTCACCTGATCCTTTACAGGTCCATTCAAAATTGTCTCGGTTATAGTCCCCATTTTTTCCACCAGATTTATGCAACAGGTAGGTTGGTCCAATAATCATTCCTTTATCAATTGCTTTACACATATCATAAACCGTCAGAGCTGCCGCTGAAGCTGCAGTTAAAGCTTCCATTTCAACTCCAGTACTTCCTTTTGTTTTAACCGTTGCTCGAATTTTAAGCTCATAAAAACCATCTGTTGCCTGATTCCAATTAAAAGAAATATTGACTCCATTTAACAAAATTGGGTGACACATCGGGATAATTTCGGAAGTTTTTTTAGCCGCCATAATCCCCGCAACCTGTGCTACTGCCAAAACATCTCCCTTTTTCATACGCCCAGACTGAACTCCATTATAAATTTCATGTGACACAACGATACTTGAAGCAGCAATAGCCATCCGAATTGTTTCTGATTTTGGAGAAATATCAACCATTTTTGCACGACCTTCTTCATTAAAATGGGTAAATTCAGTCATTTAATCATCCTCCACTAACTGGTGGAATAAACGCAACGACATCTCCATTATCCAATACCATGTCATCTGCGACGTATTCCTCATTCACTGCTGTTAAAACATGCTCAAGCACCAAATCTGGGTACTGCTCTTGCAATTGCTTCTTCAATGCAGCAACTGTCATTCCTGCCACTTCAATTTCCAATTCTCTTTTTCCAACTGCCTCACTTAAATGGGCAAACCACAATATTTTAACCATGTAACAAATCCTCCTCTGGCTTCCCAGTCGGATAGGCAACTTGCTCTCGCTGATCACCAATCCATATTTGCCCATCCTTCCAATGTTCTTTTTTCCAAATTGGTACAATTTCTTTAATTCGCTCAATGGCATATTCATTTGCTAAATAAGCATCCTTACGATGCGGAGTACTCACCGCAATTACAACCGCAATCTCACCGATTTCCAAACGTCCAATACGATGGGTAATAGCAACCTTCGCTTCTGACCATTTTTCCTGAATCTCTTTGCCGATTTGACATAACTTTTTTTCCGCCATTTCTTGATACGCTTCATAAATTAAATATAGGGTCTGCTTACCCTTTGTAAATTCACGAACAGTTCCAATAAAGGTTGTAACGGCACCCGCTGTAGGGCACATAACCTTCTTTGTAACCGCTTCAATACAAATCGGATCGGAAACAATTTCATAATTTTTCATCTTCCATCCTCCTATTTTCTCAACTCATAAACGCTGTGTGGCAATTCTGGCAATATCAACTTCTCCATTGCCAACTTAACTGCACCCGTTGAGCCTGGCGTCGCATAAATAATGGTTCCATTCACCACACCGGCTGTTGCTCGTGAAAGAATAGCTGCACTGCCGATATCTTCTGTATAACTTAAAAAACGAAAAATTTCTCCAAAACCCGGCATTTCCTTTTCAAAATGTCTACGCAACGTTTCAATGGTTACATCTCGTTTGCAAATCCCCGTTCCACCATTAAATAAGATCGCATCAATTTGTGGATTTTCCACACCAGCATAAAGCACTTGTTCAATCTGAGATTTTTCGTCCTTAACGATCTTCCATTCCAAAACCTGATGCCCAGTACACTCCAAAAGCTGCTTCATAGCTTGTCCACTTTTATCGGTTTCTTTCGTCCTTGTATCTGAAACCGTTACAACCATACAGCACACCGCTTTTGGTGCCTCTTCTCTATGCTCCAATACACTCATTTCTTCCGTTATCCTCCTTCAAGAATAATGGTTATCATAAATATTTCTCTTTATACATTGTGAGTATATCATGTCCCAAAAAACGTGAAAATCATTTTTTCTTTGAAAAAAATCGTTTGATCATTAGGTATTTCATAAAATATCCATAATCTAATGACTACATATTGACTCTATCTTTCATTTCCCATACTAAATAACAAAAAGGCAACTTCTACCAATCAAATCAAAAAGGACTCTATAATAAACGCATATACAAAAATGTTTCAAATCAATAATCTTTTATACCACAAATATCAAATCAACGAATTCAAAACAACCATCAGTCGTCCCTTTTACAAAAGGCTTCCTTGGCACAATTCAAGGAATATATTTTCCCTGTCCACATAAAATAGATGATTTTATCAGACACCATGTATTTGAATTTATTTATTAAATAAACATAATAGCCAACCAAGATGGCTAGGCATATAAAATGAAAAGCTCCCAATATGAATCTTTACCAATTCTATTGAGAGCCTGTTACTTACTACTATTGATAAATATCAAAAGAGAATAAACTATAACAACGGATGCTCGTGCTTTGCTTTAATTTTCTCATAACGGCGATTGACTTCTGTTTCAAACTCCATAAGCAAATGTGCATTTTCTGGTTTTAACAAATGTTTTGCTTTTCCCATTAATTTTAACCATTCGGTAACTGGAACATTTTTCCCCTTTTCCTCTGGAATATAGGTTAAATTTGTAATTCCATTTTCGATTTCATACAATGGAAAGAAATTGGAATCTACAGCTGTACGAACAACTTCTGTACCAATTTCATCTGGTGTTTTCCAGTTGAGCGGACAAGTAATCAAAAGCTTTCCATACACCATGCCTACATTTTGTGCATACCATTGTGCCTTAGCAGCTTTTTTCAATAAATCCTGCGGAAAAGCCTCTGTACCTGTAAACACATATGGAATATGTGTGGCGGCAA
Source organism: Candidatus Harrysmithiimonas galli (assembly GCA_904373265.1). Taxonomy (GTDB): domain Bacteria; phylum Bacillota; class Bacilli; order CAJFEE01; family CAJFEE01; genus Harrysmithiimonas; species Harrysmithiimonas galli. The sequence goes on along the minus strand of CAJFEE010000018.1, from coordinate 14,933 downwards.
AAATTTGCACTGTATCCTTATGCTGGAAAGTCTTTCCTTGCTGAGCCTTTCCTACACCGGTTGTTGAAGTCATGTGACCAAGTGGTGTAGAATAAGACATCTGACTCCCTGTGTTCATATAGCCTTCATTATCATACTCAAGTAAAATCAGTTTATGATTGCGAAGTGCTGTTCCAATCGCTGCTCCCATACCGATGTCCATTCCACCGTCACCAGTAACCATAACAAAGGTTAGATCATCAGAAACTTCAATTTCTCCACGACGTTTCATTTCTAAAAATGCTTCCAACGTACCAGATAAAGTTGCCGCACCATTTTGAAACAAATTATGAATCATCGTTTGCTTATGAGAACTGTATGGATATGCTGTGGTTACCACATAAGCACACCCCGTTTGGAACAAAACAACAATATCACCTTCAATACCTTTAAAAAACAATTCTAAAGCTGGCATAATTCCGCAACCAGGACATGCACCATGTCCTGGTGCCAGACGTTTCGGCTTCTCCGTTAATGTACGTAAAGGTGGAAGCTTCACCTTCAACTGACCTGTCTTCTCATCTGGTGTCACTTGAATGAGCCCAGAGTTATAAACACCACTTTGTACCGGAAAAACATTTTCTGTTACAATGGTTTTCTTACCTGGAACCCTTCCATAATAGTCAAATGGCTGTTTTGCATATCCTAACTCAACTGCCTCAATCACCAAATCAAAAAATGCTTTTGCATCCTCTGGGTAAAAATCTTTTCCACCTAGACCAAATACACGACTCAAAACAATGGTTTGATTTTCTTTATCATCTTGAAGTGCTGCTTTCACTTCAGAAGTTAAATTTGCGCCATGCGCACCGTAAGAATCTGCTCGCTCACCAACCAACAGTCCTTTTACATTCTTTAAAGCTGTGCGGATTTCCTTTTGCGGGAACGGACGAATCAAATTCGGACGAATGACACCAGCTTTAATGCCTTGTTGACGTAATTGATCTACAATATCCTTTGCACTTTCGGCAGCTGAATTTAATAAAAACAAAGCATATTCCGCATCTTCCATTTGGTACAAATCTAAAACCTCATATTTACGACCTGAAATTTCTTCATATTGTTTCGCAACCTCTTGGAATACTTCATGTGCATGATACATCGCTTCAGATTGCTGATAATGATTGTTCAGTAAGTCATCACCATTCATATGACCACCAATTGTTACAGGTTTTGTTGGATTAGACGCATTTGGATAACCTTGAGGTGGTGTTTTCCCAACAAAATTTTGAACAACTTCACGTTCTTTAAAATGATATACAACACGCTTTTGATGTGAAGTAAAAAATCCATCATATGCAACAATAACTGGCAAACGAACTTTGGCATTCTCTGCAATTTTTAATGCCATAATATTCATATCATATACAGCTTGGGGAGTCGATGCAGTTAAAATGACCCATCCAGTATTCAATGCATAATATAAATCCGAATGATCACCACGAATATCTAACGGTCCAGAAACAGATCGTGTGACCAAATTCATCACCATTGGAAAACGGGTACCAGATTGCACAGGCAATTGCTCAATCATATACAGTAAACCATTTGCACTTGTTGCGTTTATTACACGTGCTCCGGCAACCGCAGCACCATAACAAATCCCTGCTGAGCCGTGTTCTCCGTCTGCAGCAATCAACTGGATCTCATGTTCGCCTCGTGTTTTCATTGCATCTAAATATTGGGCAACCTCTGTGGATGGTGTAATCGGAAAATATCCCATAAGATGATAATTTATTTGTGCAGCGGCCATTGCTGCCATTTCATTTCCAGATTCAAATGTTTTAACTTGTTCAAATTTTTCACAAGTCATGAGCGAAGCACCTCACCTTCTTTTAATGAAAAATTATGCTCTACACGATGTTGTTTGGCATATCCAATTGTTTCACGTAAACTGACCAATGCTTCAACTGGACAAGCCTCAACACATTTCAAACATCCTTTGCAATATTGGTAATCAATTCCCTGTAAGAACATTTGTTTTCTACCACGCTTATCCTCACCACTTTGCCATACAAAACAAAAATCTGGGCAAACATTATCACAAGAAGCACAGTGAATACATTTTTCTGCTCGATATTCTGGCAAAAAACCTTGACGTGATCCACTTAAATCTTTTAAAACACTGTTTGCAGCAGGCATTACACCGCCAATGGCTTGATTTTCATAACCGGTTGTCGTCGTCTGTATGGTAAATCTTCTGGATTCTCCTTCTGTTGGTGCACAATATGAAGTAAACTGCACTTCATCGAACCCTCGATCAAAGGTGCGAATATTCGCATCGACCAAATGTGGATATTTTTTACCAAAAGTTTTACGGATTACATTGCGCATAACTTCTGGATCTAGAAAATCACAAACCCGAAATAATGCTCCCAGCATTGCTGTGTTTACTTTTGTTTTTTCTTCAACTGCTATACCTAAAGCATCTACTACTCCTAATGTTCCAGTTTCAATCTTTAAATCAGCACGAATTTCATCTGCTTGGCGTGTTGAATTGACCAAAACAATTCCGTCTGATTTTAAACCGCTTACAACATCAATCATTTTATACAAATGTTCATGAAAAACACCAATCACATCTGGCTCTTCTACCGGACTGTGATCACGAATTTCCACATCTGGATCACAAAAACGAACAAAAGATTTCACTGGTGAACCTTTCTTCTCAGATCCGTAGGAAGAAAAGTTCGAACCGTTTAACCCCGAACCTAGAACACCTGCTTCTGCAAGCATTTTTCCTGCCAAATTTGCCCCCAACCCACCAATGGATTCCAAACGAATTTCATAAAAACCGAGCGCATTTTTTTTTGGTAAAATTGACATGGTTTTCCCCCCTCAATTGATTTATCTTTTAAGCATCTCGTGCATTTTTTCTTGAAAAATTTCATGTAAAATAAAAAAAGCTTCACCGTCATTTTAAAGGCTGGCATCTTTACTGTCAACCACTTAAACTTATTCTAAAGTAGTATTTCTTTTAAATGACTTGTTGACTATAACTTCCAAAAAAATGCTGTTATACAATTGTTCAGTATTGAACATTTCTTTTTTCGATAACAGCAACTATTTTTTTGTAATATAACAATTAAAGATTTATACGATAAAATATGATACACTTTTTAGGAAAATTTTTTTAGGAAAGGTGGAAAAAATTTATGAAAATTATTCTATGTACTTATAATACAAAATTTATACATATGAATTTGGCATTACGCTATTTAAAAGCCAATTTACAAAATCATTCAATGGATGCAAAAATTATAGAATTCACAATTAAAGATCCTGTTTTTCATGCTGCAGCAAAAATCCTAACTGAAAAACCGACAGTGATCGCCTTTAGCTGTTATTTATGGAACATTGAATTGATTTTAAAAACCGTGCATATCATAAAAAAAGCGGCACCACAAATCCAAATCATTCTTGGTGGTCCAGAAGTCAGCTTTGATGGTGAACAGTGGTTAGAAAAGGAAAAAGGCATTGACATCATTATTGAAGGAGAAGGAGAAATTACATTCTCTGAAATTGTTCAGGCATTGTCTGATCATAAACCGCTTTCACATGTACGAGGTATTGTTTACCGAGATGTAAACAATGTTTTTCACCGAACTGGGAAACGTCCGCCAGTTGACGTCAAACAGCTAAAAAGTCCATATCGATTTGTTGAGGATATCGAAAATCTCGACAAAAGAATTGTATATTTTGAAACGAACCGCGGATGTCCATTTAACTGCCATTTTTGTCTGTCCTCTACAGAACAAGGCGTCCGCTTTTTTGATATGAATGAGCGCAAACAAGAGTTACTTTTTCTGATTAAAAGCGGAGCAAAAACAATCAAATTTTTGGATCGTACCTTTAACACAAATATTCGGCATGCACTGGATATTTTTTCATTTTTAATTGAACATCATCGTCCTGGAAATGTTTTTCAATTTGAAATTACTGGAGATATTATGAAATCAGAGGTCATTGATTATTTAAACCAAAACGCACCAAAAGGGTTGTTTCGTTTTGAAATTGGAGTTCAATCCACGCATAATCCAACCAATCAGCTCGTAAACCGCCATCAAAATTTTGAGACACTGCGCAACAATATTTTGCGCATCCAAAGCGGAGGAAAAATTGATTTACATTTGGATTTAATTGCCGGGTTACCACAAGAGGACTATACAAGATTCCAAAAAACTTTTAACGATGTATTTGCTCTTCGGCCTGCTGAGCTACAGTTTGGCTTTTTAAAAATGTTGCGAGGTACACCGCTGCGCAATAAAGCAGATCAACATCATTATGTGTATGCTGATTTTCCACCGTATGAAATCATTTCCAACGATGTCCTTTCATTTGATGATCTCTTAAAAATGAAACAGACAGAAGATGTGCTGGAAAAATATTGGAACAGTGGAAAACTCAGACAAAGTGTGATCTATTGTATTGATTTCCTATTTAAAAACGCTTGGGATTTTTTCTACTCATTCGGAGCATTTTGGCATAAGCAAAAATGGAGTACAATTGGACATCAACATTTTGATTTATTCCAACGGCTACTTACCTTCATTGACAGTTACGCACCAAATCATCGAATCCCTTTGGAAACCATTATGCTGTTAGATTACTATGACCATTATCAGTATAAACCCAAACGGTTGAAGACTTTAACATTGACAAAAGAAGAGAAAAAATTGCTTTTAGACAAGCTTTCTATGCATTTAGCTGCCGATCAGATTTTACCTAACAAAAATTTTGATTTAAAAAAACATACACAAATTGAACATGCTGAAATTGACTTAGTCCATTGGATGCAAAATAAAGAAATCAAAATGAAGCAACAATTTTATTGTATTGTATATCATCCAATAATCGGGAAGATACTAAAATACTGTATAGATCCAATCCTGTGAAATCCATCACTTTCAAATAAATATAAAACAAGACAATATCATAAAATTGGGACAAAAAGAACTGACATGAAAATCATACGTAACAATGTATCCCTTTTCTGGGAGAAACTGCAGATCTATAGTCTTTCTCTCCATATGATTCTTCTAGATAGGGTAACATTTTTACGCATTTATTTTATATCATTCGATACAGCTTTACATAATAAATACTAGGAACATTTTACGATCCATTCCTTTTACCTACCAGCATTTTTGTCTCATCCAATTTGTCCTGAAACGATAAATGGAAAAGGTAATATAATTAAAAATATTTTTTAATATAATTCAATATGCTTTGATGATTGCAAATCTATGTATTTTCCTTAATACTTTACAAATAAGTATTTCATAAAAAACATAAAAAGCGCTTTTGTAAACCAAATCTTCCTAGGTCACAAAAGCGCCGCTTTATTCAAATAAATCTATTTTTATACAAGCATTCAACTTGTTTCTATGAGATTACATCCCTTTTTTCCTACGTGCAATAACAGTCTCGCCAGCGATACCCCAATTATCCGTATCTATTTCATCCATGACAACAACTGTTGTTTCCAGATTTTTTCCAATCCATTTGCAAGGAACTGGGTCACACCTTGAATCAATTGAGCTTTTTTTCAGATGTCACACCCTTGTTTGTAATTTTTATATCTACATATGGCATTTTCATCCTCTTTTCTTATACCAGATCATCAATTAAAATATATGCCACATGAACTGGACCATGCACACCGACTACAAGAACCATTTCAATGTCTGCTGAATTTGAAGGACCTGTAATATACGTTAAATTACTTGGAAAGTTTTCTTGGTTTTTGGCAAACTGTTCTCGCAATCTTATAGCGGTTTGTGTCATTCGTGGAACGATCGCACTTTTATGAATCAACGCAATATGTGTAATGGGAAGCAGACTAACCGAACGCCCACAGCCAGACGATGACTTTTGCAAAATACTCCCGCTTTCTGCCAACCCCATGGAAGCAAATGTAATGCCAATATTTGCATTCTGAGCCGCTTCAATATTTTTCTCCTTCCCTTGCTTAGCTTCCCATTTCACAAAACATGCCTCATGCCGATCTTCCATTTCTTGAAACATGTTTTCTAAACCATAAGAAACAAACTGCTCATCATCGGCATAAATCACGGATCCACCACCATATTCTTGAATAACCGAACGCATCGTTTCTTTGATTTTCTCTGGTGTTGTTTCAAAAAGCTTTAAAGTCAAATTTTGGCACTGCGTTTTAAATGCCTCAACAATTTCCTCTTGCGTACATCCCTTCATATATTGGTGCTGTACATCCCCTCTCCAATCGGGTTTCACAACATTTTTAGGCAAAGCTGTACGTCCCAACGCCTCAGAAACATTTCTCAAAAATTGCTCCCGTTCGTTTTTCATCGCTGACTGCCTCCTTTTTTACGTTTTTCAAACCAATCACGAAACTTTTCTTTTTTCATAACGGGCAAATCTCTGGAATCGGTCCATGCGTTCATCATCCCGTAGCCTTTTGTAATCTTCCCATCTTTACTCATCAGTTTCATAAATGATGGTGCCAGTTTTGTTCCAAAATCATATACACCTGGTTTACTTAAAAACATGCCGGCACCTTTAAAAAGAATCGATTCCATAAGTGGAGCCTTTCCTTCTTGCTCGACGATGATCTGACGATGCTTTAACAGCAACTCATGCAGCGGAATTTTAACTGGACAAACTTCAGAACAAGCACCGCATAAAGTTGAGGCATATGGCAATTCTTTATTGGTTTCGTACCCGTCCAAAAGTGGTGTCAACACAGCTCCCATAGGACCAGAATAAATCGAACCATAAGTATGTCCACTAACATGTCGATAAACTGGACAAATATTTAAACAGGCACCACAACGAATACATTGCAGCATAGATTGAAATTCTGACTGTAAAATCTTTGAACGACCATTGTCTAAAATGACGACATGCAACTCATCTGGTCCGTCCACTTCATCTGATTTTCTTGGTCCGGTCGTTACTGAAACATAACTTGTAATTTTCGTACCAACCGAGCTCCTAACAAGCATTCCTACCAACACCTCAAATTCCTCAAACGTTGGAATTAAACGCTCCATCCCCATTAATGTAATCTGTGTTTTCGGAACCGTTGTAACCATACGTCCATTACCTTCATTTGTAACAAGAGATACAGATCCGGTTTCAGCAATTCCAAAATTGCATCCGGTAATCCCAACATCTGCCTCAAGAAATTTCTCACGCAGTTTCTCACGTGCAAATTTGGCCATTTCTGTCGGATCATTTGTCCCTGTATATCCAGCATTTTTGGTAAATACTTCATGAATCCGATTGCGGTCTTTATGAAGAGCAGGAACAATAATATGTGATGGTACATCCCAATCATCTACTTGTAAAATCCATTCTGCCAAATCGGTTTCCGTCACATCACACCCCATCTCTTTTAACACATGATTAACATCTATTTCTTCAGACACCATTGATTTGGATTTGACGATTTTCTTTGCATTTTTCTTATCCACAACGGATTGAATATAACGATTGGCTTCTTCTTTTGTTTTTGCAAAATAGACATGTGTCCCATTTTTCTCTGCATTTTCACAAAACATGTTTAAATAATAATCCAAATTTTGCAAAGTATGTTTCCGAATTTTTTCTGATAAGTCACGCCATTCTTCCCAATTTCCAACTTCTTCTACACGCAAACGACGACGACCATTAATCACATCTTGTGCCTGAGAAATTGCACCCTTCTTAAAATCATCACCAATGCTTTTTTTCAATCTTTGTTGAAACGGTTCGTTTGAGATTTTTAAAGCCATATGTCTCTTCCTCCTATGAACAAGTTTGATTTAAGATTTCTGCAATATGCAGCACTTCAATGTCTCGATTTAATTTCCCTTCATCTTTCAAACGTTTTAAGCGCCCCTCAATATTAAACAAGCATGCGCAATCAACTCCTGTTAGCACATCTGCTCCAGAATCAATCACAGTCTGCGCCTTTTCATCTACCATCAACGCAGAAATATCTCCCATTTTAACGGAAAAAGTTCCGCCAAAACCACAGCAGCGTTCTGCCTCTTTTAGCTCAATATACTCCAACCCCTCCACATGATTAAGCAAACGCAATGGTTGCTCTCTAATTCCTAATAATCGAGTTGCATGACAAGATTTATGGAAAGTGACTTTCTTTGGAAATTTCGCTCCAATATTCTCTACTTTTAATACATTCACAAGAAAATCCGTAAATTCATAAGTTTTCTTTGTTAAAGCCTCTGCACGATTTTTCCATTCTGGCTCATCGTCCAATAAATGTGGATACTCTGTCAATGCATAGGCACAAGAACCAGACAAAGAAACAACAATCTCAGCATCTTCAAAGGCCCGAATCATATTTTTAAATGATTTCTTTGCATCTTTTATGTAACCAGAATTGGATAATGGCTGACCACAGCAAACCTGTGTTTCAGGAAGCATAACCTCACAACCTAGTTTTTCTAATACTTCTACAGCAGCAATTCCGACATTCGGATAAAACATATCCACAATACATTGTGTAAATAAATGCACCTTCACATGAATTCCTCCTCTAAATGAACCTATCAAAAATTTATTACACTTTCATATTTGTAAAAACAATTTGTCCTACAATATTATCATACTATATTCTTTTTATAGCTGGCTATTGTTATATAACAATTTTATAAATTTTTTCTGCCGCTATAAATTTTACCTTTCATTTTCTTTATAAATGTTTGGCTTTAGACAATAACTGTACCCAGCATATATAGCACATCATTTTCCTCTCACCAATAAAAATGCATAGCATTCCATTGGAAATACACCCCAAATGACATAAAACCCCTTATGATTATATTATAAGAATTTAGAAAAAATATCTGACATATTTCAATCATAAACTTTTCAATAACAGAAAAATTTTCAAGAAAGTTTTTTTAAAATAACTAACACATCAAATTCCTTATATTTGAATTCGTAATGTGGACAAAATAAGAATAACACCTCTATTCCCTTTATAAAAATATGATATTCTATACAAAAAACTAAGAAAGTAGTGATTGAAAATGAAAAAAATTCTTTGATGATATCTGCTATCATTTCATCCTTTTTGTTTATCCTTCTTATGATAATGGCTTTTGTTTTTCATATTAAGCCTGGTACATATTCAATGACTGAAACCAGTGAGTATTTCATTGTAACAAGCGGCATGATAAACACCCAAAACTTTTACATTCCCATTGATAACTCTTTGCAGATGCTTTTGATTCAGTCCTATACGAAAAATATAGATATGTCATGGGGAATTTGTATATTCATGTTTGTTTCTTTAATTTTTATTGCCTTATTAACAAAAGGGGAAATGAAAAACATAAAAAAATATATTGGTCTAATATCAATTATAACCCTATTATTTGCAGCCAACCTTATCCGAGTTTTTTCATTTGTTTCATATCTAACAAATCACCTACACAATATTTGATCCTACAACCCAGTACATATTTTCTATAATATAGGCATGATGGTTTAAATTACCTGACTGCCATAAATACCTGCATGTAGTAATTTGCATTTGAGCTGGATATTGCATGTTCGACAGACTTTCCAATGCAGCATAGCATCTTTTATCATCATCCGCCGCATCAGAAATAGCAACTAAGAAATCACCAACTGACATTCCTATCCCTATTGCTTCAATGATTTTTTGTATATGTTTTTATTCATTTACCTGCTACTTTCACATCTAAATCTAAAATGGCTTTAACAAATATCACATACTCATTTGATTATGTACAATTCATTTCTACCAATGGTTCACTGTCAATTATCTTACCACATGTTTTTACCAACATATATAAAAACTCCCGAAAATCGACATCTGACACATACAGCATCGACTTTCGGGTTAACCTAAAAAATATTCTGAAACCATTATTTTTTATTGATGAATATAATCATATCCTATGCCAAGCACATACATACATTCTCTTTCAACTTCTCTAAATCCCTAATTTACCACAACCAAATTTTTATCCCATTATTCAGACATAAATGATCACAAACCATTCAATCTTTTATCTTTATAAAAATTCTCATCTTAATTTAGCGGTCTTTTAACTTCATCAACAAATTCAAAATTTCAATGTACAACCAAACCAAAGAAACAAGAATCCCAAACGCTCCATACCATTCATAATATTTCGGCATATTTGATTGACTCATTCGTTCAACATTATCAAAATCAATCAAAAATCCGAAAGCTGCAATGCCAGCAACAAAAAGACTGAAACCGATTGACAATAAAGAAGAACTTGTGAACAAAGGAATCGAAACACCAAATAGATCCAAAACAAAACTGATCAAATAAAAAATCATAATCCCAAATGTTGCACCCATAATGATGGCTCGCATAGATTCTGTTACCCGAACCAATCGGGTCACAAACAACACCAACATCGTGAAAAAAACCGCAAACGTAATTAAAACAGCCTGCAGCGCAATCCCCGGATAGGACTGATTGACAAAATATGTGAAACTGCCTAAAAATGCACCTTCCAAAGCTGCATACAAAATACCTGTATAACGAGTTATCTTCGGTACAAATACAGAAATCAATGCCAGAATAAATGTTGCAATTCCAGCAAATGTCATAAATGAATTCAACTGGCTGTATGACCAATCTTGCGTTGTCATCCATGTATAGGCAAAAGCCACTATCAACACCAATAATAAAATCGCTGTTTTACCAACTGTTCCTGAAACCGTCATTTGTTTACCATATTGTACAAAGTCTGCTTTACGAACCTGATGTCGAAATACCGGATTGGTTGTTCTTTTTTCCATTTTATTCAACTCCTTCTATTGAAAATTCTAACCTCCTTCCTAACATATACCACAAAATCTCCTTTCAAACCAGTTTATTGTGAAAAATTTTTACTTTTATTTTTTTTCACCGCTTCTTTTCCTGAGAAAAACCATGCTGAAACAGCAATGCAGATCATAACCGCCCAGAAAATCATTGTCCATAATGTAGAATGTGCAAAATCATGTGGTAGAACACCAACCCTTTCATGACAAAGTGTAATAACAGCCAATTTTACACCAACCCAGCCAACAATTAAAAATGCTCCAGTTTCTAGACCTGGGCGTGCTGCCAACAGCTTAATAAATCCATTTGCTGCAAAACGCATAATCACCACACCGATAAATCCGCCAAGAAATACAACCACAAACTGACCAATATCCATGCCGCCAATCGTTGCCCAACCTGTTGGCGTCAATGTGATCGCAAAAGCTACACCAGCTAAAATTGAATCAATCGCAAAAGCCAAATCTGATAGTTCAACTTTTACCACTGTCCACCAAAAATTTGGGGAAGCTTTTTGTTCTTTTTCATGCACTTCTGCTTTTTTCACAACATATTTTCGGACCAGAAAATGTAATGCCAAAAATACCAAATATGCAGCCCCCACTGCCTGTACCTGCCAAATATTTGCCAAAAGTGAAATGGCAAACAATGCTCCAAAACGCAGTATAAAAGCACCTAATAAACCGTAAAACAATGCTTTTTTCTGTTTTTCATGTGGCAATTCCCGAACCATTACAGCCATAACCATTGCATTATCCGCTGCAAGTAACCCTTCCAAAACAACAAGTACAACCAATACAACTCCATATTCTACTAAAAATGATATGTCCATTTTTCTCCCATCCTTTTTTTTTCAAAATAAAAAGACCTCTACCCAATATTCAAAAATACTAGGTAAAGGTCTTGCTAAGCACTTTTGCCAACAAAGCCGGAGAGCTCTTACACTCACGTATTGACGACTTTGTTTCAGGATTTAACTCCTGACGCTACTCCCCTTTAGAAATTTTACTATACTATTAATGACACTTACAGTATACTCTTCAAATTCAAAGCTGTCAATTTATTTTTAACTGATTAAGATATCTTCCTCTGGATAACGAATTTTGGCATCGGATTTTTTGGAAAACATAAATACAAACGTCAGCGGTCCAATTTTCCCAAAAAACATCAGAAAACAAACGAGCAGCTTACCCATTAACGATAAGTTCATAATCATCCCAATGCTAAAGCCGGCTGTTGTAAAAATAGCAACCGAATCAAAAACAATCGCCATCAGCCGCACACCCGATTCCGTTAAACTGAGAATAATAATCATCAAAACAATGGATACTCCCGATAGTGTCGTTGTTGCCAACGCTTTTAAAATATTGCGATTGCTTATGGTACGCCGAAACAAAACGACCTTATCCTTCCCACGCAAATAGGCTATTACTGCTGCAAGAATAACAATTGCCGTTGTCAGTTTAATTCCACCGCCAACTGAACCACTACCAGCACCAATAAACATTAATACCATAATAACCATCAAGGTCGAGGCATTCATCTGTTCAATCGGCACTGTATTAAATCCAGCTGTCCTTGAAACAATCGCATGAAAATATGAAGCCATCCATTGGTCAAAAATTGATAAGCCGCCAAGCGTGGCCATATTGCTTTTTTCCATCAAAAAAATAATAATCGTGGCAACTCCGTTTACAATCAACGTTCCCCATATCATTAACTTCGTATGCAGGCTAAATCTAAACTTCTTGCGATGATGATATAGATCCAAAACCACTGTAAACCCCAGCCCTCCAATTATGACAAGTGTTGTCATAATAAGACAAACATATGGATCGCTGACATATCGTGTTAAATTATCCGACCATGTGGAAAGACCAGCATTATTAAAACCCGTTATCGCATGAAAAAATCCAGAAAAAATGCCCTCTGCAAAACCATATTCTGGGATAAAACGAAAACAAAGCAAAATAAATGCAATACCCTCAACACTCAGCGCAAAAATAACAATGTATTTCGCCAACCGAATGACACCGCCAACCGTATTTACATTTAAAGTTTGCTGCAAAACCATCCGATGTTGTAACCCGATTTTACGGCCCATAATAATAAATACAAGAGCAGTAATACTCATAATCCCAATTCCCCCAATTTGGACAAGAAGTGCAACAATAATAAAACCAAACGGGGTTAAAGTTTGTGATAAATCAACAGTTGTTAAACCAGTTACCGTTAGTGAAGCCGTTGCCAAAAAAACCGAATCCATAAACGGCAAATCTGCTTTTGTACTAAATGGTAAATTTAATAAAAGCACACCAATGCAAAGCACAAATAAAAATGAAACCACAATAAAACGCGGCGGTCCAAGATCAAATAATTTATTAAATATTTTTTTCATCATATATATCACCACTCTTTAAAGCACCAAATCCATTTGTCCCAGCAGCCACTACCATAGCTTTCGGAAAAGCTGCCTCAACGGTTTGTCTTGCCAATGAAAAAGGATGAAAAAATGTCAAGCGAAAAGCATGCAACATTTGTGTGGTAAATCTATCATCTCTGTCACCATATAAATCATCTCCACAGATTGGATGTCCAAGATAAGCAGCATGTGCGCGGATTTGATGTGTCCGCCCTGTTTCCAATTCAAATTGCACCAAGGATAACAGATGTCCTTGTTTTAACACCCGATAATGTGTAATTGCATGCAGACCATTTTTCACAACACCTTGCTTCTTGCCATTTACTTTCCCCAAAGGCGCTCGGATGGTTCCTCTTTTTTGTGTAAACACACCCTTGCATAGAGCAATATATGTACGTTTTATTTTACGCTCCGATAAATGTCGATCTAAAATCGTATGTGCATAAGCATGTTTAGCAAATAAAATTGTACCGCTTGTATGCTCGTCCAAACGGTGAATATAGCGCACATCTATCACCTGATTCGTTCTTTGCAAATAATCAGCAACCCCATTGCAAAGAGTCAAAGCTGCATCCATCCGTTCATTTGGATGTACCTTGAGCCCGCTTGGTTTATCAATCACAAGCACATGGTCATCCTCATATAGAATTGAAAAATTTTTCATCTTCGGATCATAATACTTTTCCTTTTCAAAAACCGGAATCTCCAGTACATCTCCGGCACAAATTTGATCAGTAAATAAAATCGGGCTGCCGTTTCTTTTACAAGATTGCGTCATCCGCAATAGATGAACTTGTTTTTTGCTTAACCGCAATCCATTTTGAAACAAATGCCCCAACTGCATATGATGAAAATTGTTAGGAATCGTCACATGTATTTTTCGCATAAAAACCTCTGCTTTATAAAAGAATAGAGGGAGAATTTCCAAAAAATTCTCCGCTCTTCTTTATCATAACAAAAAATCAAAATAAATCTACTGCTAAACCATATTTATATATGCTCTATTTTCTTTAAAACACTTTGCATTTTTTCATAATATTGCTTATCACCAAACCATTCGTATAATATTTTATAATCATTGTACTGATCTAAGTATTCATCAATAGAAGTCGCATGCTTCTTTTGTGTTTTTTGATGAATATCTGGACGAAATATCGCATAATTTTGTCGTAAAGCCAAATAAAAATTTGTCATTGCTAAATGTTGTAAAAACGGTGGTCGATGTATCAAACACAGTTCCTCCTGTTCTGCCTCCGTTCGATAACCATCTTTTTGTCGAATCAGCTCAAATACATAAACCGTCTGTTTTTTCAAATCGGTATATGTTTCTCCTTCCATGTAAATATCCGTTATTGTATAAATGTGTTTTTTCTCATATTTAAATGTCACCCAATCATGAATGCGAAATTGTAATGCTTGCATTTTGTCACCACCTTTAGGATGTTTACATTTAGAATGCCTCATAGTTATTGACTTTGAGCATGCCATTTTTTAATCAGTATAGCCCCTGTTACATAAAAATTCGGTAAAAATCAACATGCGTTTTTACTCTAAAAACTTACTAAATTTCTGATTATCTTTTCATAAGCTGGTAAATGTCGGTATAGCCTGTATTTTAGGGCTTTATCGGCATTTTCCGTTTGGAAGATA
>CAJFEE010000017.1 GCA_904373265.1 Candidatus Harrysmithiimonas galli | reverse complement strand
TCATTTCTTTATGTTTAACACATAAAAAGAAATAACCGCCCTTTGATAAGAGCGGTTTAGAACAATTCTAGGACTAACCGCCTGACCAAAGGCAGTAACCCTTCTTTAAGTTTATTCTAGCAAAACAAAAAATATACGTCAATAAAAGTCTTACCAAATGGGTAGGGCTTTTTCTATTTTAAGGAGGATTTGTTATGCAAATCAAAAAACAATTTTTACCCAAAAATAAATGCAACATCAAATGTCCAAACACTATGAAACTATCATACATTACAGTACAGTACACAACACCGCAAATGTCAGAAGTGCGGCAAATGAAATTTCATATATGTTAAGAAATAACCATGCTACAAGTTCCCATTATGCTGTGGATGATCAAGGAATCATTCAGGTATAAGAGAGGACACCCAGAACGCATGCATTGTAGCGATGGTATAGGAAAAGGGAATATGACGAGTATTGGCGTGGAAATCTGCTTTTGTGAATATTATGTGAAAGTTAAATTTTTATGAAGGATTTTTATATCTGAGTATAGAAGGTGTAAATATATAAATATTTGTTTAGGGGAGGGTGTTAAATTATGAAGAGATTTTTTCTTATGTTTGTTTGTATTTTCGCATTGATTATTGGTAGTGGAAACGAAAAAGTATCTGCGGAAGGTTCAAGCATTGTGGGTACGGATGATAGGGTTCCTATATCTGATATTTCAAAAGCACCATATAATAGTATGGTGAATATTATTTCAGAATTTTCCTACGGTCAAGCATCGGGAACTGGTTTTTTTATTAGTGATCATGTCGTTGCAACAGCTGCGCACTGTGTCTATGATGCCGATAGAAAGGAGTATGCAAAATCTGTATCTATCTATGTTCCGACCAAAAATAATACATGGGGAGGGCCTTATAAAATAGATAAGATAGAGATTAACCCAAGGTATATAAGTTGGGTAGTGGGGGATCTAGATTTATCAGGAAGTCTTACAGATGATTATGCAGCATTAATTTTAAATGCACCGTTATCTAAAGATCTGTATCCAGATTACTGGAAAAATTTCAGACTTTATAAAGAAGGTACACTTACTGATGGTATGAGCTTAAATTTGGCAGGTGTTTTACCAAAAAATGGAAGAACAGTGTATATGGGAACAGGAAAATTACTTCGTAGCAATCAGTTTGTTATGATTTATGATATGGACTCTGAGGGAGGAATGAGTGGAGGACCTGTATATAAAGAATCCACCAATAAAATAGGGGCATGGAATTATGACGTTTATGGAATTCACAATGCAGTTTATGATAGAAATAAAGAAAATGGGGCTGTACGAATTACTGATGAAGTTTATAATTGGTACACAAATATAATGAATAAAAAAAATCAACCGTCTATTTTAAATGGTGGCTATATTATTTCGCCATTAAGTGCAAGTGATAAAGCATTGAGAGTTCCAAATAGCGAGTCCAGTGAACATGTTTATCAAGCTACTTATACAAATAGCGAAAATTGGGCAGATTATCAATTTTGGACCATTCAACATGTCCAAGACGGAAAATATAAAATTACCAACAATAAGTCTGGTAAAGTGCTAGAAGTTGCAAGAGGAGATATGGCACAGGAAACACCTATTATTCAATTTCCATATACAGGTGGGGATGAACAGTTATGGAGAATTTCTCTTGTCAGAACAATCTCAGATGGTTGGCTTAAAGAGTATGAATGTGTAATTACAAATGTAAAAACGGGGCAAGTATTGGATATGACTGGTAGTTCTACAAGTAATTATACAGAGGCAATCCAATTTCCTTATCATGGTGGGAATAATCAAAGGTTTAAGTTAACTAGAAAATGGGCATAGTAGAAAGTAAGAATCACATAATACAATCATAAAAAATTGGTATTATGTGATTTTTTATTTTGTTGAACTTTTGATGATAACCAAAACATTATAATACTTTTTTGTAAACAATTCCTACATAATTTTTTTATTGAAAATAGACCATCATTTATTTCTTAAAATAAGAAAACAAGAAATGTATGTTTTGTTTGTACTGCTTTTTGTTTTTTTAGTTGAAAGAAGAATAGGGAAGTGATTTGATCAAGAAATTGTGGTGGTGGAGGTATATATTGATGTTTTAATATTGCCTTTGTATAATGAAAAATATAAATTATATAATCATACAATTTGAACCCTAACATAAGATGTATTGAAATGTTAAATAAGGACAACCGCAATTCGCATATGTTGTATTAATGAAATGCACAGGAGGCGGATTGGATGAAAGTCAAGGTTGTTTTTGGCAGTGAAACTGAACGTGTATTGAATCAGTGTTATGATTACATTATAGAGAAAATCATAAAGGAGCGTGCACAGACAGGTGATAGCGATATATGCAAGAGTTTCAACAGAGGAGCAGGCGACCAAGGGTTATGGTCTAAAAGCACAGATCGAGGCCTGCAAAATGAAGATCAATAACGAGCCACATTTGTTGTATATTGATGATGGCATATCTGGAGAAATTTTAAAACGGCAAGGGTTAATTCAATTAAGAAATGATGCTGTAGAAGGATTGATTACCAAAATTGTCTGCTATGATCCGGATCGTCTGTCACGTAAACTTATGCATCAATTAATGCTTGATGATGAATTTAAGAAATGTGGTATAGATGTAGAGTTTGTAAATGGAGACTATGCCAACACACCGGAAGGTACTTTGTTTTTTTCTATGCGAGGAGCCATTGCAGAGTTTGAAAAAGAAAAAATTAAGCAGCGTACATCTGCTGGGCGATTGAAAAAAGCGCAATCCGGAAAGATTGTAAAAGATAATAAATTGTATGGGTACGATTATGATAAGAAAAATTGTACCTATACGATTAATAGGAAGGAATCGGAAATTGTTCAATTTATTTTTCGGGAATTTTTATCCATGAAACGTTTTGTTGGAATGAACGGAATTGCAAAGCATCTGAATAAAATGGGTGTTCCAACGAAGACAGGAAAGAATGTATGGTATCGTCAAGTTGTTGCCCAAATTCTTAAAAATCAAGCTTATACTGGGATATATATTCAAAATCGATATGATTCTACAGGAATATATGTTAAAAGACAATCTGGGGAAAAAGCAGTTGAAAAGATCAGGGATGAAAAAGAGTGGGTTATAACTGAGATACCAGCTATTATTTCTAAAGAAGATTTTGAACTGGCGCAACAGCGGTTAGGTAATATTAGAAGATTGAGTATTATGCAGCCTAGAAGAGACTATCTATTATCCGGAATTTTAAGATGTAGCTGTGGTTCAACTATGAATGGTCGCAATACCAAATCTCGTGGGAAAGACTATTTTAGATATACTTGTAGAAAAAACTCTGCTGGACAAAAAAATGGCTGTGGTCGTTCAATTTCTATGAATAAGTTGGACAAGTACGTTTGGAACACGTTGGAAGATGTACTAAAGGATCAGCAAAACATTGAAAAAAGACAAGAAATAAAAGATAAAACTAAGGACTATTTAAGTAAAGAAATTGAGCGTATTATAGAAGAAATTGAAAAGAAAAAGCTTGCAGCTAAACGGACAATGAGGTTATTTGCTGTGTTGGAAGATGAAAGAGATGTTGAGGAAATTAAAGTGCAGCTCCGTGAAATCAGAGATGAGGAGAATGCATTGATTCAGGAAAAGGAACGGATTGAAAAAGAAATAAACACAAAAGGAAATTTGGATGGTAGTGGTTTAAAACAGGCTATTTCTTTTTATTTGGCAAGAGAAAAGAATTTAAATGAAGAGGATAAAAAAGTATTGATTCGAATGGCAATCAAAGAGGTCATTGTACAGGGGGAAGAAATAACCGTATTTCTTTATTAATAGCGGTTTTTCTTTCTCTTTTTGTTGTAACTCTTGCAAGTGAGATTTCATTCTCGATACATCGTGCGGCATAGGTTGCAAGTTTGGTTCCTTTTCCACTTGAAAAGCTTTCTACGGCTTTAATTAGTCCGATTGTGCCAATGGAAATAAGATCTTCTTGCTCCTCACCAGTGTTTTCAAATTTTTTTACAATATGTGCAACAAGACGTAAATTATGCTCAATGAGTTTGTTACGTGCATCAGCATTACCATTTGCAAATTGTTCCAAATATTTTTTTTCTTCTTCGGGTGGTAATGGTTGAGGAAAAGTGTTGTTTTTTACAAATGAAACGAAGAAAAAAACTTGTTTAAAAAAATACGTAAGAAATCCGATTACTGTACCCATTTGATCTCTCCTTAAATTATGACATATATCATTAAGTTATGAACAGAAGAAAGAAATATTGTCTGTCTTATTTTGCTTTTTGTTTTGAATTCAAGTGTAAAATCAATTAAAAATCAGATATGGAGATTCATCCATCAGGCAGAAAACTATTTTTTTCACCGTTGTACATTTTAAACATATTTTATAGTAGATGTTTGGAGGTGAGTTTATGAATGCTTATGGATATGGCACTCCGGTCTATGGTCCAGCCTGTTGTCCACCGGCCTATGGTTATGGTGGCTGTGGTGGTGGCTGGGGATTTGGAATTGCAATTGTTGTTGTCTTATTTGTTTTGTTAATCATCTTTGGATTTGGTGGTTGGGGATTTGCAGGAAGCGGGTTTGGCGGCTGTGGTTTTTAAAGGCGGTCAAATTACGATGAGAAAGAGGTTAAAAATTTTTTATGATGGGAAATCAGATTTTCAAGTATATGAAAAACAGACAAGTTTATTAAGTAAAATAAAAAATACATGGTGACATGATGTGATCCTTCTAAAGTAGACAGCTTAAATATAAAAGTTGATACTTAGAAGGATTATTTTATGGAGCATAGACTCAAATATATAATTGAGCAGAAAATTAAGGCTGTTGAAGGTTATATGAATGAAGTCAGAAGTTTTGTAGATTTTAATGAATGATTGAGGACTTCAATATATCAGTATAATATTTTAGATAAAAGCTCAAAAATAAAGTCGGGTAGATTGATGTCAGATATTGATTGTTATATGGATAATGGAGTGATAGAAGGACTTTGGAGAATGATCAAAGAAAAATATGTATGATATATCTGATTTCAGCAATGAAAAAAAGATTGGGCAGGTCCAGGGCGCTAGCTGGGATGATTGCATAATACAATAATGGAAAGTATCAGGAATGATTTGATAACACAAGCAGAGCCAGTTGTATTGTACGTAAAACAATCCATGTAATGTCCATTTCCTGGGTATAAAATATACAAGTTGATAAGACCAAAATTGGAAACGCAAAGATCAACTGTATAAGAGATGCAAATGGATGGATAATATGATCACATCACCTTATTATTATATTTTTAATATTTTATCTGTCTACTTGATGTGAAAGGTTCAACAGCAGTTTTAAAGTTAAACCTTGTATGTTCTGTGTTATATGTCCAAAAATTCCGGTTACATTTTTGCAAAAATAATTTAAAGTCTTTTTTTCGTTTAAGCGTTTTTGTAAAGAAGCCTGCTGAAAGAATGCTTTACATTTTTTTTATTTTGGTGCTGCTGATCATAGCTAGAGATAATACAACAGTCAAAATAATAAATATAGCAGTATGAATAATCTCTGTAAATAATGCAAAAAACGTTAAAATACAGCCAGCAGCGGTAATCGGAAGCCCTTGGAAAAAACCATGGTTTTCTGTTATATTAAAACGAGCGAGTCTGTATCCGCCACAAATAATAAAGATGATACAAAAAAACATACCCGTGTAACCTAGAGCGGATAGACTGGTTACATAAATAAGCGTTGCCGGTGCGACACCAAATGAAACAAGATCACATAGTGAATCGAGTTGTTTTCCGATTTCGGATTCAATGCGAAGTTTTCTTGCAACCATACCGTCCAATCGATCTGCTAAGGCAGCAACAAAAATCATAATCAGTGCCCAATCTGTAGTACCTTTTAGTGTGAAAAAAATGGAAATACATCCCAAAGATAAATTTATCAGTGTTATAATATTAGCAGCATTTTCTTTTAATTTGCGTCGAGTCAAATCGAGATAATGTGCAAAAAACATAACTTATAACTCCTTTCTAAAATTTGGCAGTATGGCAAAGCGCATTTTGTAGCTTCTGTGAGATAATTTTATCGACTATAAATAACTATACCATGAAGCTTACATTTGGTATACAGAAAATGAAAGAAAAAATCTAGTAAATGTTTTAAGGAGAATTTTATGAACAAAGAAAGATTATATTGTTTGCTTATCGAATTGACAAATCGAAAATGGCTTTCTCTTATAATCAAAAAATACACCCAGTCCAAATGGAGTAGGTGTGTCATTCCTTTTTATCAAAGGTATTTTCAAATTGATCTTTCAGACTTTTATTGTCCTCAAAATGGTTATCAAAGTCTGCACGATTTTTTTATTAGGGATATTAAAGAAGGTGTACGCCCGATTGCTTCAGATATTGGTACAGTTGTATCACCTGTTGATGGTATTATTGAAGATTTTGGAAGAATAGATAAAAATCATTATATATATGCAAAAGAAAAGCCATATGCATTGACCGATTTATTACAAATTTCTGATGGAATTCATAAATTTATCGGTGGCTTTTACATTGTTATTTATTTAAGTCCAAGCCATTACCATAAAATTCATTGTCCAGTAGATGGAAGGATTGTTAGAAGTCAGACGTTGGGAAGTAAATCTTATCCAGTGAATCACTGGGGATTAAAGTACGGAAAAACCCCACTCTCACATAATTATAGAGTGGTTACACAAATTCAATCTGATTCAAATCATTCAATTATTCTTGCGAAAATCGGTGCAATGTTTATTAATACCATTACAGTTACTAATACAAAGATGCAGATGAAAAAAGGAGAAGAACTGGGATATTTTTCTTTTGGTTCAACTATTATTTTATTATTTGAGGCAGAAAGCTTTTCTGCAAGCTCAACAATTTATCAAGGAAAGTCTGTTGAAATGGGACAAGCGCTTGGGATTGTGCAAAATTGAGGTTCCTCATGTTCGAACCAGTTTTTTTGTTAGATGCTCAATATTAATTCCTCGATAGTTGAGCTCAAGTTGAATTAAATGAATAAAATGTGGATGAAGTGGTATTTCAACTGCTTTAATGTAAGATTGAATTAATAACTCGTTAGATAGATTGTGCAACGTTTTCTCCTCCTTATGAAAGTTTAGTTGTTGTCGAATCTGTGTGGATTATATGATTTATGTTCTATCTTTTAGGTAAGTATAATTTATCATTTTTTATATTTCTAGGCAATGCGACAATTATTCACATTTGATATAAAAAAATGTGGATATTTTTGTGGATAGTTTTTGAAAAATGTTGATTATCAACAGGTATAATGTGAATAAAGTTATCCACAAAAAGAAAAACGTCGAAATTTGACGAAGAAAATATGGAATATTGCTGCAAATTCAAGATGATTCGACAAATTGATGATCGGATTTTTATATGAATTTATTTGGAAAGGGAGGAATCAAATATGTTAAAAAAGTTCAAACCTCATTTTTTTAAGAAAACGGTTTTTGATGTGACACCTGATTTTTTAATTCAACATGGAATTAAAGGGATCATTACAGATTTAGATAATACCTTGGTGGAATGGGATCGCCCTGATGCAACGAAAGAAATTTCCGAATGGTTTTATGAAATGCAAACACACGGTATTCAGATTGCTATTGTATCGAATAATAGTGAGGAACGTGTCAGTAAATTTGCTCGACCACATAATATTTTGTTTTTTTATCGTTCAAGAAAGCCTTTAACGACAAAGTTTAGACAAGCGGCACGACAATTTCAATTGGATCAAACGGAGCTTTGTGTCATTGGTGATCAATTGTTAACTGATATTTTTGGTGGAAACTGTTTTGGTGCGCGTACAGTTTTGGTTCAGCCAGTTGCTTCTACAGATGGTGTTTGGACAAGCATCAATCGTAAAATTGAAAAGCTGATTTTTTATTTTTTGCGTAAACATGGTAGCTTAATATGGGAGGAAAAATAAATGGAAGTATTAAAATGTATTGGGTGTGGTGCTGTTTTGCAGACCGAGGATGCAAAACAAATCGGTTATGTTCCTGAAATAAAGGAAAAAGAAAATTTGATTTGTCAGCGTTGCTACCGTTTGAAATACTATAATCAACTGCTTCCAGTGACAAAAACAAAGGATGAGTTTTTAAAAATTTTAGATCAAATGAGTCAAAGGGATGCTTTGTTTGTAAAGCTTGTTGATATATTCGATTTTCAGGGAAGTTGGTTATCTGGCACACCACGTTTTTTAAAGGGAAAAGATGTGATATTGATCTGCAATAAACTTGATTTATTGCCTAAATCACTTAAATTGATGAAAATAGAGCAGTGGGTCAGAAACCAATGTAAGGAATATGGCTTGAAGCCTAAGGATGTGCTTTTAATCAGTGCGCAAAAGAAACAAGGTATACAAGAGGCCGTTGAAGAAATTTTAAGGCAGCGAAATGGGCGCGATGTTGTTATTTTGGGTGCTACTAATGTGGGAAAGTCTACTTTTGTCAATCAGATGCTTCGAGAACTGTCTGATTCGTCAAAGGACTGGATTACAACTTCTCATTTTCCTGGAACAACGTTGGATGTCATTGAAATTCCATTGGATCAGGATCATTCTATTTTTGATACACCAGGTATTGTGAATGAACATCAGTATACACATTATGTTGGAGAGAAGACATTGCGATTATTAACGCCAAGAAAGGAAATCAAACCGATTGTCAATCAATTGAATGCAAAACAAACTTTATTTTACGGGGGATTGGTCAGAATTGACTTTATACAAGGTGAGCGAAATTCCTTCATCAGTTTTTTGCCAGCCACAATTAAGATTCATCGAACAAAGCTGGAAAAAGCTGATGTACTCTTCCAAACACATTGGGGTAAATTATTGCAACCACCAACAGAAGAGGAAATCAAGAATTTGCCTTCATTTCAAAAGCATTATTTTGTTATAAAAGAGGATGATACAGATTTGGTTATTTCTGGTCTTGGATTTGTTAATGTAAAGCATAAAGGAGCGAAGATTGTTGTTTATGCACCTAAAGGTGTTGGTATATATATAAGACGTTCGATTTTAAGAAAGTAAAAAAAGGGGGAAAGAAAATGGATGTTTACGCGGTAATTGGTGCACCAATTCATCATTCTTTGTCACCGAAAATGCATAATCATCAATTTCAAAATTTAAGATTGGATGCTGTGTATGTTCCGTTTCTGGTGCAGCCTGAGGATTTATCTAAAGCTGTTGAAGGCATGCGCGCACTGAATATTAAAGGGTTTAATGTAACCATTCCACATAAAGAGGCGATTTTTCCTTTGTTGGATCAAATTGAACTAGCAGCAGAGGTCATCGGTGCAGTAAATACAGTCATTTGTAAAGAGAAGAAATGGATCGGAATCAATACAGATTGTAGTGGTTTTATTGCTTCTTTAAAAGATGAAAATGTTCAGATCAAAAATAAAAAAATCCTTGTTCTCGGAGCAGGAGGGGCAGCGCGTGCTGTTGTATATGGCTTGTGTATCGAACAGGCTAATAAAATTTGTATTGCCAATCGAAGTTTGCCACGTGCTCAAATGCTTGCCAATGATTTTCTGAAATATGGTGAAGTTTGTACATGTACGTTACAGGATGCGCTGAAAGAAGCAAAAAAATATGATATGATTGTGAATACAACTCCTGTTGGGATGTACCCGAATGTTGAAACATCACCTCTGCTATATGCAGAATTTGATTCAGCCTGTGTTGTTGTTGATATTATATATACACCTGAGAAAACCATGTTTTTGAAACAGGCTGAGCAGTTTGGATGTCAAACAATTAATGGATTAGGCATGTTTGTCCATCAAGGTGCCATTGCATTTCAAAGATGGACAGGGCAAGCACCAGATATTACGAAGATGAAATCTATTGTCAAAAAAAGCTTAGAAGGGACGAAATAAATGTTAACAGGGAAGCAAAAAAGATTTTTACGCAACCAAGCGCATCATTTAAATCCGATTTTTCAAGTTGGAAAAAGTGGTGTAAATCCGAATATGATTCAACAACTTAGCCATGCATTAGAAGCACGTGAATTAATAAAAATCAGTGTATTGCAAAATTGTGAGTGGGATAAAACTGAGATTGCCAGAAACATTTCGGAAGGTACGGAAGCTGAGCTTGTGCAGATCATTGGAAATACAATTGTTTTATATCGGGAGTCTGAAGAGAATAAAAAATTGATCCTTCCATAAAAGGAGAAATAAATGACAGAAAAAATCGGGATTTTAGGTGGAACCTTTGATCCAGTACATTTGGGTCATATTCAAATTGCAAATTATGCGACAAGCCATCTCGCTTTGGATCGCTTTTATTTTTTACCGACATATTGTCCGGTGCATAAAGCTAACGAAGCCATTACAGATGCCAAACATCGTATGAACATGCTTGAGTTGTCCATTGCTGATTATCCGAAATTTCATATTGAAACAACGGAAATTCAAGCAGAAGGTAAGTTGGTTTATACAATAGATACATTAAAAATTTTAAAACAGAAGTATAAGAATGCTTACCTATACTTTTTGATCGGTGCCGATCAACATGCAGTATTTTCCACATGGAAAAATCCAGAAGAAATTGTCAAGCTTGTACAAGTTGTCAGTGTTTCAAGATTTGGTTATACAAAAGATCAAGCTTACCCAATTTATGAATTGCCAATGAGTAATATTCATATTTCTTCTACGCAAATTCGTACATGGATCAAAAATCATACGTGTATTGAGGCATTTGTTCATCCCAATGTTGTAAAATATATAAAGGAGCATCATTTATATGAAACATGAAGAGGCAATTGAGTTGGTGAAAAAAAAATTACCTGAACGCCGTTTTCAACATACTATGGGCGTATATGAAGCGGCTTTGGCTTTGTCTGAGCATTATGGGGAAAATTGTAAGAAAGTAGGTTTGGCAGCAATTCTTCATGATTATGCAAAAGGTATGGATCAAGAGAGTATGATGTTGCTTATTCAAGCTTCAAAGTATCCCAATAAGATTTTAAAGTGGAATCCGGTCGTTTGGCATGGATTTGTAGCTGCTTACTTGATGAAAGAAAAATATAAGATTAATGATCAGGATGTATTGGATGCCATTGCTTACCATACCACAGGGCATAAATCGATGAATGATTTGGCAAAAATTGTATATCTTGCGGATATGACAGAAAAAGGGAGAGATTTCCCTGGGGTGGAAGATATACGTAAATTATCGTTTGAAAATTTAGATGAAGCTATGTTGTTTGCGGTAAAGATAACATTGCAACATTTGTTGGAAGATGAAGAAACGATTGCACCGTATACCATTGGATTGTATAATGCATTATTAAACTTAAAAAAGGACTGAAGTAATAATGGAATCAAAAAAATTGGCAAAATTAACCTTTGATGCAATGGATGATAAAAAAGGAGAATCCATTGTATGTTTATCCATGCTTGAGAAAAGTACAATTGCCGATTATTTCTTAATTTGTCATGGGAATAATGAAAAACATGTGCAGGCCATCGCAAGAGAAATTCGTGAGCAAGCACATCAAGCCGGAAAAGATGTAAAACGCATGGAAGGTTTTGATGATGCTCGATGGATTTTAGTGGATATGGGAGATGTGATTGCTCATGTTTTTTCCAAAGATGATAGAATCTATTATAATTTGGAAAAATTATGGGGAGATGCTCCACAAATTCAAAGTGAGTTTGTTGAGGAGAACTTATGAGTTATGCTTTGCTTTCCGAAATTTATGATGAATTGATGCAGGATGTTCCGTATGAGGTATGGACGCAGTTTTTTGTAAAAATGTGTCAAACATACGGAACGAATTTTCCTAAAAAATTAGCGGTTTTGGATTTAGGTTGTGGAACCGGACGTTTCATACTTGAGCTGGTACAAAAAGGACATCATCCGGTTGGAATTGATGTAAGTGAGGAAATGCTGGCTGTTGCTGCAAAGCGGATGGAAACAAACCATATGTTTGTGCCTTTGTTTCATCAATCCATGGATTGTTTTGAGCTTTTCAAATCTTTTGATGTAGTGACTGTTTTTTGTGACAGCTTAAATTATTTGTTGGATGAAAAATCAGTATTTCATACCTTTCGGCAGATTTATCAGCATTTGAAGCCAAAGGGATTGCTTTTATTTGATGTACATACGCCATATAAGTTCGATACAGAATTTCATGATGAAACTTATTCGGTTTTAGAGACCGATTATGTTGTGATTTGGAATACGTTTTTAAACCGAGAAATGTGGCAGGTTCGCCATGAGTTGACTTATTTTATGGATATTTCCAAAAATGGAATATATGAACGCTTTGAGGAGCAGCAAATACAGCGTACTTTTGTGCAAGATGTTTATACAAGTTTATTAGAAAGAGCTGGTTTCACTCTGTTAACAATTTGTGATGAACAAATGCAACCGATTCAATCAAACAGTTTGCGGTGGTTCTTTTGTGCGCAAAAACCAAATAAATAATTATATGTGTGTATTTGAAATTTTAATGGTGTATATTGTTTTTTGGAGTACAATTGAAAGGTAGGACAATGAATATTTAGATTTTAAATTGTATAAGAGAAATTATATTTAGAATCGAAAAAATACAGCGTTAAATTGAGATATGTTGATTTCTTATGGTTCTGAACCATTTTTTTAAAATTAGAAAAATAATTTTCATGTTATTCAGATTTTGTTTCGTCGCAGAAAATTATCGCTGCGTCTTTAATGATGTCTTTTGTCATTATTGTAGTCATAAATAAGGAAATGCATGATGAATATCCTTTTTACCTAAAAGTAATCAAAGAAACATAATAGGTTGGAAACCTATATTTTTCACAATTAACTTTACCAAAAACTTGTTACTTTATAAGTGTATATTATGGAAAATTTTCATTATTTTTTATATTTATAATCATAATCTTGCTTTTATAAAGAACTTGAACTATTGGAATCCATTTGTGTATTTTTCCAGTACTTTTATTTGATATTTCCACAAATGCTGATTGATTATATGACCAAAATACATAAATCAATGAGTCTTTACTTTCATTTTAATAAGAAATTCGGAAATATCTTAGTGGGTTTTATCGTATTAAGAAATTATGGAAGGAGTCTAGGATATTTTCAATAAACCATTTGAAAGGAAAGTGTTTTGTGTAGAATTTTTCTTGGATGAAATGAAAAGAAATCGACTATTTGTAATGATATAAAATCAAAACATACATGCGATGATTTATGATGTTTTTGACGTTCTGCCTTACAAAGGAAGATCAGGAAATTTGAGAAGGCGTTTGAGACAAAAGTGTTTTTGAGCTAAAAAAAGCTTGGTTTAAATCCATTTTTTGAATTTCTATGTTTGGTGACATGTCTGTGAAAGAAAAAATTTAGACAAGGTCTTTTAGTGACAGACTTGTGGCGTCTATTCAAGGAGATGACTCAAAGGCGGAGAACTCATTTTCAATTTTTGTCTCAGCTACTGTTGAATATGAAATGAAGCGAAGTCGCCCTATTCTTATTAATGAATATGTTATAAATGATAAATTTTATCAAGTTAAAAAGACGAATAGGTGTAAAACTTTATGTGGAATTTTGCATCATTGTTCGTTTTTTCTTTGAATCAAATCCTTTTGGCTTATCCTCTTTATAGAATCTTTTTCCTCCCAAATTAAATCCGTAAAAAATTTTTTTCGATTTTAAAAGGAATTTCTGCTTTTTTGTCAAAAATTATTTATAAGTCAGTAAGTTTTTTATCTCTGTTTTATCCAATTGAAATTTCTTTTCTGTTACGTAAAACAAATGAGGAAACAATTGTCCAATCTCACGGTCAATGACTGCTAGGCCTTCTCCTGTAATCCCTCCTTTTACGCAAACTTTTTCAATTAATTTTGGTAAAGTAAAATCTCCTTTTTCCAGCAGTGCACCAAGACCAATGATTGTTTCTGTTATCATTTTTTCTGCTTCTTCTTTTGACAACGGTGTGGCTTGCTGAGCACCTTCACACATCCATTCCAAAATTCTTCCGATAAAAGCTGGACCACAGCTGACCAAATCACTTGCAGCTCGAATTTTATTATCAGTAACTTCCAAAGGGATAGAAATTTGTTCAAATAATTTTTTTAACTCTGCTTTGGTTTCTGTTGAGCAACGATTTCCGAATGTGAATAAGCTGTTTCCTTTTTGGGTTTGATTCAGGATGCTCGGTACGATTCGAGCAGTTTGAGCTGGTACAATTGCTTCTAAATCTGTGACTGAAATGGAACTGGTAATAGATATGACAATTTGGTTTTTATTTAAAATTGGAGCGATTTTTTTGGCGATTTGTATGATTTGTATTGGTTTTGCACAAAGAAAAATAAGATCGCAATGTTTGCCGATTTCTTCAACAGTTTGTACCCAATGAACTTGCGGATATATGTTTTGAATTGCAATTGCCTTATTGGAACTTCGATTGGTTATCCAAATTTGAGAAGCATTTAGTCTGTTTTGTGTAATAAATGTTTGTATAAGCATTTTGCCCATATTTCCAACTCCGATGATTCCAATTTGTTTATCCATAAATACCTCCTAAGTATTTTGTTTCCTATTAACGTATGAAAATGGTAAATGAAAATTGCATGTCTATTTAAAGTTAAAGTAAAGGGGCGTTCACAATGGAAATGTTTAAAGATTTGATTGATTTATTTACAAATCGGTTTTCTAAAAAGTATCTTTTGCTGATTTGTGTTGTTTTAAGTATTACGTTGATTTTCGTAGGGACTTGGTTTTGTTTTTCAGATCGAGAGAAAATGGCAGAGCAGAAGGAAACGTTATTTATATCAGACTCAAAATCAGCTTTAGTGGAACAAGAGGAAAAAAAGGAAGCACAAGTCATTATGGTTGATGTGAAAGGAGCTGTAAGTAAACCTGGAGTTTACTTATGTCCTAGTGATGCCCGTATTCAAGACGCCATTCAACAAGCAGGTGGAATTACGGAAAAAGGAGATGTGAATTCAGTTAATTTGTCACAAAGATTGACCGATGAAATGGTGATTTATATTCCAACTCTAAATGAAGCCAAGACACTGAAAGAAAGTCCGTTTATATCACAAACAGTTTCGGATGATATGATTTCTTTAAATCATGCGACTGTGACAGAGCTTGAAACTTTGCCAGGTATTGGTCCGAAAAAGGCACAGAGCATTGTGGCATATCGTGAGCAGAATGGAGGTTTCCAAAGTATTGAAGAATTAAAACGAGTGGATGGGATTGGAGAAAAAACTTTTGAACAATTAAAGTCTTCGGTTCGTTTATAATCCAATCCGTTTTGCAAAAGTATGCTGTAAATCAAGGAATTGTCTGCGCTTGTCAAAAAGAATAAGAAACATAAATTAAAAACAATAAAAATCGCTGCTTGATTGTTAACAAAAAGTTATGCAAAAGGGATTGAAAAGAGAATCCACAAAAATTAAACTGAATAAAGTGGACATTTATTTTGTAAAGGGGGAAGAGCAGTTTGAGAATTTCCTGGAATCAATATTTTATGGTTCAAAGTCGAATTTTGTCCAAACGCAGTACGTGCAGTCGCTTGCGTGTTGGAGCAACGGTTGTCAGAGATTGTCGCATTATTGCTGGAGGTTATAATGGTTCTGTTTCCAGTGACGAACATTGTGATGATGTAGGTTGTTATGTGGTGGATAACCATTGTATACGCACGATCCATGCTGAGGTGAATGCTATTTTACAGTGTGCCAAATTTGGTGTCCCAACACAAGGTGCGGAAATTTATGTTACTCATTTTCCATGTTTACAATGTACAAAAACCATCATTCAAGCTGGTATTCAGAAAGTATACTATGAAGAAGATTATAAAAATCATCCCTATGCGCTTGAATTGTTGAAAAAGGCTAGTGTTCAAACAGAGCAGGTTTATGTAGAGCCGATTCATTTTGGAACAGATGAAATGCGTGTGTTTGTTCAAAACTTAATGACAGAAATCATTTCTCATCCAAATTTATCTTCTGAAAAAAAGGATGAATTTGTAAAGGAAGCCAATCGTTTATTTAATGATCAAGGATAAAGATTGTTTGACATGGGATCACCAACTTCTTTTATCGGTGCCCATTCCAATTTTCATTTCTTTAAATTTTTATACCGATTTATCCTTTTTTCTTATATTGATTCTTTTGGGTGGTTGGTGCTCCTTTTGTTTGATCAAATTTTTTTCTTTACACTTTGTTCTTCTTCAAATTCTTCTGATTTCTTCCTTCTCTTTGGTTTGTTTCTTCGAGCAAATGTATTTTATGCAAAAAAAGTCTGTTTTAGAAGATACGGTTCATATTGAATTTTCTGGAATCTTGTATGATATTCCCAAACGAACAGAGCAAGCCTATTCTTTTTCTGTCAAAACAACATTTCAAAACCAAGATATGATCTTTCGTGTGCTGGCAACAAAAGATTTGTTAAAACAAACAGAGCAGAAAATGGAAAAGTTGTCAGTCGGTTCAGTTCTTCAAATTAAGGGAACAATAGCAAAAAATCGTGGATTTCAAAATGTTTATGGCTTTGATTCAGAACAGTATGCACGGCAAATGCACCAAATTGCTAGTGTTTTTTTGAGTGAGATTCCTGTTGTACATTCAAAAAAGCAGACTTCTTTTCGAGGTTTGATTCTTCCGTTTCGTCAAATGATTTTGGAGAAAATTGCCCAGCATTTATCTGATACGCCTGCCCAGGCTTATATTGCAGCATTGGTATTTGGTGAGCGTTCAAATATGGATGATGAAATTGCAGATTTATATCAAAAATATGGGCTTGTGCATTTGCTTGCTATTTCTGGTATGCAGATTCATTTATTTACATTTGGCTTGTTTGTCTGTCTTTTGCGTGTTGGTTTTACAAAAGAACATGTGTATATCTTTTTATTTTTTCTCCAACCAGTTTTATATTTGATGACTGGTGCTTCTACTTCTGTTGCACGTGCTTGCTTAACAACAGCATTTTTTCTTCTATGCTGTATTTTTTCTGTGAAAAAAGATCCCTCCTTTCCGATTGTTCTTGCTTTTTTCTTTTCTGTTTATACGAACCCAGATATTGTTTTAGATATTGGATTTCAGTTATCTTTCTTTTTATCTGCTTGTTTAATTTTTTCCCGAAATATACTTGGTCGTATACAAAGTAGGTGGATGCAGATGTTTATGGCTTCTTTCATTTGTCAGTTGGCTTCTTTACCGATTGTACTTTTTCATTTTCATACATACGCACCACTTGGTTTCATATTAAATTTGGTTTTTATTCCGTTTATCAATTTTTTTGTTTTTCCGCTTGGACTCATTGTTCTTGTATGTATTTTATTAAATTTGCCGTTTTCTTTCTTATCTGCTATTTTGAATCAAGGGGTGCATTGGAGTGAGACATTGCTGCGCTGGATTGAACATGTTTCGGAATATAGTCTATATTTTGCGCATCCGCCGCTCTTTTTATTTTTAGCGGAGTGGGTTAGTTTGTTTTTTTTGTTTACAAGTGTAGAACGAAGAGGATGGAAAAAATCAAAATTGTTTTTGAGTGTTTGGGCAGGTACTTTATTACTACACTATATTTCGCCTCAACTTAATCCGACAGCATCAGTGACTTTTTTGGATGTTGGACAAGGGGATTGTACGGTTTTGATTACACCATATCAAAAAGAAGTGATCTTTATTGACTCTGGTGGTGCTCTTTTATTTTTGGGTGAAGAAAGAAATATGCAAATTGTAGAACAGGTTATTTTACCATTTTTGCATGCCAAAGGTATAAGAGAAATTGATTATTATATTGCAACGCACGGTGATATGGATCATATTGGGACTTTTCTCAACTTGGCACAAACTGTTTCCATTCAACATCTTATATTGGGGGAAAAGGCAAAGTATACTGAATTGGAAAATCAAGCAGAAAAATATATGCGTTCAACTGGCAAATCTGTACAAAAAATTAAGCAAGGTGCACAGTTGCCGCTTCAGAATGGTACACTTTTTTGTTTGTCTCCAACTGGTATGGAAACAAAGAGCAATGCAGGATCTGTTATTCTTTTGGCTAAACTATACGACCATACCATTTATATGATGGGGGATGCAGAAAAGCAGCGGGAATATGAGTTGACAAAGCAATTTCAATTGCCAACTGCTGATATTTTAAAGGTTGGGCATCATGGTTCTCAAACAAGCTCTGAAGTGACTTTTATTCGAGAAATATCCCCTCAATTCAGTATACTTTCATTGGGTGCACAAAATTCCTATGGACATCCGCATCAGGAAACCATGCAAACGCTTGAGTCTTACGGAAAAATCATTTTACGGACAGATCAAGAAGGGCAGATTACTTTTGTTTTGCGAAAAAATCATGTCACATTTTTTACAAAAAACCATATGCTAAAAAAAGAATCGATTCCATAAAAGTTTGTTGAGGTACAAATTATTGATTGAAGTATTTGTTATGCAGTCTTTTTTTCATTGTTTCCCGGTATTAGAAACACTTACTAATTATAGCTTATGAAATATAAGACAAAATATATATGTACCATTGCTTCCGCCAATCATAAAGTATCCTAGGCCTTTAAGTTTGGCGTTTATATAGATGGCTTTACTTCTTTTATAAAAGAGTGGCTTTGTTTATTTAAAGATAATACCAAAATTTTTTGGAGAGTGTTGGTCTGCACTCTCTTTCTTTTTTTGGAGATACCACGTACAATAATAAGGTATAAAGATAAAAAAGTGGATGTGGTATCATGGTTGAGAAAAACGTTCATGTATTGTATGGCACAGAATATTTATTGATGGATGCTTATATTCAAAAACTTCAAGATCAATATATTTTAGAAGATGAGATGGATTTTGCAGTAAGTCATTATGATTTAGAAGAGGTTTTACTTGAGCAGATTTTGGAGGATGCCAGTACACCACCGTTTTTTGGTGCATATAAACTATTGGTTGTTCACCAGGCATTCATATTTACTGGTGAGAAAATCAAGTTAAGTCATAATTTGGAAAAATTGCTTTCGTATTTGGCCTCACCAGCTCCTTTTACAATTTTGGTTTTTCTTGTTCCAAAGGAAAAATTGGATGAGCGAAAAAAAATCACAAAAAAATGTAAGGAAACAGCTGTTGTACAGGGATTTTTGGCACCGAAAAAGGATGCAGATTTCCTGCACTACATTCAAGAAACTTGTAAAAGTTATCAAATTCAAATTCATTCAGAAGCTGCACAACAGTTGTATATGCTTGTTGGCGGGCATCTCTCATTGATTCATCAAGAGATTGAAAAATGTTATACCTATTTATTATCTGAACAGAAAAAGGTAATAGATGTAGAGTTGGTCAATCGTCTTGTTTCACGTTCAATTGAGGACAATGTGTTTTTGCTGATGGACTATTTAATGAAGAAAAATCCGACACAAGCTGTTTTTGTTCTAAATGATTTAAAAAAGCAACGTGTAGAACCAATTTTGATTTTAGGTGCACTGACTGCAAATTTTCGTTTGTTTTATCAATTGAAAATCATGGTAGAACAACTGGGCTATTCAGAGAATGAAATGGCCAAACGGTTAAAAATTTCACCATATCGAGTAAAGTTTGCAATGCCAGTTGTAAAAAGACTCAAAGAGGATATCCTTAGAAATTGGTTAAAGTGGATTGCGGATTTGGATGTAGCATTAAAAAGTTATCGATTGGACGGGTATTTGAGTTTGGAGCTGTTTATGCTGCGTTTTCAATCGTGGTAGAAGGTTGGGTTTTAAAGGAATTTCCAGGTTTTGTTTATTGAAAAAGAGGTTGTATCTAAATGAAAGGAATTCATTTAGATGCAACCTCTTTTTATTCAAGAATTATGCTTGAATTTCATTTAATTTTTTTGCTAAACGGGATTTTTGACGAGCAGCAACGTTTTTATGGATTAAACCTTTACCGGCGGCTTTGTCTAATTTTTTAGAGGCCAATTGAAAAGCTTCTGTGGCAGCAGCAATATCTTTTTTTGCAGCAAGTGCCTCGAAGTTTTTTACAGCAGTGCGCATTGCTGATTTTTTTTGTGCATTTGCAGAGCGACGTTTCTCATTGATTTTTACACGTTTAATTGCAGATTTAATGTTTGGCATGGTATTCACCTCCAGTATCTCATTCAATCGTTCATTTCATGATTTTACATAGAACAATTGATATTTTAGCAAAAATTCACTAGGATTTCAATAAAATTCTTTTATACCTTATTTTGAGGCAATAGAATTTTGGTTTTAGGTGAAAAATAAGACATATACTTGAAGGGAGTTTTGTTGATGAGTGAACAATTAGATTTATCTAAATATATTATACGAACAGACTTAGCTGTTGAGGCAAAAGAGATCGTTGATGCTAAGCGAGTAGAACAAAAGGTGAAACGGGGTAGTGGGATTCAAATTTTCGAGGAAATAGAAAAAAAAGTGAAGATTACAACTGTAGATATTGATGAAAAGGGAGAAAAGGAGATTGGTAAAAAAAAGGGAAGATATATTACATTGGAGATGCCAGATTTACGAACAGATGATCACAATGTGCAAAAAAATTTTATGTCTGTTTTAAAGAGCCAGATCAAAAAAATGATGTTGTATATGAATGTTTCATCAGATGCGGAAGTTTTTATTGTCGGTTTGGGGAATCGAGAAGTGACACCAGATGCAGTTGGGCCGATTGTTGTTGAAAATTTGGTAATTACTAGACATTTGTTCACCTTGCAATCCTGGGAAGTTGAAAAGGGATATCGTTCGGTGGCAGCGATGATTCCAGGTGTGATGGGGACAACTGGAATTGAAACAAGTGATATGATCGATGCTGTGATTCGGAAAATTAATCCAAAGTTAATTGTTGTTATAGATGCATTGGCGGCACGTTCCATTCAACGAGTGAATACAACAGTGCAAATGACGGATACGGGCATTCATCCAGGAAGTGGTGTTGGCAATCACCGCAAAGAGCTAAGCCAGGAAGTATATGGGATTCCTGTACTTGCAATTGGGGTTCCGACGGTTGTAGATGCAGTTTCTATTACAAGCGATACAGTGGATTATTTATTAACGCATTTAAGTCGAGAAGCTGAAGAAATGAAGAAACCGAGTCATGTTCTTGTTCCATCAGGCATGTATTTTGGTAAAAGAAAAGAAGAGAAGAACTATGAGATACCACAAGAAAAAAGGCAGGCTTTTATGGGACTGGTCGGTGCACTTGATGAGGATGAGAAAAGAAAATTGATTCATGAAGTGCTGACGTCAATGGGACTAAATTTTATGGTTACTCCAAAGGAGGTTGATGTATATGTTAGAAAAATTGCAGAAATCATTGCAGAAAGTTTGAATGATGTACTCCATACGAAGATTTAACTTGCGATATGATTTTTTATTGATTAGATAGGTGAAAAACATTTTAATAATGGGTTTTATAGAAAGAATGAAAAATTCTATAATACCCAGGCTTTCATCGTTTTGTTGGATATCGTAGCATATTACCCCCATAAGTTATGTGTATAAGTTGAAGTGTTGAAAAAGTATTATGTTATAATAAGAAAATTACGGAAATACGAATGTTGTCTTTTGATAAAGCTTGCAGAAATTGTTTTTTGATTACAGTAAAAAAACATACTTCTGTTATACAATAAGTAGCTTATAAAGTACCATGCTTCAAAGTCATTTTATCGATATGCAATTTGGCATAATTTGGATAATTACATTTCGATCTTTAAAATAAATAATCCTGTTTATGTTTAACTGTGATCATCCTGTTCCATTCTTTTTGTCTTCTTTAAGTTTGCATGGATAAAAAATGTTGCAGTGGGCATAGGCAAGGAGATTTTGTCTATAAATTCCCCATTTTCTGTTATGAAGCAATAAAGATTTTGTCTGTTGGAAGGCGCACAATCTTTCTTAGAAGTTTATTTTTATCATTTTGATAATTAAAATAAATTGATTTATAAAATATGACATTGATGGATATTTCAGGAATTGGTTTTTTCTAAGTTTATAAAGGGTGAGATTACGTTTTTATCTTTGAAACAATACATGCTGTATAAAATCTCGTCTTGTTCATAGAATTGAAATGGTTTTACAGATATTAGAAACATCAAATATTGGAACAGTTAGAGTATTGGGGCATCCTGTTAAAAATTATAACATTCTCCTTTGAAATGTGAAGTAAGATAAGTTATGATTTTATAATTCATTATTAATAAAATTTATTTTATTAATAATGAATTAATAGAAAAATGAATCAAAAATAGTGAAATATCTCAAAAGAATGTGCGATACAAGATATGGTTTGAGAAATTGGTTTATTTATAAAACATGATAAATGTTTTTATATGAATGGATGTCAAGAACAGAGCTTATTCGATTGTACAATAGAATAATGATTGGCACTTCAATAATTGGAACTATAGTATGGATCATTTTCGGTTAATTGGTAAGATGGTAGAAGTCATTAAATCAACAAGGGTGGGTTGTTTTTGCTCACCTTGTATTATTGTAAATAATGCGAAATTTTCTTTTTATTTCTTATTATATTTCCTATCAAGTTAAGATGATAGGAAATTTTTAAATTATGTTCTAAATAAAGTATGTCAAGGCAGAATACATGTAAAATATATAATATTTATGTGAATTTGTGGTATATTGCTAGCTTATTTTTTATACCAAAGCGATATTATTTTTACTGGGGATGGAAGAAAAAAATATAAAATCTAGTTAAAAAAGCCATGATAAATTGAGGTTTATGATGGTTTTTTTCCATTAAATGAAAGAAATACATAGCCTTTTAGATTCAGATCCTTTTTTAATAGATGGGTTGTCATAAAGAAAAATGCAAAAACTGAAAATAAAAGAAATAAATGGTAAAAAAGCTGGTTTATAGATTGAGAAAAGCGATACTGAAATAAGATATAAGTATATAAAGTTAATGCATCTAATAAAGGAATTGTATAGAGAAAAAGAAGTGTGTCATGTCTGAAAAAAAGGGAGGTTTTGCATAGGATCTTTTATTTTGGTTTATTTTTTTGACTCCTATTGATTGGCGAGTGCTCTTTTACTTTTGGATAAGGTTTTGTGATGAAGACAGCTTAAAAAATAGACATTCTATCATTTTCCTTTATTTTTTCTCTTTTTTTGTTCTATATTTTTTGATGCTACATAGATTGATAGAAAAGCTGAAATCTACAAGTTCAAAAGATAGATTTGGCGTAAATGGAAGGAAGAGAAGTGATGCAAAGAAGAAAAACATGGGCTGTGCTTGTATCATGGCAGCGTATAAAGATTTTCGGAGGAATTGTAGTTTTATGTTTGCTGTTTGCATTGTTCTTTTATACAGTAACGAAAACGTTTCAAATACAAATTCATCAATCATCTTCTTACATTAGAGATTTTTTTGAACAATATGAGCAAAATGAGTGGATCTTTCTTTTGGAACAGGAAAATCATTATTTTGGAAAAGCTCTAGATAAAGATAGGGAGACCATTCATTTAGGACATCTTTTTTTGGAGTTGGCTGCTGGATTGAATTTACGCAATCCAACAAGCTTTTTGATTTCCGAAATTCCAGGGTTTCGAATGTTTGATGTACATATAGTCGTTGATGATGGAAAAACAAATTTTGCCAATATCTCGATTGAGCCAAATCCGAAAATAGAGGAAATTGCAGATGTGAAAGAACCAGAAATATGGAAAGATCATTTTGAGGAAAAAACGCCTGATGAGCAAATTGAGACAAAGCAACAGTCTGAAAGTCAATCAAAAGACCAAAGCGAGTCATTAACCAAAAAGGAAAATCCAGAACTTATTAATAAACCAATTTATATTTATCATACTCATAATCGAGAGTCATTTCGAGCATCTGACGGAAAATCATCAGATTACAGTAAAACCAATAATATTACGCTGGTTGGGGAAAAGCTGGGGGCAGCTTTGGAAAAACAGGGCATTGGGACAAAGGTAGATAAGACAGATTTTGGTGGACAGCTCATACAGCGAAATTTGGAGTACTGGCAATCCTATGATGTTTCACGTCAGACTGTACAAAAATATTTAAAATCCAATCAGGCAGTTGAATATATTTTTGATATTCATCGAGATGCGATTAAACGTGATTTAACAACAATTCAAATCAATGGTAAAAATTATGCACGGATTGTTTTTGTTATTGGAGCAGAAAACAAAAATTACAAAAAAAATTTACAGCTTGCTCAGAAGCTTCATCAGTTGTTAAACAAAAAATATGAGGGAATCAGTCGGAATATTGTGATCAAAAGTGGCGCAGGTGTAAATGGTGTATATAATCAAGATCTATCGCCGAATGCTTTAACGGTGGAAATTGGCGGAGTAGAAAATCAACTGGAGGAGTTTTATCGAACTGTTCAAGTATTTGCTGAGGTGTTTGCGTCGTATTATAAGGAGCAGGAGAAAAAATGATACGGAAAATATGTATTTTTATTTTATTTGCTTTTATTGTATTTTTTATCGGTGTGGAAACAGCAAATATGCCAGTTTCCAGTGAACGTTTGCAGATATTAAGAGAAAATGAGGGAGTCGACTCAAATTTAGAAAAATATGAAACAGTCATCCATAAAGAGAATGAATCATCAAGTTTAAAAACAGAGCAGCTCAGTGCGCTTGAACAAGTATCAGAGGGATTGGCACCACTGTCTGCGCTAGGAAGTAAAATAGATAACTTTTTTTCTGAACGAATGCTTTGGTTATTAAATAAACTTTTTTCTTAATTTGTAATATGTACTTTTGGTTCAATTGGGCTATCTTTTGATAAAGAAAAAATTGAGATATACATGATACAGATAGATTGTTTGGAAATAAGGTATCTATATTAGGATTTTATTTTTGGTGTATGCTGAAGATGGAGATATCTTCATGTGCGCTTTGAATTTTTGCCTGGATATGGGCTTATGTCACCCAAGACTTAGAATGGTATCAGCCCGTCGCTTGTTTGCTGGATTTCTACTTCTATAAATGTTTGCCTATTACAATAGCGGCTGATATAATCAATTTTAGCATATCTGACTTTATAGGGGTTGAAAATATGAATGAAGAACAGTTGAAAAAAAGGCAACAGCATATACGTAATTTTTCAATTATTGCACATATAGATCATGGGAAATCTACACTTGCAGATCGAATTTTGGAAGAAACCAACGCTTTAGCGCAGCGAGAAATGAAGGCGCAGCTTCTGGATTCAATGGATTTGGAGCGAGAACGTGGCATTACCATCAAATTAAATGCCGTCCAATTAAAATATCGGGCTCGTGATGGAGAAGATTACATTTTTCATTTAATTGATACACCAGGGCATGTCGATTTTACCTATGAGGTTTCCCGTTCTTTGGCAGCCTGTGAAGGTGCGATATTGGTTGTGGATGCGGCACAGGGCATTGAAGCACAAACATTAGCAAATGTATATCTGGCTTTAGACAATGATTTGGAAATTTTACCAGTGATTAATAAAATTGATCTACCAAGTGCTGAACCAGAACGTGTTCGTCAGGAAATTGAGGATATAATTGGTTTGGATGCCTCCGAGGCTGTTTTATGCTCAGCTAAAGCAGGGATTGGCATTCAAGATATTTTGGAACAAATTGTCGCACAAGTTCCGCCGCCTAAGGGTGATCCCAATGGTCCGCTAAAAGCTTTGATTTTTGACTCTTTATATGATCCATATCGTGGAGTGATCACATACATTCGAATTGTTGAGGGAACTGTCAAACCAGGTGATAAAATTTATATGATGGCAACAGGAAAAACATTTGAAGTCAATGAGGTTGGCGTATTTACACCAAAAGAAACACGATTGGATCAATTGACAGTAGGTGATGTTGGTTTTTTAACTGCCTCGATTAAAAATGTTGGAGATACGCAGGTTGGAGATACCATTACTTTTGCTGAAGACGGGGCAGATGAACCGCTGGCAGGTTATCGGAAAATGAATCCGATGGTTTATACTGGTCTTTATCCAATTGACAATACAAAATATAATGATTTGCGTGAGGCGTTAGAAAAGCTTCAACTGAATGACTCGGCTTTGCAATTTGAAGCAGAAACTTCACAAGCTTTGGGATTTGGATTCCGGTGTGGTTTTTTAGGATTGCTTCATATGGAAATTATACAGGAACGGATTGAACGGGAATTTAAGATTGATTTGATCACAACAGCACCCAGTGTTATTTATAAGGTTTATACAACAGCAGATGAAGAGGTCATTGTGGACAATCCGTCTAATATGCCCGACCCACAAGTCATTGCACGTGTTGAGGAGCCATATGTAAAGGCAACGATTATGGTACCAAATGATTATGTTGGTGCAGTGATGGAAATTTGTCAAAGTAAACGTGGGAATTTTATTTATATGGATTATATTGATACGACACGTGTATCTTTATCTTATGAAATCCCGTTATCTGAAATTGTTTATGATTTCTTTGATCAGTTGAAGTCTAGCACAAAAGGCTATGCTTCATTTGATTATGAGTTATTTGGCTACCAGTCGTCCAAACTTGTGAAGATGGATATTTTATTAAATGGTGAAAAGGTGGATGCCCTTAGTTTTATTGTACATCGGAATTCGGCTTATGATCGAGGAAAAATCATTGTTGATCGATTAAAGGAACTGATTCCGCGTCAGCAATTTGAAGTTCCAGTACAAGCGGCAATCGGAAATAAAATCATTGCCCGTTCTACGATTAAAGCATTACGAAAAAATGTACTGGCTAAATGTTATGGTGGAGATATTTCTCGAAAACGTAAATTATTGGAAAAGCAAAAAGAAGGAAAGAAGCGAATGAAATCAGTTGGAAGTGTCGAAGTTCCGCAAGAGGCTTTTATGTCCGTTTTAAAGGTGCGTGAAGATTGAGAAAAGCACATTGTGAAAAAATTTTATTTGCTATTTGTGTACAAATCCATTTGAATGTTGTAGGCTTATGTTTATTTAAAGTGGAGTTTGATGCAAGTTATCGGTGAAATATGAAAAAAGTTTGGAAGAAGATAAAAGCGCATTTGCTGATTCATACGAAATAATATAGAATTTTAAAAATGGTTGATTGGCTAACTACTATATTGAGAAAAAACGAGTGGGTATGAAGTTGACTACAAATTACAAAATTTCCGTCATATCTAGAATATACAACTAGGTATTACAAAGTTTTTTCATGAATAATTGTGTACCCAATTGTGTTTAAAGGCTGTTTTTTGGGTGTACAGTTTTTGAAAAAAAATCGCATATCAGCTAATTGTGTGTTTTTCTTAATAAAGCGTTGTAGTGTTAACAGTCCGATTGTACACACCAATTTTATACTTTTTATTCTTACGAATAAAACCGTATCTTTTTATATAAAAAGTAAAAGGCTTAAGTTGATTACTGACTTAAGCCTTTTTCAAGAACAGAAAAGATACGGTTTCTTAAAAATTCGGGCTGTGATAAATAGAAAAAATTGAGGAGGATTTGTAAGATGATTCAAGCTGCCTATATTCATATTCCGTTTTGCAATGAACTTTGTTATTATTGTGATTTTCATAAGGTATATATTGCAAGACAGCCTGTGGATACATATATTGAAATGCTGGATCTAGAAATTCAAGCCGTGCTTCAAAATAGCCGTCCGAAAATGAATACCGTTTATATCGGAGGAGGGACACCAACCGCACTTTCAATAAAGCAGATGAATCGTTTATTGCAAATTTTGCATCGGCACATGGAGATCACCTCAGATACAGAGTTTACCATTGAAGGAAACCCCAATGATATCACTGAAACGCTTACACGAATTTTCACAGATTATGGTGTAAATCGTATCAGTTTAGGGGCACAAACTTTTGAATCCAGTCATTTGGTGCAGATGAATCGTACTCATACACCAGAGCAAATTGAAAAGGCTGTTTTATGTCTTATTAAAAATGGTCTGGAGAATATCAATTTGGATTTCATTTATGGTTATCCGAATCATCAAATGTCTCAATGGAGGAAAACCTTAAAGAAAGCTGTACATCTTCCGATTTCACATATTTCTGCGTACAGCTTAATTGTGGAACCGAAAACACAATTTTATTTTATGGAAGAAAAAGGACAATTGCATTTGCCTGATGAGGATATTGTTGCAGATATGTATGAAACTGCGATGGATTTTTTGCCTGCACAAGGTTTTAGGCGCTATGAGCTCAGCAATTATGCAAAAAAAGGCTATGAATCACAGCACAACCTCATTTACTGGGATAACAATTTTTATTATGGATTTGGAGCCGGAGCACATAGTTATACAGATTTTACCCGAATTCAAAACATCGTTCCTGTTATGCATTACATAAAGGCTTTACAAAGTCATAGTCGTCCAATTTTGTATGAAAGCCGTTGTACACAAAAAGAAC
This sequence comes from Candidatus Harrysmithiimonas galli, assembly GCA_904373265.1. Taxonomy (GTDB): domain Bacteria; phylum Bacillota; class Bacilli; order CAJFEE01; family CAJFEE01; genus Harrysmithiimonas; species Harrysmithiimonas galli. The sequence goes on along the minus strand of CAJFEE010000017.1, from coordinate 34,608 downwards.
AGATGGAAGAGGAAATGTTTCTTGGTTTACGAAAGGCAACGGGTGTAAGTAAAGAAAAATTTTTTCATAAATTTGGTGTAAAAATGCAGGATGTATTTTTAAAAAGTATTGAAGATGGGAAAAATAAAGGATTGATAGAGGAAACAGCAACACATATTTTTTTAACCAGAAAGGGATGTTTACTTGGAAACGAGGTATTTGCAACATTTTTGCTTGAATAAAAAAATAATGGAAAGAAATGAGCATTTTTCATTGACATTTATAAACAAATTTGATAATTTAATAATATAATTAGCACTCTATAAAGGTGAGTGCTAACAGAGGTGATTTTTTATGCTAACAGATCGCCAGTTGTTAATATTAAAAGTTCTTGTAGATGAGTTTATTCATTCCGCACAGCCTGTTGGTTCCAGATCTTTATCAAAAAATGAATTGATCCGATTAAGTTCTGCGACCATTCGAAATGAAATGGCAGAGTTGGAAGAAAAAGGCTTTATTGAAAAAACACATTCATCATCGGGGCGTGTTCCCTCACAAAAGGGTTATCGGTTCTATGTGGATTATTTGTTAAATCCAGCACATTTGGAACGAGAGGCAAAATTGCGTATCCAAAAATTTGTAGAGCAAGAACAACGCCAACTTGAACAGATTGTTACGAATACAGCAGATTTATTGTCGGAAATTACCAATTATACGGCGATTGCACTGGGACCTGAAGCGCGTGAGCAAAGCTTAAGAAAAATTCAAGTTGTACCACTTTCATCATTTTCTGCAGTAATGATTCTGGTCACTAGTACGGGGACTGTATATAACCAGATGGTTACTTTACCACCTGGTGTTGAACCATCTGAGCTGGAGAAGTTTGTAAATATTGTGAATGAACGTTTGATTGGTAGTTCAATTTCAAAGTTGATGCAAACCATTGAACATGAAGTACATCAAGTGTTCGAAAGTCATGTAAAAAATTACAAATCATTGTTGCAGCTTTTATTTTCAGTTTCTGAGACCAGACAGCAAAAAAATGTTTATCATGTTAGTGGAAAAACAAAGATGCTGAATCAGCCAGAGTTTCTCAGTTTGGATAAAGTACGAGAATATTTAGAGATGATTGAGCGAGAAAATCAATTGACAGAAATTGTGAAACATCAGAAATCGGGTTTATCGATTTCTATCGGAAAAGAAAATAATATTTCTTTTCTTGAGGATTACAGTTTGGTGACAGCAACTTATGGTTCCAGTAAAAGCAATCAAGGTACGATCGCTATTTTAGGTCCGACTCGAATGGAATATGCAAAGGTTGTTCCGTTGTTAAACTATTTCTCACATATGCTAACAGAAATTCTCAATAAAAGAGAATAATGATTGAAGTAAAAAAACAAAGAGGTGCAGTGATGTTCGAAGAAAAAGAATGGAATGAAGTGAAGAAAACCACTCAAGAAGAAATCAATCCTTTGAATGAAGAGAAAGAAGAGTCAGAGGAATCTGTAACAATTGAAGATCAGCCAGATGCTGAAGAGAAAAACGAAACATCATCAAACTCAGAAGAATCAACAGAAAAGAAAATGCAAAACGAAGGAAATCAATTGGAGGAGTTACAAAAAAAATATGATGCTTTAAATGAACGTTATGTTCGCCTTCATGCTGATTTAGAAAATTTCAAACGCAGAAGCCGTCAAGACCAGGCTGCTGCTGTGAAGTATCGAGCGCAAGATTTACTGGTTGAACTTTTGCCAGTAATGGATAATTTTGAGCGCGCATTGCAAGTGCAAGCAACAGCAAAAGAAGCTATTGCAATTAGGCAAGGTGTGGAAATGGTATATCGCCAATTTGAAGCAGCATTGAAAAATGAAGGTTTACAAGTGATTGAAGCAGTAGGTAAGCCATTTGATCCGTTTGTCCATCAAGCCATTATGCAGGTAAAGGAGGACAACGTTGACTCAGGTGTGGTAGTAGAAGAATTACAAAAAGGATATCAATATAAAGATCGTGTGCTCCGCCCATCTATGGTAAAAGTAAATGAATAGGTATTGATTTTAATCTATATAATTTCTGAAGTGAAAATATAAGGAAAATGAATTGGAGGAAAATGAATTATGAGTAAAATTATTGGTATTGATTTAGGAACAACAAATTCATGTGTGGCTGTATTAGAAGGCGGCGAGCAAGTCGTTATTCCGAATCCAGAGGGAAATCGTACGACACCTTCCGTTGTTGCTTTTAAAAATGATGAACGGATTGTTGGGGAAGTTGCCAAACGGCAAGCAATAACAAATCCAAATACAATTTTATCCATTAAGCGTTATATGGGAACGGATCACAAAGTTGAAATAAACGGAAAATCTTATACACCACAAGAGATTTCTGCAATTATTTTGCAAAATTTGAAAGCAACCGCAGAAAGTTATTTGGGTGAAACTGTCACACGTGCTGTAATTACTGTACCAGCATACTTTAATGATGCACAGCGTCAAGCAACAAAGGATGCAGGAAAAATTGCAGGCTTGGAGGTAGAACGGATTATTAACGAACCAACTGCGGCTGCACTGGCTTATGGTTTAGATAAAACTGATGAGGATCAGACTATTTTGGTATATGACCTTGGTGGTGGAACTTTTGATGTGTCTATCCTTGAGCTTGGTGACGGCGTATTTGAAGTTAAATCGACTGCTGGAGACAATAAATTAGGTGGCGATGATTTTGACCAAGTGATTATGGATTACATGGTTGCTGAATTTAAAAAGGAAAATGGTATTGATCTTTCAAAAGATAAAATGGCAATGCAACGTTTAAAAGATGCGGCTGAAAAAGCGAAAAAAGACTTGTCTGGAATGACCTCTACCCAAATTTCATTGCCATTTATTACAGCAGGAGAAGCTGGACCACTTCATTTGGAAATGAACTTAACACGTGCAAAATTTGAGGAACTTTCTCATGAGTTAGTTGAACGTACATTAGGACCAACACGTCAGGCATTAAAAGATGCAGGTATGACAGCATCCGATATTGATAAAGTTATTTTAGTTGGTGGGTCTACACGGATTCCAGCTGTTCAAGAAGCTGTCAAGCGTGAAACTGGAAAAGAGCCACATAAAGGTGTAAATCCAGATGAAGTTGTTGCATTGGGTGCAGCCATTCAAGGTGGAGTATTAACTGGAGATGTAAAGGATGTTGTGTTGCTTGATGTAACACCGTTATCTTTAGGGATTGAAACTATGGGTGGTGTGTTCACACGCCTCATCGATCGCAATACAACGATTCCGACAAGTAAGTCGCAAGTATTTTCAACAGCAGCAGATAATCAACCAGCTGTAGATATTCATGTTCTGCAAGGAGAGCGCCCAATGGCAGCAGATAATAAAACATTAGGTCGTTTTCAATTAACAGATATTCCGCCAGCACCACGTGGTATACCACAAATTGAGGTATCTTTTGATATTGACGCCAACGGAATTGTTAATGTACGTGCCAAAGATTTAGGTACAAATAAAGAACAATCAATTACAATCAAATCCAATACGGGTCTTTCTGATGAAGAAGTAGAACGTATGGTGCAAGAAGCAGAAGAACATGCTGAGGAAGATAAAAAGCGCAAAGAAACAGCCGATTTGAAAAATGAAGCAGATCAGATGATATTTGCAACTGAGAAAGCTGTTAAAGAATTAGAAGGTAAAGTAGATGCCGCAGAATTGACAAAAGCAACTGAACTAAAAGATAAACTCAAATCAGCAGTTGAAGCAAACAATATCAGTGAAATTAAAACGATAAAAGAAGAGTTAAACAATGTTGTCCAAAACTTAACCATGAAAATGTATGAGGAAGCAGCAAAAGCACAGCAATCAGCAGGTGGTACGGATGCAACTGGTGCTTCTGATTCCAAAGACGATAATGTTGTTGATGCAGAATTTGAAGAAGTCAAAGATGATGAGAAAAAATAATTTTTGTCAAAGAAACAGAAAGTCAAAGCTAAGTTTGGGCTTTGGCTTTCTGTGTGTTAGATAAACTCGATGAAGGAAACTGCAAAAGAATGCGTGGGGTGAGCGAATGAGTAAAAGAGATTATTATGAAGTGCTTGGACTTTCAAAAGGTGCTTCAAAAGATGAGATCAAAAAAGCTTATCGAAAGTTGGCTAGACAATATCATCCAGATGTGAATAATGAACCGGGAGCAGATGAAAAGTTTAAAGAGATTTCAGAAGCTTATGAAGTTTTAAGTGATGATGAGAAGAAAGCACATTATGATCAATTTGGTCATGTTGATCCAAATCAGGGATTTGGTGGTGGTTTTACTAGTGATTTTGGTGGATTTGGTGGTTTTGAAGATATTTTTTCAAGCTTTTTCGGTGGGGGTACACGCCGTACGGATCCGAATGGCCCACGTAAAGGATCTGATTTGGAGTATACGATGACGATTAATTTTGAGGAAGCGGCTTTTGGTGGAGAAAAAGAAGTGCAAGTGACAAAAGAAGAAAACTGTGAAAACTGTCATGGTTCTGGTGCGAAGCCAGGAACAAGTCAAGAAACATGTTCGACTTGTAAAGGAAGTGGTCAAGTAACCATCGAACAGAGTACACCATTTGGACGAATTGTGAATCGGAGAACTTGTACAACTTGTAAAGGTAGCGGAAAAATGATTAAAGAAAAGTGTACAGTTTGCCGTGGTCGGGGACGTATCGATAAAAAAACCACATTGAAGATAAAAATTCCAGCCGGTGTAGACAATGGACAGCAAATTCGTTTGGCAGGAAAAGGTGAGGCTGGTATGAATGGTGGTCCAGCCGGAGATTTATACGTGGCATTTCGTGTAAAACCCCATGAAATTTTTGTTCGTGAAGACGATGATGTATACTTGGATATGCCGATTACCTTTGTACAGGCAGCTCTTGGTTCAGAAATTGAGGTGCCAACACTTGAAGGAAAGGTGATGTTAAAAATTCCAGCAGGAACACAAACGGGTACAAAATTTCGTTTGCGAGGAAAAGGTATTCAAAATGTACATGGACGTGGAAAAGGTGATCAGCATGTGATTGTCAAAGTTGTAGTTCCCAAAAAACTTTCCAGTAAGCAAAAGGAATTGCTTCGGGAATTCAATGAAGTGGATACAACGGCAGATAGTAGTTTTTTTCAAAAAATTAGAAATTGGAAAAAATAATATGTAAAAAATTGAGATCAAGATAAAAATATCTTTTTGATTTGCAAAAAAAATATTCTAGAAATTAAGAAATCAGATAATGGTTATGGGAGTAGCAAGCCAACTCAGATCAGATGCCTAGGTATTTCAAACAACTTTGTAGATGTTTTTCTTGTAATCTTAACGCATATTTTTGAAAAGCAAAATGAAGGATGTTTGGGTGCTGATAATGAAAAGTTTTAAACTAGGGTTGATTATGATCAGTTGTTGGGACTGATTCTTTATTACCACAGAGCAAAATTGTTGTCATAATGCTCTGTGGAGTGTTTATTATAATTCACTGATTTTTTTGTTTTTATATTTTTAATTTTATTAAAATATATTTTTATATCATTAAGAAAGAGGTGAACAAATTGAAGTGGGTGGAAGTCATTGTTCACACAGCACAAGAAGCTGTCGAAGCTGTTTCTCATATTCTGTATGAGCAAGGAGCCAATGGCCTTGTGATAGAAGATCCGGCTGAGCTTACAAAAGAACGTGAGAATATTTTTGGGGAATTATACGCTTTAAATCCTAATGATTATCCCGCTTTTGGTGTGCGAGTAAAAGCCTATTTCTCTGAAAACGAACAGTTGATTACACAGATTGAGAATATCCGCACAGCGATTGATACTTTGCGTATTCATCAATTGGATGTAGGAGAAGGAACGGTGGTGACACAAGCGATAGACGAGGAAGATTGGGCACATGCCTGGAAAAAATATTATCATCCGGTTCAAGTGACCAATCAAATTACGATTGTTCCGTCTTGGGAAGCCTATGAACAGAAGCATCCAGATGAAAAAATAATTCAGTTGGATCCAGGAATGGCATTTGGAACTGGTACACACCCGACCACCATTATGTGTTTACAAGGTATTGAGGAATTTATGCAAAATGGTGACGTTGTTATTGATGTTGGAACTGGAACGGGTGTTTTGGCAATTGCTGCAGCAAAGCTTGGAGCTAAGGAAGTTTTTGCTTATGATTTAGATGAGGTAGCTGTACAAAGTGCTGCTAGGAATATTTCTGCAAATCAGGTTGCAAAAATCGTTCATGTATCCAAAGGAGATTTATTGGTCAACCATCATGGTCAATCTAATTTTATTATCGGTAATTTGCTCGCTGAAATTGCTGTAAAATTATCCCCACAGACAAAAAAGATCTGTACCTCAGGTGGAATATTTTTGGTTAGTGGTATTATTTTAGAGAAACAGGAAATGGTTTGTACACAATTGCAAGCAGATGGTTTTGAAATTATTAAAATTTATCAAATAAAAGACTGGGTTGCAATTTGTGCACGAAAAAGAGGGTAGTTTGATGCAGAGATACTTTATTCACCCGACACAAATTCAAAATGATTCTATTGTGTTAGAAGCAGGAGATGCACACCATATTAAAAACGTGATGCGTCAGAAAATTGGTGATCGACTGCTTTGTGTGCTTGCGCCAAATCAAGTATTTGAAACAGAGATTTTAGCACTTACAGATAAAACAGTTGAAACAAAAATAATTTGTGAAAGAACAGAAAACCATGAATTACCAGTGAATATAACAATTGCACAAGGCTTACCAAAGGGAGAAAAGCTTGAATGGGTGTTACAAAAAGGGACAGAACTGGGGATGCATCGTTATATTCCACTTCAGATGGAACGAAGCATTGTTAAAATTGATCAAAACAAAATCGAAAAACGTATGCTGCGTTGGCAGAAAATTATAAAGGAAGCAGCAGAGCAGTCCCAACGAAATATCATTCCTGAAATTTCATCTGTACAAACCATTCGTACTCTGATTATAGATTCTGTTCAGTATACGCATAAGTTGATTGCTTATGAAGAATCCGCTAAAAAAAACGAATATACAAAAAATATTCGAAATATTTTATGTAATATACCAGCAGGTGCACATATTTTAATGGTTTTTGGTCCAGAGGGTGGTATTTCAATATCTGAAATTGAAATGTGTATGCAGGCTGGATTTATTCCTTGTGCACTGGGACCACGTATTTTGCGAACAGAAACTGCACCGCTTTATTTTTTATCCGCTGTATCTTATGCATTGGAATTGTAAAGGTTTGTAAACTCATTTGAAAATTGGGAGGTTACAAACTTTTTTATATAATTTGAGAACGATCTGCAAATTTAGTTGCTCTAGGTAGTTTTCAATGCGGTCTGCTCGATAATAAGATTATGAGAGTTTCCCTGACTAAAATATAGTAGCGGATTATTATAAAGAAGGTTAAGAAAATTTCATATAGAACATGGAATGATAAGTATCATAGGGTATTTGGTTCATACAGACAAAGAGATATGGAAAATATAAAAAATGCATAAAAAAGACGATGAAAAGACTTGATGAGGCGTTTGATCAATAGGTTAGGAACCATCTCTTGGGGATGTGGTAGGTATGGTATGAAAAGGCGAATGAATCTTTGATACAGCTAAGCGAATTTCTGCTTGAGTTGATGAGTTACTGTTAGACCTTGAAAAGAGAATGGATAAAAAATGTTATAGGTACAATCAAGCAGAAAACCAGTTTTGTCTAACAAATTGGAAGAAATCATAAGAAAAAAGATACAAAGATTGGAATTTGAATCTATCAAAAGATGTGAGGGCAGCCCTTGTTTTATGTGTGGCACATCCATTTTGGCAAAAGCGGATGAAATTTCAATTGGATCAATCAAAGTGAGCATGTTGGTTGGCGCATAAAATATAGAAATAAAAGAGCATGGCTGTCAAGCTGTTCTGGCTGTTTTCAATCGAGCGTGAGAAAGCCATTTCATATTCGTTTTGGTGAGATGGAAATAAGAAGTATCGTAATATGTCAAATATAGCTACATCCAAAAGGTTTTATATTAATATAGCATATAAAAATAGGAGATTAATTGATGGGGTTAAGAGAGGATACCTCCCAATCTTTTCCAATTGATCAAATTACGGTACAATTTTTTTGAAATTCCTGTTGCTGTTTACAATTTTGAAGTAGAAGTTTGGCATACATATTTGGCTAGTAAATGGGGTATTAGGGTGCATAATGGAAAGAAAAACTGTAACGGCAGAATTTCAAAGCGAGTAAGTGAAAGAAAGGGACTTATAACAAAAGGTGGAAGAACCATTACAGTTCATGCGAAAAAATACCAATAAAAAATTCAAATGTCAAAAACCCAAAACAATAGTAAAGAAAACGATATAATAATAGATGATGTGAAAAGATATTTTAACAAGGTTGGTTAGCTATAAATTAGGATCAGAAACCTTGTTTTTTTTATGAAACAAAGAAAAAGAGGGAAGGGATGCAAAAGGAAATTCAGAAACAAAAAGATGAGGCAGAATAGTAAAAATGTTTTTCTTGCCTTTGGTTTGATTTTTTCAGATAAGTCGTAAGTTTATTGTTTTTATCTGATTCTTTTATTCTGTAGTGGTCTTACTTATGTAATGACCTCAAGAACAATGGATTTGAAGCAAACTTTTTCTAATAAAATATTGTTGCCCTAGCTCCTATGAATCTGAAGGCCTGTATAGTGATCTTTGCATGTATGTGTTATTTCCTTCGTATCTTTTTTTAGAATAAAATAGATCTTAGCATGAAATTTTAAAGGTGACGATCTGTATACTTAAAATGAAATTTGACATAACGGGATTTCTAAATCGAAAAAATTATGAGGGATGAAAATTTTATGCTAGAATGTTTTGTACATGAAATGTTTTTGAGAGGAAAGATTGAAGTGAATGAAAATCAAAGCGAAAATAATGTCCAAACATCTGTAAATGAAATTTTTCATCGCAGTGAACAGAAGAAACGTTTGGTTGCATTTTATACACTGGGTTGTAAAGTCAACCATTATGAAACAGAAGGTATTGCTAAACAATTTTTGGATATCGGTTATACACGTATCGATTTTGATAGTGAAACAGAAGCGGATGTGTATGTGATCAATACATGCTCGGTAACCAATACAGGTGACAAAAAGAGCCGGCAAATGATTCGGCGTGCCATTCGTAAAAATCCAAATGCAATTGTTTGTGTAACGGGTTGTTATGCGCAAACTGCACCAGCCGAAGTTTTGAAAATTGAAGGTGTCGATTTAGTAATCGGAACACAGGGTCGCGAAAATTTACTGCATTATATTGCTGAATTGGAAAAAACACGAACACCAATTAATGCTGTATCCGATATTATGAAAACAAAAACATTTGAAACCTTAGAAGTGGAACATTTTTCTGATCGGACACGTGCAACTTTGAAAATTCAAGAGGGTTGCAACAACTTTTGTACATTTTGTTTAATTCCATGGGCGAGAGGCTTGCTTCGTTCGAGAGCGCCAGAAGATGTAATTTTACAAGTAAAACGTTTTGTCTCTGCTGGTTATAAGGAGGTTGTGCTAACTGGCATTCATACTGGGGCGTATGGTGTGGATTTTGAAAATTATCGGCTATTTGATTTAATGAAGGATTTAGATCAAATTGATGGATTGTATCGAGTTCGGATTTCTTCAATTGAAGCTACACAGGTAACAGATGAGATGATCCAGCTGATACAGTATTCTGGTAAATTTGCCAATCATTTGCATATGCCAATTCAATCTGGATCAAACGGTGTTTTAAAGCGAATGCGACGTAAGTATACAGCGGAAGAGTTTTGTCAAAATATGATGCATATTGTTAGCATGCTCCCTGATATTGCCATTACAACAGATGTAATTGTTGGATTTCCAGGTGAAACAGAAGAAGAATTTATGGAAACGTATCGTTTAATTGAAGCGTATCCGTTTTCTGAATTACATGTGTTTCCGTATTCTAAGCGAACGGGTACACCAGCAGCAACAATGGAGCAGCAAGTTGATGAGGATGTGAAGCATGCTCGTGTGGAAAAACTGATTGCTCTTTCCAATCAAAAAGCTCAATTATATGCTGAAAAATTTCTCGGGAAAATGGTTGAAGTAATTCCAGAAACAGCTTTTGTTTCTACGGATGGTACTCGACAAGTGGAGGGTCATGCCGGAAATTATTTAAAAGTAGTTTTTCCAGGAGAATCTGATTTAATCGGGAAAGTTGTTCAAGTTGAAATTGTAGAAGCAGGTTATCCGTTTTGCAAAGGAAAACGAGTCGCTTATGTTTCACATAAAAAAGGGTAAGGGAGTTGCATCTTTTGTGGAAAATTTATCAACATATATTGATCATACTTTATTGAAAGCGGATGCGACAAGGAAACAAATTTTACAACTTTGTCAGGAGGCTAAAACTTACCATTTTGCTTCTGTTTGTGTCAATCCATATTGGGTAGCAACATGTAAGGAGGCATTGAAGGATAGCGAGGTGAAAATTTGTACAGTTGTTGGCTTTCCATTGGGAGCAACTACTTCAGAAGTAAAAGCTTTTGAAGCACGACAAGCTATAGCAAATGGAGCAGATGAAATTGATATGGTTGCCAATTTATCTTTTATTCAATCGGGTAATCAAGAAGCTCTGATACAGGATATTCATGCAGTAGTGGAAGCCGTCGGTGAATCTGGGATCGTGAAAGTGATTATCGAAACTTGTCTGCTAACCAATAAAGAAAAAAGCTTGGCTACACAAGCTGTTATAAAAGCTGGTGCACATTTTGTGAAAACTTCAACCGGGTTTTCTATATCAGGTGCTACAGTGGAAGATATTGAACAAATAAAGCAAGTTGCCAGAAATCAAATTGGAATTAAGGCTGCTGGTGGAATTCGAACAAAAAAAGAGGCTGAGAAAATGATTGCAGCTGGTGCTACACGTCTTGGTACAAGTGGAGGAGTAGCCATTGTTCACAATGATACTTCTTTGTCAGGTTATTGATGAAATTACAGGCTGAAATATTTGTGGTTTGTTGTTGGAAGAGGATTTTTTGATTAAATCATAAAATGCACAAATTGTTTGTTTGAAATGGTTTGATTTATAGAGAAAATCAGTTGCTAGAGCATTTGTTTTGTCATTGATCAAGTGAACATTATAATTAAATGGTTTCATATTTTGCTTTTTCTATAATTGGTTATTGACCCTAAGAGAGTTATAAGGTATAATCAATAAGAATGTAATATTGTATAGTATTACAATTGTATTATTTTGTTTGCTGGTTTTTTCGGAGGGAGGGAAGAAAGATGTCTAAAACTGTAGTACGTAAAAACGAAACATTAGAAGACGCATTACGCCGATTTAAACGTTCAGTATCTAAGACAGGAACACTTGCTGAAGTTCGAAAACGCGAGTTTTACGTAAAACCAAGTGTAAAACGTAAAAAGAAGTCTGAAGCGGCAAGAAAGCGTAAATTCTAAATTAGAGTAGGTGAAGATGTGAATTTTCTTGACCGGCTGAACCACGATCTGAAAGAAGCAATGCGAAGTAAAGATAAAGTTCGTCTTTCTGTAATTCGAATGGTAAAAGGTGCGATGCAAAATGAAGCCATTCAGTTCAAAAAAGATATGCTTACAGAAGATGAAGCATTGACTGTTCTTTTGCGTGAAGTGAAGCAAAGAAAAGATTCCCTCCAAGAATTTGAAAAAGCAAATCGGCAGGATCTGGCTGCAAAATTGCAAGAAGAGCTGCAAATTTTGGATGAATACATGCCTGAACAATTATCTGAAGATGAATTAAGAAAAATTGTTTCCCAAGCCATTGAAGAAACAGGTGCGACTTCAAAGAAAGACATAGGAAAAGTCATGAGTTATGTTCTACCAAAGGTAAAAGGGAAAGCAGATGGCGGAATCGTAAATAAAATTGTACAGCAATTATTGTTATAGCATAGCAAAAAGCATGGCGGTTGAATCGGAACCGTTATGCTTTTTTATGTGGATTGGCAGGAAAAGTATCTGGTGTGCAATATCGATTAAGAAATATCAAGTTTTAAAGGGAAAAAGCTGATGCCAAAAAATGAAAAGAGCAGTAGTACAGAAAGACAAAAATGAAAATATTTGTTATGAGATCAATGATAATTGCCATCAAGATCAGTTCAGTGAATGTGTTAAACGAGCTGTATTCTTCTTTTATGAAAAATTACTGCATGGTGGAGAGATCATCAAAGAATGCATGAAAATATATGGATTGATGGAATCCAGTCTTCTGATGGAGATCTAAACCAAAAGTGGAAGAATATCTGTGGTCAGTTTTGTTTTAATATAATGATTTAGTGAAGTTGTTTTAGATATTGAAAGTTGTATTGGTATTTGAAAGGGAATTTGGAAAAATAAAGTATACATCAATCTTTTGCGCTTTCCAATAAAGCATGATAAAATTTGATGAGCAAGGAAGGTAAGAAGAGAGTGGAGGAATCTTTTTGATAGCGACAACATCATCAGTTTTGCCGATTATTCCTTTAAAAGGAATGGTTGTTTTTCCGACAAATGTTATGCATATTGATGTCGGTAGAGATCAATCCATCGGCAGTTTAAAATATAGTTTAGAACATGATCAATTGATTTTTTTAACGATGCAAAAGCAAGCCAGTGATGAAACACCGACTTTAGATGGATTGCATACCACGGGGACTTTATGCCGTGTGAAACATGTTATTGAGCTTCCGGGCAATTCCAGAAAAAAACGAATTTTAATTGAAGGCATGCAACGTGGTTTTTTGCATAGCTTTTCGGATGATAAAGTGTATTTTGAAGGGGAAATTGAACTCTTTGAGGAGAACTTTGATGAGCTGGACAGTGAACTTCGAGCGAAGGTACGCATGCTGAAAAAAACAATTGAAATCTTTTTTTCATATTCACAATCTGTTGTAAAAGAAGTTATGCAAACCATCTTCCAAACCGATGATCCATATTATTTATTTAATCTGTCTGCTTTTACGATTCCTTTTGATATTGAAAAGAAACAAGAATTATTAAATGAACTGGATTTAAATATGCAGTATGAGCTGCTTTTGGAAATTTTAAACGATGAAATTGCATTTATGAAGTTGGAACGTGATATCAATCGTCGTGTTCGTAAGAAAATTGATAAGATGCAAAAAGATCATTATTTAAAGGAACAAATGAAGGTTATTCAATCTGAATTGAGTGATGGAAATGAAGGATCGCTGGAGGTTCAAAAATTAAGAGAGAAGATCCAAAACAGCGATATGACCGATTCAATTCGGGAGGTTGCTTTAAAGGAATTGAAACGAATTAGTATGATGCAAGAGCAGTCCTCAGAGTTTAATGTAGGTAGAACCTATTTGGAATGGTTGATTGCCTTGCCGTGGCAAAAGAAAACCAAGGATACACTTTCAGTGACTGAGGCTGAAAAAGTTTTAAATCGTGATCATTATGGTTTGGAGAAAGTCAAAGAAAGAATTTTGGAATATATTGCTGTGCTGCAGTTAACGCAATCTTTAAAGGGACCCATTTTATGCTTGGTTGGTCCACCAGGTGTTGGGAAAACGTCACTTGCACAATCCATTGCAAAAGCTTTGAGAAGAAAATATGTACGTATTGCATTGGGTGGTGTACGGGATGAATCTGAAATTCGTGGGCACCGTCGCACATACTTAGGGGCTTTGCCTGGTCGAATTATTTCTAGTATGAAAAAAGCAGGTACTGTCAATCCACTATTTTTATTGGATGAAATTGATAAGATTTCTTCTGATTTTCGTGGTGATCCGTTTGCGGCTTTATTAGAAGTGTTGGATCCGGAACAGAATCATACCTTTAGTGATCATTATATTGAAGAGCCATATGATTTATCGGACGTTATGTTTATTGCAACAGCAAACTCATTAACCACCATTCCAGCGCCACTGTTGGATCGGATGGAAGTAATTGAAATTCCAGGTTATACAGAGCTTGAAAAGCAACAGATTGCCAAACGTTTTTTACTTCCCAAGCAGCTAAAGGAAAACGGATTACAAAAAGGCAATTTGATCATTAAGGATGATTTGCTTTTAAAAGTAATTCAGATGTATACAAGAGAAGCTGGAGTCCGACGTTTGGAACGTGCACTGGCTAAACTTTGTCGTAAGACAGCTAAATTGATTGTTTCAGGTAAAAGAAAACGTGTAACCTTAAATGAAAAACTTCTAATTGAATTTTTGGGTCAGCCGATCTATCATCATCGAGATAAAGTGGAAAAAAGTGAGATTGGTGTAGCGACTGGACTGGCTTATACACAGTATGGTGGTGATGTACTTCCGATTGAAGTCAGTCTTGTGAAAGGAAAGGGAAAGCTGATTTTAACCGGAAAATTGGGTGATGTGATGAAAGAATCTGCACAAACGGCGATCAGCTATGTTCGCATGCGTGCTGCTGATTTCAATTTACTAGAAGATTTTCACGAAACTTACGATATTCATATTCATGTGCCAGAGGGAGCAGTTCCAAAGGACGGGCCTTCTGCTGGTGTAACAATGGTTACAGCGGTTGTTTCAGCACTTTCCAAGCGACCAGTGGATGCATCGATCGGCATGACAGGTGAAATTACACTGCGGGGACGTGTATTACCAATTGGTGGTTTGCGTGAAAAAACAATGAGTGCTCATCGTGCTGGGTTAAGAACAGTCATTTTTCCAAAGGATAATGAAAAAGATTTAGAAGAAATTCCTGAAGAAATTCGAAATGAAATCAATTTAGTTCCGGTTTCACATTTGGATGAGGTGTTGAAATTGGCACTTGTAGAGGCAGAGGAAAAATGAAAATTACATCAGCCGAGTTTATTATCAGTGCAGTAAAACCAGATCAATATCCAACGGATGGCTTACCTGAGGTGGCTCTGGCTGGTCGTTCAAATGTTGGAAAATCTTCCTTTATTAATTGTTTAATCAATCGAAAAAATTTGGCCAGAACCTCATCAAAACCAGGTAAGACACAAACTTTAAACTATTATAAAGTCAATGAACAATTTTACTTTGTAGATGTACCTGGCTATGGATATGCAAAAGTTTCTAAAAAAGAACGTGAGACATGGGGGCGTATGCTTGATCAATATTTAACAACACATGTACCGCTTTTACTTGTGCTTGTCATTGTTGACTTGCGTCATCCGCCTTCTGCTGATGATTGTCAAATGGTGGATTATTTGTTGCATTACAAAATTCCATTTGGTGTGATTGCAACGAAAGCTGATAAAATTCCAAAAGGAAAAAGGGAAAAACAGATAAAAATAATAAAAGAGACGCTAAATTTGCCAAAGTATGTTCAAACCATTTTATTTTCCGCAGAAGAAGGTTTGGGAAAAGAAGCGGCATGGCGTTTCATTTTTTCTCATATGAAATAGGTTTTTCAATAAAAAATGTAAAGCTTAGTATGAAAAAGCTCTGAGAAAACGGTCTTCTTCATTTTTTACTCGGAAAGTTACAATGTGTGGTTTTGACTTTCCTGAATTGAATTCGGGGAAGGAGTTTTCTTGGGGCTTTATATGTTTTTGGAGGAACACCATATTTTCGATGGTTCAGAAATTAGGAGAAAATTTCATGCTTTAGATAAGATTGTTTGTAAAAAGTAGGTTTCTTAACCCGTTTGTTTTAAATGCTCTGTGACTGCTTGTCAATACGGTGATAAGGTAACGAATATAGTTTAAAAAAATTTAGTCTTTTGACCAAAAGATGCCTTTAAAATTATTTCAGTTGCCAGTTTATATTTGTTCTGCCATCGAAGTTTTTTTCATTTGTAGAGATCTTTGCTGCAAATTGTTGCTTAAATATTGAAATCACAACACTTTTAGTATTTGAAAGATTTTATCGTTCAAAATCTATACAAAAATTTTCCAACGGGAAATTTTTTAAAATGCTATAATGGTGTCAATGTGAGTTTTTGTAATAAGGGGGGGATAAATTATGCATGTGTTGATGATTGGTTTAAATCACCAATCCGCACCTGTAGAAATTCGGGAGAAACTTTCATTTCATCCGGACGAATTGGCAGATGCAATGGTTAGTTTATCAAATGAAAGAAGCATTTTAGAGGCCATTATTGTTTCAACATGTAACCGTATGGAAGTGTATGCTGTTGTAGATCGACTGAATACTGGAAGATTTTATGTTAAGAATTTTTTGGCTAAATGGTTCCATATGACCCTGGATGTTTTTACACCTTATTTGACTATAATGGAGATGGAAGAAGCTGTACGGCATTTATTTCGTACAACTTGTGGACTAAATTCTATGGTAATTGGAGAAACACAAATTTTGGGACAAATTCGTACCAGTTTTCTTATTGCACAGAAATATAAAACATCTGGAACTGTTTTTAATGAGCTGTTTAAGCAGGTTGTTACCTTTGCCAAAAAGGTTCATTCTGATACAAAAATTGGAGAAAATGCTGTCAGCGTCAGCTATGCAGCGGTTGAGCTTGCTAAACAGGTGTACGGATCACTTTCACAATGTCATTTGGCCATTTTCGGAGCTGGGAAAATGGGTGAATTGGCTTTACAAAATTTGAGTGGAAAAGGAATTGGAAGTATTACTGTGATCAACCGTACATTTCAAAAAGCACAAGAAATGGCTGAACGGTTTCATGGAAGGGCACAACCGATTGAGGCGCTGGAATCGGTTATGGAAAAAATAGATATTTTAATCAGCTCTACAGGTGCTACACATTTTGTTATTACTCCAGAAATGGTGGAAAATGCACAAAAAAAACGGGGAAATACAGATTTGTTTATGATAGATATTGCTGTACCACGTGATATTGATCCGCAAGTTGGAGATATTTTAGGTGTCCATTTATACGATATTGATGATTTAAAAGAGGTTGTTGATAGTAATTTGAATGAACGGAAGCGAGAAGCGGAAAAAATTGAAGATATGATTGATGTGGAGATTGAGAAGTTTTTTACCTGGATCGGTATGATTGGGCTGATTCCAATTATTTCTGCATTAAAAAATAAAGCACGTGACGTTCAAACCGAAACAATGAAGAGCATTGAAAGAAAAATGCCAGATTTAACCGCACGTGAGAAAAAGATTTTAAATAAGCATACCCAAAGTATTGTCAATCAATTGCTTCGCGATCCGATCTTAACAGTAAAAGAATTGGCAGGTAAAGATGATCGAGAAGCATCTTTAAATTTTTTTATACAAGTTTTTAATTTGCATGAACGTGTGGAGAATGAAAAGAAAATTTTGAAAAAATATCATAGACCAGATACACATCCAGGGGAAGAAATTCAAGCATATATGAAAGAGCAATTCCGCAATAATGAAATGATATAAAAACAAAAAGACTTTTGGAGGAAATATGAGAAAAATTGTTGTCGGTTCAAGAAGAAGTAAATTGGCGATGACACAGACCAAATGGGTGATTTGTCAATTGGAAGCATTGAAGATGCCATTTACATTTGAAATCAAAGAAATTGTTACAAAAGGTGATGTGGTTTTAGATGTGCAATTGTCTAAAATTGGTGGAAAAGGTTTGTTTGTAAAAGAAATTGAACAGGCAATGTTAGATAAGGAAATTGATATGGCTGTACACAGCATGAAAGATATGCCTGCGGTTTTACCAGAAGGACTTATGATTTCTTGTACACCCAAGCGTGTAGATCCGCGCGATGTTTTAATTTCGAACCGGCATGTGAAGTTGGAAGATTTAAAAGAGGGAGCGGTTATTGGAACATCAAGTTTGCGTCGCAGTGCACAATTGCTTGCTGTTCGTCCAGATTTACAAATCAAATGGATTCGTGGCAATGTGGATACCCGTTTAAAAAAGTTGGCAACAGAGGAGTTTGATGGGATTATTTTGGCTGCAGCAGGTTTAACTCGTTTAGATATGATTGATGTAATTACAGAGCCAATTTCGGAAAAGATTATTGTGCCAGCGGTTGGACAAGGTGTATTGGCAATTCAATCTCGTACAGAGGATAGCCAATTAAATATGGAATTGACAAAATTAAATGATACATATACAGAAAAAACGGTTACAGCAGAACGTGTATTTTTGGGTGAGCTAAATGGAGGCTGTCAAGTTCCGATCGGAGGTTATGCGATTTTAAATGAACAAAATGAGATTGAATTGACTGCTTTAGTCGGCTCAATGGATGGTAAAGTCATTTTAAAAGAAGTTGTGACTGACAAAGATCCGATACTTGCGGGAAAAAAAGCAGCAGAAATTTTGCGTCGACAAGGTGCAGAAAGATTTATTGAGGAAGCGGCACAGGCCGAAAATTCGGTGTGAAAATGAGTACAATAATCGGTAAAACAGTTCTGATTACTCGAGATTTTAATCAATCGAAAGCCTTATGTGCTTCTGTTAAAAAAAGTGGGGCTGTTCCAATTGTGATTCCGATGATTAAAATTGTTCCTTATCAGAGCGAACCAGAGCACTCTGCTTTTTTGACAGCATTTGAGGAAATTGTCTGGATTATTTTCACAAGTACAAACGGGGTGAAATCCTTTTTTGCTACATATTCACCAGATGTTTTTGATTTTTCAACGAAAAAATTTGCTGTTGTTGGAAAGGCGACGGAAAAATGTTTAAAGCAGTATGGATTTTATGCAACTTTTGTTCCATCACGTTATACTGGGCAATGTTTTATAGAGGAAATGGCTGCACATATTTTCCATACAGATCGGATTTTACTGGTTAAAGGAAAAATTGCACGAGATGTGATCCCAAATCATTTGGAAAAGGAAAACTATGTATTTCAATCTGTAACGGTTTATGATACGTTGCCAAATATAGAGGGAATTCACGAGTTAAAACAACTTTTGCAAGAAGATAAACTGGATGTACTGACCTTCACTTCTCCGTCAACGATTCAAAGTTTTATGGATGCATTAAACGGAACAGCACTTTTACAGAAAAAAGATCAATGGACAATAGCAGTAATTGGTCCGACATCAAAAGAAAAAGCAGAAGCATTGGGGCTTTTTGTGTCCATTATGCCAAAGGAGTATACGATTGAAAAAATGTATCAAGCGGTTGTAAGATATTTTAACAAATAACAGGAGGAGCTATCATGAATTTTAAACGCCATCGCCGTTTGCGCAGCACAGAATCGATGCGTAGTTTGATCCGTGAGAATCACATACATAAAGAGGATTTGATTTATCCAATTTTTCTTGTAGAAGGAACAAATATTAGAAATCCGGTTGCAAGCATGCCTAAGGTAGAGCAAATTTCCTTAGATTTACTGGAAAATGAGATAAAAGAAGTTTGGAATTTGGGCATTCGTTCCATTATATTATTTGGTGTTCCAAATGATTGCGATAAGGATAATTATGGAAGTGGTGCTTATGCAGAGAATGGAATCATTCAGCGTGGAATTCGTACAGTAAAGAAAAGTTGCCCAGAAATCATTGTAATTGCTGACACTTGCTTATGTGAATATACCGATCATGGACATTGTGGTTTAATTGAGGATGGGGAGGTTCTAAATGATGAAACCTTACCATTGCTGCAAAAAACTGCGGTCTCACAGGCAAAAGCTGGAGCAGATATTATTGCACCATCAAATATGATGGATGGATTTGTGGCGGCAATTCGTACAGCGTTAGATGAAAATGGTTTTGGACATCTTCCGATTATGTCTTATGCGATCAAATATGCTTCTGCTTTTTACGGACCGTTTCGGGACGCAGCGCAAAGTGCACCAAAATTCGGGGACCGCCGTTCCTATCAAATGGATCCGGCAAACCGCTATGAAGCAATGCGCGAATTGGAGTCTGATCTTGTAGAAGGAGCGGATTTTATTATTGTAAAACCAGCACTTTCTTATATGGATATTATTCGGGATGTGCGTAACAACTGTACACTGCCAGTCGTTGCTTATAATGTCAGTGGTGAGTATGCGATGGTGAAGGCTGCAGCACAAAATGGTTGGATTGATGAGAAACGTTTGGTGATGGAGATAATAACCAGTTTTAAACGTGCCGGAGCGGATCTGATCATTACTTATCATGCAAAAGAAATTTGTAACTGGTTGGATGGGAAATAATACTTAGATTTCAAGAAGGGGAAATGATTATGTCACGTTATGCAAAATCGATTGCTGCTTTTAAGGAAGCGAAAAACCTGTTTCCTGGTGGGGTAAACAGTCCAGTACGCGCATTTCAATCGGTTCATATGAATCCGATTTTTATGGAGAGCGGACAAGGTGCAATGATGAGGGATATTGATGGTAACGAATATATTGATTATGTATTGTCTTGGGGACCATTAATTTTGGGACATTGTAATCCAAAGGTTGTGAAAGGGATTACAGAAACTGCTAAAAAAGGAACCAGCTTCGGAACACCTTCGTTGACTGAGTCTGATCTTGCAGAATTGGTTATGGAACGCATGCCTTCAATTGAGATGATTCGAATGGTTTCTTCTGGAACAGAAGCAGTGATTAGTGCACTTCGCTTAGCTCGTGGTTATACCAATCGTAGTAAAATTGTAAAATTTGAAGGAAATTATCATGGTCATGGAGATTCGTTATTGATTAAAGCTGGATCTGGAGTGGCAACATTAAGTTTGCCAGACAGTCCAGGTGTTCCTGCTGCTGTTGCACAGGATACAATTACAGTGCCCTACAATAATTTGACTGCGGTTGAAACTGTTTTTCAGGCATACCCAAATGAAATTGCAGCGGTAATTTTAGAGCCAGTTGCCGGAAATATGGGCGTCGTTTTACCACAGGAAGGCTTTTTACAAGGTGTTCGGGATATAACTGCAAAATATGGCGCACTTTTGATTTTTGATGAAGTCATGACCGGGTTTCGTTGTGCATATGGAAGCGCACAGGCACATTTTGATGTGACACCGGATTTGACCACAATGGGCAAAGTCATTGGTGGTGGGTTGCCGGTTGGTGCATATGGCGGAAAGCGTGAAATTATGGAATATGTTGCGCCAAATGGTCCAGTCTATCAGGCTGGTACTTTGTCAGGGAATCCTTTGGCGATGGTTGCTGGCTACCAAACATTAAATCAATTGACAGAGGAAAGTTATGTTTATTTAGATAAAATTGGAGCACAATTGGAAAAAGGGATGCATGAAGCTGCAAAGACATTTGAAATTCCGCATCAAATTTATCGTTGTGGTGGTATGTTCGGTTTCTTTTTTACTGATCAAGAGGTATTGAATTATGAAACCGCAAAAACTTGTGATACTGAATGCTTTGCAAAATATTTTCGTGGAATGATTGATGAGGGCATCTACTTGCCTCCGTCACAGTTTGAGGCCATGTTTTTAAGTGTGGCACATACAGAAACGCATATTGAAAAAACCGTTGAAGCTGCGAAAAAAGTATTTGCAAAATTGTAGAAATGAAGTAAAAAACCAAAAATGAACGAAGCATATGTAAGTATTTTAGAAAAAAGTGTCTAAATATTTTATATGTGCTTTTTCTATTTTTATATGGTTTTTATCATGATAAAAACAGGATTAAAAGAGATTGAGGCAATATCAAAAATGATGTTTTGTATTTTCTTGCTGTTTAGGTAAGTTGCAAGTTTTATTATGAAACAATGGTATTTTATCCTTACTTGGTGTTTTTTATCAATATTCTGTAATGCAAAAGTTTCAGAAAGAGTAGATTTGAACCTAGATTTCAAAAAAATACTTTGGTTTCAGATCTTTTCAAACGATTATTTGATATAAAAATAATTTTTATCAGTTTTTTTATAAAGATTGCAGATTGATACTTGAAAAATAGGATAAGGCAACTTTCTGTTCTAAACAGAAACAACCCAGCATATGATTTAGTATTTCATAAGCTAGCATATAAAGGGAGGGAGTTTCAGTGGCTGAAATAGAAGAAGAAAAAATTCTCTTTTCATTGACAGAGTCAGTTGCATTTAAAAAAGGAATGGCGGTTCGAGATATCCGTACTTTATCTTTAGAACCGATTGTTGGTATAGAAGAACAAGATGATGAAATTGTATTGAAAGGGTATTTACAGTTATATGGTGAATATGACCCAGATTTAACAGTCTCAGGTGAAAAGGAAGGATCGTTGCGTGATGTGACTGCCGTTCGCACCATAGATGAAATTGATGTTGATACGAATGGTATTTGGACTTTAAAACATCAATTTCCGCTGGATGTTCAAATTCCTAAAAATAAAGTAGGCAATATAGAGGATCTAGCGATTCGTATTCAAATGTTTGATTACGATTTAACAGCTGAAAATTGTTTGGAAATACAAGCAGATATTGAAATATCTGGCATTCATGCACAAAAAGTAATGGAAGAGAAAGAGACACAAACTAAGGTAGAGCGCGAAGTCATAGAAGATGAAATGCATGTATATAAAGCAGAGATTCCCCAAATTTATACAGAACAGAATATGAGAGAAACAGAAGAAGTTTTGATTGAACAAACTCAAGTACCAAATGCAGACACGCCATCTTCCTTATTCTATGAAACTGAAGTTCATCAATCGGAATTTCACTCTTTCAATCCCGATGAAAATGATTTGGAGCCTTTGGATCAGTTGGATGAGGAGCGAAAGAATTGTGTACAATATCCAGAAGAACCGATTTTTACAGATGCTTTATCGCATAGTTTAGATGAAGTACAAAGTCAATTCATAGAAAGTGAGGAAAGTACTCGGGAACCCAAAGCATGTTTTACAGATTCCCAACAAGATAAGCTAGCAAAGTGGGAAACAGAAACTCAACTAACAAATTCCGATCCAAATATGATAAATATTCAAGAAGCAGACGCGTTACCAGTAGAATTCAAAATTCAAAAAACGGATACAGAAACTGGATTATCTTCTGCATCTTATCATCAGCCAGCATGGGAACAGAATACATCATTGGAAAATCAAACGATACGACCATCAGAAGCAATACCAGAACAAACCCAACCAATTGAAATACCAGTGCTTGTTCAAGCAGAAAAGAAAATTTTTGAAATGGAACAGATGTTCGAGCAACCTCACTTGGATTTACCACCTAAGCCGAAAGCACCGTTTACTGCACCAGATATGTATTCTAAAAGAGCTTTTTTTGCATCTGAAGTTGATTCAACCGATTGGTCTGAACCGTCCACATCGACTCAAGCATCATATCAAACCGTTGAGCAAATCACCGACAGTTATTCTACCTCTGATGTGACACCAGCAGATTTGTCACAATTTTCAACTGATCGTCAGGAAGAGAATGAGCAGGAAAATGAAAATATGCCTAACTACGTTGATCTGTCGAAGTTTCTATACAAAGAAGTAGAGAGACAGCCTTTGGATCATTCTTTAGAAAATATCACACCGGATCCGCTTGAATCTGTTGATTTATCTGTGCCTTCATCTGCACATTCTGTAATGGATTCTACATTTGATGTTTTATCTGAAGATCTGGCGACATCAACTGAGCCATCAGCTAAAGTAGCCGATTTTTCTCGATTGTTTTCAGGATTGCTAAAGCAAGATGAGCAGCATCAATCTTTTGCAAAACAAGAATCAATATCTGAAAATGAACAACTGATTAATCATCAGACGAAAGATGAAGATTTGACGGAAGTGATAGAAGATTCAGAACAGATGCAGCAAAAGGATGTTACACGAAAAGAAACGAAAATAGAACAGTCGGATGTAAAACATTTGGCAGTATATGATTTGACAGATGGGCCACAAAAGGTTCAAATCGATGAATCTGATATAAAGGAACAGATTCCATCATCTACTGAAAATATGCCAGAAACCGAGACTCCCGTTCCTGACAACGCTCTTTATTTGGCAAAATTGTTTCAATCAAAAGAGGAAAAACGTACACAAATGAAAATTTATTTTGTTCAACAAGGTGATTCGGTACAATCATTGGCAATTAAATTTAATGTTCCCATTCACCATATCCATAAGTGTAATCAGCTAACAGAGGATGAGCTATGTGTTGGGCAGCCGATTTATATTCCAATTAAAGAGGTTGGAATAAAACGATTATAAGATTCATTTTATCTTTATTCAAAAGCTCTATTTGTAACAAATACAGATAGGGCTTTTTATATGAAAAATGAAAGGAGAAAGCGAAATGTTGGATGATCCGGTAGAGCTTCGAAAAGTATTAGAAGCTTATAAAATTGTTCCACGTTATGTAGAGCCATACGGGAAAGTTTTGAAAATTTATACACCATTTGGCAATTATGCATTAAAGAAATATGAACGAGCAACAAGAAATCCGATTGATATGATTGAAACAGTCAGCAGTTTATTTCAACGTGGTTTTCAAAATATTGCACCAATTTTTCGAGGCAATCAGGGAGAATACTTGATAGAAAATGCTGAAGGTTTTTATTATTTAATGCCTTGGTATGAAGAAAATGGAACATCAAATCAGAAATATCGCTACGAACAAATGTTTAAGCAGCTTTCCATTTTACACCATAAAACAGTAGATATACAATCGGTTGATCCACAAGAAATTGAAAATTATGCTGAAGGTCTTCGCGCACAACTTGAATTTGTTAAAGAAAATTTAGCGGATGAATTGACACGTTGTGAATATAAAACGTACATGTCTCCATCAGAATTGTTTTTTTGTACTACTTATTTTAAAACCAAGCAGGCAATTGAATTTTCACAAACAAAACTTGAAGAATGGGAAGCATGGGCAAAAGAAACAAAAGAAAGTCGAACGGTAACCAATCATGGGGATTTATCTTTAGGGCATTATGTGGTGGATCAAACAGGTAGAGGATATTTTATTAATTTTGAAAAATCAAGAACAGCTTCTCCAGTGAATGACTTGCTTCAAGTTAGTCATGAATTATTGCAAGGTTTGCCACTGCATAATGAAACCAAATGGAATTGGATGATCAATTATTTTGATCATTTTGAGTGGTCAAAAGGTGAACATATGCTATATATGATTCATTTATCCAATCCAATAGACTGGCTTGATTTAAAAATGGAGACATCACGAATAGAATTATCAGAAATGCATAAGGTAGGCAAAATGCAACAAATTTATTGGAAAATGTTAAATACGGAGTATGTTGTTTCAAAATTGTTGGAAATCGAAGCAAAACAAGAAGAACAAATTGATGCAGAATAAAAGTATAGAAACTTTGTGTAATGGTTTACTGCGAATTTTGGTTTATTTTCTAGTCCTTAGTTAGAAATAAATATATTACAAAAAAATTTTATATATCGTAATTTATTTCAATAAAATTATAGTTGAAAAGAAATAGGCAATCAAAGAGGGATGAAACAAATAGGTAAAACACTGGTTTGTATCATGTTTTTTCTTTAGAAAGAGGGCTCATTTTCATTAATAAATAATAAAAAATTTATAATATAACAAATTATTGAAAATAACGTTCAAAATCTTGTGATCTCAATTATTTTTTATATAAGAAAATTTTGTTCTAGGGCGTAAGAACAATTCAAGTAGAGTAATGAGCAGAATAATTCCATTTTATTACCAATATTCAAAAATATTATTGATTTGTACAATAAGGGTAGTTTCAATTCTTGATGTTTGGTTCAATTTGGTGAAGATATATGTATATTAGAAAGAAAGCTTCACGTAGAATTTGTATCTGCTTGCCCTAGAAACCAAGTATCGAATCGAAGCATTGATTTGCAGAGGTCACTATTTCACTTTGAAACATGTAAATGTTTAGATACAAAGTGTATAGTGATATTTATAATTTTGAGAGAACAGGAGGAACAAAAGCCGAATTTGCAAGTATGAAAATTTTGAAATCCGGCTAGGAAATAAAAGATAAGGGATTTTTCATATATATCCTATGCATGGAGATATAACTTGTTCATCCTTCAAATACAGCTTCGTTTTTTTTTTTTTTTTTGAATAAATGTCTTTCTTTTTCTAATGGTGGTCACATTTAAATATAACATATTGTATAATCTTAGGAGGTCATATGCTAAAAGAAAATCTTTTTTTATTAATTTTATAGACGGAAATCGTCTTGTAACTTCTTGCAAATGCTTATATAAGCGATGGAGAAGCCTGTGTTTTCAATGGTTTCCCCGTTCATGCTTGTATCTTCTCATATCGCCGTATAAGTTGGTTTTGTAAAGGTGGTCACCATTTTAGCACCACAAATAAGGCAATACACAGAAACATAGGGCGGTGTTATCACGCCCCAAAGGCTGTTAGGGCGACCTGATTTTATGCTCTTATGTTACGCATTAAAAGCTCAATAAGCCTTGTAAGCAAAGGCTTTACAGGCACAAAACCAATAGGACAGGTTTTTATACTTTCTCTTTCAAAAAAGTTATTTAACTGAGAACATCTTGTGGGAAAATCCTTACTGTTTTGATTATCCATTCCTTTCCGTTCTTTTGTAAAAAGTTCCGTAGCAAGCATAGGAAAGGGGTAGCCACTTTCCATATTTTCTCCTGCCAAATGCTTGTTGAGATAAGCCCAATCCCTCACAAATTTGAATTTATTTTTTGCTATTTTGTAAAGTAACATATATGTGTCCTATTCCGAACAATATTCCTGCAATCATAAGTAGCCAATGTCTTAACAGGATACCACTGATAACAAATATCATTGTTGGCAATAACGCTAATATTATTGCTTTATTCTTTGACTGTGATTTTAAATAAAAGAACCAAACCACCAAATATAGTAACAATAATACGCTTGTTACTACTACATAGAAAATCATCTCAAGAACACTTTTAAAACCAAATTTCCATGCTAAAACGGGAACAATCATTAATGCCATGCTTGTATATCGACCAACCTGTTCAATCGTGTTCATAATCGCATTTTCGCATTTGTTTTCTAAATGCGGATTTCTAATTGTAAAAATAATATTTGGAATAAGCATGATTATTACAATCGTTGCGCCCCAACCATTTATCCAACCAAACTCCACTATATTTCCTTCCCAACTTCCAATTTATTAATTTCAACGATGTATATATAATATCACAAAATTGTGAATTTATTATTTCTCTGCTTTTGAGGAATAGCAAAGAAGAAAAGCAAAAAAACGAGTGCTTTCGCCTCGTATATTATTGTACTGTCTTATATCATTTATAGCATTTTATATCACCACAGGAAATTCGGACACCATTTGAGCACCACAACATCAAAAATGGTTGTAGTTTCAAGTGCCTTAATGGGCGAAAAAGTCAGTATTTGTAATGGCTTTCACGGGTTAATTCTTCTTAGCAACTCAAAAACAAATATTATTTTTTAAAATTCACCAAAAAATTTAGGAAAGCTATAGATGTATGCATCGTGTGTGAGACTAATTGATTTTCAGCAATTTTTTTGCAAACTGTATCTATTTTTTTATAAACAGTAATCTATCATATAGAAATTATTTTTCGTTATTTAATGGATGAAAGTGATAGGCAATGCCAATGCTACCCGGACCCACATGAATCCCAATAATTGGACCAATGGATTGAATCGGTACCACTTGTCCGAATTTTTCCTTGATTCGTTTGGCCAGTAGCTGACCTTCTTCTTCACAATGAATATGATGAACAGTTGCTCCGCCAAAACCTTTTTCTCCAACTTCCTCAATAAATTGTTGAACAATGGTGTCCATTGCTTTTTTGCGTGTTCGAACTTTCGTAAATACATCAGCTTTTCCATCTTTTACGGTTAAAATTGGCTTAATTTGAAATAAATTGCCGATTAGAGCCGCTGCTCCGCCAATTCTCCCACCTTTTTTTAGATATTCCAATGTATCTGGAGAAAATAAAAATCGGGAATGCTGAAGAACATGCTTGGCGATGTGAATGACTTCATCAAAACTTTTTTTGTTGGCAGCCGCCTTGGCAGCCTCTAAAACTGCATATCCCATCTGCATACAGCATGTACGCGAGTCAATAATTTCAATTTTGATTTCAGGATATTTTTCTAAAATCATCGCTTTATATACATTGGCATTATTAAAGGTGCCACTTAGTTCCCCAGAAATAAAAATACCAACAATATCATTTCCGTTTTGTGCAGCTATTTCAAAGCATTGGATAAATTCATCAGGTGTTGGCTGTGAGGACTTTGGGATCTCTTGACGTTTTGTCATTTCTTGGTAAAAGGTTTCATTGGACAAATCCAATTCACGATAACTTTTTTGATCCATAATTACATTTAATGATACAACTTGAATTTGATATTGTTGAATATATGCTTCAGGCAAATACGCCGTACTGTCGGTAATAACTGTGATAGCCATAAAGATCACCTCTAAGCTTTGTTTAATTAAAGAATATAGTTATTTTATCATGGAATCTAGGCATGAGAAAAGAGCGAAAAAAATAAAGCCCGTTCTAATTCTTCCAAAAGAAAAATGTTTTTTAAAAATATGGTAATGTTGACCTGCATTTTTATAAAGATTCTCGTACATTGGATGGACTTATGCTATAATTTACCTTTATAGCAAAGTAAAATCATATTAAAGGAGCAAAAGCTATGAAGGGGATTATTACCGTTGTAGGAAAAGACAGTGTAGGAATTATTGCAAAAATCTGTAATGTATTGTCAGAGAACGATGTGAACATTCTAGATATTTCACAAACGATTGTTGGTGGTTACTTCAATATGATGATGGTTGTAGACTTATCAAAAATGAAATGTACGTTTCATCATTTGGCAGAAACACTTGAAACAGAAGGCGAAGGTGTTGGTGTAGTCGTTCGTTTGCAACATGAAGGAATTTTCAATGCTATGCATCGCTTATAGGCGTATAGGAGGGATTGTCAAATATGATTAACATTTATGAGGTTCAAGAAACAAATCGCATGATTCAGCAGGAAAAATTTGATGTTAGAACCATTACAATGGGGATTGGTCTACTAGATTGTGCACATGAGGACATCAATGTTTTTTGTGAAAATATATACAATAAAATTACAACAAAGGCAAAAAAATTGGTAGAGGTTGGTGAGCAGCTAGAAAAAGAATTTGGTATCCCAGTTGTCAATAAGCGAATTTCTGTTACACCGATTGCCATTGCGGCAGCAGGCTGCAAAACCGATACATATGTACCCATTGCAAAAGCGCTGGATCGGGCAGCAGAAACAGTTGGTGTTAATTTTATCGGTGGTTTTTCTGCGCTTGTACAAAAAGGGATGACACCATCTGACTGTATTTTAATTGAGTCTATTCCTGAAGCCATGTGTGTAACGAACCGAGTTTGTTCTTCCATTAATTTGGCTTCAACCAAATCGGGTATGAATATGGATGCGATTGCGAAAATGGGTGAAGTGATTCATCAAACAGCGGTGAAGACTGCAGATCGCGATTCCATTGGCTGTGCCAAACTTGTTGTATTTTGTAATGCACCAGAGGATAATCCGTTTATGGCAGGCGCTTTTCATGGGGTCGGAGAGGCAGATACAGTGATCAATGTTGGTGTCAGTGGACCAGGTGTTGTAAAAAAAGCATTAGAATCTGTTCGTGGTCAAGATTTTGAAGTTTTATGTGAAACAATTAAAAAGACGGCATTTAAAATTACACGTGTTGGTCAATTGATTGCGCAAGAAGCTTCGAGTCGTCTAGGTGTGGAGTTTGGAATTATTGATTTATCGCTTGCGCCAACTCCAGCCCGTGGCGATAGCATTGCAGAGATTTTAGAGGAAATCGGTTTGCAGCGAGCAGGCGCACCAGGTACAACAGCAGCTTTGGCGTTGTTAAATGACAATGTAAAAAAAGGTGGTGTTATGGCGTCTTCTTATGTTGGAGGCTTAAGTGGTGCATTTATCCCAGTTAGTGAAGATGCCAGCATGATTAAAGCAGTTGAAGAGGGAGCACTGACATTGGAAAAGCTGGAAGCGATGACTTGTGTTTGTTCAGTTGGCTTGGATATGATTGCTATTCCAGGGACAACGACCCCAGAAACAATTGCTGGAATCATTTCAGATGAGATGGCGATTGGTATGATTAACGGAAAAACAACAGCAGCACGTTTGATTCCAGTTATTGGCAAAGAAGTTGGAGATACAGTAGAATTTGGCGGGCTTCTTGGCTATGCACCCATTATGCCGGTGAATTCCTTCGATTGTTCTGCTTTTATTCACCGTGGTGGTCGTATTCCGGCACCGATTCATAGTTTTAAAAATTAAATTTTATTTTTTATTGCGGCTTTGGAAATATTTTATATTTTCTGAAAGCCGTTTTATATTGATTTTTAATAAAAAAGTAAACGTGAATTGTGAGGATATTGTAGATTTTGGATAAATATATTCAAAAGATCAGACATTTATATTATAAAATCGCATTTTTCATATATGAAACATCATCATTTATGTAAATCGTATAAAAAATGCACCGATTTTGTGATTTGAAGGAATACATATTTTTTTATTGGATCTGGTTATAATGGAAATAAGGAGGCGA
Source organism: Candidatus Harrysmithiimonas galli (assembly GCA_904373265.1). Taxonomy (GTDB): domain Bacteria; phylum Bacillota; class Bacilli; order CAJFEE01; family CAJFEE01; genus Harrysmithiimonas; species Harrysmithiimonas galli. The sequence continues at coordinate 4,254 of CAJFEE010000017.1, read as the reverse complement.
TATATGTGACCTATGGCTTGGTATTGGAAGGCGGAGGTGGAAGGGGTGGCTTTCATATCGGAGTTTGGCAGGCACTTCGCGAGTTGAATATTGAGATAAATGGTGTAACTGGAACATCTGTCGGTGCGCTAAATGGGGCTTTATTTGCTTTAGGAAAGTATGATGAAGCGGTAAAATTGTGGTCTAATATTCAAACAACAGATGTCTTGGACGTTGATGATAAAATTTTTAACGAGCTTTTTCATGGAAAAAAGAAACCAGATAGTTTGGAAGCTTATCTCGTTTTTTTAAAGGATGTACTTGGAAACAAAGGATTCAATATTACCCCTTTAAAAAAATTGATTGCCACACATATGAATGAGGATGAACTGCGAAAATCAAATATTGATTTTGGTTTTGTTACAGTTTCTTTAACTGACCATAAGCCATTGGAAGTCTTTATTGAAGACATTGGAAAGGGAAAAATTGAAGATTATTTGCTTGCTTCTTCTTTTTTGCCTGTTTTTCGTGAAGAGCAATTGGATGGCAAAAAATTTATTGACGGTTGTTTTTTTGATAATTTACCGATTCGCCTTTTAATGAAAAAAGGTTACCGAAAAATAATAGTGGTTCATTTAAATGGCTTTGGTTTGAGAAAAAAGGTAGATGAATCGAATTTGGAAGTGATACATATTTATCCGTCTGGTAATTTAGGCTCTTCACTTTTATTTCATCCGCTTCAATCGCGACAAAACATTCAGATGGGCTACTTAGATGCATTAAAAGCTTTTGGTAAACTGTTTGGCAATCGGTATTATTTTGCAAATGTACCTTCTGAAGAAGAAATATTCAGTTGGTTTCTTCAACTGCCACGAGATTATATATGTGAAATGGCTTGGCGCATTTATAAAAAGCAGGGCAATGTGAAAAGAATTTTATTGGAACGTTTAATTCCGCAGCTTGCACGACTATTAAATCTTTCATCTGAAGCTTCTTATCAATTGATCTATCTTTCTTTACTAGAATACGGTGCACAAAAAATTGGGCTTTTGCGTTTAAAAATTTATGATTTTCAAGTATTTCAAGAAATGGTCATTCATAAGTTTACTGCTTATGGAACAGATAAAATAAATGTTCAAAATGAAGAGAGCAATTTGCCCAGTATGCATTTTTTAAAAAATAAACGAAAATGGATTTTATTTCAATGGTTTATGCTGCTTCAAAAAAATCCTTGCGTTATACCTTTAAGTACGCTTGAATAAAATAAGCGCAAAATATGCAAAAGGATACAGATGGATATATAATAAATCTAGCAATATAGCCAGTCCATGACATATTATTGAAATCGACTGAAAACAAAAAGGGGAGGAATCGTATGATGAGAAAAACATTTGAATTAACAAGCAGCATGTTTTTAGCAGTTGTGAATGATTTAGAAAATTTGACAGATGATCAATTGACAAAAATTCCAGAAGGATTTAACAACAATATTTTATGGCATGTTGGACATGTGCTTGTTTCCAATGAGTTTTTTATGTTTGGCTATCCGCAAACTGATACCGGATTGCCGCAATCTTATGTTTCATGGTTTAATACCCAAACCAGTCCAGCAGATTGGGGAGAAGACAAGCTTCCAACAATTTCTGAGCTTTACAAAGCTTTACAAACACAACTGGAGAAAATTTGTAACATAGATGATACATTTTTGGAGCAGAAATTGCCATTTGAATTTCCGGTTCCAGGTATTGTGACCTATCATGATTTATATGCTTTAATGATCTATCATGAGGCAGATCATTTGGGGCAGATCAAAGCGATGAAGAAAATGGTAACGCAATAACAGAATGGAGCATATTTGTTTTGAAAATTGTTGCAATAAATATCGGGAGTTTAAATGAATTAAATTATAATGGCAAATCAGAAATGACGGGCTTATACAAACAGCCAAGCATTAGGCCTGTTTTTTTAACTAAAACCGGGTTTATTGGGGATCAGCAAGCAGATTTGAAACATCATGGCGGGATGGATAAAGCGGTTTGTGTTTACTCAGTTGAACATTATACTTATTGGCAAACGATATTTCCTAAGGAATTGCCACCTGCGGCATTTGGTGAGAATTTAACGGTTCAAAATATGTTGGAGACAGAAATTCACTTAGGGGATATATTTCAAATCGGGGAGGCAGTTGTTCAAGTGACACAGCCACGTCAGCCTTGTTATAAACTTATTTGGCGCTACCATATGAAAGAACTTCCGGTTTATATGCAAAATAGGGGCTATACTGGCTATTATTTTCGTGTATTGCAGGAAGGGCAGGTTGCTTTGCAGGATGAAATTGTGTGTTTAGCATATGATACACATCAAATTTCCATTCAATTTGCCAATCAAATTATGCATCATGATACAAAAAACATGGAAGGTATAAAAAAAATTTTAGCGGTTGATGCGCTATCAGATAGCTGGAGAACAACCTTGACCAAACGTTTAAAAGGACAAGCAACTGATACATCTGAGAGATTACAAGGAAAATAAAAACTGATTTTGTGATTTTGTTGTCACTCTATTTGCCACCCATTCTCTTGCTTCAACATTATTTAAAGAATTGTTGGACATTCTCACTACTCGTTCTAGGTTTTCTAGCGCTTTTACGACCTTGGAAGTTTGGCCACTTTTGCGGTGGGAATTGCAAGTTATTCCAAACAGATTAGATATGATTCGTAAAGTGTGGGGTAAAAGCGGGTCAGATTTTGGTAGATGATTACAAAAAGAAATTGCCAGAACCTGAAAAAACAGATTCTAGCAGTTGACTTTTGAAAGAAAGTTTCTCCTTCTCATACCACTGATATACCCGCCTTATTATGGAACAGAAACGATAGGTCAAGTCTTTTTTCTTGCTTTTTGATTTCATACTCCTGTCAGCAGCTCCAGATTCAGAGCTGACTTCTTTCTTTTTGGATGGTTTGACAGCACCCGGATTTTACAAAGAGTCGGATTCGGTCACACAAAATGCCAAAACACCTTGAAATCAACGGATTTTCAGGTGGAGCAGAAATATTCTGGCGGATAACACGTTTCCGCCTAGAACAGCGTTCTTCATAGTTAGCATCCTGGAAAAGAGATTTTTCCTGCCTCTGTGATACGCTGTGGCTGCCCGTGTGCCGTTTTTCTGGTTGTGCTCAAAAAGAGGTGTATCATCAAGCGAGTATTTGGGCTTATTAGTCCGATTTGGGAAACAGGAATTCCAGCCCCAAACGCCAAATTTCTCAAGGTTGAAAAGTGTGCGAATTAAAGACCAGGTGGCTTTTGCCACACTGTCAGTGAACATCGCCCGGCAAAGCTGGACGAGAAAGCTAGTTAATATACGTATCAATATCAAATTTAGCCCCTATTTCAGCTGCAAATTTAATGAAATCTGGGTCAAAATATATGGCTGGTGGTTCCTCATTTTCAATAACAATTACAAAATCTATACTGATATCTAAATCATACAAATTTTTTAATGCAACTATTTTATCTACTTTTTGAAAAAAAACCTCCTTAATCTGTTTTATTGATGTATTAATATTTAGAGATTCCATAAGCCCCGTATTATACATCCATGCTGTGTATGTACGTTTTTTTTCAGTATTTCTAATAAAGTCTCCCTTATTCCATGTTTTACTTGGATGTATCTCTAATACTTCTGTAATCTTTTGAACATCAAAATCTTCACCTATAATTCTTAAACTTGCTCTAATATTTGTATTAGATATATTTTTATTTGATGAATTCTCCTGTAGGGATTCCAATCCTTTTCCCTCCTTTTTTAAAGATAAATAATTCTCCAGTATCCTTATTCACATAAATGTCATATTCTGCAATAGGAGCTTTCCTACCTAAAAAATCTTTTTTCAGTTCATGTGCATCAATTCCCTTTCTTTTAAGATAATTATCTTTAACTTTATTGTAGTTTCCTTTTTCAAAGGTATTATTAGTCTCACTTTCTCTCTTATCCCTTGCTTTTGTCTGTTTTGCTTGACCGGATTTTGATATTTTTTCTCCTTCTTTTCCTTTCTTAAATCCGGTCTTCCCAACGTTTCCTATCGCTTTTATGACCTTAGAAGTTTGGCCACTTTTGCGATGGGAATTGCAAGTTATTCCAAACAATTTTTAAATGAATGATTACTTGTAATTCTTATTTAATTTTACCTATGGGTGAGAATTGTAGTTATAAAATAAGGTTAATTATCCAAATAAATTAGTAACCAACCTTATGCTCATTCTATCTATTTCTAT
>CAJFEE010000016.1 GCA_904373265.1 Candidatus Harrysmithiimonas galli | reverse complement strand
CAAACAATATATAAAGTCATTTCTCAAAAGGATAATGCAAAACAAATGAGTATTACAAAATCGCAATTCCAATAATAATATAAATCTCATGAAGAAAAAGGCACAAAAGCATCGATGCAAACAAACTGTTTTATTAAATGGAAACTGAACATACGAAATCATCCGATTCAATCCAGTGCATAATTGGCAAAAAAGATGAAAATAGCGGTATAGAACCCCTTGAGTTGGGACAAAAGAAACATCCTTCTATACCAAACAACCAACAGAAAGGTCAGTTGAAGTGTTAGAATCTTATATCAAATCGTTAGAAATGGAAAACAAGGATTTAAAAAAGTTGCATGTCTTAGTTTAAAATAAGGAAAAATCATCTACGAATTAAGGCATAACTACTTGGTAAAAGCATTTATGGCATTCGCAAATATTTCACATAGCATGTATTACGATTTGGTGAGGAAAATGAATCATCCAAATCCTAATTCCGATTTGAAAACCAAAATGAAAGTGATTTGACGGTCGTTATAGATATCAGCAAATCATGGACAAAAAGCAAAACGAAAACAAAAGGTTTCTGCTTCATCACTTTTTGAATCTTTACTTCAATGCCTGTAAGTAAATATAATTGTTTCATATGGTACTATGTATCGTATCATTTGCCACAAACCATTTGATAAGCTGTTATCATCAAAGCAATAAAAATCATATTGCTCGCCTCTCAAATCAGTGAAAAAGCATCGACAACTTTCCCTACATCTACATATATGTGACATAAAGAAATTAAAATATAAGAAAAATATAATATTTACAGTAGTCTCAAATATATTGTACATCTTAATCTCAGCCTTTTCGTTATACCACTATCATCACCTTATTTTTGTTTTATAAGCTGACTCTACTTTTAGAAGTCAAAAAGCACCAAAATCCAAACGAAATCACTTGAAATTTTGATGCTTTTATCTGATATAATAGTTATTTTGCACGTGACACGTAAGATCCATCTGCTGTATTGATTACCAAAGTTTCACCTTCATTAATAAAAATCGGTACATTGACAACCAATCCAGTTTCTAAGGTTGCTGGCTTTGTTACATTTGATGCTGTATCACCTTTAATACCCGGCTCGGTTTCTGTTACTACAAGCTCAACCGTATTCGGAAGCTCAACGCCTAAAGTCTCACCCTCATAAGAAATCACAAATACTTCCATATTTTCTTTTAAGAACTTTAACTCACGCTCAATCTGCTTTGCTGGCAGTTCCAATTGTTCATAAGTTTCATTGTCCATAAACACATGGTTGTCACCCATAGCATAAGAATAGGTCATTCGACGATTGGAAATATGTGCTTTACTCACCTTTTCACCAGCACGGAAAGTTTTTTCCTGAATGCCACCAGTACGCAAATTACGTAATTTGGAACGAACAAAAGCCGCACCTTTTCCTGGTTTGACATGCTGGAATTCAATAACTTGCCAAATACTGCCATCTACTTCAATTGTTAAACCCGTGCGAAAATCATTTACTGATACCATTTGATAATGCCTCCTAAATATGTAAAATTGTTGCTACAGTATAGCTTTAAATCCACTTGAAACAAATTGTAAGGTAATATTTGTTGTATTCTAAACATTTATAAAACAATCAATTCTTTCGTGGAATGTGTCAAAACTTGATACCCAGTTTCAGTAATCAGCACATCATCTTCAATGCGCACACCACCAAGCTGTGGAACATAAATACCTGGCTCAACCGTGACAATCATACCTGGTAATAAAGTCTGTTTTGTAGCATGTGAAAGTGTTGGCAGCTCATGAATCTCCAAACCAATGCCATGACCCGTTGAATGACCAAAATATTCACCATAACCTTTTTCAGTAATATAAGTACGTGTAATTGCGTCCACATCCCTTGCTTCTATTCCTGGCTTTAAACAAGCAATCCCACGCTTTTGTGCTTCTAAAACAACATCATAAATTTCTACAAGCTGCGCATCAGGTTCTCCCAATGCAAAAGTTCTCGTAATATCCGAACAGTAGCCTTGATAGTATGCACCAAAATCCAACGTAACCATATCACCAATTTCGATAACTTTCTCCGATGCCACACCATGCGGCAGCGCAGAGCGAATCCCAGAGGCTACAATCGTATCAAACGAGACCCCGCTTGCTCCAAGCGCACGCATTTTAAAATCAAGCATATGGCTCACTTCAAGCTCTGTTATTCCTGGTCGAATTTCTTTCAAAATATAGGAAAACGCTTCATCGGCAATTTGCGCTGCCTTTTGGATCATTTGGATTTCCTGCTCACTTTTTAAACAGCGTTGTTTCTCAACCCAATTGCTCACCCCAATCAGTTGTGATGGAATCATTTTTTGCATCATTTCAAAAACGGAAACCGTTGTATGATCCTTCTCAAAAGCAAGTTTTTTGAGTTTCTGCTCCTTTACAAGCTTTGCAATCTCAGTAAATGCGTGCCGATCTTGTTGAATGACCTGAAAGCCTGTACATTGTTTTTTTGCCTGCTCGATATACCGAAAATCTGTAATAAAATACGCTTGATTTTGTGTAATAAAAACCGTACCTGCCGTACCAGTAAAATTTGAGATATAACGGCGATTCCATGTACTTGTAACCACAATACCATCCATTTTCTCCTGCTGCAATTGTTGTTTGAGCATTTGTATTCTTGACATCTCACTAAGCCTCCTTTATTTGCTCCAAAACCGCCTGTAAAGCAAGGGTATAACCGACAGCCCCAAATCCACAAATCTGTCCGATACAAACTGGTGCAATTACACTGGTTTTTCGAAAAGATTCCCTAGCATGAATATTGGATAGATGAATTTCCACACATGGCTTTGTAATCGAAGCTACCGCATCACGAAGTGCATAGCTGTAATGCGTAAATGCACCAGGATTTAAAATCATTGCATCAAAGTTGTCATGAACTTCATGAATCCAATCAATCAAATTCCCTTCATGATTAGACTGTCTACAAACAACCTCACATCCCATTGTTTTTCCCTTTTGAATCAAATCCTCTTCAATCTGTGCTAAAGTCGTCTGACCATAAATATGTACTTCACGTTTTCCTAGACGATTGAGGTTCGGACCGTTTAAAACCAAAATCCGCTTTCTCATCATTACAATCTCCTATCTATATAGTATCGCATGCCATAGATTTTATTATTCTATCATAGGAGCAACTGCTTTAACAAACAAAATAAATTTCCTTTCTTCTAGTGAAAACGAGAAAACTTTAGTAAAATAGGCACATAATGTATTTAAACTTCAGGAAGTGGTGAAAAAAATGCCCAAGCAAAAACCAAATTATGGTGGTCAAGCTTTAATTGAAGGTGTGATGTTTGCCGGAAAAAAGACAACAATCAGCGCCATACGCCGAAAAGATGGGACAATTGAATACTTTAAAATTGAAAAAAAAGAAAAACCATGGGTGCAAAAACTAAAAAAAATTCCATTTATTCGAGGGATTGCCGGATTATTTGATTCTCTCGGTACTGGAACAGAACATCTGAATCATTCTGCCGACCTGTATGAAGAAGATCATGAAACAAAAGAAAAAAAACAGAAAAAAGCACAACAAGAAAAGAAAAACAATTGGGTCATGATTTTAGGTGTTGGTGTACTTGCTGTTATAAGCTTCCTTTTTGTAAAACTTATTTTTACCCTTGTGCCTGTATTTATTGCCAATCTATTCAGTAACTCCATATCTGGACATGTTGGTCAAATTGTTTTAGAAAGCCTCATTAAATTTTTATTTTTACTGCTGTATCTATATGCGATTTCTTATACACCGCTTGTCAAACGTGTGTTTCAATATCATGGAGCAGAACATAAGGTGATCAATTGTTATGAACACAATATGGATTTAACAATAGAAAATGTGCAAAAACAATCTCGCCTGCATTATCGTTGCGGCAGCAGCTTTATTTTATTTACCGTTTTTGTTGGATTATTTGTCTATTTGTTTTTCCCAACTGAACCGCTTTGGCTGCGTGTTTTAACACGAATTCTATTAATTCCAGTTGTGCTTGGCATTTCCTACGAAGTGCTACAACTGACAAACCGCCTGCAAAACATAAAAATTTTAAATTGGATTGCATTACCTGGACTGTATTTGCAAAAGCTAACAACAAAAGAACCAGCAGATGAACAAGTGGAGGTTGCAATTGCCTCTTTCCAAAAGTTGTTAGAAACGGAGGCTACACAAAATTCCGCTCGCCAATCTGCCAAACTTTAACCAGGAGGAATTCGGATGAAAAAATCATTTACACCTGTACTGATGACCGGACTCATTTCGCTCGGTATTATCGGCTTATGCATTTCACTGTTTCAAAAAACCAGTCAAACCTTGCAAACCATTGTTGGATTTTTACTTGTTACAAGCATTATTGTTGGTGCTTTTTATTGGTTTACACAAAACAAAAAAAGTACTGATGAAAAAAAGTACGCACAAGCTCTACGGAAAAATAAAAAAAGAAAGCCCGTTTCCATTTCTGGGCAGACAAAGAGTAGCTCTGAACGACCAGCAAATAAAAGAAATATATTGCCACTAAGAAAAAATAAAAAAGCTGCACATCTGTATGTGATTGATGGGAAAAAAAAGAAGAAAGCAGAGTAAAAAGCATAGCTATGTACATAAAATCAGTACATAGCTATGCTTTTCTTATATTCTTATAAAAGATGAATCAAAATCACCTCTATAATATCCAAGCAGACACATCAACAAATATGATACAGATTCTTAGACCCTTCATAACCCTTTTTGTAAAGTCTATAAGTAAATATGTACAACATAAAATGCTTGGACAATCATGTCAGCAATCCAAACGATTGATCATATGAACATCCAGCTACTTTCGTATGATAAAGATATCCATTCATTTATTTTCCAATCTGCATATAAATATCCACAAAGATTCTTTTCAGATAATTGCTCTGATCTAAATCAATGATACACATTATCTACTTTCTTTATCATAGGCCTGTCCCAATGCGCCAGGCGCTGCACTGCGTCTGGAAAAGCCAGTCAATGCCACAAGTGTTAAAATATACGGTAAAATGGTTAGAACAACAGAAGGCAAGTCCTGAATGAAAGGAATATACGGTCCTGATATACTCAACGCTTGGGCAAAGCCAAAAAACAATGCTGCCAATAAAGTGCCAAGCGGATGCCATTTGCCAAATATCATTGCCGCCAATGCTAAAAAACCTTGTCCGGCAATTGTAATGGTGGAAAAATTGCCTGAGATACTTAGTGCAAAAACAGCTCCACCCACACCAGCAAAAACTCCCGATAAAATCACACCCATATAACGCATACGTACAACATTTATACCTACTGTATCCGCCGCTCCGGGATGTTCACCAACAGCACGAAGTCGAAGACCAAAAATGGTTCGTGTCATCACAATCCAGACAAAAAAAGCTAGAAAAACAGCCAAATAAGATGTCCATGGAACAGAAGTAAAAAATAACGGACCGATCACTGGAATATCAGATAAAAAGGGAACATCAATTTTATTCAAACGATAGGAAATGAAATCCGTTTGTCCTTTTCCACTAAAAATTTGCTTGACAAGAAATAAACTCAGTCCCAGCGCAATCATATTTACTGCAACACCAGTAACTACCTGATCAGCCTTAAACGTAATTGCTGCCGTTGCATGAAGCAAAGAGAATAAACCACAAACTATCGCAGAAAGTAAAAGAGCAAACCATGGTGTCACTACTCCAAGTTGTTCTTCCAATAGCAACGTTGTAACAATTCCAGAAAACGCCCCGAATACCATGAAGCCTTCTAAACCAATCTGAATCACACCAGATCGCTCAGAAAAAATTCCACCTAATGCTGCGAAAATTAATGGTGCTGCCGAATATAAAGTGGCAGAAGTAACAGTCGACAATAAATCTATAGTCATCGGAAAAAACGGCCTCCCTTATATTTTTTTAAAATTTTTGTGTATATCATCGGACCGGCTGCAACAAAAAAGATAATAAGTGCAATCATAACTGTAATTAATTCACTCGGTATTCCTGTTTGAAAATTCATCGTAGGTGCAGCAGATTGCAAGCTTCCAAACAAACAAGCCGATAAAAAAATTCCTATAGGCTCGCCACCACCTAAAAGTGCAACTGCGATTCCGTTAAATCCTATCCCGCTAAATGCACTTTGAATCGGCATAAAGCCAAATGTACCAAGTCCTTCCATTGCTCCTCCAACCCCTGCCAGACCTCCAGCAATTGCCATAGATAAAATAATATTGCGTTTTACAGACATTCCAGCATATAAAGCAGCATATCGGTTATATCCGGAAGCTCGAAGTGTATAGCCAAATGTTGTTTTTTGCATCAAAAACCAAACCAATACACAACAAAAGATTGCCAAAAAAAATCCAATATGAAAACGTGAACCGTTTGTCCATTCAGTTAGCCAAGAAAAATGTAAACTTGCACTCGGACGAATTGCATGAGATTTCTCACCATCTGCAAAAAGAAAGCGACGTATGAAATCACCAGTTACATAAAGTGCAATATAATTCATCATAATCGTTACAATGACCTCATTTACACCATAAAAAGCCTTTAAAAATCCCGGAACTGCCCCCCAGGCCATACCAGCAAGCCATGCAGTAAAAATAGCGAATGGAATATGAAAAATACTCGGTAACTGAACAGCATAACCAATCCAAACAGATACCAGCCATCCAACCAATAACTGCCCTTCAACACCAATATTAAACAATCCAGTTTTATAAGCAAAGGAAACCGAAAGACCTGCAAAAATTAACGGTGTCGCCATGCGAAGTGCTTCACCAAATGCTTGTGGTGAACCAAAAATTCCTACCCATAAAGCCAGTATTCCCTCCAATGGCGAATGCCCAGAAAGCCAAATAATCAATCCACTGCAAATGAAACCAAACAAAATGGCCAAAATCGAAATCAAAATCTGCATCGACTGCCATTTTACTGTCAAACCTGCAATGATTTTTCCGAATTTCATAACCTTTTTCCTCCTGCCATTAGCAAACCCAAATACTGTTCATCTACTGAGCGTGCATCTAACATATCTACAATCTGTCCCTCAAAAATAACAGCAATGCGATCACTGAGCTGACGTATTTCCTCCAATTCTAAAGAAACCAATAAAACTGCCTTTCCCGCATCACGAACTTGCAACAATTCCTGATAGACAAATGCAATTGCACCAATATCCAGACCACGTGTTGGCTGCACTGCGATTACCAAATCAGGATTTCGATCCAATTCACGTGCAATAATTATCTTTTGTTGGTTGCCACCTGATAATGTACGTACAGGTATAGTGGTTGAAGGTGTACGAATATGAAACGAATGAATCAACTCTTTTGTTTTTTCCGTAATCACTTTTGAATTGATTACACCATATCGACTATAAGGTGATGTATCATAACATTGCAAAATCATATTTTCCTCAACTGTAAAGTCTGGTACAAGTCCATACTTCAAACGATCTTGTGGAATATGACCAACACCAAGCTTAGTAATTTCACGTGTTTTTTTCTTGATCATATCAACCCCGTTTAATAAAATTTGTCCTGAGTCTGGCTTTAACATCCCAGTAATCACTTCAACCAACTCACTTTGTCCGTTTCCATCTACACCTGCAATGCCAACAATTTCTCCTTGTCTAACTTCGAGATTCAATTGATGAAGTGATGGATGCTTATAATTATGCTTTGACACGACCAAATCTCGGATCTGAAGTACAGTTTTTTTCGGATTTGCAGGTTTGTGGTTCATTTGAAGCTTGATTTGACGTCCCGTCATTAAAGCGGCCAGTTCGTCAGCTGTCACTTGATGCACTGCAACTGTCTGTATACTTTTTCCGTCACGAATAACCGTCACACGATCTGCTGCAGCTTGAATCTCTTTTAATTTATGTGTAATTAAAATAATTGATTTCCCTTCCGCTGCCAAACGCTTCATAATCTGTATTAACTCTGAAATTTCTTGCGGCATCAATACAGCTGTTGGTTCATCAAAAATAATCACTTCTGCACCACGGTATAAAACCTTTAAAATTTCAACACGCTGCTGCATACCAACTGTAATGTTTTCAATTTTTGCATATGGATCAACATGAAGTTTATACCGCTTGGAGATGCGCTCAATTTCTTTTATTGCTTTTTGTTTGTTTAAAAAGCCATATTTACTAGGCTCCATACCTAAAATCAAATTCTCAGTTACAGTGAAATCAGAGATTAACATAAAATGTTGATGAACCATTCCGATTCCAAGTTGGGATGCAGCTTTGGGATTATTGATCTTTACTTTTTTTCCTCGAATTTTGATTTCACCAGAATCCGGGCGGTACAATCCAAACAAAATATTCATCAAAGTTGATTTCCCCGCGCCATTTTCCCCAAGCAATGCATGAATCTCCCCCTTTTTTATTTGTAAATTGATTCGGTCATTGGCAACAACTCCTGCAAATGATTTATGAATATCCAACATTTCAATAACATAATCCACAATTGCTTCACCTCTACAAAGTTCAAGAAAAATACAGATCAGAAAAAGTGAAATACACTCCCCCCTTCCTTGTCTGGACATTGCCAGATCACCAAAATGAAATAAACCCACTCGCTTCGAAAATATCCATTTTATTTTGTATTATTTTTAATTTTATATTTATGATATAAGCTAAAAAAGCAACCTAGTTTTTAAAGTCCACAGGCTGCTTTTCATTCAACTTATGACTTTAAATTGGCCAAAAATACATCCAGATCTTGCCTAGTTTTTGGCACAATAATTTCGCCTGTTATAATCTTTTGTTCATAATCATTAATTTGACCTAATGTATCCTCACCAATGTTTTCCGTTGTATCAGAAATGCCGACACCTCCTTCTTTCAATCCAAATTCCATCGTGCCTGCCTTCAAATCTCCATTTTGTGCAAGAACTGCCAATTGCTCACAAACTGTATGAATGCCTTTTACCATAGAAGTTAAAGTGACATTTTCCGGTAACCCTTCCTTATACTGATCACGATCACTGCCAATTACCCATACATTTTCTCCTTTTGCTTTACGATTTTTGGCTTCAGTAAAAACACCATTACCTGTTCCCCCAGCTGCAACATAAATTACATCTGCATTTTGTCCATACATTGCAGATGCAATTGCAGATCCTTTTGCTGCATCCGAAAAAGAATTTGCATATTGCACCAGTACTTTTGCCTTTGGATTAATTGATTTCACCCCAGCTTCAAAACCACTTTCAAAGCGTTGCATCAATGCACTTTTTTCACCTCCAATAAATCCGACCGTATTCGTTTCTGATGTCATTGCTGCTACAATTCCAACCAGAAATGCCCCTTCTTCATCCTTAAATGTTGCTGAAGTTACATTGGGTAGATCAACTTTTTCATCAATTATCGCAAAATTACTTTTTGGATTTGCCGCAGCGATTTTTTCAACTGCTGGCTTCAATTTATAACCAACCGCAAAGGTTAAATCAAAATTGGCTTGAACAAATTGATTTAAATTGGTTTCATACTCTGCTTCAGAAGATGATTGCAAATATTTATAATCCTTCCCCTCTGTCAACCCATTGGCTTTAGCAAACGCTTGAATCCCTTCCCAAGCCGACTGATTGAACGATTTATCATCTATGCCACCAGTATCTGTAATCATGCCAATTTTAATCGTTCGTTTTTCTTCCTTGTCTTGATGAACATTCTCATCTGAATTTGCCTGACTGCAGGCGGTAAAAAAAAGCAATACTACTGCACATATCCATAATATCCCTAATTTTTTCAAAATACTTCCTCCTTTAATTTTCTTAAAAACGGATAAAAGATAAAATAAACCCATTAAACAATCCGAATACTTGTTTTTTACAATAAAAATTTTATTTTTTATAATATATAAAAAGAAATAATTTAAATATTACATATAAAAATATTTCACGATCAAGAATCTCTTTAACACTATTTTTCAGAAAAATATTAAAAAATATTTTTTATACATTATAGCGTAAGATCGGAAATAAAATATGGAACATTAAATTTTCCAAGTATATCACTTTTACTCCAAACAATTTCTTCCTTGAAGATAAAACATGACTGAATTCATATAATTTTGATATTCATATATATCTTAATTTTTAAATGATGATATATTATCATTGTATCCCAATCCCATTAATTTTTGTTTTTATTTTTAAAAATTATTCAAAATATATAGTTGTATTTTTGCCTCCTTCTTTTGATTTCCGATAAAAAAAGGAAAAATCACCAAAAAATGATTCTGCCACAACATATTTTAGTACTTGTAACACACTTAGTTTATATAAACAAGAAAAATTCATACATAAGCACAGCTTTTCAAATAAAACCATCGTTGATATAATAGAAAAGGAAAGGAGAGCCGAAAATGGAACTGATTAAAGAAGATTATTTAAAAATTAAAAAAGCAATGATTCAAGGTGCAAGAAGCATCGAGGAGGTAAAACAAAAATCCGATCTGATCATTGATTCACCCGAAATGGAAAACGCTGTTCAAAAAGTGTTAAAAGGTGCTTGTGGATGTAAGTCCGTTTCAGTGGAAGATGTGATTCAAGCCATTCAAAACGGCGCAAACACTGTTGAAAAAATTGGTGAGGTAACAGGAGCCGGAACAGGCTGTGGAAATTGTCAACCACTACTTCAAAATATTATTGATATCGGAAAATAAAACAAAAAGCTGAGAAACCTTCTTCATATGGATTTCTCAGCTTTCCTTTTTTGTTCTGAATTCCATCGAAAAGCTTGCCGTATCCAGTGACAAGGATAACTGTTTCTTTTCCTTTGTATACTATGGAAAATCTTCTTTATTTGATGTGACCAAATAAATTTCTTTTGTTCCAACTTCAGCATCTTTTCTTTCAAATCAAATTCAAAATACAATCCTGTATAAACAAGGCAAGAAATATATGTAGATAAAACAGAAGCACATGTAAAATGTGAATCAAAACAAATTTGTATATAGCAAAAAATTTCCTTAAATATAGCAAGAACCCAATCAATAAGCAAGAAAAAAAACAGCACAGCTCTTAAAACAGAGCTATGCTGCCAAATCAGAAATTATTTTCTTATAACAAAAGTCTAAGTTTGAATCAGACCTTTTTGGGGAGACAAAAACACTCTTACACCTTTTTATACACTACCATAAATATAATTATCTATACAAAAAATGAGCAGCTTACATATAGCTGTTCACTCTTTGAATCGGGATATTTTTTGTCAATTCACGCACTACATAGCTTGCGCAAATCAAGCCAGCTGTACTAGGCACAAATGCGTTGGAAGCTGGCGGCTGCCTTAGCTTTCGAATCGGATGATTTTCATTAGAAACAATTTCCTTTCGAATATCCTCTCTGGTTACAATTGGGCTTTCTTCTGAATAAACAACTGGTACGCCTTGCTTTACACCAGCCTTTCTTAATTCTCTACGGATGACCTTAGCAATTGGATCATATTTGGTAGCAAAAATATCTGCAATTTTTAATTGGGTCGGATCTAATTTATTGGCTGCACCCATGCAGGAAATAAAAGATACAGCTCTTTTTAGACATTGTAAAATAATATGAATTTTATATGTAATCGTATCCGATGCATCAACCAAAAAGTCAATTTTATGTTGAAAAATTTCTAAATTTGTTTCCTTTGTATAAAACATTTGCAAAGGCACCACTTCAATATTTGGATTGATTTCTTTCAAACGCTTTGCCATCACTTCTACTTTTGGCAACCCAATCGTATGATGCAGTGCATGAATTTGACGGTTTAAATTTGTGATATCAATCACGTCTTTATCAATTAAAATTAACCGCCCAATCCCTGAGCGGCACAGTGCTTCTGCAGCAAAAGAACCAACACCACCAATACCTAAAACAGCAACCGATGCATTTTTTAATTGCTCCACTCCTTCTTTACCAAATGCCAGCTCATTTCGAGAAAACTGATTGACCATTTTCTAAACGACTCCTTTTCATTTTCCTTGTCTCAATCCATTTTTAAACTTATATGGCATAATTTATCAGTATTTTTCATTCTCTTATCATGATCTTTTTACTTAAATAGGATTTATTTCTATAACAAAAAACCCTAAGAAGTATGCAAAATACGATAAGCATCTTATAGCTCAGAATGCATTTTTATCTATAACTCGGCATGACTTCATAGAGTTGTACGAACATTTCAAAAATTATTCATAAAAAATTCCCCAATCTGCCGTATTCCAAAGTTATGAGCCTACCCTCACAACGGGGGTACCCTATTTCTTCTTCATCACGTCCGATCATTGAACTCGGCATGTGCTTATAAAGAAAACGCGGATTCCCAAAAACTACATGTTAGGTCATAACATATGGAAAAATTACGTACAGCTGAGGAACATCTTTTCTACAAGAACATCATAGCATAATTGAATGGTTTTCTCAATACATACATCAGCTGATTTTCTTGTTAATTTCTTCCTTCATTTCTAGAAGATTCTATGAGATCCAATGCAATATGCAACTCTTCCAATTGTGCTTTGGTAACCGAACTTGGGGCATCGGTCAACAAACAGGACGCACTTGCTGTTTTTGGAAAAGCAATCGTATCACGTAGATTGGTTCTCCCAGTCATTAACATAACCAAACGATCAATCCCCAGTGCAATGCCTCCATGCGGTGGCGTACCGTACTCAAATGCATCCATTAAAAAGCCAAACTGGGCACGTGCCTCTTCTTCAGTAAAGCCAAGCATAGCAAACATTTTCTCTTGAATATCTTTTTGATAAATCCGCAAAGAACCTCCACCTAACTCATAACCATTTAATACGATATCATAAGCCTGTGCACGAATTTCTTCTGGTGCCGTTTCTAATTTATCCAAATCTTCCACATATGGCATAGTAAATGGATGATGTGCAGCAAAGTACCGTTTCATTTCTTCATCATATTCAAGCAACGGCCATTCAACAACCCATAAAAAATGGAATAATGATTCATCGATCAATCCTAAATCCTTACCCAACTTAGAACGCAAAGCACCCAAACTGTCAAAAACAATTTTTGCTTGATCAGCAACAAATACCAAGATATCACCGACTTTAGCATCCATTAACTCCAACAACTCTTGTTGTTCTTTCTCAGTAAAAAATTTCGTAATTGGGCTTTTCAAACCATCTGCTTCTACTTTAATCCAAGCCAAACCTTTTGCACGGTAACGCTTAACAAAATCAGTTAAATGATCTAAGTCCTTACGAGAATATTTTTCTGCACATCCTTTCATATTTAAACCTTTTACACGTCCACCCTTTTTTACAGCTGATTGAAAGACAGTGAAGTCACAATGGGCGGCAAAATCAGTTAAATCAATCAACTCCATCGCAAAGCGAGTATCTGGCTTATCTGAACCGAAACGTTCCATAGCCTCCTGATAAGTTAAACGTGGAAATGGAATTTGAATATCAATTCCTTTTACATCCTTACAAATCTTCTGCATTAAACGTTCCATTATATCGATAATTTCATCCATTGACAAAAAAGAAGTTTCTATGTCTAGCTGCGTAAACTCTGGCTGACGATCCGCACGCAAATCCTCATCACGAAAACAACGTGCCACTTGATAATAACGCTCTAAGCCAGAAACCATCAACAGCTGCTTAAAAATTTGCGGACTTTGCGGCAATGCATAGAACTGCCCTTCATGAACACGAGAAGGCACCAAATAATCACGTGCTCCTTCTGGTGTTGATTTGGTTAGAATCGGAGTTTCCACCTCAATAAACATTTCCGCATCCAAGAAATTTCGCATCGTTTGAAGCAGCTTAGAACGCAACATTAAAGTTTCTTGCATTGCTGGACGACGTAAATCCAAATAGCGATATTTTAAACGAACATCTTCATTGATATCTTTATCCTCATAAATTGCAAACGGGGGGGTTTTTGCTTTATTCAATACTTGAATTTTCAAAACACGTACTTCAACCGTTCCAGTTTCAATTGCTGGATTGACTGTTTCCGGATCACGTTGAATGACATCCCCAACCACCTCTACAACATATTCATTACGAATCATTTCAGCCGTTTGTAAAGCTTCAACAGATTTATCTGGATCAAACACAATTTGTACCATGCCACTCCGGTCACGCAAATCAACAAAAATTAATGCACCCAAGTCTCGGCGTTTATTGACCCAACCTTTTAAAAGGACAGTTTGTCCAATATGTTCTTCTCTTAACGTTCCACAAAATACTCTTTTTTGCATATGCAATATCCTCCCTATTTATCTCATCTGTTGCAAATATTGGGTTAATTGTTCAAGGTGAATCTCTTTTTGCAAAGCCGTTGCCATATGCTTCACTTGAATCGTTCCACGCTTCAACTCATTATCTCCAAGAATCAGAACAAATTGTGCTTGAGCACGCTCTGCCTCTTTAAATAAGGTCTTCATTTTTCTACCAATATAATCTAACTCACAGCTAAATCCTTTTTTTCGTAAATCTGAAACAATTTTCAAACTTTTGATTCTTGCCGCTTCTCCCATAGAAATGACATAGCAATCTAAGATCATTTCTATTGGAAGTGCAATATGTTCCGCATTTAATGCCATAATGGCTCGCTCAATGCTTAAGGCAAAACCGATGCCTGGTGTCCGTGGACCACCCAGCTCTTCAACAAGAAGATTATACCGACCGCCGCCACATAGTGTCGTAATCGCACCGAAACCTTCCCCGTCTAACATAATTTCAAATGCAGTATGGTTATAATAGTCTAAGCCGCGAACCAAATTTTGGTCAATTGTATAAGTCACACCAAGTGCATCCAAATACTGTAAAACGGTTTCAAAATAGATTTTCGCTTCTTTGGAATAATAGGCTTGAATATTTGGTGCTGTTTTCATTTCTGGTTTTTCTCTGTCCACTTTGCAATCCAAAATCCGCAACGGATTGGTTTGCAAACGCTTTTGACAATCCAAACAATAGGATTCAATGACTGGATCAAAATGCCGAATTAACGCTTGACGATAATCTAAACGACTTTGGGCATCCCCAAGACTGTTTAAAACAAGCCTTATATTTTTTAAGCCAAGCGATTGATAAAAGGACATTGCCAATGCAATCACTTCTGCATCAATAGCTGGATCGTCACTGCCTAAAGCCTCTACACCAAACTGTACAAACTGTCTTTGTCGCCCAGCTTGTGCACGTTCATAACGAAACATCGGCCCCATATAAAAAAGCTTTGTCGTTGTCAGCCCATCAGCAAATATTTTATTTTCCACATATGCACGAACAACTGCGGCTGTCCCTTCTGGACGCAAAGTAAGACTGCGATTGCCTCGATCTGAGAAGGTATACATTTCCTTTTGTACAATATCGGTTTCATCGCCAACTCCACGTTCAAAAAGATCAGTATGTTCAAAAATCGGGGTACGAATTTCCTGATAATGAAAGTTTCGGCATAACTTTCTTGCTATGTCCTCAATATATTGCCATTTTTCCACTTCTCCAGGCAAAATATCGACCGTTCCACGTGGACGATTGATACGACTCATAAATTTCACTCCGTTTCCGATTTGATTGACTTTAAATGAAAAAAAGCTAGGTTTAAGATCTGATCTTTTGGGGTGCTTTACAAACCATTGAATTTTTGAGCTTATATCTTATAAATGAAAATTCAAGCTGCACACCCATACCATATATTTTCTTTTTTATAAAAAATACACGTCCCTACATACATACATGTAGGGACGTGTATTGACACGTGGTACCACCCTAATTTTAACAAACTCTGTTACTCTTTCGTTAACGCCGACAACGTTTTTCTATAGTGTAGCAAAAGTCTACAGAAAAAAACCATGTAAGTGTCTTTCAGAAGGTTTGCATGTAAGGACTCTCACCATCTGTCCTTCTCTCTGAAACAGCATCTACCTCTTACTTTTTTTACATTGCGGTCTAATTATATACGGTTGTAAATATACAAGAATTGCGGATAAATGTCAATATGACATTTCCATTACCTTTCTTTATACTTTCCATTTTCTGTTTCGATCACCAACGTAACTGGACCATCATTGATTAAATGGACTGACATCATTGCACCAAACCGACCGGTTTCTACTTTAACACCTTCTTTATGCAACCTTTGGTTAAAAGCATGATACAATTTCTCCGCTACATCTGGCTTAGCTGCATTTGTAAAAGATGGTCGCCGTCCCTTTTTACAATCACCATATAAGGTAAACTGTGAAACCGATAAAATTTCTCCTGAAATATCCTGCAAACTTAAATTTAATTTTCCTTCTACGTCCTCAAACACTCGAAGTGACAAAATTTTCTCTGTCATATAATGAACATCAGCCATCGTATCTGTATGGGTTATACCGACCAATAGCAAAAAACCTTTTCCAATTTCCCCAACGGTTTCACCATTTACTTGAACTGAAGCTTTGGATACACGTTGTAAAACAATTTTCATTTGAACACCCTCTGTTTTTTTACATTTATGATTGTACAATCCGACGAACATTAATCACGTCAGGTATCTGCTTAATTCGATTGACGACTCGCTGTAAATGTGTAATATTATGAATCATGATCACCATATGGATGGAGAACATTTTTTGACGATCTGAGCGTCCATAAACAGAGGCAATATTGGTTTTTGTATCACTAACCGCCATTAACACTTCATTTAACAACCCTTGACGGTCAAACCCAGTAATTTCAATTTCAACATTATACTCTCGTTTATTAGACTCAATTCCTTCCCATTCAACCGATAAAACTCTCTCTTTCATTTCATCTGTTTGGATATTTGGACAATCTGCTCGATGAACTGAAACACCTCTTCCGCGTGTAACAAACCCAACAATTTCATCTCCTGGGACTGGATTACAGCATTTGGATAAACGAACAAGCATGCTGTCTATATCAGCTACCCGAATTCCAATATCCTTTTTTTTCTGTGCAGCTTGTCCAATCTGACGTTGCTCGGCAAGTTCTTGAATCGCTGCAAGTTCTTTTTCCTTCAACGCTTTACGACGTGTTGTTTCAGTCAGCCTTGTTACTACTTGTTTTGGAGAAATTCCACCATAACCAACTGTTGACATTAAATCATCCCAATTGGATACATGAAAACGTTCTACAGCTGCTTTTTGATTGTCTGTTGTTAAAATTTCCTTTACATCATACCCATGCGTTTTTAGTTCTTTTTCAACCAGTTCTTTTCCCTTCTCAATGTTCAGCTCCCGATCCTGCTTTTTAAAAAATTGGCGAATTTTATTTTTGGCATGTGTGGTCTGAACGATTTTTAACCAATCTTTACTTGGTCCGTAAGATTGATTAGATGTTAAAATTTCAATAATATCTCCCGTTTGAAGTCTATAGTCCAATGTCACAATTTTTCCATTAATTTTCGCTCCAATGGTTTTATTCCCAATTTCTGTATGCAGCCGATAAGCAAAATCAAGTGGTGTAGAATTTCTTGGAAATTCAAACACATCCCCTTTGGGTGTAAAAATAAATACCGTGTCAGAAAACAAATCAATTTTTAAGGATTGAACAAAATCCTGTGCATCCAAACTTTCTTTTTGCCATTCTAAAATATCATTGGTCCAAGCCAATTCCTTTTTCATATCCGGTGTAACAGTTTTACCTTCTTTATAAGCCCAGTGTGCAGCAATCCCAAATTCAGCAATTTGATGCATCTCATGTGTACGAATTTGTACCTCAATTGGTTCTCCAGAAGATCCGATTACAGTTGTATGCAAAGATTGGTACATGTTTGCTTTTGGCATTGCAATATAATCTTTAAAACGACCTGGCATTGGTTTATAATGTGTGTGGATAATTCCTAAAACTGCATAGCAATCTTTTACTGAATCAACAATCACTCGAACAGCCATTAAATCATATATTTCATTAAACGCTTTATTATGCACTGTCATCTTTTTATAAATACTAAAAATATGCTTTGGACGTCCATAAATTTCTGAGGGAATACTTAGCTCATTTAAATATTTTTCAATCTCAGCTTTCACATGGTTTAAATAAAGCTCCCGATCTTGCCGCTTTTTTTTCATCATATTGACAATCCGATAATAATATTGCGGATTTAAATAACGCAGTGCTGTATCCTCCAACTCCCACTTTACTCGATTAATCCCTAAACGATGTGCCAGCGGAGCAAAAATCTCAAGCGTTTCATTGGAGATACGTTTTTGTTTTTCAGAAGGCAAATGCTTTAATGTACGCATATTATGCAGTCGGTCAGCTAATTTAATTAAAATCACACGAATATCCTGTGCCATTGCCACAAACATTTTTCGATGATTTTCCGCTTGCTGTTCTTCCTTTGATTTATATTTAATTTTTCCTAATTTGGTCACACCATCTACAAGCATCGAAACTTCTTCATTAAATATTTTACTTAGATCTTCGCATGTACAAGGTGTATCTTCTACTACATCATGCAAAAATCCAGCTGCGACCGTCGATGGATCCATAGACAAATCTACCAGAATCTGTGCAACCTGAATTGGATGAATAATATATGGTTCACCGCTTTTCCGATATTGTTCTTTATGGGCATCCTTTGCTACAAAATAGGCTTTTCGAATAAATGCAATATCCTCATGGGGCATATATCTCGCTGCTTGTTCAAAAACTTCATCTGCTGTATATATATGATCATTTGCCATACTTCTCACCTTTTTAACCGACTTATATGTTTTCCATTATCGTGAAATTCTTTGAAAAAGTAAAGTTTTTTTTCATAAGAATAAAGAAGGGAACTATAAATTTTGTTCCCTTCTTTCCTAAACCAACACATCGTACAGCCCCTACTGTGAAAAATGTTAACAGGTTGTCCGCTTTTTATTCATATTGAATTAAAGCCAAGACATCTATATCATCAAGCTTTTCCCGACCTTTAAGTGCTTTTAATTCAATCAAAAATGCAGCACCTGCAACTTCACCACCAAGCTGTTCAATTAACTGTACACTTGCATCAATGGTGCCACCAGTGGCCAATAAGTCGTCAATGATTACCACTTTTTGTCCTGGAGCAACTCCATCTTTATGAATACAAAGTGTATTTTCTCCATACTCCAATCCATAGTTCACTTCAAAGGTCTCACGCGGAAGCTTTCCTTTTTTTCGAACAGGAATAAACCCAATCCCTAAAGCAGAAGCTACTGGACAACCAAAAATAAATCCCCTTGACTCTGGACCAACGATCACTTCTGCACCACGTTTCTTTGCAAATGCTGCCATTTGCTCTACAACTGCTTGGAAAGCTTTGCCATCGCCTAATAAAGGTGTAATATCCCGAAATAAAATGCCCTGCTGCGGAAAATCAGAAACACTTGTAATATACTTTGTTAAATCCATGCTTTTTCCTCCTCATATAGTAGATCTCTATGAAACGCCAAGCTGTTGTAACCATTTTTTCCAATCTCGAAATGTATAGCTTTCATATGCATACAATTGACGCAACCGATCAATTCGTGCGCGGTAAGTCGGAGATTCTGTCAATTCTCTTTTTCTCGGTTTCTCAATCATGAAGATTTTATCCTTATCAATTATAGCAAATCCCAATTCAAAAAACACCTTTAAGAAAAAATTGATATTTTCTTGTGATATATCCATTTGATTTCCAATGACTTCTAACATTTCTCGTGATGTGATCACCTGATATTCCCGCAACTTTTTATACAATCTTACAAAATCTTCTCGTTCAATCTTTCGACTGTATATTTCATCCTGCCAAAACGGCAAAATATAAATGGTTTCAGCCACATGCAAACACTGCAGAATTTCCCCTTCACAATTTGTCAAATCAACACCTACAACCCAATGCTTAGAAACAAGACGAGAAGCATCCTGTATAAAATTTGGATCACTCATATAAAAAATTTCATGTCTACTTGAAATATGATACTTCCCTTTACAAGTCTGTGTTGGCAAAATCCATACAGCCTGCTCTAAATTTGCTAACTCTGTATATCCGTTCAATAATGGAATAATTCGCTGTTCTTTTTCAAGTTGTATATCTTCAACCTTAAGTTGTGGCATCACGCTTTGGTTCCATTCATTAATCCCTAAAGTTCCTGCTACACCTATCTTCATCCCTTTTTTTAAACGAGAAACATAAGAGCCCAATTGAAACCCAATACATTGAAACAAAATATTCTGGTCTTTCACAACAAGACGCAAATGTTTTTCACCTGCACCAATGGCTCGGGCTTCATGAAGTACGACATGCTCCAAACCGATCAACGGACGTGGATTTTCATTGCCAAATGGTGCCAATAAATCCATTTCTTGAATGGTAGAAACAGTGAATTCTTTTATTGTACCACTATAATCAACCAGAAGCTGTGGAATAAAATCTTCTTCTGATAAAGTTTTCTGTGCAACTGCATCAATCGCGTTCCGAAAAGCTTCCAACTGCTCCATTTTCAATTCGAGCCCTGCGGCCATTTTATGCCCACCAAAATGCAAAAGAAATTCACTAGTCTGACTCAAAGCTTCAAAAATATGAAATGCCTCAATACTTCTACCTGAACCTTTGAAACAATCATTCTCGCCTTTTCCCAAAATAATTGTTGGACGTTGAAACAGTGAAACAATTTTTGAAGCAACAATACCAATTACACCCGGATTCCATGTCTCATCTGCCAAAACAAGAATAAACCGATTTCCTTGCTCCATTTGCTTCTGTGCTTGTTCGGTTGCTTCTTTTGTAATTTTTTGTACAATTTTTTTTCTTTTTTGATTATAGTCCTCAAGCTTTTCCACCAACTCTAAAGCATATCTTTCATCATCTGTAATCAACAATTCTACTGCATCTTTTGCATGATGTAGACGTCCGACCGCATTTAATCTGGGACCAACAATAAAACCGATTGTATCCACTTCAATTTCATGCAATTCAATCTTTCTGGCTTTCAGCATCATCCGCAACCCAGGCAATTTTGTCATCATCATACGCTGTAAGCCACTCTTTACAATAACACGATTTTCATCAAGCAACGGCATTAAATCACAGATGGTTCCAATTGCTGCCAGTTCCAACCACACATCCTGCAATTTCCCATGTAAAGCCTGTGCCAATTTTAATGCAACACCTGCACCACAAAGCTCCGAAAATGGATAGGCATCCAACGAATTTTTTGGATGAATAATGGCATATGCTTCAGGAATTTCCTCTTGATAAGCATGATGATCCGTTAAAATAACATCCATACCTAAATTTTTAGCCAACTGCATCTCTCTAGTCGCAGCAATACCATTGTCCACTGTAATTAAAAGTGTACAACCTGCATCGGCAATTTTTTTAAAAGCTTCTTCATTTGGACCATAACCTTCTGTAAAGCGATTTGGAATATAATAGGTCACATCTGCTTGTAAAGCACAAAGCGCGCGCATTAAAATGGCTGTACTTGTAATCCCATCCGCATCATAATCTCCATAAATAACAATTTTTTCACGATCAGAAATGGCCTGTAAAACTCGCTCTTTTGCCTTTTGCATATCACCAAACAAAAAGGGGTCATGCAAATCAGCCATCTTCGGTTGCATAAATTTTTTAATATCCTCAAAATTTTTTAATGGCCTAGTAGATAAAATTGTAGCCAACAATGGTGAAATCTGAAATTTATCTTGAATTTGCTTTGCCCACCTTATATCGGCTTCTTTCTTTTTCCATTTTTTTACACAATCCACTTTCATTTCTATTCACACCTTATTTTTATCATACAAAAAAGTTCTCGATACTTTACTTAGATCTGGACAAATACATTGAGATTTCACAAAGAACAGAACAAAAAACGCCAAGCTTTCAACTTCCATTTGATTTTTGCAACCAATCTATGTAATCCAAAAACCATAACAGAAATTTATTTTAGTTGATTTTTTCTTTGTTTCTGTCCTTTTGCAAAATGCTCGTAATGTCCGTCTATTATGTCATCAAGTAAAGACCGGGAACCTCAATAGAACAAATAAATAAAATTTAGCTTGTGACAAGTTTCATGCTTTGACTTCTTGATTATATTTCACTTTTATACATTGGTTTCTGGATTGATTTGCGGACCTTTTTTCTTCAATTGTCTTGTTTTCAACCACAACCAAATTTGCGCCGCAACAAAAAGTGAAGAAAATGTTCCAGCAACCAGACCGATTACTAAAGCCAATGAAAAGTTTCGAATGGCTTCGCTTCCAAAAATCCACAATGACACAGCAGCAACCAGGACAGTTATAATCGTATTCAGTGAACGTGTCAAGGTTTGTCGCAAACTATCATTTACAATAATCTTTAGATCTTCATAACCACGAACTTTTGGGGTTCTTGCCAAATTTTCTCGAATTCGATCAAATGTAACAATCGTATCGTTTACCGAATATCCGATAATGGTCAGTACAGCCGCAATAAATGTGACATCAACCTCAATCTTGAAAACGCTAAAGAAAATAATGATAAACAGCGCATCATGAATCAACGAAGCGATCGCACCAATACCAAAGAAAAACTCAAAGCGAAACGCAATATAAATAATGATTCCGATTGAAGCAATTATAGCTGAAACAATTGCATTTTTCACCAGCTGTTTTCCAACTTCAGGAGAAACAGTACTAATATTCGGATCACTTCCATACTTATCTGTAAAATATTGCTTTAATTGTTCAATATCTTCCTTTGAAAACTCATCTTTAAAACGCGCAGTTACATGTCCATCGCCATTGATAGAAATATCTACAAGCTCTTGTTCATAACCCGCAAAATCCTTTTCAATCTGCTCTTTGGTTACAGTTGACTCAGTGATCATTTCAAAACGTGAGCCACTGACAAAATCAATACCCAGATTCAGCTTAAAAATAGCCAGCCAGCCGATACCGATTACCAAAACGGCTACAATAATCATACAAAATTTCTTGCCCATTGAAACAAAATCGAAGCGATCGTATGGTGTTGGCATTGTACCTTTGAAATCTAAACCGAGTACATCTTTTTTCTTTACCGCAAACCAGCCAATTTTTCCATTTAAAATTCGACTTTGTACAAGCAGTCCAAGCAATAAACGTGTTAAAAATACATTGGTGAGAAATACCAACAATGTGCTGACAATCAACATCGTCGCAAACCCTTTTACTGCACTTGTTCCAAAATAATACAACACACCAGCGGCAATCAAGGTTGTCAGATTTGCATCCAAAATTGTTGCCAATGAGCGTTTATTTCCAGCACGAAATGCTGAAATTACAGATTTTCCTAACCGTAGCTCATCCTTAATCCGCTCAAAAGTAATAATGTTAGAGTCAACCGCCATTCCAACACCGAGTATCAATGCTGCAACACCTGGAAGGGTTAAGACGGCATTCATCCAATCAAAAATCAATAGAACCAAATAAATATACACACTTAATGAGACAACAGAAATCAATCCTGGCAAGCGATAAACGAAAAGCATAAATAAAAATATAAATGCCACACCGATTACACCAGCAAAAATGGTTTTCTCCAAAGATTGTTCTCCAAACTGTGCTGCAACTGAAGTTGAATACACCTCATGCAGCTCCACAGGTAAGGAGCCAGCATTTAATAAATCTGCAAGCTGCTTTGCTTCTTCAACTGTAAAGTTCCCTTCAATTGAGACAGAATCTTGTGTAAATACTTGATTGACTGATGCTGCAGAAAGATACTTTGGCTCATCTAACTGAATAGATGCCTTATAGCTATCCACACCCTCTTCAAAATCAAGCCAAATCACCAGCACATTTTCTGGTGCCAAATCTAAAATATGCTCAGAAGTCTGTTGAAATTTTTTTGCATCTTTAAATTGAACAATAATGTTAGGCTGATTGGTTTCATTAAATGACTGTGAAGCACCGCCTTCTTTTAAATCCGCTCCAGTCATCAATACTTTATCATTTACATCCCGGAAAGTCAGATTCGCCTCTGTTGACAAAATTTCTCTTGCCTTCGCCTGATCCGTTACACCAGCAAGCTGTACACGAATTCGGTTGTCTCCTTCAATATCAATACGCGGCTCACTGACACCGAGCACATTAATTCGTTTTTCCAGTGAACGAACTGTCGCCAACAAAACATCATTGTCTACAGCCTGTCCCTCTGGAGGAATAACATCATATAAAATTTCAAATCCGCCCTTTAAATCCAAGCCAAGCTGAATATTCTTAGCCACACCTTGTGTTGTCGCTCCTATGATCCCGGCAAAAATCATAATCACCAGAAAGAACACAACGATTCTACTCTTTCTTTTCATCTACTTAGAATCCTCCTGCATATGTAATTTACAATATTTCTATTATAAGGAGAAAAAATAAATTGTTCAACGCATATATTCCCTTCAAACTTTCATAAGTAAAAGAACTTGAATATTTATTGAATCATCGATTCCAATAACTTATTCAAACCGTTATGAAAAATTCCAATTATCCCTTGTACATATAAACAATTATTTTTTAATAATTTAAAATGAATGAGAAAATATTTGATTTAAAAAAATAATTATTTATTTATGATATTTATAAACTGAGAAAATCTGGAATAAAAAGTAAAAATGATGTTGCCACATTTGATTTGCTTCCCTCTAGCAAGCCACAAATCTGCCATAAAATGCTGATCTTACTTAGCGTTTTTCCTTATAAACTTCACCATCAGTAAATATTTAGAAAAATAGATTTAAACCAAATTTTTTTGGCATAAACACCTTTGTCTCTGCCCCATTCAAATCAAATAAATTTTTCACAATCATCCTTTTTATCTGGATTATAAAAATGTTTTTCCTTGCATCGCCATTAAAGAAAAATATTTCATTAAATGTACCGGTGTTAAATTTAATACTGTATGCGTCAACTCATATTTTCGAATTTCGGAATAATCTTTTTTTCGATATTTATACCGCAAATATTCTAAAATGTCCTCTTCTGTAATTCTCTGATAATCAAAATCTGCAAACTCTTCAATCTTTAGCTGTAAAATATATTTCATCTCTTCTTTGACATCCATCCAAAAATTTGAATCATTCATTTTACTCTCACCTTCCTTATCCAATTTTCAAATGATACAGCCGATCGATTACAGAAAAATTTCTCCAACATTTAAAAATATCCTGTTCCGTTTGAGATTCTATATGAAATTTGTCATGTGCATGTCCATATTACGCATATACATAATTGTAGCATATCTATTAAAACGGAAGGGGAAGAAAAATTGTCTAAACAAACATTTATTCGTGGAACCATCATTTTAATTATTGCTGGATTTATTACACGTACGCTTGGCTTTGTCAACCGAATCATCCTTGCGCGTATTATGGGAGAAGAAGGCGTTGGACTGTACATGATGGCTTTTCCAACCTTCCTTTTGGCCATTACGCTTACACAAATCGGTCTGCCCGTCGCCATTTCAAAATTTATCGCCGAAGCAGATGCAGAAAATGACTCAGCAAAAATCAAACGAATTCTTGTTGTTTCATTGGTCGTAACAACCGGATTAAGCATCATCATCAGCATAATTCTTATGTTGTTTTCTCCTTTAATGGCAGAACATTTACTTGGAGACCGAAGAACTTTCTATCCATTAATTGTCATTTTACCTGTTTTACCTATTATTGCTTTTTCCAGTGTACTGCGTGGTTACTTTCAAGGAAAACAAGATATGAGACCTGGTGCATATGCACAAGTGATTGAACAAGTTGTGCGCATTACATTCATTTATATTTGCATAAAATCATTGGCGCCCTTTGGGATTGAATATGCAGCCATGGGTGCAATGCTTTCTGCTGTATTGGGTGAGCTCGCTTCACTTTTTTATGTTTGGCATGTTTTCCAAAAGCAAAAGCCATTTCAAATTCGAGAAAATTTTTTATCCGTTTTATCTAAAAGCAAGCAAACTTTAAAAGAACTGATGCATGTTGCACTGCCTACAACCGGAAGTCGTTTAATCGGTTCCGTTACATTATTTCTTGAACCAATTTTAATTTCACAAAGCTTTATTTATATTGGTCTTGGTGCAACAGAAGCTGCTAAACAATATGGTATTTTCAGTGGATATGTCATTCCCTTATTGATGTTGCCTTCCTTTATTACCTATTCTCTATCGGTTTCCTTGGTCCCCGCCATCAGTGAGGCTTTGGTGAAAAAACAATATGCACTGGTTGAATATCGCTTGCAACAATCTTTACGAATTTGTTTGGTCACTGGTGGGCTTGCTGTAACCTGTATTTACATTTATGCACGCCCGATTTTACAAATCATGTACGGAAATGATGCTTCAACTGAACTTTTACAACTTATGGCTCCGTTTTTTTTGCTTTATTATTTTCAAGGACCGCTGCAAGCTGCTTTACAGGCAATGGATTTAGCAAAGGCTGGCATGTATAATACACTGGTCGGCTCAGTTTTAAAATCTATTTTTATTGTCATTATGGCAACACAAACCGATATGCAAATTTATGGTGTTGCCTTGGCTTATTGTTTTGGTGTCATATTGATTACATTTTTACATTTGGCAACGGTTTTCAAAAATATTCCGTTTACATTAAAGCCATTGGAATATATAACAAGTCTTATCATTATGCTGTTAAGTGGCTTTTTTGGAAACTGGCTGTATAAACAATTGGCAATTTCTCCACTTGTTTTAAAGCTTGTAATCTGCTTAGGGCTGGTTTCAGCTTTTTATGGATTGCTACTTTTTATCACTGGACTTGTACCTAAAAAAGAATGGGGTCGGTTTGCAGGATTTCGGAAACATCTTTAATATCGAAATGATCTTTAATTCAATATATAATGTATGCCTAATTTATATTTTTAAAAAATATTTTTTATGTATTGCGACTTGATTTTGCAAACCATTGCCAAAACATCATTCAGCTTATTTCTGATCATATGAGATGGTATCATACGGATCAATAAATAACTTGCCATCTACATAGCTGCAATAAAAAATTTGATGTACAGATTCATAACCGGATTTTTTGATTGCATCGTACAGCCATTTTTCATTTTTTCCGATCTTCTTTAAAATTGGCGTAATAATTTCTCCGTCCATAATAAGTGGATACAGTAAATTCTGTTTGGTATTTTTGGTATTTGCTGTATCCTTTTTAATCACAGAAAGCTTACCGTTTGTTTCCAGTACTGCAAACTGTACTTCTGAAACATCCATAACTTCTTTTTCTCGCAGCTGCAAAAGCAAATCATCAATTGTATAACGCATTTTTCTCATTGCTGTATCTTTGATTTTTCCGTTCTCAATTACAATGATGGCTTCCCCATCTAGCAATTTGCGAAACCACCGACTTTTTAATGCAATCAAAGCGATGCCATATTGTAAAATACCAAGCGTTAAAATCGGAATCATACCTTTCAAAATAGAAACCTCATCCTTTTCAATAGCAATGGTTGCTACCTCAGACATCATAAAAAAAACAATTAGATCCATTACACTGAGCTCACCAATCTCTCGTTTACCCATAAATCTGAACACAAGCAAAACAAAAAAATAAAAGAAAGCTGTCCGCCCGATTAAAATTAACAATTCCATAACTTCTTATCCTTTCTCCATCATTTCCCTTTAGTATGAACAATTTTTCTTAAAACATTAAGAAACATTGTCAAGAGAAATCAAAATGCTAAATGCAAGTCATTTTGGTGATTTCAAATATTCTGTATTGCACTTTATGAAGAAAATCACACGCAAAAAGAAACACCACATAAGACAAACCATCTCAAAATTAAAAAGGACATATAGGACAAAAAACGGACATAATGAATATGAAGTTACAATTATATGGAATAAGCGTAGATACACAAATGGTGGAGGAACAAAACAACAGATCAAAAATTGATCATTTTCTCTCACAATCTTCCCTACTCAACTTTTCTGACATGAGGTTATCAAAAACGATATACCTTTTACCGCTCTTGAAATCATTGAAAAAGGAGCAAAAGATACATAAAAAATTTTTTCATCTGTAATTATTGAACAGGAACCTGTTACATCCTCTTTTGGAATTTTTCATCTGTCCATTCTAAATTAAAACGGACATGCATAAGATGAAATCAAAATGATTAGAAAATGGAGGGAAAAATTTATGGAAGGAAAAAGATTGGGTATGGGTGTTGTATACGGTTTGGTTGGCATCATCATTTCCGTTTTAGTTTTTGCGATGTTATTTGCGTTTATTTTACGCTTTACCTCTGTATCAGAAGGCAGTCTCGCATTCATTTTTCAAATTCTATCTTTTGCAATTGTTATGGGGGGTGGTATCATTGCTGGACTTTATGCCAAAAGAAAAGGATTCCTTGCTGGACTTATGACTGGCTTCATGTTTAGTATCTTAATATTTATTGCACAATATTTAGGTTATGATCAATTGTTTTCTGCCAAACAATGGCTGCTACATGCGGGCTACTGTACCATTGCTATGCTTGGAGGAATGATTGGAGCTGGCTTTACAAAATCAACCTAAATAAAAATTTAAAATAACATATCCCATTTATAAATTTTATCCTATTTACAAAACACATCCAAAACTACATATGTTCTTTTTTTGAAAAATACAGATAACAAATAAATTTCTCAAGTATGCGGACAAAATACCTGGATGACTTGGTTTCAACAACATAATATAGAAGTTTCAATTTGAATCGAAGGAAGATCTCAGACGCTTCGCTGAATCACCACGAATAAAACAACCGCAATTTTTGTATACAAGCCCCAATGGCTATACCGATTGATTCAAAAAGCCTTGGATCCGTTCGTAATTGAACATAATGATAAAATCATAGTAGCTGTTTGGTAATCTAAATACAATTAAACGGCTTTTACAGTCTGTTTATTGCATTCATTTACCTGACAACCTTTTTTTAACAAGTGTAATAAAATTCATGCTTACAATTCTCTATAGCACACATAATAATTCAAAAACTTTAAAAAAAAGACGGTCATAAAGAGTTTCATCAATCTTTAGACCGCTTTTACTATTTTTTAATTGCTTCCGCTGTTTGCTTTTTGTTCTACGTTACGAATCGCAGATCGGTCAAAAGCCATATGTGCTCCACTGGCAACTTTAATTGTTACAATATCATTTTCATCATCCACGGAATCAATGACTCCATGCAAACCTCCAATTGTTACAATCTTATCACCACGTTGAAGCTCGGATTGCATCAACATCGTTTCTTTTTGACGTTTTTGCTGTGGACGAATCAACAAAAAATAAAAAATCGCGATCATGGCAATAGGAATTAAAAATTGCATAAATACTGCACCTTGACCTTCCATTCAATAAACATCCTCCTGATTTAACTAATTTTTATTTCAGAAATTCTTCGGATTCGTTACATTCAAACCATAGCTTTCAAAAAACGCTTCCCGAAAATCTCCTAAGCAATCTTCGCGGATGGCTTGTCTGATATTTTCCATTAACTTCAACAGAAAATATAAATTATGGTATGTTGTTAAACGAAATCCAAATATTTCATTACAATGAATTAAATGACGAATATAGGCTCGAGTATAATTACGACATGTATAACAATCACAATTCGGATCAAGTGGTGTAAAATCCTCTTTATATTTAGCGTTTTTTACAACCAAACGCCCCCTGCTTGTCATACACGTTCCATTTCGTGCAATTCGTGTTGGCAAGACACAATCGAACATATCAATCCCTCGGATAACGCCATCAATTAAAGCATCTGGTGAGCCAACTCCCATCAAATAACGTGGCTTATCCACTGGCAATAACGGCGTTGTAAACGCTAGCACTTGATTCATAACATCTTTTGGCTCACCAACAGATAATCCACCAATTGCATACCCTGCAAAACTTAATGATACTAAATCTTTAGCACTTTGTCTACGTAAATCTTCATATTCTCCACCTTGAACAATTCCAAACAGACCTTGCATATCAGAACAGCGGTGTGCCTGCAAACAACGTTCTGCCCAACGTGTTGTTCTTTCTACAGACTGCTTCATATATTCATATGAAGACGGATATGGCGGACATTCATCAAACGCCATAATAATATCAGCACCTAAGTCATTTTGAATCTCCATTGACTTTTCTGGTGATAAAAAAAGTTGGTCTCCGTTTAAATGATTGCGAAAAAAAACCCCCTCTTCCTCAATTTTTCGCATATCGCTCAAACTAAAAACTTGAAATCCACCTGAATCCGTTAAAATGGCACGATTCCAATTCATAAACGCATGCAGACCACCTGCTTTCTGAATTATTTTATGACCAGGACGTAACCATAAATGATATGTATTACTCAAAATAATACCAGCATGTATTTCTTTCAACTCTTCTGGTGACATCGTTTTAACCGTCGCCAACGTTCCGACCGGCATAAAAATCGGTGTCTCAAAGCTACCATGTGGTGTATGTACAACACCCAAACGTGCACCGGTTTGTTTACAAGTTTTTACAGGTTCATATCGAATCGGCAATGCCATAATCAACCTACTTTCTTAAATTTATTTTCTACAAAAATAATTCTTTTTATTTTAGAATCTTATTCTAAATAAATTGAAAAACATGTTTACATATTCAAATCCACAACGGACTTCTATTTTTTAAATGTATACATCTTGCTTCCAATCAGCATCGCATCTCCAAAACTAAAAAATCGATATTTATTTTCAATAGCAACTTGGTATGCATTCATCATATACTCTCTTGAAGCAAACGCACTGATCAGCATAAACAATGTAGACTTTGGTAAATGAAAATTGGTTACCATCGCATCTACACCTTGGAAACGATAACCTGGGTAAATAAAAATATCCGTCCATCCGCTTTCCGCTTGAAAAATACCGTGGTGCTTTCTAGCGATTGTTTCTAATGTGCGTGTACTCGTTGTTCCAACGGCAATAATTTTCTTTCCATTTTTCTTTGCCTGATTTAATTTTTGTGCCGTTTCATCATTCATTTCATAATATTCTGCATGCATTTGATGATCTTGTATTTCATCAGTATTGACCGGTCGAAATGTCCCAAGCCCAACATGCAACGTAATAAAACAAATTTCCACACCTTTTTTTTGCAGATGATTCAGCAAATTTTCTGTAAAATGAAGTCCTGCAGTTGGAGCTGCTGCCGATCCTTTTACCTTTGCATACACCGTCTGATAACGATCGCAATTGTCCAATTTTTCATGAATATATGGTGGAAGCGGCATTTCTCCAAGCTGCTCTAAAATTTCATAAAAGATCCCTTCATACGAAAAACGAATGACTCGACCACCATCCGGATTTTGCGCCAAACATGTCCCAATCAGCAAACCGTTCCCAAATGAAATTTTCGTACCGACTTTTACACGTTTGGCTGGTCTTGCTAAAACTTCCCAATCCTTATCTTGAATTTGCTTTAATAAAAGCAGCTCAATCTGTGCACGCGTTTCCATTTTTTCACCAAATAACCGTGCTGGCAAAACTTTTGTATTATTTAAAACCAGACAATCTCCTGGATGAATATATGCAGAAATATCCGAAAATCTCTGATGTGTAACCGCACCGGTTTCCCGGTCAACAATCATTAGCTTAGATGCCTCTCGATTCTCAAGTGGTGTTTGTGCGATTCTTTCCTCTGGCAATTCAAAATCAAAATCTTTTACTTTCATACCCTACGTCCCATCTAGTATATTTATCCACAATTCATTTTTATCCTTTAAATTTCCCGATAATCGAAAAAATAACAGAAAGTATAATACTTAAAACAATACAAGTCACAATTGGAAAATAAACTGTCATATTTTCCCTTTTTACAATGATGTCCCCAGGCAATTTCCCAAAAAATTTGATAAACAGCCCAGCAACTATTAAAACTACACCACCAACAACCAATAGCTTCCACAATTCATTCACGACTCTGGCACCTCAATTTCAAAATGTTGATAAGCAAGCGGTGTAACAACTCGTCCGCGTGGTGTACGCTGAATCATACCGATTTGAATCAAATATGGCTCATACACTTCCTCGATCGTATGAACCTCTTCACCAACAGATGTAGCAATGGTTTCGATTCCAACCGGTCCACCGCGAAATTTTTCAATCATATTCAACATAATTTT
The DNA here is from genome assembly GCA_904373265.1 of Candidatus Harrysmithiimonas galli. Taxonomy (GTDB): domain Bacteria; phylum Bacillota; class Bacilli; order CAJFEE01; family CAJFEE01; genus Harrysmithiimonas; species Harrysmithiimonas galli. The sequence goes on along the minus strand of CAJFEE010000016.1, from coordinate 33,042 downwards.
ATGGTCAATTAAGTCCAATCCTCTCATATCAATATTTAAAAGCTGTAACGCCTTTGTCGTCAACTCTAGCGAGATCAGTTTATGACCTTCCACTTGGGCAAAATCTCGAACCCGACGCAACAATCGGTTGGCTACCCGTGGTGTGCCACGTGATCTTCTTGCGATTTCATAAGCAGCACGATGGTCAATAGCAATTTGAAACACACTGGCAGTTCTTTGAACAATTTGCTGCAACGCCTCATCTTCATAATACTCCAATCTAGCATGTACGCCGAAACGATCACGCAAAGGACTACTCAACAATCCAGCACGTGTTGTCGCACCTATTAATGTAAATGGAGGCAAATCTACACGTACATTTCGGGCAGTCGGCCCTTTCCCAATCACAACATCAATACAGAAATCTTCCATTGCTGTATATAAAACCTCTTCAACTGATTTTGAAAGCCGATGAATTTCGTCAATAAATAAAACATCGCCTGGTTCCAGCATCGATAGAATTGCAGCCAAGTCACCAGGTCTTTCAATAGCTGGACCTGAGGTCGTCCGAAGCTCGCTATTTAGTTGATTGGCAATAATTGCAGCAAGCGTCGTTTTACCTAAACCTGGAGGTCCGTACAACAAAACATGATCTAATGTTTCATGACGTAATTTTGCTGCCTCAATAAAAACTTGCAAATTTTGCTTAATTTTATCCTGTCCAATATACTGTTGAAAGCTAAGCGGACGAATGGAATCCTCAATAAATTCATCTTCTGATTGAAAATCCTGTGAGATCAAACGTTCCATATTCTTCCCTCCTTCTAAAAAAATGATTTATTATGTTTAAAAAACGAACTCGAGTCCGTTTTATATATTTCCCATAAACATACGTAATGCTTTTTTTACATATTCTTCCGTTGTACCCGATTCCTTTTGCAAAATCTTTTCTACCTTTTTAATCTCTTTTTCAGCATAACCAAGAGCACGTAAAGCCTCCATTGCATCTGCCAAGGCATCTGCCGCATCAATAGCAGCACGCTCTCCAGCAGAAAACAAATTGACGTTTACTTTGGATTCAAATTCTTTGAATTTCCCTTTTAAATCCAAAATCATTTGACGTGCAGTCTTTTTTCCGATACCTGGAAAACGGATTAGCAAAGCCTCATTTTCTTCTTCAATTGCCTGAACCAAAAGTACAGGGGTGGTACTTGCAAGAATAGCCAAAGCACCCTTGGGACCAATTCCGTTTACACTAAGCAGCCGTTGAAACATCAAGCGCTCATCTTTTTCTGAAAATCCATAAAGCAAAAATGCATCTTCTTTCACATATAAATAAGTAAAAATTTTCACATGATTCCCGATATGAAATAAATATGGATTTGGGGTAATCAATTGATAGCCGATATTTTGTTGCTCAATCACCACACAATCTGGTCGAACATCCACAATATCTCCGATTAAATAATCAAACAAGTCTCAACACTCCCATCATGACCTATTCTAACATACCAGACAAATTGAAAGAAATACAGAAGATAAAATTCAAAACAGTAAAAGTTCAATTGAATCCCTACAAACGCATTGAGACAAGATCTATAATGAAAAACTACTTTGTTAACATTTAATCTGCTTTTCTTTGACAAACTGTAATCTCACTGTAAAATACTGACTTTGATTTTTTCTTTTCATTATAAACATCACATCTAATGCGACAACTTCAGAAAAGATGAATATTCGAGTAAGATTTTTTCATAAAGAACATATAAATTATGACTATAATACACGATACATATTTTTATCCATATTCTTTTGTTTCGTTTATTTTAACCCTTCACATGTAAATATTGATCGATCAATGAAACTGTCTATTTTATCTCATCATGCCAAACAAAATAATAGAAAGCAATTGACATAAGCTTTGCCACTGAAAAAATACCAAATTTATACAAACAAAAGATTATTCAACACTTTCATTTGTAATCATTTGTAATAATGCTATAATTTAAGAGATGTACAGTACATTTCTATATAATAGGAGGATTGACGTGCTATCAAAATTTAGTGTAAAAAAACCGATGACGGTCTTTGTCTCGGTTATTTTTGTCATCTTGCTTGGCATCATTTCATTTCTGAATATGAGAACAGATTTACTTCCCAATCTGGATTTGCCTTACGTTGCCATTGTTACAAGTTATCCTGGTGCGAGCCCAGAAAAAGTTGAAGAAAGTGTAACACGCCCGATTGAACAAAGTGTTGCAACAACAAGCGGAGTCAAAAATATTACAAGTACCTCCAGTGAAAATTCCAGTATGGTTTTACTTGAATTCGTTCAAGGTACAAATATGGACAGCGTGATGCTTGACCTTAGCAGCGCATTGGATATTACAAAAGGCACATTTGATGAAAATATTGGCTCACCAATGCTTTTAAAAATTAATCCGGATATGATCCCTGTTATGATTGCAAGTGTGGATATTGACCATCTATCCAGTGCCGAGGCAACTACATATATGAATGAAGTGATCATTCCTGCTTTGGAACGTGTTGAAGGCGTTGGTAGTGTATCTGCATCCGGACTCATTGAAAAAAGTATTTTGATTACGCTAGATCAAAAAAAGATTGATGATCTAAACGAAAAATTGCTCCAATCGGTAGATAAAGAACTCGGAAAAGCGCAAAGTCAAATAAACGATGGGCGAGCGCAATTGGAAGCTGCACAAAACGAATTGGAACAAAAAAGTCGTGAAGAAACCGAAAAGCTAGCTGAAAGTTCAACTAAACTAGATGAGGGAATCCGAAATATTGAACTAACATTAGCGACCTTACCGATTACGACTGCGAGCTTAGAAGAAGAACGTACAAAACTCGTTACACAAAAAACAGAGTTGGAACATGCCATCCAAATCCAAACCGCTAATGGAATTGAAATAACAGACGAACAAAAAAAGATTTTATCTGAGCTAACAAGCGGGATTGAAACCATGGATGCACAGCTTGCCAAAATTCCAGCACAACAAAAACAACTGGAGGAAAATTTGGCACAACTAAAAGAAAACCAAAAACAGTTGGAAGTTGGAAAACTTGCACTCAATCAAGAATTGACAAAAGCTTCGACCATGCTTTCTACACAATTATCCGAGATTGAAAAAGGGGAAGCTGAACTAGCAGAGCAAAAGAAAACCGCATTTCAACAAGTCGGGTTATCAGAACAGCTAACAAAGGAAAATTTGGCAAGCATCATTCAAGCACAAAATTTTAATTACCCTGCTGGATATATCCATACAGACAAATCCGATATCATTGTAAAAGTCGGTGATCATTTTTCATCTTTACATGAATTGAAAAATCTGGAACTGTTAAAGGTGAATTCAGATATTGGAACAATTACTTTAAATGATGTTGCCAGTGTTGCTTATACGGACAATACCGGTGAAAGCTATACAAAAGTAAACGGAAACGATGCGATGATTTTATCCATTTCTAAACAAAGCATTGCATCTACATCAGAAGTATCCAAAGACATTCAAAAAGCCTTTGAAGATTTAACCAATGAAAATAAAGATTTGCATATCATTCCGCTTTCTGACCAAGGCATCTATATCGATATTGTCATCCAGTCTATTCTTCAAAATATTATTGTAGGTGGAGTCCTTGCCATTTTAATTTTGCTTGTTTTTTTACGCAGTATCAAACCGACCATTATTATTGCATTCAGTATTCCAATTAGCCTGATGTTTGCCGTTGCACTGATGTATTTTTCAGGAGTAACATTAAATATTATTTCACTTGCCGGGCTTGCACTTGGTGTTGGTATGCTTGTAGATAATAGTATCGTAGTTATTGAAAATATTTTCCGTATGCGACGCCTGGGTGTTTCAGCTGCAACTGCCGCAATGCGCGGAGCCACTCAAGTTAGCGGTGCAATTTTTGCTTCTACCTTGACCACCATCTGTGTGTTTTTACCCATTGTGTTCTCGGATGGCTTATCAAAGCAACTGTTTACTGATATGGGATTGACCATTGCTTATTCCTTATTAGCCAGCTTAATCGTCGCATTAACCTTGGTACCATCAATGGCAGCTCCCTTACTGAAGTCTGAAAAAGAACCACCAAGAGCAAAACGTACACCGATCCTCTCAGCATACGAACGTGCCTTGCAATTTGTCTTAAATCACCGGATCACTGTATTACTGCTCACCATTTTATTACTTGTGGGAAGCATTTATCAGGCTGTTGCATCCGGAACCTCATTTATTCCAGACATGGAGGGTGACCAAATTACAGTCACTATGGAAATGCCAAAAGGAAGTACATCTGATGAAACACGGAAAATGAGTGAACAAATTTTAGAAAGAATTTCTGATATTGAAGCCATTGATACAATTGGTGCCATGCAAAATGGATCAAACAGCATGATGGGCGGTGGCTCAGATACTTCTGTTACGTATTATTTGTTGCTAAACCCCAAACGTACTGAAACCAATGATGAAATTGTGAAAACCGTTCTCAGTCAAACAGAAAACTTGGAATGCGAGGTTACGGCCAATGCCAATATGATGGATACGAGTGCACTGACTGGATCGGGTATTCAGGTGTTAGTAAAAGGAGAAAATCTGGATCAATTGCGCGCCATTTCCACAGACATTGCAAATATTATGAAAGAAACTGAAGGAACGACTGAAATTTCAAATGGCGTTGAGGATAGCTCTTCTGAAGCGCGCATTATGGTTGACAAAAATAAAGCAAGTGCATATGGTCTTACCGTTGCACAAGTATTTCAACAAATTTCAACCAAGCTGGAAAAAGAAAAGAAATCAACCACTGTCAATTTAAATGGAAATGATTATCCAATTATGGTACAAGGTGATCAATCAACCGTTTTAACTCAAGATGAGCTGCCAAATTTTATGATTTCAGGTACAATTGATGGTGAAAAAACAGAAGTTAAACTTTCTGAAATCGCCAGCATCTCTGAAGGGTCAAGTCCAAATTCCATTCATCGTGACAATCAATCCAGAACTGTTACAGCAAGTGCACAAATCCAATCTGGCTACAATGTCGGGCTTGTATCGCAGGAATTTGAAAAAAAATTGGAAAACTACAAAGTACCAGAAGGTTACAGCATTGAGATTGACGGTGAAAATACCAATATTATGGAAACAATGGTTGAAGTCATTCTGGCGATTGTATTGGCAATCATTTTCATTTATCTAATTATGGTTGCACAATTTCAATCTTTGTTGCTTCCGTTTATTATTTTGTTCATTATTCCAATTTCCTTTACAGGCGGATTTTTGGGTCTCATTCTCACTGGAATGGATGTCAGCATTATTGCCATGATGGGGCTCTTAATCCTATCAGGAATTATCGTCAATAACGGAATTGTATTTATAGATTATGTAAACCAGCTGCGCCAAGCCGGTTTTGATAAACGGGAAGCATTGATTCAAACCGGAAAAACACGGCTGCGCCCAATTATTATGACAGCAACCACAACCATACTTGGCTTACTTGCTCTAGCATTAGGCATTGGAGATGGTTCGGAAATGCTGCAACCGATGGCCATTGTAACCGTTGGTGGCTTAATTTATGGAACCTTTATGACACTTTTTATCATACCGATTTTATATGATTTGCTGCAAAGAAAATCAGTGAAAAAAATTATTCTTGAAGGAGAAACTGAAGAAATTCATGAGGTATTATAAAAATACGACTGTTTTTTAACAAAATAATGACTTAAGAATAAAAAAAGGAGACAGACTCCCAAAATTTTGGCGACTGTCTCTTTCATTTTTTTTTGACTTGGTTCATATTTTATAAAACAGCAAATGCTCTTTGTTCCCTATCCGCTTACATAATAAACCAATATTTTTATGATATAAACCATTCTGCTGGAGGAGAAGCTGCCAGATGCCTTTTATGTTCGGAGCGCATATGCAAAGCTTCAATAATTTCTCGATCTTTATCGGGGATTTGTCCACCTTTTAAATAACAATCAATCATCTGGTAAGTTGTACCCATTTCATTTTCATCAGTTTGTCCTTCCCATAATCCGGCTGAAGGTGCTTTTTCAATAATATCCCGATGTACCCCAAGAAATTTTGCCATTTCACGCACTTCACTTTTTGTCAAATGCACCAGTGGAACCAGATCTACTCCACCATCTCCGTATTTCGTAAAATACCCAGTATACCACTCCGCACGGTTATCTGTACCTACAACTAAGGCATTAAAATGATTGGCAACATAATACAATGTCGTCATGCGCAGTCTTGCTCTTGCATTGGCATTTCCCAACTGCGCACGTACTGGAACAAACATTCCACTTTCTTGCAACTTTCCATCAATCACAGAAAGCAGGTCTCGATGAACGGTTGTCAAATCCATTTGAAAATGATGAATCCCTGAGGTTTCTACAGCTTTTAATGCATCCTTTGCATCTTGCTCATTTGAGGAAATGGGCATGATCACACCAATGCTTGTTTCAGGACAGGCTCTTTGAATCAAATGTGCTACAACAGAGGAATCAATTCCACCACTTAAACCAACAACCAACCCGTCTGCTTTTGCCTCCTTTACTTTATCTTGTAACCATTGAACCATTAATTCTACTTTCTTTTCCATTAAAAACCACCTCTATGTGCTGAGATTTTCTCTTTTTCCCATTGTAGCATAATTGAGAACATCATATCATAAAACGAAAAAACCGATCATCTTTCATATATTTTAAAACGCATACCAAACTGCTAAGAAACATAGATGATTCGCAAACATAACATAGCCTTTATAAACATATATCATAACGCTTTACATCATAAATACAGTAAAACCATTATTTCAAATATCAGATTCTTCATCACTTCAAGCTTTTTCATACCGCTCATTCATTTATTATGAAAACCCAGCGCAAAACAAAAAATCAAGTTGAAACGAAACCTCTAGTCAAATATTCGCATCCTATACTTATTGATAAAGAAGCAAGCAGCAACAAATTAACATCTTTTCCATATAGAGCATTTTTATCACTCTATTTCAACAAGTAATTAAAAATAATATTCCATCCATTCAATATGTTTCCACCATTACTCTAACCAGATAAAAAACACCTTTTGCTCAATATGTATTTATTTCAGGCGTTTTTTCATTCCAATTTAAAAGACGATACTGAACTTTAGTATAAATTCGTACAATCATTCAAAAGAAAGAATACCTATGCCACACAATTTCATCATATTGATATGAAAATAAAAGCAGAATAAAATCCATATTTAATTTGGATTGATTTGTTTTGCCTTTACCAGCTCAATTGCTTCCTTTCCTGTCATCTGTTCAATTTCCAATTCCAACATACAAAGACGATTGTATTCCCTTTCAATCTCCTGCAAACGCCCTTTCTCATTATAAGGCGTATACCTTTCTGCTAGCTTTTCAATCGCATTTCTTTTTTCAGCTTCATCAGTTAAAATTCGCATTTTCCCAAAAACAATCACGCTTCGAAAATATGTTGTGTATTCTTCTGGCATAATCTGATCCTGTCCAATCACACAAAAAGAAGCTTTAGGATTTCTTTCAATGGCTTCTAACTTATATCCTGCTTTTGCACAATGAAAAAAAATTTTATCCTGTACATACACATAACTAAGTGGTACGGCATAAGGATATGCATCTCGACCTGAAAGAGCCAGTACACCTGATGTTCCTTCCTGTAAAATACGGATACATTCTTCCCTTGATAATAATTGCTTTCTCCGTCTCATTTCTCCAAACATTTCAATCTTCCCTTCGCATAATCATAGTGACTTTTAATATATTGCGCCTCCAATTTCCTCGTTTCACCGTATAAATATCACATCTCTACGCTGTATTTTGATACAATCTTTCTGTAAGAAATCAAAAATATGTAGCAAAAATTTAAAAATAATCTGCTTTTTTTCATAGGTTATCCTCAAATCACCGCAACGATGGTTTCACTTTAACAGTTAAACAAAAATTCTCTCACTTATAACTACATGTGTTATACAATCAGTTAACCTTAAATGTTCTATCCAGTACACTAAAACAAAAAACACCCATACCCGATTCCTTCTAAGGCCTAACGGAATCAAAGCAAGGTGTTACCCGGCGGCAAATACACATAGAGATTCTTTTGTTTTTCAGATAAAAATATTATAAAAAGAAACAAACAGATATGTCAATAACAATTGTCAGGCAGCCATACCGTATTATAATCCTAAACTAAGATTGCATCAAATGACTGGAGCCGGAATAAGGTGACATACCGCTATTTTGTATACTTGAACTAAAATACGGTGTACTCGGCTGAACAGATACATTACCCCAGATTGGGTAGGCTGGCATGGTCTGTTCGAGTTGTGGTGTTATATTTGAAGTCGGATTAGACAAATGACTAGACGACTGCATCGTAGAAATCTCCGATTCACCAGATAAACTTGGTGAAGTGCAAACACCAGCTGTATTACAACTTGTTTGTGCTGTGTAACTGTTTTCTTGGATCATAGGCAGTGAAGCAGCCGGAAACATTTGAGAAACCGGATAAAAACAAGGACTCCAATAGCTGGGCATCGGCATACAAGGAACCAAATATGGATAAGGCATCTGTGGCATAACTGCAGATGTAGGCAGACACATCTGTGGCATAGGTTGACAACTTGCTTCAGACTGATACGATGTACATTTCTCACCTTTCATTTCAGTTACGGAATGGACATCTTCTACAGCTGGCGTTTTCTTTTTATTTTCTGGCTGTATCGGCTGATAAACAGGCTGTTTAGGTGGAGCAGGCATAGGTTTTGGCTGCTTTTCAGGCATTTCCTGTTCCTGATTAACCATTGTAACCATATCAATTTGATAAATATCCTGGTGAATTTGTGTTGGCTGAGTTACATATGTGTTCTCAATTTGCTCCTTAGGCACAGATATAGCCTGTTCCTGGATCGATGATTTCATTTCTTTCATTGGCTGCTCCTTTATTGGATAAACATTTGGCTTTGGCTCTTCCTTTACAAAATACCCGCTACCGCTATGCATACTGGTTGTCGCACTCGGAATTTTAATTTTCATCCCTGGATAAATCAATTCCGGATTGCTTAGCTGACTATTTAAACTTTTTAATTCATTGAAATCAACATTGTATTTCTGCGCAAGGTTCCAGAGTGTATCACCTTTTTGTACAATATGGATTTTCAAAACCAATCCCTCCTCTTAGACTTTTGCGTTTGTCCGAACAAAATATAGGTTCTTCACATAGGCATCATATGTATCAAACATCCAATCGGTCACAAAAATATTTTGGTCCAAAATAAAAACGATGACAAACTCGCATTTTTCAACGGACTTATCATCGTTTCTGTATTTCTTTATCAAAGCTATTCTTGCTTAAATCAATAAATAACAAACATTTGGTTATCCTTATACTTTGAAAAAACAACCGACCACAAGTTATTCTTTAGAGATAAAAATGTTAAACAGCAAAAAAACAGATGTTTCCAGATCCCAACAGCATATATTTAACCAAAACATACATATTTTACATTGACCCATTACATAGGTTCTATACAATATAATTGTTTCTATAAGATTTATAAAACATTGCAAAATACTATGTATTATATACTTTTCAAAGAAATGTCTTTATTATTCTATTCTCCATCGATAAACTCAAATTCAAACTGATCAATACGAACAATGTCTCCATCTTTTGCCCCCTTGGCACGCAGTGCATCATCAACCCCCATGCCACGCATTTGACGGGCAAAGCGACGAACGGATGCTTCGCGGGTAAAATCTGTCATCTTAAACACCTTCTCTAGCTCTTCACCAGTTAATAAAAATGCGCCATCCATGTCTCGGGAAACCTCAAATAACTGACTCTCTTTTACATACTTATAAAGAACGCGCTGCTCTTCATCTTGAATATCCTTGTCATACATTGGGAAAGTCTCTGTCACTTCCAGTACATCAGCAATTTTATACAACAATTCCTTTATACCAAATTGAGTTGCCGAAGAAATGGGGAACACTGGAATATCTGCATTTAGCTTAGTCTTAAAAACCTCTAAATTTTCTTTTGCACCATCCACATCCATTTTATTGGCAGCAATTAACTGTGGACGTTCCAAAAGTCGCATATTGTACTGCTCTAACTCTTTATTAATCGTAATATAATCCTCATACGGATCACGCCCTTCAGTACTTCCCATATCAATGACATGTACAATAACACGTGTACGCTCAATATGTTTAAGAAATTGATGCCCCAAACCGACACCCGCATGCGCTCCTTCAATCAATCCTGGTAAATCCGCCATCACAAAACTTCGACCATCTGGAACTTCAACCACACCAAGATTCGGTACAATTGTTGTAAAATGATAAGCGGCAATTTTCGGTCTTGCTTTCGATACAGTCGAAAGCAATGTAGATTTTCCGACACTCGGAAACCCTACCAAGCCAACATCAGCCAGTACTTTTAATTCCAAAATTACTTCCATTTCTTTACCTGGCTCACCATTCTCACAAATTTCTGGAGCCGGATTGGAAGAAGAAGTGAATCTTGTATTGCCTTTACCACCCCTTCCTCCTTTTAAAATGGTTACACGTTGTCCATTTTCTGTTAAATCGGCTATCACTGCTTTTGTTTTGGCATGTAAAATCATTGTTCCAGGCGGCACCTTAACGATCAAATCTTCAGCATTTTTTCCGTGCTGATTCTTCGGACCGCCATGCTCACCACGTGCTGCCTTAAAATGACGTTTATAACGAAAATCAATCAATGTACGCATACCCTCTTCTACCTCAAAAATTACATCGCCACCTTTTCCTCCATCACCACCTGCCGGACCACCTTTAGGAATATATTTTTCTCGTCGAAAAGCAACTGCACCATTTCCTCCATCACCGCCTTTAATATAAATTTTCACTTGATCAACAAACATGAACTTCACGCCTTTCCTTTGCCCAAATCAATTTTTCTAATAAATTGAATTATTTTAACTGCAATTGAATGCTCATTTCTTCTTTTGCGACATACACATATTCCACATAAAGCAATTTGTTTGGCAATATTTCCTGCATTCGTTCCTGAAAAGCACCCACTTGAGATAGTTTTCCACTGTAATCAAAATAGATATTCATACCATCTGCTGTAATATACAATTGATTGACTTCATACAAATCGCCATATACCTCTAGTAACTGAATAAAAGCAGCAGAAAATTGACACAATGCCTCATCCCATTTCTCCCAATTTGCAGGCATACCCTCACCTTTTAATTGAATTACAATCGGTGACATCCGCCAATTATGTGTCAAAAAAAGCAAAGCCGTTTTTTCGCAGCCAAGATGTGAAAAATATGCACTTGCCTTTTCGATTTCCAAAATTTCCGAAATATATTGCTGTACTTTTTCAATATTTCCAAGATATAACTGTCCTTGAATAATTTGTAAACGATTCAGCCAATCATGTCTTGTATACCTTAGAAGCTCCAATGGCGTCTTTAACTGTTTTCTCATTATAGCTCCTCCATCATTTTATCATATAAAACACAGTATATCATTTGCGTTTTGGATTATTGGATATGTTCATTTTCTCCTGATTTTTATCCTGACTTAAATCTTTCACAAATATCATTTGGAAAAATTCATATTTTTAGCTGTTTTTTTCTTAGATAAGCATATCCAAAACAAAAGAGCTCTAGTGATGCTTTTCATCGACTAGAGCTCTTTGTTGTTTGGCCGCACTTAATTTTTTAAGCTTCTTGTGCAACTGGATACACGCTTACCTTCTTATTGTTTCTTCCGTAGCGCTCAAAACGTACGATACCATCAACTTTTGCATATAATGTATCGTCACCGCCACGACCTACATTTGTTCCTGGATAAATTTTCGTACCTCTTTGACGATATAAAATCGAACCACCTGTTACGAATTGTCCGTCTGCTCGCTTTGCACCTAAACGTTTAGAGATGGAGTCACGACCATTCTTTGTTGAACCGACTCCTTTTTTAGATGCAAAAAACTGTAAATTCAATGGTAAGAACATAGAATTTCCACCTCCTATACTTCATCTATAAATTCAATATACTGTCTTTCATTTGTTTGCTCCATTTGTTTCAGCATGATGATCATACTCTCCAAAAGCAACTGTACTTTTTGAAATCCCTCATTCGATAAATTCATTGGCAGTTTACAACTGATAAATCCAGAATCTTTTTGCTTTACTATAATATCCTTTGTAACCAGTGCATAAATTGCATTGATCGTTCCAAATGTAACGGCAGAAACACCTGCACAAACCAAATCTTCACCATGTGGTGCAGAATTTGCATGTCCAGAAACAGTAAATGCCATAATCTCATGATTTTGATTTCGTTTCAATCGAACTTGAATCATTTATCAGCCTCAAATTACGCATTGATCTTTTCAATAATCAATTTTGTATACGGCTGGCGATGACCTTGTTTTTTGCGGTAGTTCTTTTTTGCTTTATATTTGAAAACGATAATTTTCTTCGCACGACCTTGCTTTTCAACTTTAGCCGTTACTGTCGCTCCCTCTACAACTGGACTTCCGACCTTTACGTTCTCTCCACCAACAAATAAAACTTTATCAAATGTTACAACTTCTCCTTGAGCAACATCCAACTTTTCAACAAAGATGGTTTGTCCTTCTTCCACACGAACTTGCTTCCCGCCTGTTTCAATGATTGCGTACATATTTGCACCTCCCTATTTCAACTCAGACTCGCCATTTTCGGTACATGAACAAAACTTCATGTTTCAAACCTTGTATGAGCGGTTGTAGCATTGGTGCTACAAATCATAACAAAGTACATGTTAACATAAAAAATAGCGAACCGTCAATTTTTTTCTGTTTTCTTTTAAAATAAAAATGGAATTACAATCAAATCCTTCCAAAAACACAATCTTTTTGAAAACCATCTAGAAATAGTTTTTCATATATTGAATATACATAGAATATAGAAAATAATGTTTAAAAAGATATTATGAATATTTGATATACTCTACATCTTAAGTTTTATTATGCATCGATTTACTGTAATCATCGCTTTCTAGATGACTCTTGTCAGCTTTGAAAATCCTGCCTTGCCCATTACAAGTTGAACAACTTTCCAAAAAAATTTCACTTAACCGCCGTTGAACGCGCGTGCGACGCATCTCCAAAAAACCGAGTGCTGTAAAACCGTAAATTTCAGTTTGCTTACCTTCTTTCTGAAACGCTTTTCGCATACGACGTAAAATTTCATCTTGATGTTCTTTCTTTTTCATATTAATAAAATCAATAAAAATAACACCGCTTAAATTTCTTAAACGAATTTGTTCTGTAAGCAAAGGAATACTTTCTTTATTATTTTCAAAAGCTGCCATCTCAACCGTTTTCTCCATAAAAGATGAACCACTATTTATATCGATAAAAACAGCAGCCTCCGTTTCATGAAAAATAAGCCGAACTCCGTTTGATTCAGCTTGAACGGTATTTTTTAACGCTTGCTCCAACTGTTCAGCAATATGGTTATAAATAAATAACGGCGTTTTCCCCAAATATGTAGATAAATCTGCATCAGGAAAAAGATTTGCCAAATTTTTCTTATATTTCGCGGTATTTACAACTATTTTTTTAGGTATACGGTTTTGTAGCAACAAATGATTTTCAAGACGTTCCCATGTATTGGTTAGGCGTTGCGGTGCTTCTTTGGCAGTCAATCGCTTTTGATGTACTTGCCATTTTTGTTTCAAAAGTAAATATTCTGCCATAAGTACTTCATCGGAAACTTGTTTTGCTTCTGTTCGAACCACAAGACAGCCTTTGCCTTCTTTTTTCTGTTCTTGCAGTTTTTTATGGATTTGCACACGAATTTCTTTGGGAATCTTTTTAGAAATAAATATTCCAGACTCATATGGTATCCAGATCAAAAAACGACTGCGATATTGAATATTCATCGTAACTAAGGGCATTTTTTTATTTAACCCTGGTTTTAAAATTTGAAATAAAATTCTTGCACCTTCCGTACAGTGTGATTGCAGTGGTTTTGGGATATCCTTTCTTTTTAATAAGGCTTCCTTTTTCTTTTTATACTTAACAATATAAGCATTCATCCCAGGAATTTTTTGACCGATCATTCCAATATAAATATCGTATTCCACTGGTTCATCCTCACACAAAACAACATAAGAAGAAAGCCGACCCTGATTCATATAAGCAATATGCGAAGACATACTGTTCAATTGAATATATACGTCCATTTTTGTCCACACTCTTTTCTTTCTTTTTCTCAGCTTAACGCATTTGATTCAATAAATCCAATTTAAAAATATTTTCTTGCCTCACGCACTGTCTTTGGCTCAAAACTTTGATACAAGTAGACTTTTAAAAAGATCGATTCAGGCACTTCCTTATGGTCATTTGTATCTTGTAAAATAATTTGATGATTAGCCGGTCGATAAAATCTTTTACAGACTTGGAGCATCCGCTCATTTGACCATGCAAAAATCGTTTTTAATGGAAAATCTTTTATATTCTTTTGATCAACACGCATGTATAAAAAACGTAAAAATATATACATCCGCTTTCTCCAGATCAAAAACAAGTAAACAAGCAGGTAGAAAAACACAAAAATATTCCCGATGCTGGTTGCATGAAAAACAATAAAAAATAAAATACAGATGATACAGATGGCCATTCCAAACCACGCACTCCAAACAAAAACAGTATAATATGGAAATTTTTGCTCAAGCACCAATGTTAAAATTCGTCCACCGTCTAAAGGATAAATCGGCAACAAATTCACCAATAAAATCATTTGATTGGTTTCCCGCCAAAGCGCCAATTCTGCTGTTGGGACATGAAATCCAATAATCAACATTTGAAAAAATAACTCCAATGCAATATGAAAAAGTGGCCCTGCCAAAACAACATACCAATCTTCATAAAATGGTCTTGTTGCAAATTCATCTGTCTCTGCTACACCACCAAATGGCAGAAGCATAATTCTTCGAATTTTCCACTTATATTTCATCATCATAAAAATATGCGCACACTCATGTAAAAATACAAGAATAAATATTATAAAAATCGATTCAAATTGCGCGGTAAGAATAGAAAGTGCACCGATCAACCAGAACAACGGATGAACTTCTAGCTTTGGTAGCCGAATTTTACGGCTCAAGCTGTAAAACCTGCTGTGGATCAATAAATACCCCTTCTTTCTTCACCGCAAAATAATATTGACCGACTTCTTTGCCTTCTTTTTCTCCCGCAATTCCCACAATTTGGTCTTTGGTTACCTTATCATAAATTTTACATTGTAGTGCATACAACTCTCCGTACCAATACTCTGTACCATCTTTGGCTTGTATCACAACAGTTTGTCCGCTCTTTGCATTCTTTCCAGCAAAAATAACAATTCCATCTACTGCTGAGCCAACCGCTGCATCCAATTCTGTTTCAATCAGAACTCCAGTATTTGTTTCATCAAAATTTGTCACAGTGCGTGTGGAAACCGCCTCAGTTATTTTTTCCTTATCTTTATCTGTCTGTTCTGAAGGAAAAAAAAAGGCAAGATTGGCAGAACCAAAGTATTCTTCAAGCATATTTCTCACCTTTATAAAATGAATCTGTTGCCCATAAATATGAACCAAACCTTTTTTTGTCCATTCATGAATCTGCAATCCAAATCCACCTTTTAATGCGATCAACCCAAGCAAACAAATTATAAAAGACAATAATAAACGAAAAAGAAAGGAGAAAACCCCATTGGATTTTTTACTATTCTTTTTTTCTTCTAGTGTTAATTTACTTATCTGTTCTTCGGACGAAACTTGATTTTTCTTCATTTTGGCTCACCCTTTGTCCACATTCTTTTGTACATGTTATGCTCACAATCTATATACTATGCTAGTATTTAAAGCACAAATTGAGACTTTGTTTTGAGTCATATTGATGAGAATTTTTCTCATCTATATTTTTAAACTTGCCAAAATGCTTAGCTTAAATAGATCGATATAAAATCTTTTTATGCCAAATCAATGAAAAAAGCATTCCCTCTTATCAATCTGAGGAAACGCTTCTTCATTGCAGTTTAACCAAATATGAATTCATTTTATTTTTTCATACCAAAAAATTTCTTAACCTTCGTCACAAACCCATCAGATTCACTTAAACTCATTAATGGTACAGATTCTCCGAGCAATCGTCTGGCAATATTTCGATAAGCTATAGATGCTCTGGACTTAGGATTCATCACAATGGGTTCTTTCTCTTTAGCTGCCTTTAATACATCATCATCGTCGATTACAATCCCAAGTAACTCAATCGATAAAAGGCGCATAATATCTTCAATATCCAAAGAATCTCGAGCACGCATCATATGTGGACGAACACGATTAATTAAAAGTTTCGGTGGTTGTATGTATTCTAATTTTTCTAATATTCCAATAACTCTATCTGCATCCTTTACAGATGAAGGATCCGGACTCACAATCACAATCGCACAATCAGCGCCAGCAACCGCATTTTGAAATCCTTGTTCAATTCCCGCTGGACAATCAATTAAAACATAATCGAAATCCTGCTTCAACTGTAAAATAACCTCTTTCATTTGTTCTGGTGTTACCGCACTTTTATCTTTTTGCTGAGAAGCCGGGATTAAATATAATTCTTCAAATCTTTTATCTTTAATCATAGATTGTTGAATTTTACATTTTCCTTCGCACACATCGGATAGATCATAAATCACACGGTTTTCCAAACCAAGTACCACGTCCAAATTTCTCAATCCAAAATCCGTATCAACAAGAACAACTTTTTTTCCATTTAGAGCGAGTGCAACCCCAATATTTGCTGTTGTTGTCGTTTTACCAACACCGCCCTTTCCCGATGTAATAACAATTGATTCTCCCATTATGAAACCCTCCTTATTTCCCCAGTCTGCGTCTTCGATCTGATAAAAACTCCCGCAATCCAAGAATCTCTATTTGTTTGTCCTCATTTAAATATGCAAATGTTAATGAAGATAAAGAATTTGCATCTGCTGTTTCTTTAGAACGTGCCATAACACCTGCAATATGTACCTGTAATGGTATAAAATTCGCTGCTACTACAATTGCGTTCGGATTTCCATGTATACCTGCCTTGGCAATTCCTCTTAGAGATCCTAATATATATATATTTCCTCCAGCCTCAATCTCACCACCTGGATTGACATCACCGATTAACAAAAAATCTCCTGGTGCATATACAGACTGCCCTGAGCGAACTACACCACTCATTTTTTCAATTGCAGCTTCACTCAACATCTGTTCGGCTTCCAAAAGCGAAATCACATAGCTATCAAAAGCTTCCACATAAAAATGATAATTTTTCCGAAGTACCGCCTTAATCTCTTCACATTGCACTTCATTCAAATAACGATTCCCAGTATGAACGGTTACAGAAACCAAACTTTGCGTTTCTATTCCTTTCTCGTTTTTATTTTTATTTAAAAAATCAAAAAGCTCTTGATAGGAACAAAGATCATCTAAATATATCATTAAACCATCCTTGGTTCCTTTGATAACCATGAATTGTGAATCGGTTTGTTCCATTTTTGCACCTCAATCCCCTTACTTATCTTCTATTTTATAAAATTTCACAAAAATTTTTTTCAAACCATAACTAAACAATAGGAGAAAAACAATATTGATCACTAAAGTTGGCCATAATCGATTATACATAAACTCTTCTATACCTATCGAACTTTTTCCAACCGCACTCTGAATACCGAATACCAAAAATTCAATAAAAATAATACCTGTCAGGGTAAAGACAAAAATAATGGCCAATTTCTTATATAAAGGCTGCATGACTTTGCAAACCAAATAAACCGTAAGCGGAAATAAATAAGCATATACACCTAATAGACTTGTATAAAATATATCAAAAATGGCTCCAAAAATAAAAGCATAAATCAATGTTGTATTCCGTTGGTAATACATTGCACTAAAGACAAATGAAATAAACAAAAAATGCGGAACAATCATATAATCATTTATCTGTCCATAACTTGGAACAAAAAATAAAAAAACAGACTCCATGATAAACAAAAATAAAAAAATAAGTGGCAAAGCAACATAACGAATCACGACGCGCCACCTTCCGGATCCGTCAATATTTTTTCTGGAACATCCATTGTTCGTTTCACAACGATAAGTTCCTGAACGCGATAAAAATCAGCAGCCGGTTTTATGGTAACCGTTTGCGTCAATCCATGTTCATCTGTATACGCATCCACAACTGTTCCAATATATAGCCCTTTTGGAAATACACCACCTAAACCACTCGTTGAAACATTCATTCCTTCTTGGACTTTACCATCAATTGGTATATGCTTTAACAACAAATAACCTTCCTGTGTAATATCTCCTTCAAGTACACCATATAAAAGCTTCTCAGATTGAATCAATGCAGAAATCCGATTGGTTCGATCACCACTTGTCAGCAACTGTACCTTAGAAGTATATTCCGCAACTTGACTGATTTTACCGATTAGCCCCTCTGGTGTGATAACCGCCATATCTTGTTCAATTCCATGCATCTTGCCTTTATTAATAAAAATCACTTGATCCCATTGATCCGGATTTCTGGCAATTACGGTTGCATGAATCACTTCTTTATCCCGAAGCTTCTCTTGTATTCCCAATATATCGCTTAATTTTTGATTTTCTTCTTTCAAATCTCGAAGCAATACTTGATCTGAAACATAACTCTCCAATTGCGCTTTAAGACGCTTATTTTCTTCATATAAATTTTTAAACTGATCAACGGTATCTACCATAGATTGTACCCACTGCGCAGGCTTTGAAAAAATTCCCTGCATCCAACCGACTGTATCTTTTATAAAGCTTTCTCCTGTTGTTACTTTTTCATGATTTGCCAATGAAAAACCAATTAAACCGACAAAAATAATAACAGAGGATAATAGGATAATGAGTCGTTTATTTGTAAAAAACCTCGACATTCTTACACCTCTACTTTAAGGAATTGTTTCATATACCTTTTTCAGTTCCTTATCCTCATGAAAAATGCGTATGTTCCAAAGACTGACCGGCACCGATAGCTACACATTCCATAGGATTTTCGGCAACCCATACCGGAATTCCAACCGCTTGTGAGATCACTTGATCTAGATTCTTAAGTAGTGCACCACCACCAACCAATACGATCCCTCGTTCAATAATATCTGCTGCCAACTCAGGTGGTGTTTTTTCTAAGGTCAATTTAACAGCATCTACAATATCCTGAACAATATCTTCAATTGCCCAAACCACATCTTCTCCTGTAATTTCTTCTGTTTTGGGAAGACCAGTCAATAAATCTCTACCACGAACCTGCATTCTCTCATGTGCAAAGAAAAAATCTGCACAGCCCAGTTGAATTTTCAATTGTTCTGCACTTTGAAGTCCGATTAACATTCCATATTGATTTCTAATATAAAGAGAAAGAGCTTCATCCATGCTATCTCCTGCCTTACGGACAGACATACTGGTAACAATACCACCTAAAGATAAAACAGCAACTTCTGTTGTTCCCCCTCCAATATCCACTACCATATTTCCAGTCGCCTCAAAAACAGGCAGTCCAGCACCAAGTCCAGCTGCTAAAGGCTCTGCAATGAGTGAAGCTTTCTTTGCTCCTGCTTGTTTCACTGCATCTACAACCGATCTTTCTTCTACGCCAGTGATCCCAGATGGAATACAAATCACAACAGACTGCTTGTTTTGAATAAAACCACTTCTTTCCCCAGCTATTTTTATATAATGCTTTAACATTTCAACCGTTATCTCATAATTGGCGATAACTCCCTCTCGCATTGGATGAATAACAAGAATATCTTTTGACGTTTTTCCAATCATTTTCTTTGCCTCATTACCATAAGCAATAATTTTTCCTGATGCTTGTTCGATTGCAACGATTGAGGGTTCACAAACAACAATACCTTTATTTTTTTGATATACCAATGTATTTGCTGTACCTAAATCAATCCCTAAATCTTTTGAAAATGTTTTAAACATTTTGTTTTGTCCCTCCAAAAATTCATTCCCAACAATCAGATTCTTGAACAATCTCTCATGGTAAGTTTGTAAAAATTTTACAAACCAATCGATGATATTCAAGTTTGTAGCTTTTAACATTTAAAGAAACAAAAGGCATGGCCACAACACCTTATCTGAATAAGGCTCTCTTTTGTTTCAATTTGCTTGGAACAGAAAAGATGAATTGATTGATGTATTTTTTAAAATATTTCCAAAGAAAATATTGATTTTCCGAACTTATATTGTCACTTTTCTTAGAGGCACCACCCATCTTTTCAAGGACAAGTAAATTTGGAGAAAGTTATACATTTTTATGAAACAACAGCTTTTCTAGGTCTAGCTTCTATTATATCGAATAACCATAAAAAATAACAGTATTACAAGTAACCTTTTTCCTTTAAACTTACATACCTTTTTTGTCCGAGAATAATATGATCCAATAGATCAATACCAATGATTTTCCCACACTCAAACAACCGTTTAGTCACTTCAATATCCTCTTTGGACGGTGTTGGATCTCCTGAAGGATGATTATGAAAACAAATAATACTTGCAGCAGATTTTCGTATCGCCTCTTTAAAAATTTCACGTGGATGAACAACAGAGTGATTCAATGAACCAATAAAAATGGTTTTCTTATCAATCACATAATTTTTTACATTTAAATACAAGCAAACAAACTTCTCTTGCTTTTCCTCTCGCAATTCATGCCATAAATAATTGGCTCCATCTTGTGGAGAACGAACCATATAACGTTCTTCTTCTCTTAACTGATTTAATCTTTTTGCCAGTTCAATAACCGATAAAACTTGCATCCCTTTTGCTTGTCCAATCCCTTTAATTTTCATAAATTCTTCCAATGATTTATCCTTTAACCCATGTAAGCCACCATAATAAATCAACAGCTTTTTCGCCAGATCCACAGCCGATTCATTTTTTGTTCCAGTTCCCAATATAATCGCCAACAGCTCTGCATTGGTCAAATTTTTTTCTCCAAACCGTAAAAAGCGCTCACGTGGTCTCTCATCAAATGGCAAACAAGCAATCGTTGATTTAATATTTGAATCAAATTGCATTTTCACACATCCTTTTTGATTTCTTAGCTTTACTGTATCAGAAAAAAACACAAATTTAATTAAATTTTTCTTGATGCTCTACAGTTTAAAAATCAAAATCATCATTTGGACAAGTGAAATCAATTTTTCATATTAAAATTCTTCAAAAATTTGCCGTTTTTATTTTGAAACTTATTTCTTGCTCTTTTTATA
This sequence comes from Candidatus Harrysmithiimonas galli, assembly GCA_904373265.1. Taxonomy (GTDB): domain Bacteria; phylum Bacillota; class Bacilli; order CAJFEE01; family CAJFEE01; genus Harrysmithiimonas; species Harrysmithiimonas galli. The sequence goes on along the minus strand of CAJFEE010000016.1, from coordinate 11,683 downwards.
AAGACGAATAAAACCGATCTTTATATTTCTACAACCTCCAGCGACTCATTCCATATATAATAGATAAAAAATATTTCCATAAAATCGGAGGATTGTACGGCTTTCCCTTCACTTTGAATACATAAATCCAAATATTGCTGCATACGATTTAAAAAATTCTCATACTGCTTATCACTTAAATAGCCATTTACAGAAAAAATACTCTGCCAGCGCTTAAATTTTGATTCAGAGTAACCTTTTTGAGCATGGATATCTTTTAATATTTCATATACCGCTTTTCTTTGTTCACGCAGAACCGTTAAATTCCCCGTTACTTCTTTTTCACTCAGATCTGATGCATACACATAAACAGGAACTCCTCTCACTTGATTCTGCCGTTCAATTTCAGATTTTTCCAGTGTATGTTTAGCATATGCATTTAAAAGCACATAATACTTTTCATTTTTCTGAAAGACAAGCAGCGGAGTTTGATCTTTCAACTGCTTTTTAAACTTTTCCACTGAAGACTTCTGCATAAATACTCCACCTTGAACAACATAAAGCGGATAGGCTTCTAAAGTACCTTTTTGTTTTTTCGTAGCATAAGTCAGCTTGTCCACTTTCGTTTCCGGGCTAACTTGGTGGAGTACTGCGTTGGCTTCAAGCATTTGTAGCCATATTCCGCCCAAAAGCAAACCCAAAACGACAGCGGATACAGTTGCAATCATAAAATGAAGCGACAACTGCTTAATAAATTTTTTATTTTTTTTCCAACGTCGTAAATTTTCATTTTCCGCTGGATTCATCTCTTTTCCTTCTACTATACGTTCTTCATAATCGCCACAAAAATAAATTTTTATTGGTTTGTTGTTTTTTGACATAATACCCCGCCCCCATTCTACAGTTCTGGCGACATCGTATCACAGAAATCCAAAAAAAATTGGAAGTTCCTGTCAGGTAAAACAGGAAATCTTCCAACAATTTATGATAAAAATAACTAGATTTCTATATTCTGTGCACATTCCAAAATCAACAACGGGTTAATCTTCTGTAATGTCAAAATTTTATCCAATGTTAATCGGGTTCCATTTTGATACAGTAAATCACCAGTCAGCGTGAAAATCGGTGCACTTAATCGTTTATTTAGCAACAAATGGATCTGTTTTTTCAAGATCTCTTTTTCAACCAGCGTTAAATTGGGAAATTCTACAGCAAGAACTTGAGAAATTTTTCTCTCATCAACTTCTTCTATCTGATCCTTATCCAAAGATACCTCTTTTTGTACTTTCAACGTATTTTCGGATCGCAATTTTTTTGAATCAGATTGAAATTTTTTAGAGACCGTTTCTCTTTTTAACTCTGGTGATGGACGAAAATCATTAATTTGAAAAGCCTGAACGGACTGCACACCTTTTTTCACAACAACCGGTTTTTCTTTTTTTTCAGGTGCTTTCTTTGTCGAAACTAAACTCTCATCTACTACATTCGACAAATTTTTTCCAACAGGCATATCCGAAACATACATATTGAGATTACAATCCAACTGTTCTACATCGAATGGTTGTTGCTCCCCCTGTTTGAAAGACTGAAAAGAAGCGGATCTTTTTTCTTGTATTGGGATATTTGATGAGGCGATCGGATTGAATTGTCTTTTTTCTTGTATTTTAGAATCTGTATCCAAAGCCTGCCTCAACTCATTGGTAATATCTGGAATCTTTGCTTGAAATTGCAATCCTTCATCTTTTATTGCTTGTTCTGATCCAAACATGAAATGCAGCGCTTCTTTTGTCTGATCTTCCAAAATGACATCTTTCGTTTTTGAACTTACATCATCAGATGCTTCCGATCTTTGAGATGCAGGATGGATTTCATCAGATTGTGATGGATAAATTGTATCTGATGTGGTTTTTTCTAAAAAACATTCAGATGTTCCAAGCTGTGATTTTTCTGATATCGATATGAGATTAGGATCAAATTGCTGATCAAATAAAGCTTCTTTTTGCGGTACCTTTTCATTCAGATTGCTCTGTTTCCTTTCTAAAGAATCGGATTCAATGACCTGCTCTTTTGTTTCTTCAATGGTTTGGGCAGCAAAACCAACACGTAAAACCATCATATCTTGTCCCAAAACCAAAATATTGGGATAAAAAACCTTCACCTTTTCTCCCGAATCCAATAGAATCAAACTTTTAATTCTGCCTAACTCTGGCATCCACTCCATATCCAAAAGCATTCCCAAAAACTGACCGGTTTCATCAACCACAATCACCCTTTGCAGAGCATTCATATCATAAAAGATAAACTGACCTTCATCTTCAAGAATAAACGCATCTTCTTGATCAATTGTCAATCCAAATTGACCGACGCTTTTAACATAGTTGAGTTTCATCATTTTTTGCTCACCAGTTTCTGTCAGCAACGTTAAAGCATCTATTTCACAACTTCCTATACGTACGGCAAAACCAGTAGTAACACCGATTTTTCGACCAGATTTCATCTGAAAAACATACAGTCCAATCAATTGACTTAAACCAATCATCAACAAACCTCCTTTCCAAGCGAGTGTAAAAAATTACGTACTTCAGAAATAAAATATAGTGAACCAGTAATAATAACAACCTGGTCGTTTTCACATGGTATATCTTGCAGCCAATCCTTATAATCTTTCACATATTTTATGCCCATGTATGTAGCTAGAGAAACAGCTTGTGTTTCACTAAGACTGCGATAAAATCCAAAAGTTGTGATACCAATATCATCTGTAATTTCATGCAGTTTGTAAATCATTTCTTGATGATTTTTATCTGAACTTGCAGAAAAAAGTAATTTTTTCTTCATATTCGGAAGATAGGTTTGAACAGTTGCTGTCAATTTTTCAATTCCTTCTATATTATGTGCACCATCTAATAAATAAACATATGGACTCATCCCTATCTCCATTCTGCCTGGAAGCACAGTCTGTTCAAGCGCTCGAAATATTTTTTCTTGACATAAAGAAAAAGATTCCATATGCTGGAGCTGCCACAATGCATGTAACGCCAGCACCGCATTTTGCACCTGGTGCAATCCTGGCATTCGAAGAAAAAATGATTGATTCAAAAGTGGACCTTCCTTTGTGCATCGAACCTCTGTTTTCATAAAGTTTATCGCTCGCATTTCAAATCCAGTTAACGAAACTGGGAAAAACGGTGCAGATTTTTTGTCAGCAGCAATTTGCAACACCGCTTGCGCCTCAGGTGATTGAACCGTTGTTAAAAACGGAACATTCGGCTTAATAATTCCAGCTTTTTTTGCAGCAATTTCTTGAATGGTATTTCCAAGAATTTGTGTATGCTCCAAAGAAATTGTTGTAATCATCGTTAAAATCGGACAAATTACATTGGTACTGTCTGTTTCTCCACCAAGCCCCACTTCAAAAATACAAAAATCCGGCTTTGCATACTCCGCAAAAAATAAAATCGCCAACATGGTCAGCATTTCAAACTGCGTTGGTCCTCCGATCGAAAGTCCTTGCATTTCTTTTATACAAGGATACAGGCGCTGCCATAAAATCTGCAGCTCCTGTTCTGAAATGAAATGACCGTTTATAGCAATTTGTTCGTAAAAGTTTAGAACGGCTGGAGAAGTAAATGTTCCTATGCGATAACCAGCCTCTTGTAGCAACATGCGCAAAAAATTGACAGTGGATCCTTTCCCATTTGTACCACCAACATGAATTGCCTTTATTTTCTCCTCTGGATGATGAAACCATGACAAAAAATATTGCATTCGTTCTAATCCAAACTGCATACCAGGTTTTGCTGCCAAATTAAGTTTTTCTTCAACTGCTATCATTTTTCAATTCTACACTTTCATTATTTTTTATCATCGGCCAGTGCCGTTATTTCAGATCATGATAAAATTGGTATTTGTTGCTACCTTACATAAAGTCATAAACAGATCACAAATGTGCTTTACCTGTAGCAACTTCATTTTCATCATAAGAAATCCAATCGCTAAAACTGCCAATATAAACCTTTACATTGGAGTATCCTGCTACTTTTAATGCAAAATAATTCGGTGTCGCCGTTACACCCGATCCACAGTAAACAATAAGCGGCTGATGTTTTTCCCATTTGGGAAAACGTTCTGCTTGTTTATTAGCTGACAGGAAAAAGCCGTTTTGAATCCCTTCTGTAAATGGAAAATTTATAGCTGTCGGAATATGACCAGCTTTTTTATCAATTTTCTCCTCTACACCTAAAAAACGGTTATGCTCACGTGAATCAATTAAAATCGCATCCTGTTTGTTCTCAACAACTGCATGGACTTCCTCATAGGTTGCCAAAATAGAGGCATCCATACAAATTTCATATACAGATTTTGGATAATGAGGTATTTCTTTGGTAACTGGCAGCCGTTGCTTTTGCCAATTTAAAAAGCCTCCATTTAAAATGAAAACCTGCTCATGTCCAACATATTTCATCATCCAAGCCATCCGCATAGCAAATGCATACTCTCCGTCATCATACATAACCAAAATATGATGTTTAGAAATACCATAACACTCAAGCTGTGCTCCAAACGATTTAAGGGAAGGCAATGGATGTCGACCACCATGCAATTGCACTTCACCTGACAAATCCTTTTCTAAATCGAAATGAACCGCTCCTGGAATATGTCCCTCATGATATAAAGTTCTTCCCGCAGATGCATTCGATAAATCAAAACGGCAATCTATGATACGAATCTCTTGATTTTCGTTTGTGATTTGTTCAAAAAGCCATGCACTATCCACCAACATTTTGTTTCCCCCTTTTCTCTATGATTTTCCCAAATGTTGTTACTCTTTCTATGGATTCGGTAAAATCAACCAAATGCCCCAATATTCCACAAATAATTTGTACCCATCATACAAATCTTGTTTCCACCCTGCCTAAAGTGGATTCATTGTATCTGTTAAAATAGCCTAAAAATATTTCAGCCACTTACTCTAATCTAACAAATCACTTCGACAAAGTGGATGGATTTTTCTTTTCAAGCTTTCTCTATTTGCTGCTTTTTGTTTTTTCAAAAAAAACACTTTGAAGAATGAAATATCACCAATTCATGCCTATCATCCACCATCAGACAAGAATGTGCATCCAGGCAATATTGATCATACTGGATTTCCCTGCGGAAAAATGACCGAAAAAGGCAATTTGTACTTCTTTTGTCAGTTCCTTATGAATCAACTGTATAAACTTGCTTTTCGTCTTTTCATCTTCTTGTTGTATCAAAAATGCATATAAAACCGCTACGCCAATTCAACGATTTTCCATTTCAATTCCTCACTTTGTTTCGGATCTACTTTTTGAATCATGGTAGTACACACAGCATCCAAACACGCTAGGGTTTACAAAAAACATGTCCTTTTAAACCATCGACCGTCTCTAAAACAAGCCGGCTTTCTCTTTACAGACCTCATAATCTATGATCTCTACAAGCGTTAATTCAGGCAGTTTTACCCTATGTAACAATTTTTGGGTGATATGCCTTACATCTTCTACCAGCATATTCTTTGCCATATTTATATGTCGGTTATGCGTACTTTTGTACTTTGAATCTTCCCATATCCAAAATCAATGAAATTGCAGTCACATTTTTCAATATTTTCCTGAAGTATTCATGCTATGTCCCTACAGCTTTTTCAATTCTTCCAAACGCTTCAACACCGCTTCACGTTTTTCTATATAATCCCTTTGTTTTGTCCGTTCTTCTTCAATAACCTTTGCTGGTGCCTTCGAAACAAAACCTGCATTGGATAATTTTTTCTCTACACGCTCAACCTCAGCATGTAATTTTTTTAATTCTTTTTCCAAACGAGCCATTTCCTCTTCAACTTGAATCAGACCTTTTAGCGGCAAAATAATTTGTGCACCTGTGACTACTGCTGTCATCGCTTGTTGTGTCAAATCAATTTCACAAGCAATGGTCAGCCTACTCGGATTACAAAATCGCTCCAAATAAGCACGATTTTTCTCTAATACTGCACAAGTCTTCTCATCTTTTGCCTCAATTGCCATTTCAATTTGTTTACTAAGCGGCGTATTCACTTCTGCACGAATGTTTCTGACAGTACGAATAATATCTTTCAATAATTCAAATTGTTTTGCTTCTTTTACATCAGAAAGACGAGCTTCTTTTTGCGGCCATGTAGCCTCCACAATGGAGCCGGTTGTATGAGGCAAAGCTTGGAAAATTTCTTCTGTAACAAATGGCATAAACGGATGTAACATACGCATAATTTGATCCAGAACATAAACCAAAACAGCCTGCGTATTGCGCTTTGATTTAGCATCTTCTCCATATAACGAAAGCTTTGCCATTTCGATATACCAATCACAAAAATCATCCCAGATAAAATGATATAAAATGCGTCCAACCTCACCAAATTCATATTTATCTGATAAGCGAGTTACATCAACAATCGTTTCGTTCAAACGGTTTAAAATCCAATGATCCGCAATCGTTTTTTCACCATTTAAATATAAATCATTCACTTGTACACTTTCTATATTCATCAATACAAAACGGGAGGCATTCCAAACTTTATTGATAAAATTCCAAGTCGATTCAACCTTCGTACGGCTGTAACGCAAATCTTGCCCTGGTGATGTCCCAGTTGATAGGAAATAACGCAACGCATCGGCACCGTATTTCTCAATTTCTTCCATTGGATCCACACCGTTGCCCAAAGACTTACTCATCTTACGACCTTGCTCATCACGAACAAGTCCATGAATAAGTACATCTGCAAACGGACGATTCTGCGTAAATTCAAGTGATTGGAAAATCATGCGTGAAACCCAAAAGAAAATAATATCATAACCAGTAACCAAGACATTCGTTGGAAAGTATCGTTTAAAATCTTCATTTTCCATATCTGGCCAACCTAAAGTTGAAAACGGCCATAATGCAGAAGAAAACCACGTATCCAATACATCTGAATCCTGCGTCCAATTTTTTTCATCCTGAGGTGGCTCCATTCCGACATATACCTCACCTGTTTCATTATGATACCAGGCTGGAATACGATGTCCCCACCATAGCTGACGAGAAATACACCAATCACGAATATTTTCCATCCAACGAAGGAAGGTATTTTCAAAACGACTCGGAACAAACTGCACTTTACTATCCTTTTCCTGATTTTTCACTGCTGCATCGGCCAACGGCTGCATTTTGACAAACCATTGTGTTGATAAATACGGTTCCACAACTGCTCCACTTCGTTCACTATGTCCAACCGAATGTATATGTGGCTCAATCTCCACAAGTACACCCTCAGCTTGCAGATCCGCAACAATTTGTTTACGGCAAACAAAACGATCCATTCCCACATATTTCCCTGCATTGGCATTCATTGTTCCGTCTTCGTTCATTACCAATATGCGTGGGAGATTATGACGATTCCCAACTTCAAAATCATTTGGATCATGTGCTGGTGTAATTTTTACCACGCCAGTCCCAAATTCCGGGTCTACATATGCATCTGCAACAATTGGAATTTCTCGACCAACAATTGGCAAAATTAACGTTTTTCCAATTAGAGCCTGATAACGCTCATCTTCCGGATGAACCGCAACTGCTGTATCACCAAGCATCGTCTCTGGACGCGTTGTTGCCAAGCGTAATTTCCCAGATCCGTCTGCTAATGGATATTCCATATGATAAAATGCACCTTCCACATCTTTATACACAACCTCAATATCCGAAAGTGCCGTTTGCGTTTGTGGATCCCAGTTAATAATATATTCTCCACGATAAATCAAACCTTTTTCATATAAAGAGACAAACACTTTCCGCACTGCATAAGACAAACCTTCGTCCAAAGTAAAACGCTCTTTTGAATAATCCAGGCCTAACCCAAGTTTACTCCACTGTGTACGAATATGTCCGGCATATTCCTCTTTCCATTCCCATGTTACGTCAATAAACTTTTCCCTACCTAAATCATAACGAGTTTTTCCCTCGTTTCTCAGTTTTTCTTCAACTTTTGCCTGTGTGGCAATGCCAGCATGATCCATTCCCGGAAGCCACAATACATCATAGCCCTGCATCCGCTTTAAGCGTGTTAAAATATCTTGCAATGTTGTATCCCATGCATGTCCCAAATGCAGTTTCCCAGTTACATTTGGGGGTGGAATTACAATCGTAAACGGTGGCTTACTTGTATCCTTTCCCGCCTCAAAAAACTTTCCATCTATCCAATACTGATATCGTCCAGCCTCAACCACTGCTGGATCATATTTTGGCGCAAGCATTTTTTGTTGACTCATTTTTTCACGACTCCTTTATTCATTTTGTATGCAAAACCGTGATCGTATCAATTTGCCATAAAATTTTTCTTCTTTGCAGGAAAAAATCCATACGATCCCATTCTCATTCAAATTTTTTCCTTTCAAAAGGAAAACCCCTCATCCTGAAAAGGACGAAGGGTTATATTCGCGGTTCCACCTTTTTTCATTTATATCATTTTATAAAAAAAACAATATAAATGCACTTGACACGATTAACGTTCGCAAAACGGTTTGTTCTAATTTGTACACTACAGTTCAAACAAACAGCTCCCAGGGAACTTCCAACTCACTTTATCCGGAATCTCTCAGCCTATGGACTCCTTCTCTGCATCATTTTTATAAAGTAGAAATTGTACTCATCCTGTTCAAAGCCTTTATTTTTGATATGATTTCTGCCTTTAGTTTACCGATTTTACATATAAAATGCAAGTTACTTCTCATGTTAAACTTTGTCAAATGATACAAATCTTCGCCACAAAAAATTTTCTTTTGTCGTTAAACAGCAGCATAAATCAAATCGGTTGTCATTTTTTCCATAAAAAGTGGATAATTCTCTGACATTGGATACAACTGATCAAAACTTCTGGAATCCAAACGATGAATCCTATGAATATGAAGTACCTGTAATATGTTAAAATCATTTGTATACACTTTGGAGAAGCCAAATGCTCATCTTCATAATGGCTCAGTACATCCAGCTAAAAATTTTCTACTGTAATCATAGTTTCTGCATTTGATGGGTTATCACATCTTAAAATTTCCAGCGGATATCCCTTGTCTGCATGCTGCTTTTAAATTTGTTCAGCGGTTTGAAACAATCATTCTGGCTTATTTTCTATCCCGTTCATATAAATCTTTTATGTTCCCGAAAAATTCATATATTTTTAGAAAATTATAAGAAGAATTCATGAAAGCAGGACATTTCTTGATTCTTTCATTTGTTCTATCTCTCACCAAATAAAAAAATCGCATGCAACAAAAAAATTTCCGTTGCATGTGATGACAATTTCTATTCTTATAATTGTTCAATGATTCGTTTTAACAGTACAGTGTATTTTTGCACAACTTCTTCCAAAAATTGGGTAAAACTCACCTCTGACTTTTGTCCTGCCCTATCTGAAATTCCACGTAAAACCACAAAAGGTACTTGACCGCAGACACAAACTTGTCCGACTGCCCCCGCTTCCATTTCAACTGCATATAGATCGGGGAATCTCTCTTGAATCATTTCAGCTTGTTTTTCATTATGTACAAATATATCCCCGGTTCCAATAATTCCTTTATGCAACTGCCCAGGCATCTCCTCATTTCCGATGGTTAACATCTGGTCAACCAAATCGGCATCGGCATAAAAATATGTTTCCATTTGTGGAATTTGCCCATATGCATAGCCAAAACCAGTTGCGTCCACATCATGCTGACAGACCGCTGTTGAAACAACAATATTCCCAACCTGCAGATCAGCATGAAAACCACCAGCTGTTCCTGTATTAATTACAAAATCCGGTTTAAAATGTTCCAACAATAATGTTGTAGACATGGCAGCGTTCACTTTACAAATTCCCGACTTGGCCAAAATAATCTCTTTTCCCGCCCATTTACCAGTTACAAATTCAAAACCAAAAATGGTTTGAGTCTGCATATTCTCAAGAAGTGCTCGAATCGGTGCAACTTCTTCCTCCATCGCTGCAACAATTGCTATTCTCATTTATTTTTCATCCCTTCAAAATTTCAATTTATAGCTTGTAAACCGAATTTTATTTTAAAACAAACCTTAGATAAAATCTATATCTATGGTTTTTTATAAAGTAAAATCATTGCTAAACATCCATGATACTGCCAACATATGCCGACTCAAATTAGAATCCAGCAGCTTCTTTAAATCATAAAAACCCATTGTTTTACCGCATAGAAATCCATCACTTCAGAAATAAAACGTATAGCTTTTTCATTTTGCTGCAATGCAGATATTTTCACATGTCGAACTTGTTTACCTAATCGTAAAAACTGCAATATACCCTGTTGATTTCTTGAAACAACAACATACAATTTAGCCAGTAGAGGCACATTTTTTTCCAGATATTTGACATAATCTGTTCCAGCATACAATTGCTCAAAACATGCGATTTCTTCATCGGTAAACTTACATTCAAAACGTTGTCCACAAACGACAATCCACTTACTATTTCCATCAAACCCCATATCTTCCCATATAAATTCCTTGTGGTTTGATGCATAAGTAATCATTTGTTTCACAGTGGTATGATTTACATAAATACAAGTCGACATGGCAACATATTCATTTTTCTTAAATGCATAGGGCTGTATCGCATGCTGAAAACGCGAATGTTGATAATCCTGATGGAAAAAATGCGCATAGTCTTGCTTTCCTGATTTTTTCTGCATTTTCTGGGAAGAAAAATGTTGCGAAATATCCTCCCGCTGCTGTTCAAATAAAGGCATATTTACTCTTTGTACACGTGGCAATCTTTGTACACGATCTGTATGGGTTGGATAAATCCGATTCACATCCATTTTTCTCTCCTCCTAATGAAAAAGCTCCTTTCCTTTTATATCGTATGAAAATGCCTGTATTTTGTACATAGCCAATAAAAAATTTTTATCAATTGGATTAACGCTTAAACAAAACAGCTAAAATCTCTCAAACCATAAACAAACATCTTGCTGCCAAATTCAAATTCAGCAAGTGCGACGTTTTTCAATTTCGATCCCACAAACTCTCAGTTTCTATCCTTTTCATTCAAAATCCATAACCTGTATATCATCTTAATATTAAGATTTTCTGATGGTTTTAATCTTATATATCTTTAAATGGTCTGCTTATTATCTTTTAATACCTTAAAGCTTTTGCTACATTCTCCCTTTCCTCCCCATATCTTTCTTTCAAACTATAAAATACACAGGTAAGAACTTACTGAGCCAAAAAGCTTGTATAACAGCAAAACCTTCTAATCATTCACTTTTACGCCATTGTCTTTCCCATAGCATTCTCCGAAATGATTTTGTAACTCCTTATGCTCTTATTTTGCTGCCTTTTGCTATCATAAAGCATTGCTCTAATTGTCCTTATCTGTGTTCCATTTTGCTTCAAAATCATAAGCAAGATTACATATCACAGATAAGCTACCCATTCCAACACTTGACAATATTTTCGAATTTCCTCCACATCAAAAGAAAGAAAATACATAATATAAATGAAATTTTATTAATACTACAAAAAATTCAATAATTATAAAGATAAAGGCTTCCCTATATCATGGGCTATGCTTCGTTCTCCCACTCCATAAAAAAACTGCCAAAGCCTTACTGTTTCAAGGCTTTTTCATAAAGCAATTTTATACTCCAAAAAAAAAATGAAAAAA
>CAJFEE010000015.1 GCA_904373265.1 Candidatus Harrysmithiimonas galli | reverse complement strand
GCTTTAGCGAAATCAGATATTTCATCATCAATAACTTGTCTACGATATTTTGTTACCAATATAAGATGATAATAAAGAAGAAATACTGAGTGATTATTTATATCTAATTCCATTGTTATATCAACTCATTTCCTGTATAGACTGATTATAACATAGGACAAAATAAAAAGGCAAAGAGCCTTATTTATCGGTTTGCGAGTTACCAAAGGTAACCCTCATACCGAACGACATTCATCACCCACCTATAGAGGATGGGCGACTTCTGCCGAAATTAAGTTAAACATATAATGCGTTTTCTTTGTAATGCCCAAATGGTACTCAACCTTCCAAAACGATAGTATTTAAGAAGTTATAAATGAAAGAAAGAAAATACACAAAAAAACCTTGACTTAGACTACTTTTGGGCTCCCATGATAAACATTATAAATTTTTTCGCGAAACTTTTCGTCTATTCCACCAATAAAAATCACATCTGGCAAAATATTGCTTTACCTTTGGTAAAGTAAAAGCTCTACATCCATTCCCCTTTTTCACTATATATACAACTTTTCATACTTATTCTTCTTGACGCAGCGTTTGCATAATCGGCTGTTTTTTTAAATAAATATAAGGTACAATGAGTGACAATAATAATATAGCTAGAAAGATTAATAAATTACGAGCATATAACCAAATATATTTTACATCTTTTTCTGTAAATCCAAGTTCAATAAAAGGTGCACTAAATACAGAAAAAAACGTTCCAATCAGTATTGCAAAAAAGAAACATAACAACAATTCATAGCCAAACATTTTAACCATAGAAAAAATTGACAAGCCATTGGCATGATTTAATGCCATTTCCGACTTTCGCTCTGTATAACGACTATATAGGGACAACAAAACGGTCAATAGTGCATAAATGCCTGCTATCAAAAACAATATTTGACCCAAAAAAATTAAATATTCACCAAATGCCACCATTGCACGATTATCCTCTGCTGTAGAACTAACTCGACTGCCTGGAATTTGCATAGAAACATCAACCAATGTATTTTCAATTTGTTGGATTGCTTCAGGAGAGGCGTTCTCATCTATATGCAGCGTTGCCACACCATATCCATCAAATAAGGTTAAATTTTTTGCTTGATTTTCATGGAAAATAACCGTCATAAGTGTTCGGGAGCCGCCAGAATACATGATTCCGTTGCTTTCCTGCATATAACCGTTTGCTGCAATGTAAAGCGGCTGAAATGTTTCAGAATAAAAATAAAAATCACCTTGTTCATTCGCTTCAACTTTGCCCATATACATTTTAGGAATTTGCAAATCTGCTTTTTGTGCCGAAAAATCATCCGGTAAAATAATAATTGCTGATTTTGTATTTTTAAACCTTTGCATTTGCTGTCCATTCAATTGATATGCAGCTTGAATCAGCTTGCTTTCCGCATCATCCACATAACGAAAGACAACACTGGGAAATGCAATTTGATTTTCCGGGATATTTAAATGCGCACTTTGATCTAATATTTCTTGAAACATCTGTGTTTGTGAATAATCATATGTATCTTTATAAATATCATACCACTGCCGCCAACCGGTCGGCACATCTTTCTCACTTAAATATAAGGTTGTATGATTTTTATTTGGCGTAAACTGAATGTCTTTGACTCCTTCCAATTCAGTGAGCTGCTCTTTTTGCTCCAGCGAAATAAATGGCCTATATGTTCGCTGTGATACTTGAAACCCTTCCATCATAATATAACGAGATCTTACTGAATCATACAAAAAATATTGCATAGGTTCATTTAACACTTCATAAATTTTATTTATATACTGTGAAATGAAAAGTAAAAATATTGTTGTTGTCAGCATAAACATAATTAAGACAAAAGATTTCCAGCTTGACAAAATATGCGTAAAAAAATAACGCAATCCAAAAGGAAGTTTTCCCATTTTTTTATAAAAATAAAAGGACATTTTTTTGCGCGATACATTACGTAAATTATATACAATTGATTTTCGTGTCAGCCTTTGAAGCGAATACCAACCAATTACCCCCATACTGATCAGCATAATTGCAAACCAACCCAAAAGAAGTTGAATTTTTTGCGGTTCCCATAAGCTTGCACTGGAAAAAATAAAAAACGGAAGCTTTGTAAATATTTGATAAAGAATCCATACAAATGGCAATGCAAATAAAGCACTCATAACGGTTATGATCAATATTTGAATAAAAAGAAATCCGTAAATATGTTTTTTCCTTGCACCATAGGACATAAAAATCCCGATTTTCCTCTGAAAGTCCCGATAAAACAACTGAAAAACCAAATAACAACAAATACTCGTACCAAGCCATAATGTAAATGAAAACAAAAAATGCATATTCTCATATCGATTGTAGCGATTCAATTCTCCATTCAGTAAGTTGGTATTTTCAAAGCTATCTTCCATAGAACGTTGAAAGGCTTGATTGAATTCAAACAGCTTTTGGTGCCCTTTTCCCAATCCGTTCTCTGAAGCAAAATCTACATCGGCTGTAAATAGCAAACTGCGAAATATTGAAGCATTTTTATTTTCTTTGAAATCTTGGTGAGTGAAAATTTGCGGATAGTCATTTTTTCCAAGTTGAATATCGGTTTCATATGTCCATCTCCAGCTATAATTATTGATCATTCCTGAAATTTTCACATGCTTTTGTTCACCATCAATTTCCAATATCGTTGTCGACCCTACTTGCAAATTTTCTTTTCCGTTTGCCAAAAAAGCTGAAATGGCAATTTCTTCAGCACTTTGCGGCAATCTTCCATCCAAAATGGCAATGCGACCCAAATCCAATGCCGTTTCATCAAAATATCCGACAGTTACGGGATAGTTCCTCCCATTAAAATTTGAGGCTGTCCCGTATAAAAGCACTTCTCCGACACTTTCTACCCAAGGCTGCGTTTGAAATTGCTGATATTGCTCATCGCTTACCTTCGTCATGATGCCGTGAAAAGCACCATATTTTAAATATTCTTTTTCTTTGATTTGATTTAACAGCTCTTGTGTAACAAGATTTACACTACATAAAATGACAATGCCAAGCGATAAAACCCCAAGCATTAAAAAACTCAATCGTTTATTTAAAAACAAGAAACGCAGCGCTAATTTTAAGCTTATCATATTGGTTCACCCCGTTTCATAATCAACTAATAATTCGCCCATCTTCAAGCAAAAACAGCTGATCTGGACTTTTCACCAAACTTTCATCATGTGTCACAATTACAAGCGATTGCTTATTTGTTTTACATAATGTCTCCAAAATTTGCATAACGGTATCGCTGTTTTTGCGATCCAAATTGCCAGTTGGCTCATCAGCAAATAAAATTTCTGGCTGATTGATCATTGCACGTGCAATAGACACCCGTTGCTGTTGCCCACCGGAAAGCTGATGTGGAAATGCTTGAAGCTTATCGGCAATGTCCAACTGTTGCGCAAGCGGCAAAATATTACATGCTTTTTTTGTGGCTCCATTTATATAAAGCGGCATAAAAATATTATCATAAACCGTCAGCTCTGGAATTAAATAATACGCTTGAAAAACAAAGCCAAAATGTTTTCCTCGAATTTCTGCTTGTTTTTCTTCCTTTCCCTGATAAAAATCTTGATTGCGAAAATACACTTGTCCTTTTGTTGGCTTTTCCATTCCACCAAGAATACTTAAAAGCGTGGATTTCCCTGAACCACTTTTTCCCATAATCACGTTGATGGTTCCGGCTTCAATCCTTAAAGAAACTGAGGACAAAGCTCGGTATGCCATCGCACCTTCTCCATATACTTTCGTAATATCTTTTGCTGTCAATAACGGCATATACAGCCCTCCTTATTCTTCTTGCATTTGTTTCAGTCGCATTTGGAGCAATTTCTCTCCAATGGTTTGCTGGTACACCACTGCCGATACAAGACCGGCAAACATCAGATTGATGACAAGAAATATCGGCTTTGCAACCAAAAATGGCGGATAGATCAAAAATGGACTTTCCGCTGTAGTCAAAAAAATACCAGCAATATCCAGTATACCGACTACACCTTGTATAAAGAAAATGACCATAACAAGGAAAATCAACAACTTTCCTAATGCACTGTTTTCCTTATACATCATCTTTAGGAAAAAAAATAAAAATACAAGACCCAGCCATAAAATAACTATGACAGGCAACCACCCAAACTGTTGAATATATACTATGAGTGGATGATTCTGTATGATACTTTCCAGATGATTAAATAACTGGTCTGATGCAATCGGTGCAGTGATATGCCCTATAAAAGAAGCAGATTCCAACAATTTTGGCGTATCATATACATAAGGAGAATGATAGGTTAAATAAAATACGTTATAACCGATATATACGGCATTCACACCAAAGAAAATCCAGTCAAGTAAAGAAAGTGGTAGCCATTTTTGCCAAATTCCATAGCCAATTATAAATAAATAAGACAAAAACAAGTAAATTAACAAAACGGCAGACATCATATATCCGGCCAATAACATCGGGAAAAGCGCAAACAATGAAACTTTCAAAAGTGCATAATTATGGTTTTTCCAATAAAACAACAATCCCCCCCATAAAATCGGGAAAAATAAAAAGATATAGTTGAGCCAATCAAAACCGTTTCGATAAGTAGATTCATAATAAAATACACCCAAACTCAGCAAACAAAGCACAGTGTATAAAAGCTTTGCATATCGAAAATATAATGTATAATCAATCAAACAAATGACAGCCCAAAGCAGTATACCGCATCCCAACATAACAAAAAGACTTTTCGTAACATACCCCATAAACAAATCATTTACCGAAACGGTAACCAAATAGAAAGCAAACCCAATAAAAATCAAAGTAAGCACAAATATTCCAAACTTCCATGCAATTTTGGGACGATATTGTTTATCCCATGTATCTCCGACAACCTCTGGTGCTTGAGCTTTGTCAAAAACCGCCTTCACCGCTTCAGCTTCCGATAAGCCTTCTTGTACATGCTGGTCAATTTCATCATATAATTGCTCTGAAAGCTCCAATTCCATCAACTTCTTTGCCCGTTTCCAGCGCATTTTTTCTTTCGCTGTATCTATATATGTCATCACTTGATCATGTACTTCCAAATCAAACACCCCTTTCTTTTTACGAAAAAGGAGAAAGAAACAGTAGCTTTCTCCTTTTCATTTTATAACCTATTGATCAAGTCTGCCGCTGCCTTTAATTATCGCCTCGGTATTTCCAGACATTTTCTCTACAATTATCCGATACGTATCATTTTTAATTGTCCCAAAACTCTCAGTCTTTGAATTTCCGTCTGCATACCAAACTGGAGTATCATAGCTTGGACCAAATACGCCTGCATTTAGTGTAATTTTATAACCTGCACTTGCAGCCGATGGGGAACCATTTAAATAGGTTGTCCCTCTTGCAGTTGTAGAGGTTTGTTTTTCTTGTAGCAGATATTTATAATCACCTACCACTTTCGTCTGAAACTCAAAAAAGTAAGTTGCAACTGTTGCTGCCTGTACTGTCAATCCCCCTAAACCAACCACTCCGGCTGCCAATGCCAATGCCAAAACAGCTTTTTTTGTTCTTTTCTTCATAATGAACAACTCCTCTTTAATAATTTTATATTTTCATATACATTTCTATTGGCCAATTTTTATATGTATATATCATTAAAATACTATTTTACTAGAAAAAAGCAATACGCTGTTCATAACTGGTCATTTTTCGTTCATATTTGGCAAAATTTTTTTGTTTTTACGCGTACTAAGCTATATTTATCTTAATAATTAGAAAAAATACTTTAATAAAATTTTTATATATACAATTTTTTAAGGGAAGAAAGCACAAAATGTATCATTTCTCTATAAAATATGACATACAAACAGACTGTAGACAAAATACCTTAAAAAGCGAGCTCAAAGTATTTTGTCTACAGTCTGAAATTGTTACGATTTTTTATAAAGCAATAAAAAATTTCGGATTCAGCTTATAGGATCAACCGGTATCCAAGGCTTTTACTACATCTCTTTATTTTTTCTTTTTTCGTTTCCCAGGTCGCTTTAATGAAGGAACAGGCTCATAAAATTTTTTTGCCTTTTTCCCTTTGGATTTTTTCCCATTTTCTTTTTTGCGCCCGGATTTTTTTGCCTTCTTCTTGCGATGATCAGATTTCTTTGAGGAAACAGATGTAACGATAATTTTTTTCTCTTTTCCTTTACGTTTTCCTTTCATCCCTACAATTTCAAAATCAATCGCATGCTCAGCTTTATCAACACCAATACAGCGTACCTTTACCTCATCCCCAATACGAAATACACTGCCAGTTCGCTCACCAATCAATGCATAGTGCCGTTCATCATATCTATAATAATCATCGGTCAAACAGCTCATATGAACAAGTCCTTCAATTGTGTTTGGCAGCATGACAAACATACCGAAATTTGTAACCGAGCTAATGAGCCCTTCAAATTCCTCATCCATTTTATCCAACATATATTCTGCCTTTTTCAATGCATCTGTTTCCCGTTCCGCATCAACCGCTCGCCGCTCGCGATTGGATGTATGCTCAGCAATATCTGGTAAAATTTCCTTTTGAATCGCCAAAGTTTGCTGCTGACAATCTCCAGCAATCAAATATTTTCGAATCAAACGGTGTACAATCAAATCTGGATAGCGCCGAATCGGAGAAGTAAAATGGGTATAAAAACGGGTGGCCAGTCCAAAATGCCCCAAACATTCCTCACTGTATTTCGCTTGCTTCATCGACCGCAAAAGCACCGTTGAAATAATGGTTTGCTCTGGTGAATCCGCTACATGATGTAAAATTTGCTGCAATGTTTTCGGATGAATTTCATTTCCAATGCCTCGTACTTGCAGCCCGAGTCCAGCAATAAATTGTAAAAAGCTTTCCAGCTTGTCCTCCTTTGGCTCTTCATGAACTCGATACAAAAATGGAACATCCATATAAAAGAAATGTTGAGCAACCGTTTCATTTGCCTTTAGCATAAATTCCTCAATCAACCGTTCTCCAACACCACGCTCACGCACTTCAATATTCATTGGCTTGCCATCTTCATCGACAGAAATTTTCGCTTCTTTTGTATCAAAATCCATCGAGCCCCGAGCAAAACGCATTTTGCGTAAAATTTCTGCAAGTGCTGCCATATCCTCAAGCATTGGAACAAGCGCTGCATATTGTGCACGTGTTTTTTCATTCTCTTCTGTTAAAATTTCATTTACAGCTGTGTAAGTTAGACGCTCTGTTGTCCGAATAACACTGGGGAAAATTTCATATTGTACCACTGTACCTTTGGCGTCAATTTCCATTTCACAAGATAGAGTCAGTCGATCAACTTTTGGATTTAAAGAACAGATCCCATTAGATAAACGATGCGGAATCATTGGAATCACACGATCAACCAAGTAAATACTGGTTCCTCGTTGAAGTGCTTCACGATCTATGGCACTCCCTTCCTGTACATAATGACTGACATCGGCAATATGAACCCCGAGCAAATAATTTCCATTGGATAAAATGCGCACCTGCACAGCATCATCTAAATCCTTAGCATCTGCTCCATCAATGGTTACAATCATTTCATCACGTAAATCACGTCGATTTTCATAATCCGACGCTGCAGGAACATCGGGTATGGCATTTGCTTCATGCATAACCTCATACGGAAAATCGATTGGCAAATCATACTTATAAATAATAGATAAAATATCGACACCAGGATCATTTTTATGTCCCAATATCTCCACAATTTTCCCTTCCGCACTACGCCTATTTTCAGGATATGACAATATTTCAACAACAACTTTATGCCCATCCATGGCACCCATCGTATTTTCCTTATTAACAAAAATATCGGAAAAAATTTTTTTATCATCAGGGATGACAAAGCCATAGTTATGAATGGCACAATAACTGCCAACCACACGTACTATCCCACGCCGAATGATTTGTACCACTTCACCTTCTGGACGTTTGCCTGTCTGCTGTGTGTCCAAACGAACAAAAACCGTATCTTTGTGCATAGCCGAGTGAATTCCGGATGGTGGAATAAAAATATCTGGCTCACCTTTTGTTTCCTGTACAACAAAGGCAAATCCTCTTTGATTCGCGATCAACTGACCCCGAATCAAATTCATCAAATGTGGCAAGCCATAACGATTTTTTCTTGTGCGAACAATATCACCTGCCTCTTCCATTGAAACCAAAAGCTTCACAAAATCCTTAAAATGGTCTGCACCTTCAATATGAAATACCTCCTCTAACTCATGAATGGTTAATGGTTTATAAGCTTCTTCTTGCATATAATTTAAAATACTTTCCCGATTCATTCTTTTCTTCCTTTCCGTTTACTGCTTGAAACACCTTGTTCTTAGTGTATCCTGTTTTCGCTTTTTTTACCAATTTTCTCTTCAATTTACCAACAAACATAAGTAAAAACAGTTGTTCTGTTTATAAAAATATGATATGGTAATAAGAAGGATATTCACTTTGGGAGGACTTTGTATGTTAACAATTGCTTCAGTGTTATTGGTGATTACATGTATTGCTTTAATTATTCTTGTATTGCTTCAATCTGGAAAAAGTGCTGGACTTTCTGGAGCCATTTCAGGTGGTGCAGAGCATTTATTTGGGAAACAAAAAGCAAGAGGCATTGACCTCGTTTTACACCGAGCAACCATTGTTGTATCCGTGATCTTCTTTATTTTAGCTGTTGCTGTATCATTTTTTGCCTAAAATAAAACACCGAGAATTCAGTCGGAACCATTCTACTGAACACTCAGTGTTTTTTTTATGGGAAAATCTAAAACCTTTTTGATCTAACAAAATAAATTATGGTTCATGCACAAACCAGTTAAAAAGCTTTTCTTTAAATGAAATGATTATCGTATCTATGATAATAGGCTCACAATCGAAGTCCAATAGAGAGAAAACTCATTGAATAACCTTATAAAAGTGTAGGATTATACCATTACCTGTGTACCTTAATATTATTCTTATTAAGAAATTTCCTGCATTCTACTCACAAAATGATTGATTTCTTCATCAATAAACTGCTTCCACGATGGTGCATCTAAAGTAGAGCAAACCTCCCTACAATCATTAATAAGCTCTTCAAACATTCTATAATCAATTCTTCGCTGAACACCATTAAAACCATTCTCAAAAATAGTGATAAACTGCTCTAGTGTAAGAGGTAAAATTTCTAAATCCATTTTCCTATCATCTTGTTGATACCATACACCTAAACGAAATGTCTCAGCAGTATTTGTATCAATTGTATTTGCCATAAATAAACCATAAACACGCTTTCCTTTTTCTGCATAGTAATCTACCATATCTGCAACATGTTTTCTTACTGGAGCACCTTCCATAGCTTCTTGTCTAGTAGAGCTTGAAAGTGTTACTTCACCTACTATAACAAAATCATCAAATTCAAATATTAAATCTGAGCCACCACCAGAAGCATGTCCAAGCGGGTAAAATTCTTCATCAATTCTAAATCGTCTCGCTTCCCAAGGAGCATTTTGCAAATGATTTATTGCTAAAAATGCTCGCCATAAAACCCACTCAAAATAAGCTGGTCCTTCTCCTTGTGGAATTTTGCTACCTCTTCTAATTGGTCTAGTTAAGGCTTTTAAATATTCAAGTATATCTTCCCATTCATTAACTTGATTACTAGCAAACCGTTTTTCTAGTACTTTTAACCAATCTTCTTCTAGGTTAAGCCTTAAATGTGATAAATCTTGTTGATTTAAGAATCGTAACTGTGGAAGAGTAATTTGCTCTCCATTATTTTGTAAAAGGGTAGCTGTAGCTTGAATAGCTTCTATTGCTTTAACAGCATTGTCTGTTGGTAATATTGCTCCACTCCATAGAACATTCAAGTAATCAACTGATGGGATTGGTCTCCATGGTTCAAGCAAAATTTGTTCAAATATTGTTTGTTTATGAACTGCAATTTTTAGTGAACTGCCATTTTCAATAAAAAGTCCTGTTAATTTTAAGTATCTAAAATTAGAATCCGCATAATCATTAAGAGTACCTGAACTTTGACCTGTTAAAGTCGTAGCAACATTATCACGATAAGCATTAACAAACTGCCTCTTATCTCTGGCTACACGAATCTGCGAAAGTTGCTCCCGATACTCTTTAATTTTATTGACAGCATTATCTACGTCTTCAATTCTTCTTGTAACCTGAACAATAGAAGCCATTTCATCCTTTGAAATTTTCGCTTCTAAATTTTCACTTTCTAATTTTGCTAACACTTCTAAAACAATTCGTAAAGGACTAAAGATGGGCTTAGGAAAATCTTCTATTTCAGATGGAATTTGGTGTGCTAATAACGCTCTTAAAAATACTTCTTGCTCTGCTGGAAGCGTATTTACATTTATTAACCTAATACCGTTTGAAGTCACTGTAAAAGGGTTATCTGCTTCTGCATGTTTAAGAAATCCCAATTGCATTAATGAATGCAGCTCTCCACTTTCTTCCTACATCACTAGTGTCACTTTCTGGCAAATCATCTAAACGCTTGACGAAAACAACACCTTCTTCATGTAGCAACTTTGCAAATTTTTGTTCATTAGTTTTCCCTATCAAATTCCCATGGAGATGAGAATTAACAAGCACTCTTAACCCTTCCTTTAACCTTTTAGCATTTCTAATTGTAGTATTACCAATGTACCAAGCCTTTCCAACCATCCAATTCTCCCCCTAGAATCAATATCCAATAAACAAATACTCTTCTACTGAATTTTTGTTATTTCCAACCTTATGTCCTTGATTTCCAAATGAATATTTATAGTCCACAGATACTACATCGACATTTCTTTTATATTTTTTCATTATCTCTACCATATCTTCTTTATTCGGCAATGAATTGGAAGAATATGAAACAATTATGATGCTGTTCTGGTGATGCTCAAACAGTTGGTCAAATGCTTCATATGCTCCTTTTTGCGTGCTAAAAGGAGTAGGATAACTCTTGAATTTTTTTGTTTTTGTATGCCACTGCATTTCAACACCTTGCCAATCCCTTACTAAACCTTCTACAAAGTGATACCTTCTAACATATTCGTTATCGCTTAATGGGCTATAATATGGTGGGTCAATATATACTAAATCAGCTTTTTGTTCTGTGAACATTGCATCTCCATGATGTGAAAAGTTCGCTTTACCATTATCAAAAACGGCATTATTAACTGCCTCAACAGCTTCTAAAAATTGTTCCTTCAAAGTTAATGTCAAATCTCTTCTTCCATCATCATAGCGATATCCAGTATAAGTAAAAATTCCTCTGGGTCTCTTTTTCAGACAAGCACGAACAAGAGCCATTAAAACAAGAGCTTCCTTATTTTCATTTTTTAATTTTCTCAAGTTTGCTCTGACTATATCGATAAAGGCATTATCTTCATCATAAAAATATAAATCTTTATAAGTAGCAGAGACAAAATGATCAGTTACTGTATCTTCATTTAAAATTATCTCTAAATCCTTTTCAGTTAAAACAACATTGTTATTTTCAACTAAAGCCTTAGTTATATTAGCAGAGAATGCCATATAATCATTACTAAACACTTGCTTATTCTGGGCTTTAAACATGTAGCTCACTACACCGCTGCCGCTAAACAAATCCAAAACCGTTTCAAATTCAAATTGTGAAGCAACTCCCCAAATATAATTTAAGAGCTTTTCTTTGCTTCCCATAAAGCGTGTTGAAGGAAATTTGCTCATTTGCTCAGGTAATTCTATCGGTTTTGCTATAATCTTTCGCTTGTATGGCTCGACTTTAACAAGTACATCCTCCCCAGTTCTTTTTGAAGCATTGCTATTTATATTTCTCTTAGTTTGATGGACACTTATCCCAAACTCTTCATAAAATTGATGAACCAAAGGATGATTAGAATTAGTAAGAAGTACATGACAACCTAAATCCCTTAATCGTTTTACTTCATCCGCCAATTCTTTTTGGTCTTCTTCATGAAACTGTTCTTTGGTATATCTTTTAAAATCAGCGTACTGTGATACTGGGAAATATGGAGGGTCTAAAAAGATAAAATCACCAGGCTCTGCATAATCACGCAGTATCTTTTTGTAATCACTATGAATAATAGTAGCCTTCTCTAAAGCTTTACTAACAGCCCTCAAGTTTTCTTCATCACAAATTTTAGGATTTTTATATTTACCAAAAGGAACATTAAATTCCCCTTTTTTATTCACCCTATACAAGCCATTGAAACAGGTTCTATTTAAAAATAAAGTTCTGGCTGCCTTCTCAATTTTTGTTAAGGTGTCAGGATTTGTTGCTCTTACCATATAATAAAATTCTTCTTCATTTTTCATTTCTTTTAATTTAACAATCAATTCATCAACATCATCTGCAATAACCTTATAAAGGTTTATCAATTCAGGGTTGGAGTCAGATATGATTGCATTTTCAGGTGAAAGGTCAAAAAATAGAGCACCTCCACCGATAAAAGGTTCAATATATTTATTAAATTTCTCAGGCTTATTTAAAACAAGTATATCTAACATTTGTGTTTTACCACCAGCCCATTTTACAACTGGTTTTGCTTTAATGTATTTACTTGCATCAAATAGGTTTTGTTTAAACATTTTTACCATCCTCATACATAACACTTCTATCATATTATATCTTAAAATCATCTCACTCAAAAATTAAAACTCAGTTGTAAATATTGCTTTGTTGTCTTGGTAATGAAAAAATTAGAAGTGACTTATGTTGTTCACTTCTAATTTTTCAGTACTAAGTAAATTGGTTCATCTGTGAACCATACGATAAAATAAACTCTAATTCTGGTAACTCCAATCGAAGTCCAATTTGCTACCATTGCCTAAATCAGTGTTACATGTCCAACAAAGAATAATCAAATTGCTCAGTTATAAACCAAGTTTTGGATAATCACGACCAAATGTTGTGCTATGGCACAATACACCCAACATAAATATTATGATTTGATATTGCTAAAGGTAGCAATCACTTTACCACCTAATGTTCCATTAATATTTGTTAATCATATTGAATTTGATTAAATTGAATGGTATCTTAAAGTATGAGGTGAACATCGAATCTCTTTCATGCACTTTCGCTTTCTTATTGGCATTCCCAGTCACATTTTGTATTTGAACAGTTGTAACAGGATTGCCACCTATTGATAAGAAATAATCGTTACGCTCAAAGATTGTTGCTTTTGAAATAATCCTCTTTTATACGCGCATAGCGAATCATGTATTTCTCCAGCACGAGACCAATTGGAACACACCCCCATTTTGAACCTTTCCCAAATACTCATATGCTTGTACCATGAACCCAGTCACTTTGAAGATTGATAAGCGCACTCATTCGTATACCCGTGTCCACAAACATAGTCACAATGACCTTATTTCTTGCATTGAGGTATGTTTTGAAATCATATACAGCAATCATTCATGCCACTTCTTTATCAGAAAAGATTTTAATCACTGGTTTATCTTCCTAATTTTGTTCATAATATTCAATGACACATACGCTTCTTTAAACAAAAATACATAAAGCAATCGGATGCCTGTAATCAATATGTTAATATAAGTCGATTGATTACCAATTGCTTGTTGATGCTTAATGAATTTTTTACTATGCAAAGAGACCACGTCTTCAATTTCATGATGTTCTGTTAAATATTAAATGCATTGACCAACATTGTAATTGTACGTTTCTCTACTTTAATTTGAATAATTCTCAATCTAAAATTTTAACATAAATTTTTTCAACAAATCGGATATAAGCACAAAAAAACTCCCATCTAAATGTGATTAATACACCTAAATGAGAGTTTTTTACTATAAACGCTGTATGACCAATTTCAGACGTATTTTTCATTAAAAATGATTAGCGTTTGATGTTGTAGAAAGATTTAAGACCACCGTATACAGCAAGCTCGCCTAATTCATCTTCAATTCTTAGCAATTGATTGTACTTTGCCACACGGTCAGTACGAGACGGGGCACCGGTTTTAATTTGTCCAGCATTGGTTGCCACCGCAATATCGGCAATTGTCGCATCTTCTGTTTCACCAGAGCGGTGCGAAACAACCGCTGTATAGCCGGCACGCTTTGCCATTTCAATGGCTTCAAAAGTTTCAGTTAACGTTCCAATTTGATTGACCTTAATTAAAATCGCATTGCCAACACCTTTGGCAATTCCTTCGCTTAATTTTTTTGTATTGGTAACGAATAAATCATCACCAACCAATTGTACACGATCACCAATGCGTTCTGTTAGCATTTTATGACCTTCCCAATCATTTTCATCCAATGCATCTTCAATGGAAACAATCGGATATTTATCTACCAAACTTTCAAAGAAGTCAACCATTTCCACACTGGTTAATGCCTTACCCTCTGCCATTAGTTTGTATTTCTTCGTTTCATTATCATAAATTTCAGAAGCGGCAACGTCCATTGCAAGTAGTACTTCCTCACCTGGCTTGTAACCTGCTTTTTCAATCGCTTCAATAATGGTAGACAACGCTTCTTCATTAGATTTTAGATTCGGTGCAAACCCACCTTCATCACCGACTGCTGTATTATAGCCCTTTGCCTTTAATACCGCTTTTAAAGCATGAAAAATTTCCGCACCCATGCGCAGTGCTTCTTTAAATGTTGGTGCGCCAACCGGCATAACCATAAATTCTTGAATATCCACATTGTTATCCGCATGCTCACCGCCATTTAAAATATTCATCATCGGTGTTGGTAAAGTTCTGGCATTGAAACCGCCTAGATAGGTATATAGCGGAACACCTAAATAATCAGCTGCTGCATGCGCAACCGCCATTGAAACACCTAAAATAGCGTTGGCTCCAAGTTTACTTTTGTTATCTGTACCATCCAATTGAATCATGGTCAAATCAATACCAACCTGATCCATTACATCAAATCCAACCAATTCCGGTGCAATCACTTCATTCACATGATCAACCGCCTTTTGTACACCTTTTCCCAAATAGCGATCTTTCTCTCCATCGCGAAGCTCAACCGCTTCATATTCACCCGTAGAAGCACCAGACGGAACCATCGCCCGCCCCTTTGCTCCAGACTCTGTCAATACCTCTACCTCTACAGTTGGATTCCCGCGTGAATCCAAAACCTCACGTGCATAAATATCAAAAATAATTGGCATAAAATTGCCTCCTTCAACAAAGTTTTTATATAAAAATCAAATTATTTTCCCACCATTATGCAAATGTTTCAGCTTGAAAACTTTACATCAGAGCTTTTAGACCCCATTTTCATCCAACAGACTCTATTTCAAAACTTTTGTGGTATTTTAGGGATTGTCAGTACGACCCTATTTTTGAATTAAACTTCTTCCAGTCATTTCTGGTGGCTGCTCAATTTCCAATAAATCCAGCATAGTCGGAATTAAATCCGCCAAAATGCCGTCACTGCGCAGTGTGACACCTTTTTTGGTGATAATAATTGGCACTGGGTTGGTCGTATGAGCCGTCATCGGTGAACCATCCGCTTGTTTCATAACCTCTGCATTCCCATGATCTGCCGTAATTAAACAAACACCGCCTTGCTTTAAAACCGCACGAACAACTTTTCCTAAGTTTTCATCCACCGCTTCCACTGCCTTTTTTGTTGCTGCCAGAATTCCAGAATGTCCAACCATATCTGGATTGGCAAAATTTAAAATGATTGTATCAAATTGTCCCGATTCAACTGCTTGTACACAAGCATCGCCAACCTCATAAGCACTCATTTCTGGCTTCAAATCATAAGTTGCAACCTTTGGCGAATGAATTAAAATTCGTGTCTCACCTTCAAATTCCTTTTCACGCCCTCCGCTAAAGAAAAAAGTCACATGTGGGTACTTCTCCGTCTCTGCAATTCGCAGTTGCTTTAAACCATTATTCGCAATAATTTCACCATAGGTATTGGTCAAATCGGTTGCTGCAAAAGCAACAGTACCATTCACCGTTTCACTAAAATGCGTCATACAAATATAATGCAAATGTTTTGGTGGACTGAAACCCCGATCAAATGAATCAAACCCTGACTGTGTCAAAGCATTGGAAAGCTGAATTGCTCGATCCGGTCGGAAGTTGAAAAACACAACGACATCGCCAGATTCCAGCGTTGCAATCGGTTCATTGTTTTCATCTGTCAAGACAATCGGTACAACAAACTCATCAAAAACATCATCTTTATAGCTCGTATCAACAGCTATCAATGGATCCTGAAATCTCATCCCCTCACCATAACAAATGGCATCGTATACCTTTTTCACACGCTCCCAACGATTGTCACGATCCATCGCATAATATCGTCCAGAAATCGTTGCCATTTTTCCAATTTGTAGCTGCTTTAGCTTTTCTTGCAAATCCAAAAGATATGTTTTGGCCGTTTGCGGACCAACATCTCGACCATCTAAAAAGCTATGCACATAAACGCGTTCCAAATCATAGTCCTTTGCCATTTCCAATAAAGCAAACAAATGATTAATATGACTATGAATCCCGCCATCCGACAACAATCCCATAAAATGGATGGCACGCTGATTTTCCTTTGCATAAGCCATACCTTTTTTCAACACTTCGTTTTGTGCAAATTCGCCTTTTCGAATTGCAATATTGATTTTGGTCAGACTTTGATACACAATTCTTCCAGCACCAATATTGGTATGTCCAACTTCGGAATTCCCCATTTGTCCTTCAGGAAGCCCGACTGCTTCACCACAAGCTGTTAAAGTGGCATGTGGATATATGTTCCAATACGTATCAAAATTTGGTTTATTAGCTTGATTGACTGCATTATCTGCATCCTCCTCACGCCAGCCAAAGCCATCTAAAATAATTAATGCGGTTAATGGTTTTTGACTCATTGCTTTCCTGCCTCCAATAATTGAAGAAACGATTCGGGTTCCAAACTGGCGCCACCAACCAATGCCCCATCTATATTTTCCTTCTTTATATATTCAGAAATATTGTCTGGCTTCACACTGCCACCATATTGAATCCGAATTTTCTCTGCAGCGTCTGTTCCAAACCTTTCTTCAATCACGCTGCGAATATATCCACATGTTTCATCGGCATCCGCTGCCGAACTGGATTTTCCGGTTCCAATTGCCCAAATTGGTTCATAGGCAATGACAGATCGTGTCACCTGCTCTTTGGTACATGCTGAAAATGCAGACAGCACTTGATTTTTTACAATTTCATTTGTTTTCCCCATCTCATGTTCTGCCAAAGATTCACCACAACAAACAATGGGTATTAAATGATGCAAATAAGCTGCCATGACTTTTTTTTGGATCATTTCATTCGATTCTTGAAAAATTCCACGCCGTTCTGAATGTCCAAGAATCACATACGAAACAGATAAATCTTCTAGCATTATAGGACTGATTTCTCCAGTAAACGCACCCGCCTTTTCAAAATACATATTTTGTGCACCGATTTTTATTCCGGTTTCTTTTGCTTCCTTGACACCAGCAAATAAAGAGATAGCTGGCATACAAATCACGCTGTCTACCTGATTTGAATCGGGAAGTTTTCCTTTTAACGCCTGGATAAATGCGACTGCCTCTGCTACGGTTTTATGCATTTTCCAATTTGCTGCAATAATCGGTTTACGCATATCTCCACCTCATTTTATTCTTTATCTTGTAACACTTCGATACCTGGAAGCTTCTTTCCCTCCATAAATTCCAAAGAAGCTCCACCACCAGTTGAAATATGATCCATTTGGTCTGCCACCTGAAATTTTTCTGCGGCCGCTGCAGAATCCCCGCCACCGATTACGGAATAGGTCGAATCTGATGTGGCCAATGCCATCGCCACAGCTTTTGTGCCAGAAGAAAACGGTTCCATCTCAAATACACCCATGGGACCATTCCAAATCACAAGACTGGAATTTTTAATCACCTCGACATACTGTTGAATCGTTTTTGGTCCAATATCCAGCCCCATCCATCCGAGCGGAATCTGATCAATATCGACCGTTTTTGTATTCGCTGTTTCTGAAAAACCATCCGCAACAACTGTATCAACCGGCATACAAAAACGAACGCCTTTTTCTTCGGCCTTTTTGATAAATCCTTTTGCCAATTCAATTTTATCTTCTTCCAATAAAGAATTTCCGATTTCATAGCCCTTTGCTTTTAAAAATGTATATGCTAAACCGCCACCAATAATTAAAGAGTCTACTTTATCAAGCAGACGATCAATAACTCCAATTTTATCCTTTACCTTTGATCCACCGACAATCGCCGTAAACGGACGCTTTGGATGATTTAAGGCATTACTCAACACCTCAATTTCCTTTTCCATCAAAAATCCAGCAACACACGGAACATAACCAGCAATCCCAGAGATCGATGCATGTGCACGATGCGCTGCTCCAAAAGCATCACAGACGAAAATTTCTCCATAAGAAGCCAATTTCTTTGCAAATTCTAGATCATTCTTCTCTTCCCTAATGTCAAAGCGCAAATTTTCCAATAAAAGCACATCTCCATTTTTTAAAGATGCAATTTTTTCATCCACTTCTGGTCCAAAAATATGATCTACTTTGTGCACTGGTTGTGCCAAGATTTTCGACAGACATTCAGCAATCGGAGTCATGCGTAAATCCTCAATCACTTGCCCCTTTGGTCGACCCAAATGACTTGCCAAAATTACCTTTGCCCCTTGGTCAATTAAATATCGAATGGTCGGTATCGTACATAAAATTCTCGTCTCATCTACAATTTTTCCGTCCTTCATCGGAATATTAAAATCCGCCCGACAAAAAATTCTTTTACCTTTTACGTCCACGTCGCGAATCGTTTTCTTCATGACTCAATCCTCCTCTATGACATTTTACAACAAAATTGGTGAAATATGTAAAAAAAGAGAGGAAAACTCCCCCCATCTCATCGTGATTTTATGAAAAATTCAAAACTCAATCTGGATTTACAACCCTTTTTTTACAAGAAACAAAATTAAATCAATGATACGATGCGAATAACCCGACTCATTGTCATACCATGCAATCACTTTTATCATATTATCATTAAGTACCATGGTACATAGTGCATCAATGGTTGAAGAAACCGTTATTCCATTATAATCCCTTGAAACAAGCGGTTGCTCACTATATGCCAAAATGCCTTTCATAGATCCGTCTGCAGCGGATTTTAAAGCCGCATTCACTTCCTGAACCGTCACATTTTTTTCCAGAATAACGACCAAATCAACCAAGGAAACATTCGGTGTCGGAACACGTACCGCCATCCCAGTTAGTTTCCCCTTCAGCTCAGGTAAAACAAGACCAACTGCTTTTGCTGCACCCGTACTGGTCGGAATAATGCTCTCAGAAGCTGCACGCGCACGTCGATAATCTTTATGTGGAAGATCCAAAATTTGCTGATCATTGGTATATGAATGTACAGTTGTCATCATCCCTGACCGGATTCCAAACGTATCATTCAAGACCTTTGCCAATGGTGCCAAACAATTTGTTGTACAAGACGCATTGGAAATGACGAAATCTTTTTGTGGCTTATAGTTTTGTTCGTTAACACCCATTACAATGGTAAGATCCTCATCCGTTGCTGGCGCGGAAATAATGACTTTCTTTGCACCTGCTGTCAAGTGCTTCTTTGCATCGTTTCGATGAGTAAAACGTCCAGTTGATTCAACCACAATCTCTACACCAAGACTTGCCCATGGAAGCTGTACTGGATCTTTTTTGGCAATCACCTGGATTTTTTTTCCATCAACAATTAAATGGGAATCATCCGCCCGAACCTCTGCAGAAAATGTACCATGAATTGAATCGTATTTTAATAGATGTGCAAGCATTTTGGCATCGGTCAAATCATTGATGGCCACAATCTCAATATGCGGATTTTGGTGTGCATAGCGAAATACAGTCCGTCCGATTCGTCCAAAACCATTGATAGCTACCTTTACACACATAGAAATTCCCCCTTAAAATTTTGTACTTTTTCATAAAAAATGATCGCTATTTTTTTGTTTACCTTTTATTTCTAAAGAACAGTTTTATCATTTCCGTCTCCTCATGAAAATACAGCAGATTTCCCATACCAAATTTATCCACCCCAATTTCATTATGAAAAATAAATCGTTCAGAAAGACAATGATAAAATTATGGATTTTTTATATTTGTAAATCTCATATATTTTAAACTCCACGCAAGAACAATCGTTTATTCCATGGAATAAAAGTCAACTTTAATAATTTTTTACCATGTGTTCTCCATCTATGTTTAAAAAATGTTAGAATATGGATTATAGAAGAAAGTTAGAGGTGATCAAAATGAATTTTCATGCAATTATTGTAAAAGAATTGGAATTTCATGTAAAAGCCAAGCGTCCAATGTTTGTTCAAGACTTTATAAAATTAGAGGGCGCACGACAATTTTTGGAGGAAAAATCGGCTGAAATTGCCGCACCATTTTATGTACAAGTAACAGATGCAAACGGTGTCATCTCACAAGTTGCTATGGATTTAAAAACACGCTGTAACATCATTCTTTTTAATGCAGACTGCACAAGCAATGAAATCGGCACCATTCATGTATTTACGTATAACATAGACGAAGGTGCATTAACAAGATATCTTGACTCATTTTATATTGAATACAGCAAAGGCAATGCGGTTTTCAAAAAAAACATGGACAATATTGATCAAGAATACTTACATCTTCTGCTCACTTAAATTCCAATCAAAAAAATCTAATGATTTTAATTGCGCTAAGATATTAGGTATGAAAATCATATGTGTGTATAGGCAGCTATGGAGATGAAAAATCCCTGTAGCTCAATGGTTTGAAATTTACAATCAAGACGGTGGTACTTGATATCAAATTTTTCTCCAACCCCGTTTCAAATGATCTGCAAAAAATTGCAAGACAACATTGCTTGGATGAACCGACAACAGTATAATAAAGTTTACAAGCGAAAACTTGCCAGACCATTGCTCTTTATAATCCTTTGTAAAGCAAAGTTACCAAAGGTATAAATAAGTGTCATGAATCAATAATGCTCGAATCAATGTATTTTATCAGAGAGTTTCTCATACATTTATCAGAAATAAGAATATTTTTTAACAAAAAGGAGAAAATATGCCATTAAAACTATGAGAAAATAAGTTCTCTTTATCCAAACGAAATATTTTAATTTAGATTGATAAAAAACATTTTAACGCAAAAAAGGAGAAAATAAGGAAATGAAAAAGCAAAATTTATTTGGACTAACTGTAACGGGTATGTTTTTGATTACAGCAATGACAGCTTGTGGATCGGAAGAAAATCTGGGCAGTACAGAAACAGCAAATCAAATTCAAAAAGAAGAAGCAGTGGCTTTATCTGGAAACAACGATAAAAAAGTGCCATTAGTAAAGCTGCCAGATGGGATTACGCCTATACAAGCAGAAAGCGTTCCTAATCAGGAAGTGGCGAGCTTAATTATTGATTCACTAGAAATACCAGAAGAGGACTGGAAAAACACCAAATACTACTATAATTATGTTGATTTAAATGAAGATGGTAAAGATGAAATCTTTGTTATGGTGACTGGTCCCTATACAAGTGGCACAGGTGGAAGCATGGCCCTTTATTTGACTGGTGAAAAAGGGAATTTAACCGTAGCACAAAAATTTACTGTAGTAAACGAACCTGTTATTATCAGCAATGAAGTGGAGAACGGGTATCATGTACTTGTAATCCCATATAATTATCTTGGAAAACAAATATACTCTGTTTTAAAATATCAGAATGGCGCTTATCCTAACACACCAAACGGGCAAGAGATAGAAAATCTAGATGGAATTACTGGAACAGCAATTATCGCCAATGACAGAAGTGCAGAGGCAGATAATGGCATTGAATGGATGAATCTGAAAGATAATTAATATCGAGAGGATAAACAAAACCAATGAATAAACATAAGGAAAAACCAAACAAGTATATTGGCTTACCCATTTATTTCTCATTTGCTTTTACTGATTAAAGACAAGCGGAAAACTCCTTTATCGCATGTTTATTCTCTTTCAAAATGAAACAACCACTATCTCATAATGACCACATAAGCAGGAAAACAAATAAAACAACTTCCTGCTTTTCTTATGCAAAAAACTTAGAAGAAAGATATTATATGACCGACATCATTGCATATGAAGCTGTCAAAAAAGTCATTCACACCAAAATAGAATTTTGATTCAGAAAGATATAAAGTTATGTTTGAAAATGGTCTTTTCATTCATACAGAAATCAAACTGTTGATTTACAATTTCTCATTCATTATGTATTTTATCCAGTTATTAAGAATATAGCAGACAATTTTTACCACATGAGTCTTGTTTATCCTCACTTTGCAAAAGGAATTTTTTGAAGTTCTTGACCAGATTGGAATGAACCTACCTGACAAATAAACAGACAGTAAAAAAACCAGAGAGCCAATAGCTCCTAGTACCTGTTGATGTATTCCATGACGGATTCTAACACCCCATAAATGCCCCCAGATCAGCTCAAGTTCGTTCATGGATACCGATGAAAATTGGTAACTTCAAAAAGGAATTGAAATCACTTCATTGGAAGATCGAAAGGACGAAAAATCACAACCATTTTTACTGCACTTTGTAGCCCTTTATAATTCCTATCCATACTACCATCTAAATATCACTATCTTTATCTTTTCATTTTTTCTCTTTTTCTATACTTTAATGACCTGGATTTTCATTACTTCTCATAATATAGATTGAACTGGAGTTCATACTTTTCAATTGATATGATAAAAATATTAAATAAATAGTAGAAAACTGATACTGATTGATAGACTTAAAAACCATTTCTTTATGGCTTCTTTCCAATCAAATATGACATGAACTGAAAACGTATAATATTATTTGGTAAATATCGTCTTTTAAAATTTACAGTTCAAATCCAAGATGTAAAATAAATATTTGTATTTTTATCAAAAAATATAGTATTATATTTATAAATATATTTTCAAGATCTTCTGTGAAAATCTCTAAAGCACAACAAAAACAATCAGAGATAATCTGATTGCATATCTGCTCTATACAAAATTTCCCAGTATAATTTTTAAAATTTAAATATTCCAACTATATAAAATAAAATTATTTCATATGAATCTTGCGATTTTATTCCGATTTTTCCACTTCATATTTCGTTTTCTTTTCTCTTTCCAAACGGTTCCCGTTCGGATTTAATCCAAAATATTTCAATAAACCATAAGTTACAAATACACTGCCAATACTTACCCAAAGCCAAAACGCCCCGTCCCTTTCAAAATTTCGTAATGCCTGATTTGGATGATGTTCCTTTTCAAATACCTCCATGACCGTCTCCTCCAAAAATTCTCTTGCTCCATTTTATTCCGCTTCAGAAAATTGGTTAAAATTCATTGCTGAATCAACACTTTATCAATACTTAAAACTGAAATGTATGATATCAACCCTATACACGCTAAAACCCTACCCATTTTCCTATTCTCGATTTCCCAATCAAGTAATCAATAAAGAAACAAAGAAAAAACTCTACAACAACCACACTTGTTCATTGATTCCAATTGTGCACAACTTTCATGTAAAATCATTTATACAGCCTGAAAATAATTGCCTATAATACAAAAAAACAAAATCTCATTAAATAGAGAATTATGACGGATAACTTCTAAACACCTATATGCGGACGATTTTATAGAAAAGAAAAATATAGAACATAAAAAGACAGATCCAGTTGCCTAATTTCTGTTATAACATTTGTAACTGAAAACGATGCAATAAAGAATATACACCGTAAAACGAAGAAAAATTCAAACAAAAAGCGTTAATCAAACCAAAAAAGGTTCAGCTAACGCTTTTTATTCAAAATAAAAAACAAATCAAATTCTAAATTACATGAAATATTGCTTTTTAAAGGCTTCTCTACTTCCAACGTACTTATATTGGGTCATCCATATTTTTACTTAAAATAGATTTTGCACACTGTAAATTTTTGTCATCATACCAGCTGCCTTCTTCCACTAAGTAGATTTGCACAACTTGTAATTTTAGTTCATTGGAATACTGTTTGCTTCCTTTAGATGTCCTATACCCTCTTTCAAATCAGTATACCGCCATCCTACACACTGTCTACTTAAAGAGGATACTATCATTTAATCATCTGCACCTTTTTCATTTATGATAGATTATTCATTGTGAACCTTAAGCAAACGAGTCCAATAGAACTTACTATGTGTATTCATAATAATTTTTCACTTTAAATTGTTGTGTTGTAGAATTCGTTCTATCACTGACTCTAACATTAAAACTTGTAATTAATAAATAATTAAGATCTAACACTTTATTAGGATTTCTATAATTTTTAATGATATAATTGCCATTACCTATATCCTCTAATCTCCAATATTGATCCGCATATTCTTTATCTTCATATACAATAACATTATTACCTTTATTACTATCCCAAGCTAAAGCTTTAACCATGCCGTATTCGTCCATAATTTTTATTTTATATGCATCTTTCTCTTCTGAATACTCCAACCACCAAAGTTGTCTTAAAACGCTGGAAGTATCAGACATACTCACATTATAATTTGAAAAATTTGGTGTTAACGATTTATTTGGATACGCTACACTTGTAATTCTTTTGCTATCAGTATCAATATGGGTATCATTTCTTAAATTTTCTCCTGAAATCGTAATATGTGTATAGTTTCTATCATAATTGCTTTTACCACCAATGGCTACATTCATAAAACCCTGACTATTTACCGCTGTTAAATATCCATAACCGTCATTTTTTTTATAGTTTCTAAGATAATACACATTACTACTTGGCTCTTCCTCAAGTACCCAATAATGCTCATCTAAATTACCATTGTTGGTAAAAAATACATTTGTTGAATAAAAATAATTATTCCATGCCAAAATTAAATTCGGATTGCTGGCTGAATAAATTTTATAAGCATTTTTATCTGGGTGATATTCAAAATAAAAGCCTTGTGTTGAAGCTCCACTTTTTCCTCGAGCAAATGCATTTTTATCAGTAGCAATATCCAAATACAAATTTTGCCCTCCAAACTGAATGGTACGAACAATTCCATCTCCATAGGTCTTAGTTTCCGCTTGTACCTCTCTTTCGTTTCCAATTCCCAAAAAAGGTATCATGATGACAGCAAGAATTAGAAATTGAATCACTCTTTTCATCTTTTTCTCCCTCCTATATTAATAATAAATATTACGATTTAATTATATTACAAATTTTATTTTTTGTAAATTATTATACTCTGAAAATATGATTAACTTCAAAAAAATAGTAAAGTTTGTGTAATCATGCAAATATCTGCCATTTTTTCTCCATAAATTTATATTTATCAT
Source organism: Candidatus Harrysmithiimonas galli (assembly GCA_904373265.1). Lineage (GTDB taxonomy): Bacteria > Bacillota > Bacilli > CAJFEE01 > CAJFEE01 > Harrysmithiimonas > Harrysmithiimonas galli. The sequence continues at coordinate 48,201 of CAJFEE010000015.1, read as the reverse complement.
ATTTTTTATATATTATATTTTTTTAGATTTATCCTGTATATTTACAACAGACATCCAAAGAGCCTCTGCATCATTTTTTAACCAGCACTTTCTATGCTATTTATTATTTTAAGATAATAATTTTATGATTATTCATACTTTGCTTTTATTATAAAAATAAGGTTGTTTTTTATACATATTGGGTTCATCATAGATGGTCGCCACTAAGAATGAATTTAAACCATTAGCATAGTTGTTTAACCAACTCCACATTTAAGATAAACCCACAATAGATCATTTCTTTGAATAATGCTTAATCATCTACTTTAGAAAACATATAAGTCTCAGGATTTCTCGAATGGATGAAATCGGCTCTGACTCTTTCATTACAATGATTGTACTTCTTTAAAAAAATATTCAACATTTTATACTATAGTAGACTTGCTATGTCTGAAAGTGAGGTACTTTTTGACAGCACCCATAGCCAGCATTTTTAGAGTTGATATGCTTAAATATTGCCAACAGCTTTACCTACTTTCATGGGGACTTCAATTCAAGCAAGGTCTGAAATGTCGGCGCATACCTTGTCAGACAGAACATTATACAGTGCGCCATACTCGTTTAGACACCCGCAATCTGATTGAAGTTGCCGCCGATCTTTCCCGAATTGAGTAAATAGCTCCCTGATAGCGGAAAGCAGCTCGCGTTGACAGTGGACACATAAACAACAAAGTGTATTGGCACCTATCCTGTATCGCCTGTGGAGAAATTCGGACTGGCGGATAGCATTAACAAGTCACACCACAAAATTAACGAATTCTTCATCTAGACAACAAAAAAAACAGCAAATCTTTTCAGACTTACTGCTTTTTGTGTCGTTATCAAACCACAGGATATTCCATTTTTCAAAGGGCAGTATCATCTAATTGATACTGATAACCTATTGCTGTTCTCCTCTCATAAAACTAAAGTTGCCACCGTTTTTGCAAAATCATCACCTTTGCCTTGACAAAAAATCCCCGATAGGCGGCCAAGTGTCCAATCATCAACACATACAATAAACCAATTGACTTCAAGCTTTGCTCATAAAATGGATAACGGTGCGATAGATTAGAATGATACTTTGAACAAACCAAATACAAAAAATATTTCTGTATTTTATCTCAGCTTCTTTTTTTCAAATCTTTCAAATGAAAGTCGATATCTTCCAATCCAATAAAAAGTACCCTATAGCAGACAAATGAATTGATCAAGCCATTAGGATACTTTTGATTTTAAACGACTCCAAATTTCCTTTTTGTTAAATATTGTGTAATGGCAAGAAAAGAAAATGACATCAACATTGTTGTTAAAACAAGTAGCCACGCCAATGTTGTATTCCCCCCATCAATAGCAAAATAGATCGCTGTTGGTATGGTTTGTGTGCGTCCTGGAATATTACCAGCAAACATTAAAGTTGCACCAAATTCTCCAAGTCCACGAACAAAAGCTAAGATGGCACCACTGATCAAAAATGGTCGAGCAATCGGCAAAATCACACGAAAAAACGTCTGAATCCGTGTTGCACCCAAATCTGCTGCTGCCTCTTCCAAATTGACATGCGCCTTTTCAAAGGCTGCTTTTGCACTTTGGTACATAAGCGGAAATGATACAACAAAACATGCAATGACTCCGGCCCACCAAGTAAACATAATCGGGTGACCGAAAACGCCTTCCACCATCACTCCAATCCAACTGTTTTTCCCAAAAATTTTGATCAGAAAAAAACCAATTACCGTTGGCGGCAGCACCATTGGCAGTAAAAAAAGTGTATCTAATACAATTTTGAAACGATGATTAGATCGCGCCATACGAAATCCGATCCACACACCGATAATTACAACCAAAATGGTAGATAAGGAGGCAATTTGTAAAGATAGTCGAACTGGTGACCAAAATGCTTCAGCCATATTTGTTCCCACTTTCCGTTTCTTCTATCCATTAGTTTAGCACTGTAAAACCATACTTGACAAAAATATTTTTCGCTTCTTCTCCTTGCAAATAATTATAAAATTTCATAGCCGCTTCTTTATTTTTGCTGTCTTTGATTACACCACAAGGATATACAATTGGATCATGCAAATGGGTGGGTGCAGAAGACAAAATTTTCACCTGATCGCTTGTCAGTGCATCAGTTTTGTACACCGCACCTAGATCTACACTTTTTGTTTCTACATAATTTAAAACTGAACGAACATCCTTTGCAAAAACAATTTTATCTTTCACTGCATCATAAATATTTAATCCTTGCAAAACCTGCTCTGCATATTTACCAGCCGGAACAGAATCTGGTGTTCCAAGTGCAATCTGCTTGACTGCATCATTGGTCATATATGTAAAATCTCCTTCATTGACTTCTGCATCAACCGGAGCGACCAGAACCAACTCGTTACCTAACAAGGTCTTTCCTTCCGATGCATCAATCAACCCAGCTTCTACAAGCAAATCATACTTATCCTGTGCCGCTGAGAAAAATAAATCAACTGGTGCCCCCTCTTGAATTTGCTGTTGCAGCGCACCGGAACCACCATAGTTAAACGCCAAAGAAATATTCGGCTCCACATTGGCAAATTGTGTTTTAATTTCCTCCATTGCATCTTGTAAGCTTGCGGCTGCTGAAATCGTTAGCTCAACCGGATCGGTTTGTGCCGCTTGCTGCGATTCTGCATTTTGCTGTGGATCGGTTTGACTTTTTTCGCTACATGCTGCTGCGAGAATAATGATCATCGTAAGTAGTACAGAAAATAGTAGATTTTTTTTCATTGATTTTCCTCTCCTTTATACTCGTTTCAGTATAACGACTTCACACACAAAAAAACATAGCTATACATAACTTATTATAACTATTTATTACTATTTATCAATCATATTTCTATTTTTTGGCAAAATATATTTTGAAACCATATGATTGTAGCTACAATCGTTTTATGATTTATGTTCCTTTTTAACTAAAAATTCAAAATAAACAGATTAATATTTTGTTTACTAGCATAGATCCTATAAAAAGTCATAAAGCGAACTCAAACAATATGATGAAACACTGTATTTAGCATATCATCCATACAAACTTTTTATGAAAATCTACTCTAATTCATGTATAGAAAAATTTCATCCTGCGAGATTTTTGTATGGTTTATAAAACAGACTTCGATACATGTCAAACTATGTTACCCACATTGTTCAATTTCCCAATAAAAAGTTTTTGAAGAGATCATGCAAAATATCATATAGAAATCATACAAACTTATGCGTTTTCAAGCAGGATAGTATATCATTACATTTTTCTACTGATCTACAAAACTCGTTTTCAAATTTGTATTTAAAGCTTAAATGTCCTTGTCTATCTCATACTTTGAATTGATTTTTTCCTTCATTAAAAATATGAATAGAACAAATAAATGTCTCTAAAATCAAAAACAAGAAATCTTAGGAACAAAACATACACCATACGATTTCTTGTTCTTCCCACTTTTAGCATAAACAATCACTCCAAAAATAAACCCAAAATTTTTAGAATGATTGATGACAACCTTAAATCGATTTAACAATAACATAGAAAATTGTAATCATCCAAACTTTAAAATGCGTGTCACTGGGTTATCAAAATTCATGTCCAACATCTTTTAAAACAAGAAATAAAAATTACAACAACTTATATTTTTATCTCTACTAAACATCTAATTTTCCTCACAGTTATATATCACCTTACAAAATGCAAACGCACCTATATACACTTATAAACAATAAAAATATCTTTTAGTAATAATTTCAATCATAAAATTATTTTTAAAGCGATTTTTCACTACAAAAGATATAATAACTCGGATATAAATATCAATAAATTAGACTTTTACACTTCTTTAAAAAATCACTTTAATCTTCTAAACGAATTGCTCAATTTTTCCCAATCTATTTTTTCAATTTTAATTTTCCTTTCAAGGGTCTGAGACTAAAGATCTATACAATCATTGTTCCCCTGTCACAGCTAATGATCTCAGCATTTTATACCAATCAACGAGATGATTTTACTATTCTATACACAAATATAAGCAATACAGAAAGTCAAACAATGTATCATAGGATTTCTATTGATCCCACAACGACCAATTAAAATTATATCTGTACATTCAATCAAAATATAGTATGATAGATAATAAAGAATTCATTTCTTAAAACTTTTCCTGAAAGTGAGGGAGCATCATTAAAAAAATTTATATTGTCTTATCTTATACAGGAACCTATTTTTCAAGAATGATTAAGCTATCTGAAAATATTCCGTATGCACATACATCCATTTGTTTAAATGATAAATTTGAAGTATTTTACTCATTTGGCAGAAAAAGCAAATATAATTTCTTAAAATGTGGATTTGTTATTGAAAATGTTACAGAAAGATATTTAAAATGGTATCCAAACAGCCGAATCCGAATTCTGGAAATTCCGGTGACCACAAAACAATATCAAACTATTGAACAAAAAATTCAGTATTTTGTTGAACATATTGAAACCTTCAGATATAATTTGCGTGGAATTTTGCTAATAAAAACAAGCAAACGCAAAACCAATCCTTACCATTTGTTTTGCTCCCAGTTTGTCAATTATATTTTAAAAGAATCTGGTATTCATTTAATCGAAACCGCACCTGAGTATACTACACCCAAAATGTTCTATCAGCTAGATTATCCAATTATTTATGAAGGAAATGTACAAAAATTTTCATCAGCAATAAAACAAGTCAAAAGAGTAAATTTTTGCTATGAATAATCTATGTAAAAATCTACTCTTTTTTATATAGCTCCTTTTTATTGTAAAAATTTTATTGGAATCAGAATGAAAAAATATTTTTAGAATATAGTAATTTGTTCTGGAGATTTCTCGCCCAAAAAAGCTAGCACCGATTCTCTTTTTAAGTCAAAACTTAGTTGATATTTAACAATTCCTGTTTATGAAACCACGTATTATGATCTAGCTTCTTGCAACACTTCTCTTTGCAACCAATTATCCATCACCTCAGCAATTTCTGATTGCTGCTTTTCTCTTGGAATATCGGCCTGATGATCCTTATTTTGTAAACCATATGCACCAAACTGACTGTGGTTGCCTCCAATAATCTCATAATATATCGAATTGGGGCTCATATACTTTTTGCTCTTTTCAATATCTTGTATTTCAGTTAAACCGTCCTTCTCTCCATAAATCGAAAGCATTGGCAAATCAGTTTGGCTGAAATCTGTGCGTTCAGTCGGATAAGCTGCCCAGAAAAACAATCCGTCTGCTTTTTTTGGATGCATGTCTATATACTGTGCCGCCGCAACTCCGCCAAGTGAATGACCACCAACAACCCACACATCAATTTGTGGGTATGTATCGATGATGGTACTGGCTTGATCAGAACTTAAGATCGCCATATTTAAAAACATTTGTGGCACAAATACCACATAGCCTTTTTCAGCAATTTGCTTGGCTGTTGTTCCATAAGCCATTGGATCTACTTTTGCCCCTGGATACACAATAATCCCTGCCTTTGCGGATTGTATATCTCCATATACATAAACATCTTCAATCAATGTATAAGCCCCCTCAATTTCAGCTTTCACGGCTTCTTCTACCTCTGCAACCTGTTTGGTCCAAAACCAAAACATGAATCCACCAACCAAAACCATCAGTAGCAATGCTAAAATCCCTTGCCATACCACTTTTCTTGTATTAAAAATCATATTTACACCCCTTTTGTTTCATTCATTTCTCAATTGCCTTAGGATTAGTATATGCTTTTACAAAATACCATTGCAAAAGATTTTCTTTGAAAAAATAAAAAAGCACAAATCAAATAAAGGAAACCTTAACCTATGTTTAATCGTGCCTTTCATTTATTTACACAAGCTCTGTGCCACAGTCTTTACCATTTTATATCTTATTGCAGCCACACAATAAAATTCTCGTTCATGAGAACGCAAACTAATGCTGTGCCCCTATAAACCTATAATATGCACGCGTTCATTCCACTTTGATATCAACATCTAAATGATTTGTTGGCTCATCCAATACAAGAAAATTCGTTTTTCAGTTCATAATTTTATCCAGACGTACCTTTGATTTTTCTCTCCTGTTTAAAACTTGCACTTTGCTTTTGATATGCTTAGTCATCAAACTACTTTGCCAAAGCAGGAAAAGTGATGATATATACTTCAATAAATCAATTTTTCAAAATGGAAAATATTGAATTTGGGAAATGGATAACTGGAATTCATCACAATCCCGATAGCACCCCAATTGCTGCAAAAAAGAGAAAACAAACGACCTTTAAGAGAGAGATAAAAATCCAAAATAAAGAAGAGAAATAGACTTTTCGTGGAAAAGTAGAATTGGTATCTAAAAGCAACCGAAAAAACACAATGGATAAAATGAAGTCAGATTTTATCCATTTGCTTTTGCAAAATGATAAGGAACAAATATTACTGAATTCTTTTTGTAATAACACAATGGAGATTTTAGAAAGAAGATCAGAAAAAATGACTAAAGCCCAAAAATACAGGCAATTTTAGACATGCTTTCAAAAGATAAAAGACAATGGAAGTACAATATAAATATCCTAAAAGAGATGCGACCAAAAATGGATCAAAATTTATTGATTCTGCTTTAAATAAGATTATTTAAAAATCTAAGTTTTCTTCAACAGTCACACTCGATATTGAAATAAAAAATGTGAAAAATCTAAAAGAGCATCATTTTACAATTATCCATTCATTATAATTGATATAAAAAATCTTGGATTTATGTTAAAATGATTTATATGACTTTGATGAAAGGAACGATTGAATGAAAATAACATTAGCACAAGCCATTAATCTTCTTTCTAGTCTTCATAAAAAAGTTGGAGAATTACAGAATGAATTTTTTCATATTCATGTGATTGAGGTACCAAAAGGAGAAGTTTACACACCATATGACATTACAGTTGAAGCTGTGCTGCAAGAATTATCCGAAGTTTGGCATGACATATTGGAATTAAAAGAAATTATTCAAAAAGCCAATTTAAACAATATGGTTCAATGGGATGGTAACTCAATCTCCATGATTCGTGCGATTGAAACAGCGAAACATCTACGAGAACGGCTTCATCTTCTCAAAACACTTGCCACTACTAAGAAACGAGAATATCATGTTCATCATCAGTCGGGTGCAATAATGGAACAAATTGCTTTATTTGACCCTGCTGAATTCAAAAAACAGGCTGACAAATTAACGCGTCAGGTTGAATTGCTATCTAGCCGTATTGATAAAGTAAATTACACCGTTGAAATTGAAGTTCCACTTGCTCATAAGTATTTAGAGGCATAAGTAGCTTTGAGGGTATTGCTCAAATACCTTCATGGGTGCTTATGCACCGAATGAGTTGGGAAGTGTTAGCGACCCTTTTTTTGTACTTTGTGGGTAACAAAGTATCTCAACTTTCATCAATGACTATAGCGAACGGCTTCGCCTTACGCTTTACGATCTAACGAATAACAAATAACGAACGGAATATAGGCTGAACTCAAATCACTGCTACGTTCCCAAACTCATTCTTGAAAAATAGTTCCAAATATCTTATGAAAAGAACTGCTGGTTAGTCTAATAAGAAATTATAATCTTCATATCTTGGCTTTATATCTAAAGCGAACATTTTCAGGAATTTCATTAAAAATATGACGAGAAATTCCCTCTTTATCACTTCTTTTCCTCAATCAAAAAATCTAAGGACTTCCCAACATAGCGCTGTGTAGCACTTGATTTTCCATATGATAAATAAAATTGGCAATGCGATTTAAAATGAATACAGCTTCATCCTCCTACAAGTACCACTTCAACCACTCAATGTGTTGTTCATCCAACAGCAAAATATCTGGCTTTTCTCAAGTAACAGCGTACCAAGTAAAATTTTGGTACGCTGTCCACTACACATATATCATAATCCCAAACCATATTTGAAAAACTTTCACACATCAACTGTTTACAAAACAACAAGGATCTATACTGCTGATTTGGATTTACTTTGCTTTCTTGCCAAGGAGAACCTATTAAAATTTTTTGGGAAATTATCTGAGCCATTTTTTATATTTTCCGATTCATAATTTGCTCTTCAACTGAAGCAGTGATTGGCGTTGTTCGCTTAATAAAACAAGCTAGACCAACTGCTACCACTGCAAGGATTGTCGCTGCAAAAAAAGCGCTGTTAATCCCATGAAGTGTTGCCAATGCGGTAAGCTGTTGAATCGTTTCCTGTGAAGCATTGGCATTTTGCTGCATAGATTCAGCAATTTCATTTTTTGTACTCATTGACATAACCGTAATTAAAAAAGCGGAACCGACCGCTCCAGCAACTTGCTGTAATGTACTGTTAATCGCAGTAGCATGCGGATTCAAACGCTTTGGCAGTTGATTAATCCCATTGGTTACAACTGGCATCATAATTAAAGACATCCCAAACATTCGAATGGTATAAATCATCATTAAATAGCCATAGCTTGCTTCAAAATCCAATTGACTAAACAAATAAGTCGTTACCACTGTAATGATCAGACCTGGGATAGTCAGTATGCGCGCACCAATTTTATCAAACAAACGCCCAACAATAGGAGACATCAATCCCATAACAATTGCGCCTGGTAGCATGAGTAATCCAGAATCCATCGGTGATACACCACGCAGGTTTTGTACATAAATTGGCATTAAAATCATTCCTGAAAATAAAACTGTTGAAAAAATCGCATTAATCACCATTGAAAGTGAGAACATTGGATATTTAAATACGCGAAATTCCAACAAGGGCGTTTCCAAACGAAATTGACGAAAAATAAAAATCAACAAACATATAATTCCAACGGTTAAAGATACCACAACTTCCCAATGTCCCCAACCTAGGCTGCCTGCTGAACTACATCCATATAGAACTCCACCAAAACCTAAACTTGAAAGAAGGATGGAAATTTTATCCAACGGAACAACTGTTTTCTCCTTTTTATCCTGAATAAAAATAAAACCAATAATAAAAATAAGAATACCAATCGGACTTAATAAATGAAACAACATTTCCCAATCATAATGTTCTAAAATCCATCCGGATAATGTTGGTCCAATCGCTGGCGCAAAAAACATAACCAGCCCCATCATTCCCATCACTCGACCACGAATCTCAATCGGAAAGCTTACCAACATATAATTCATCAAAAGTGGCATTAAAATGGCAGAACCACCTGCTTGTATCATTCGACTTACAAGTAAAATAGAAAATGTTGGTGCAAATCCGGCTGTAATGGTTCCCAGCGTAAAAATAAAAATTGCAGTTAAAAACAATCGCCGAATTGAAAATTTTTGTAGCAAATAGGCACTGGTTGGAATTAAAATCCCATTTACCAACATATAGCCTGTAGTTAACCATTGTACTGTGGAAGTGGATACCTCAAAATAATTCATAATTGATGGTAATGCTACATTCAATAATGTATTATTCAGCATTGACAAAAATGCACCGATCATCATAATACCAATAATAAGGTACACACTTTTGGGTATTTTTTTCTGTGGATGAACATCCAACAAATGTTCTGCTTCTCCCATCATAATACACTCCTCTCAAAAACCAAAATTCTGTATTGCCTATTTTAGACCTTTCAAATTTTAGCGTCAAAGGAAAGCTCTTTTTTTCTAAGATGCCAATATAATATTGAATACAATAAATTTTATAAATAAAAATTTATATTGAATATTTATTTGTGTTTTTGATAATATCCATTCACCATCTATGATCAAGAAGTTACAGCTTCTCTCTACCTAAATCTGTTATATCAAAAATTTTATACGATATGCATATTGCGATTCCATCCTATATGAAAATAAACCAAACCAATCCTCCATCTTTTTATCACAGTAAATATATTAAAATCCATATTTTTTAAAATATTTAAATTAAAAATATATACTAAGCAAAACCGATAAAAAAACAAGCCTTTAAAAACAAATATTTTCCATCATTTTCTAAACAGATTTTGCCAAAAGAAGAACAAATCCATACAAAAAAAGCAGTGACTTTTACCTTAATTTATTACATCCTTTAACCCCGTTTCGTATTTTAACAACAAAATTTGATAAAAAAACAGCATACAAAATCTATTTTGTACAGAAATTCGTATATTAAATTTTATATTTATAAATCACAAAATACATAGAATAATCTAACTTCAACAGTTTACAAATCAGTACCTTCATTTTTTATATTATTTATAAATATAAACTTTATGGTTTCTCTTTTGCATATATTATACCTAAACAATAGGCCTTATATTAGTGCTTATGACAACACCATTTGATTTTATAGATGCATTGATTTTACATATGATCATTTGGTTGACCGCCCTTCATTTCAAAATTCTTCGGCTTTGGTTTTAATCAACTTCCTTCCAACGAAAACGAAAAAAATACTACCTAGACAATGGTCTAGATAGTATCATAGTATATTTTATAACCTGCATATCATTATTTCGGTCTTTTCTTAAAAATTCTTTTAAATAAAAGTACCAATCCAATCAAAAGTAAAACGGTAATAACAATACCTGGAATACCAAAACTATTTAACATACAAATACTCCTTATCTATTTTATTAATTCGGATTAATGGTAAAAGTTCCTCCTGAGTGATTAACAGTAACTGTACACCATGTCACAGCATAAGCAACAATTCCTGTATAATTTTTCGTAGCAGTTAGTGTCGTATTTAGTCCAGAAGTAGAAATTGATCCAGAATACACTTTACCAATACCCTCACTTCCTACCAATCCATAAGCATCATGATAAACTGCGGTTTCTACGGAAGATACTTTACTGGCACCTGCTGTTGTACTAGTTTTTAAATTAGAAGCCCCAAAACTTTGGGCTAATAAATTTTGAATATCGTCTTTAATTTCTCCATTTACTTTTACCGTCACACCATTCACTGTTCTTGAGCCGGAAATAGATTTTACAGCAAACAAACTTACACCAGGTGAATTGGCTTTCTTAGCATACATTTCAACAAAAACTTGATCTTTTAAAGAAAATACTTCCCCTATATTATATTCATTATGAATCCTTTCAAAATTAGAAATTACTTCCTCAAAAGATAAATTGGCCAATTCCTGTTTGTACATTTCTTTTTGATTCTCAATCATACGACTATCCTGTGAAAGACCAAAAGAAGCATCTGCTGTATTATTAAACAAAAAACCTAAAACAAAAACAAATGGCACCACCAAAATGAAAACTTTTTTCATAACTATTCCCTCCTATTAAAATAGATTCATCTATTCAGTAAAATAGATCTAGTAATAATTTCTACACAAGTACTATATTTACCTTCCATCTATCGAAATATTTTACAAAAAAATTACTAAGGAATCTTTCAATTTTAAAGGATATTAGATATATAAATGTTCTATATCAATCACCAAAAAAAGAAGGGATAAACATAGCCTTTTCATTTTTGACGTAGTGCTTCACATCAGAATAAGCCGGCACCGCTCATGATATAAGCAGTATTGACCATCAGAAAATGCCAAAGTTTTTATCTGAAAATCACTTGCAACATATCATAGGCATCATAAAACAAAATAACAACACTGTTGAGCTTACCAAACAGCCACTTCTTTCAAGATACCAACAATGACAAAAATTATTGACGAAATAGCACTGCCAAAATTCAACATTAAAAAGCTATCCACTATCGAAATTGCTCATCTATTCTTCCTAAAACAACTTATCAAACAAAAAATCAGAAGGAACAGACGATAAAAAACACAAAATCTACGATAACAATAAGCTAATTATGCCTATTTCCATTTATCGTGGACATCTTCATATCTTAAAGAAACTGCTTGAAAATTTGGATATGCCACATATTATCTTTCATGACACCATACAACTACAACAAATATCCCTCGACTGATAGAGACCTCTAATATTATAGGTAAAGTTTTAAGACATATGCCTACATATTGATATATCACTTAGACTTTCCATAAACTTTAAAACTGTGTAAAACCACCCCCTGATTGAGTACAAAAAAGAATTACTTGGTTAACAAGACTATCCTAACGCCAAAGGATAAAGAATCCACTTAAAACAAAAGCCGAAAATAAAGACAAAAAAAAACGGAGAAATGGAGCTTTGATGGACATATCTCTATTAAATTCTCATAATAGCTCTTTACCCAGATTTACTGAATGCGAAACACCACAGATCACTTTTTCTCTTACTTCACAAACAAAAAACCGCCAGAAACCCACATAAACATTATATTTTGTGAGTTTCTGGCGGTTTTTACTCCCTTTCACCAAGCAAAAGTCATCTTATATAAGAGAAAAATCCTACTATTTTTTATCCATACATGTTGTTAACTTTGGAAATTTTAATCAAGTATAAATTACTGCATGCCAAACCCTTGCGGTTTCCAAACGACGATAAAATCAATTTCATTATCTTTTTACATACCAAAATTCTTATTCATTATATCAATATCATCAACATTTTCTATATAAGTAAGAGTTAATCTCAATCATCATTCATTTTTCTTACCACAAAAATATAACCAACCAAATCAGCTAATTGCTGAAATGTTTTCTCAAAGAATTTATATTTTCCATTATAAATAGCTTCTCGGATTGACAGCAGCCCCATTTACATGTACTTCAAAATGAAGATGAATACCAGTTGAATATCCAGTACTTCCTTTCACACCAATATGCTGACCTTGTCCAACAATTTGTCCGACAGAAACATCGATACTTGCCAAATGCGCATATAATGTTCTTAATCCGTTATTATGGTCAATTATAATTTTATTGCCATAACCATCTCCTGCATCTCCTGCATAGCTAACGACACCATGGTCAGCAGCGCGAACCATTCCACTTCCTGCAAGATCAATTCCTTTATGTAACTTACCCCATCTGTAGCCATATTCACTGGATACATAACCTCCAGCAGGCCAAATCAACTGTCCAGTTCCACGACTTGGATTTACTTTCGTTCCTTTTTCTACAATCTTTTTTACTGGTTCTTTTGTAACTTGTTCAGAAACTTCTTTTTTCCAAGTAATCTCGCCATTTTTTAAAACTAGATCATAAGTTACAAAACGTGCACCGTTGGAACCCTCTTGAACAACCTTTGTTTCACCTTTATCCATCTTATCGTTTTCCCTATACTCAACCTCATAAGGAATCGACTCTGATTCTTTAATTGTTCTTCTAACAACAACTGTAACAGAAGGCGTTTCTTTTGTAATTTTTAATTTTTGCCCAATGCTTAAAATTGCTTCTGGATCCACATCACCGTTTAACTCACTTAATTCTTTAATCGTTAAACCGTTAGAATTGGCAATAATTCCAAAAATATCTCCCTCTTTTACAGTATAGTATTGAACTTTTTCGATCGGTTCTCTCATCGCATTGACTGCTTCCGATGCTGTTACAATTTCTTCAACCGCTGCAGTACCATCTCGGAAAATTACATTTCCTTCAAATGAAAGATTATCATTTTCATCTTCGATAAATTTTGCCGTAAATGCTTTAATTGCAGCTTGTAAATCTGCATCCGTTTTTAAATTGGCAATCACCTTATCATTTACAACAATTTGACGTGTTACCGCTTCAATATTTGCCGCTTCTTTGATGGCTTCTGTAGCAGCTTCCTCATTTAAATTTGAAAACAGTGTTGTTTCCTCTACAATTTTCACTTGATTGGCCAACGTAAACTCATAATCTGGATTCAGTCTCTTGGCTGCATCAATTTCCTGTTGAATAATTTGATCATATAGTTCCAATGAATGCACAGTTGTTACATAATTTTGATCAAAATAAATATGATGTACTTGAGCCAATTCTTCTGCAGAAGTATACTCCGGAGAAACTCCGACACATATTGCTGCAGAAAATAAGGCAAAACCTGTAGCCATTTTTTTCTGTTTCACTTGATAATTGATGAATTGAACGATATGCTTTCCTTTTTGTTTCATTTCGAACCATAAGTTAGGGCTTGTTCCCATGCCTCGTCCTCCTGTAATTTGCAAATCTGATACATCTTATCGGCATGTCCGACAAATAAAGTATAGAATTTACATTTTTTTACTGACTCTGAAACTATATCATAAAATAAATGGATTTTTATGAAAGAAAAAAAATTGACATCGGATTTATAAAAAAATTACATATTCGTTACATAATAATTTCTATATGATTACAATTCTTAAGATTTAACATCAAAATAATACAAAAAATCCGATTTTCTACTAAAATATTATATCAATTATGGTTTATATAAGATTTATAAACCGATTTTAACATCCTTTTTCTACAAAATAAGTCAAGAGAAAAACTGGTTATATTGATATGAAGAATATAGCATCATATTTTTATAGTATTGTCTTTTGATTCTATGAGTTATTTTTTATTAACAAAAAATTATTTATCATAAAAAATAAAATGAAACAGAAGCATTTTGTCTACATAAAATGCCAAATAATTATGTAAATTTCTTATTTCAAGCTTATATCCATTCAATTTTTGCTTAATAAATTTTTTACCTTAAAATCGTTTATCTCATCAGATCGAATATTTTCAATCTGTTTCAACCTCAAAAAAAGACTGGAAAACCTCCCAAATTTCCTTTGGCACTTGTTTCCAGTCTGAAAATAGCCTGTCTACTTTCTTTACATATTTGTTTCATAAATAATTTTACCTATATCAGTTAAATCATAATTCCCAATCAATGCCAACTCTTCTTGAAATTTTTTATTTTGAAGAACTGCTTGGATTTTCTCAATGAAATCTATATGATTGGTTTTTTTTAATAAGACCAAATCATAATGCTCCTTTTGCAAAGAAATAAAATCCAAATCAGTTAATAGTGCCACACTTTTTATACCAACGCCGACATCTGCTTCACCAAAAGCAACCATAGCCGCAATACCTGTATGGTTTTGTGCGAGCGTCTGATATCCATTAATTTCAGAAGGTGAAATTCCATATATACGGAGCTTCTCATCGACTAAAACACGAATACCCGCTCCACGCTCTCGATTCACAAAGCGAATATCAGATCGTTTTAAATCTTGCCAAGATAAAATATGCTTGGGATTCCCTTTTTTGACATAAAATCCCACCTCTCGAATTAGAAAACGAAAAACAATACAAGGAAGTCCGACAAGAATTTTTTTCACATAGGGTATATTGTAAACCCCTGTATCCCCATCATACAAATGCAAGCTTGCAATGCCATCCATTTCTCGGTACAAATCCATTAAGCTTGATAAACTGCCAATATGTGCGCGTAAAACAGGCCGTCCCGGTTTTTGCTCCAATAAATAACGTGCAAAAATATCTAAAGAAATATCTTGTCCACTAATAACCAAAGCATCGTTAGAAAATACCGATGTTTCAGATGTTAATGGAGACATCACGGTTTTACTTTCTAGTATACCTCTATGTTTTGATTTCTGAATATATGCAAGAAGATCTTCCTCATCCACACGCACCTGCCGCCCAACACGGTAAGAAGGAATTTTCTCTTTTTTAATCAAATCATAGACAGTCAACTTAGAAACCTTCAAACGTTTGGCAATCTCTTCTGTCGTTAATGATTTTTCTCCCATTTTCACCCTTCTTTCTTTTTATTTTTTCCATCTTTATTTTTTGAAAACCAAAAACTGTGCCGATTTCTCCCAACTATAACATAACACATTCAACCAACAATCTGTAAATAATAAAGAAAATTATATCCGAACCAACTCAATTTGCACATAATTGCTATTAAATGCCATACCAGAATAACCAGAGGAAACCTCACCCATATCTGTCGGAATAAATGGAATCATTGAATTTGCAATTGCATGATTTCCATGAAAAAGCAAAATTTCCGGATAAATATTTTCCGTTAATAAACATTTTACAATAATCTCTCCATAATGATTAAACACACGAATTTGATCATACTGCTTAATTCCATATTTTTGTGCATAGTATGAATGAATCAAAACAAACTGCTCTTTATTTTCATTCTGCAACACGTCAATATTTAAAAACTGTGAATTCAAATTGAATTGACCGTGATTGACCAGAAACAAAAATTCATGAGATTTTTTGTTTCTTTTTTGCAACATACACATGGCAATTGGTGGCTTTTGATTTTGTATGGCGATTTCAGAATAAAATTCAAATTTTCCAGAAGGCGTAGAAAATTGATAATCAGACCATGCTACTTTAGGAAAACGCATGCGGCGTGGTCCTTGTAAAAGTTCCTTCCAATGATGAATCCCCAACAATTGATAAATTTCTTCCGTAAATTCCTCCTCAATAAACTGCTCAATGGTTTTTTCATATGGAAAATTGGAAAATCCTGGACGAAGTGCATTTAACCGCTTAGCCAATAAACAAGAAATCTCCAGATCACTTTTGCTTTCATAATAAGGAGAAATCGCTGGCTCATTTATGCTGATCCAATGATGCCAGTAGCTTGGCACAATATCCCATTCCTCAAAATTCGTGGTTGTAGGAAGCACGATATCCGATAATTGCGCTGTTGGTGTCATAAATTGGTCTACCGTTACAATCATCTCCAACTCCTCCAGCGCTTTACGCAACTGCCTTTGATCTGGACTTTGTTCCAACAAATTACGACAAGAAATCCACAATAATTTAATGGGTGGATCCTTTACATAAAATAAATCACGAGCAAAATCATTCATATGAATTGGACGAATGGCATTGGCTTCATGATAACCTGACTGGAAAGTTTGTAGAATTTGATTGGAAAATCTCCAGCTACATTGCTGGGCATACTGTACACCCGTACCTTCCTTACCAATATTTCCTGTCAATGCCATTAAAGCATCGATGGCGCGCAAATTTTGCCCACCGTTTAAATTTCTTTGAAAACCGAAGCCAACCCAAGACAAAACTCGATTTTTCAAATCAAAAAGCTGAGCTATCCGCTCGATCACCTCATAACTCTGCTTGCATTCCTTTAGCAAATCGTTGATATCCAATGTATTTAAATAATCCCGAAATGCTTCAAAACCTTTTGTATGTTGGGCAATAAATTCCATATCCAACTGATTATTCTCCAATAAATGTTTTGCCAATAACAGTGCGAATGCTCCGTCTGCTCCTGGTGCCATCTGCACATAAATATCCGATTTTTTTGCTGTTGCCGTATAAACAGGATCAATCACAACCAAAACGGCACCTCGTTCTCTGGCTGCGTATAAATACTGAATGGAGTGAATTGAAGTCCAAACTGGGTTGGCGCCCCATAAAACAATAACATCTGCATTCATCAACTGTTCTGGATCGGAATTTCGATAGTCACCATAATCATAAATAAACGCATCCAATCCAGATGACCAACAAGGCGAACCAACCGCACGGCTTGTTTGCCCCAAACTATTAAAAAAACCTTCAACGCTATTGTGCATAATACCAAAATTGCCTGAGTATTTATTTAACGCAACTGATAAATTGGTATAATATCGGTCATAAAGTTCCAATATTTTCTTACAGATTAAATCGATTGCTTCATTCCAACTGATCCTTATCCACTCCCCACTGCCACGTTTTGTTTGGCGCATCGGAAATTTCAGGCGTTCTGGGTGATATACATACGATAAATAATTGTATCCTTTCGGACATAACTTGCCCTTTGTATATTCATGCGCTTTATCACCAGAAATTTTGACCAAACGACCATTTACAGAAAAACCAATCATCGCACATGTACTATAGCAGTTGCGAGGACAAACATGTCTCGTTTTCTTTTGCTTAACAGGCATCTTTCATCTCCTCCTTATAAAGAGTCATACAATTGATATTTTCCTACCTGCAATTTCTTCTTTCTTATTGTATGATAAGAATGGGGTGAAATACAGATGAAACAACTTGGTTTTTTTGTTGATATTAGTAAGTGCATTTCTTGTCGTTCATGTATGTATGCTTGTATTAGTGAACATCCTAAAGAACAAAACCATCGTAGAAAAATGATTAGCATTCAGAAAAAAACACAGGATGCCTTGTATTTCTCTACATCCTGTAATCATTGTGAAACACCAGCATGCATGACTGTATGCCCCAATCATTGTATTCGAAAACTACGAAACGGGATTGTAATTTTGAATAACCAAAATTGTACTGGATGTCAAAAATGTGCCGCGGCTTGTCCATTTGATTCCATTCATATCCATCCCAAGACCAACAAAGCGGACAAATGTGATATGTGCTATACAAGACTAAAACAAAACCAACAACCAATTTGTGTTGAATCTTGTATTGCCGAAGCCATTTCAATCCATGATATTCATGATGTGCAATGGAGTGACTATCAAGCACAACTGGAAGAATATACTATGAAGCAAATAACCAATCCTTCAACCAGATACCGTGTCATACGCAGTCCAAAACAAAGGTATTTTCAAGAAAGAGGAGATAATGATGACAAGCCTTTCATTTAAAGAGCTCGTTTTGTGCCATCCATTTTATTATGGTAAAATCATTGCCGGTTGGGAAGCTGCTGAGCGATGCTTTCACAATATTTCATTTCATGCGGAGGAAAGCTTGCCAAATACACTGCTATTGGTCAAAAGCAATGAAAATCATCTCTGTGTATTAGAAATCGCTTTATCCAATCCACAAATTGTTGGCATTATATTTTATGGATTAGATACTGTTTATTTGCCTTCTATCCTTGAGACACATGCAAAAAAGCAAAAAAAACCATTTTTCTTCTTAAGAAATCCGGATGGAGAAAGATTAAAACAACGAATTGATGAATTGCTCCTTTTAAAAAAGCAAAACTTATTTCACTTTGCCACCAAACAAATGACTAACTACTGGTTGGATTTATTGAACCGTAAAGACATAAAAGAGGTATTAAAAAGACTGAATTTATTTATGGAAACAGAAGTTCTCTTTTTTAATACCCAAAAGATTTTACAAATCATTTATCCAACACTGTACAGTCAAAAGGATTTCCAAGTTTTGAAAGTCATTCGAAACCATGATGAAACCTTACCTGAAGGTTTTTCTCTTGTAACCAATCAAGAGAAAAACTTTTATTTATTTCAAATGCTAAGCCCAAATAAAAAAATAATCGGTTATTTCTTATTTGAAAAAAAGAGCACTTCCTTATCTGTCTTTGAAATTTCATTGCTGGATGCAATTGTTCCGACAATCGTCACATGGGTGAAACAAACCGTGATCACAAAAAGTATTCATTTAAAATATAAAGACCAATTTTTATATGATATTTTAAACAACAATATTGACTCAGAACAAGAAATGATTGAAATGGCAAAACTATGGGATATGGATTTTTTACCCAATCCACAAGTATTTGCCATTAATTTAGGCGACTCTATTCCCATTACAAAAGATGTAATCATTCGTCTGCAAAAGTTATTCCAAGCAGACCATATTCCATTTAAAATTTATACAACCCATTTGAGTCATCGAATTGTTGGTATTGTCTTTCCCACAACCAACATGGAGCAAGCAGAGCGAAAAAAACTATTAAACGATTGGATGGACCGAATTCAAAAAAAAATCCAGAAAATCTTTCCTGGTTTACAAACGACCATTGGCATCGGAAGAGTGCATCCGTCCAATCTAGAAATTCATCAGAGCTTTCAAGAAGCAAAAATTTCCTTACAAATGTATGATTATGTTCCCATGACAAAAGGATTTATTCATTATGATGAAATTGGATATGTTCGCTTACTTTCCTATATTCATGACGATTTACTCTCAGATTTTTCAATGCAATATTTACAAGAATTAATTGTACATGATCAAAAAAATGAAACAGATTTGATTGACACCTTATACAGCTATTGTAATCATAATGGAGATGTGATAGAAAGCGCACAAAACTTATTCATCCATCCAAATACACTTAGGCAAAGACTAAAAAAAATCGAAGCCATTTTGCAGATGGATCTGAATAATTATACAAATATTGTAAACCTCATGTTGGCATTAAAAATCGAAAAGACGATGAATATTTAGTCTCCACATTATGACGTATACAATAAAACATCTCTACTTATTTAAAACTTATCTCAACTCAAATCAAAAAACTCCGCCAATCTAAATGTATATATCATTCAGACAAGCGGAGCTTTTTTATTGGGCTATCATTTTCTCATCTATACCTATAAATCAATTACAATACGAATGACTTTTCCGATTACTTCCAAATCGCAACCTTCTTTATAGAGCATTGGCGCATATTGTAAATTGTCCGCAGCCAAAATAGTATATTCCGGCTGTACACGAACACGTTTCAATGTAATCCGCCCATTTTCTACCATCCGGACAGCTACAATGGTATGATCTTCCAAATCATTTTGCTGCAAAATTAACACACGACTTCCCTTTGGAATTCTCGGTTCCATACAATCATCTGAAACATAAAGATAAAATAAATTCCCGTTTGGTATTTTCTCTTTACACTCATATTCATAATCCGTGAATCTTTCTTCAATATGCATCGGGTAAACATGAGAAGGGGCTTGTATAACAGGAATTTTAACCAAAGATTCTTCATTTATATTTTCAATATCTGTTCTATAATTTTGGAGCGAAGGCAAATCTGGAGTAAAAAATACACCAATTGGCACATCAAATATTTCTGCAATTGCTGTTAGTTTATCCATCAGTGGGCGATTTTTATTTCCTTCCCATGCCGAAACACTTGTGGTTGCAACATTCAATAATTTGGCAAGATCAGCTTGAGTCATATGATGCTTCTTTCTCAGAAATTTGATTTTCTCTCCTACATTCATATGGAACACCCTCCTCAATCAAAAGAATACCCTTTTTCAAAAATTTTGTACAGAAAAATTGAAACATCAAACAAAATTACAGAATTTCTGCAAAAAGAATTGTTGAATATACAGAATTTCTGTAATAAACTACAGCTAGGGGGATAACTATGAAATATTCTATTAAAGAAGCCAGAATTAAAAGTCAACTGACATGCTGTCAAATGGCAGAAAAACTCGGTTTATCTGAAAAAAACTACATCAAATATGAGCAATATGAAAAAATTTTCCGCATGGAACAAGCATACCATTTTTCAAAAATTACTAAAATTGCTTTGGAACAAATTACATTTGTTCCGAAAAAATAGGTAAAGGAGGCAACCGACTATGATCCAAAATAATTTTTCGGTTATTATCGCCAAAAAACGTTTGAAAATCTCAACAATTCATCGAGCGACAGGAATATCCCGAACAACTTTAACAAAGCTCTACTATGATGATATTCACATGATCAATTTGGAAGTTATAGATAAATTATGTAAATTTCTGGATTGTAAACTGGAGGATATTTTTACATACCAAGAGGAAGATTGAAGACACAAAAAAAGATGTTTTATTTTCAATCCAAAAAATTGCATACCACTTCATATTTCCTATATCAATCCGAAAATAAGCAGAGCATTTTTTACAAATTCAGGCAAAATTAGACTGCCTGTACAAATGTACTTTTTTCACTCGAACTCTATCATAAATAGATCTGATCAACATACCATTATGAAAAAAGTAAAACTTTTTTGCATAGACAGTCTTTCTATTGCCTTTTCCTTTCATTCATCACCAAATACATTTATCAATCACTGTTTCTGCCAGAAACTGTTTATTACATGGCTATGTATGATTATCGGCTTTCCTTTCTTCCTCAATAGCAATAATCCCTAGCTCATGATGATCACCAGCATAATACGAACGATGAACATGCCGAATTTCTCCTTGGCGATCAATAACCTCAAGCTTTACATAAACCCGATTACGGCTAAGCACATCATACAACTCAGCCATTGTTTCAGTTTTTTCACCGTTAACCCGAACAATCACTTCCCCCTTATGAATGTTCATCGCATCTGCAGGCGTCCCTGGTAAAACAGCAAGCACCTTAATTCCACCGGTTTGCTGTGCAAATACAGCATTTTTTTTCTGATTTTTATATCGCAAAGACAAAGTCAAATAAATATAAAGAATTCCAACCATACCAAAACAAATCAAACCCGCTTTCGGATAAAAATAGGTCACAACGGAACCTAAAGTCGCTAATATTGCACAACCATATACACGGCTGGAATATTGTACGGCCAGTTCATCCGGGTAAAATCCTTTAGCAGTCATTTGATAGCCAAGAGGAATTGGTATAAGTAAAATACCGAAGTTCTCCACATAAGTTGGTAGAATTGGCCACCACGACGAGGCGGAAAGCTCGCCAACAGGAGCTAAAAGAAAAAGAGGCAAAATCCATAAACGATGCGCTGTATGGATACCAATCCGGCTGCCGCGACTGCTTGGCTTATAGCTGGGGGAAGTATCTTTTCCTCCAAAACGTCCGACCAAAAAAGCCTCTGCCAACATTAAAACTGTTAAAAGTGGAAGCAAGCTGGTAAAGCCAAACTCTACCCATGCTGTAGTCTGTAAAAATTTTGGCATCATATCCTGAAAAAAATAATAGAATATTGCACCAATTCCCATACTCGCTGCCAATATGTAAAATGGTGTCAACAGTGGCAAACGGAAAAACAAACTTAAAACAATAAATCCTATACACAAAACTCCAGCAAAAAATGACGGAACCATAATCCCCAAGAGAAGGGAAAATACGGAAAGAACTAGACCAACCCCTACGCCTTGCAAAAAAAGCATACGCAGCTCAATAGACCAATCATATATTTTTACAGAGAACTGCTTTCTCTCTTTTTTTATCCGCACTGCTGCAAGAATAACAACATATGCAAGTGCATAATACAGCAAAGGATTTAGAAAAAAACTTCCAACCGCTTGTAAAAAAGATGAAACCCAAGCATCCGGTGTCATTTCTCTCACCTCTTCGTTTGATTGCTCTCTATTTATTTTAACATTTGTTGTATAGCCCGCTGCAACTGCAAATCATTTTTCTCATTTTTTACAAGTGTCACGAGCTTCTGATACATTTTAGAGGCTGTTGTCTCATCAATGATACCAGTCACTTGCAAATTTTCACTTTGTTGAAATTGCTTAACTGCACTTTGTGTGTCCTCATTAAAGTAACCATCCATCCGCTTTGGATGGAAACCCAATGCTTGTAAATATTGCTGAGCAATTTTAATTTTTTCATTGTTCATATCTAATGTTAAATTTTCATTTTTATCTAATGTCAGGGGCACATAATAAAAATATGCTGGTTGTTGTACCTCAATTGTGGGCTGTACTCCTTTTTGATCAATCCAGTTGCCATTTGGAGTTAACCATTTAGAGGTCGTCAACTTCAATGTATTTCCATTTTTTAAAGAGAGCGCTTGCTGAACCGTTCCTTTGCCATATGAAGCAACACCAATTACCGGATAATTTCCAATCTCCTTTAATGCTGCTGCTAAAATTTCAGAAGCTGATGCACTGCCTTCATCAATTAAGACAGAAATCGGATAAGATTTTTTCGATTGTAAGTTTGAAAAAGACTGCTGTCTTTGACCAGAACGATCTTCAATCATAATTTTGGGCTTTTCGTTAGATACAAGCAAATTTAAAATATTTTCTACACTTGACAAATATCCACCTGGATTGCCCCGTACATCAATAATTAATCCATCCATTCCTTCGGATTCATACTGCTCCAATAAAGCAGAAAATTCCTTTGCCGTACTCTCACCAAATGTTGTAATATGTAAAGTTACAATTTTTTTGCCCGATTTTTCCGTCACCTTGTCTTCAACTGTGACTTGATTAATCACATCTCGAACCATTTGAACCGAAATGGGTTCGCTGACACCTTCCCGAAGAATTTGAAGGGTTACATTTGTTCCCTTTTTTCCACGAATTTTTGCAATAACTTCAGCCTGTGTCAATCCTTCTAATAATTGACCATCTACCTTAATAATTTGATCTCGCGGCTTCAATCCCGCTTTTTCTGCTGGAGAATTTTTTATTGGTGCAATAATATAAAACTTTCCGTCCTCTACACTGATTTCTGTGCCAATACCTTCAAATACACTGTCAACACTGTTTAAAAATTGTTGAGTCGTTTCTTGATCCATATAAAAAGAATGTGGATCATTTAATTGCTCGACCATTCCTTTTATTGCACCATTCACCAATTCATCCTTGTTCACTTCTTTAAAATAATAGGATGAAATCAATTCATACACCTGCTCAACAGGAGCCAAATCCACTTGCGTCGAATTTTGTGCCGCCAAAACTTCACGTATTGAAAGTTCTTGGGCATAGCGATCATAATTCTGTACAATGTACATTACACCCATTCCAATCAAAAACGCAAAACATAAAGGCAAATAGCTTCTTATTTTTTTCAAATCACAATCCTCCTTTGAGAAAATCAATCATCTGCATTTATTATACACTTTGTCTATGAATTTACCCTATCTTTTTTGAAATTTTCTTAAGGTGATTTTTTACTTATGTATCAAGGAATAAGACGAAAATCTCAAAATGCTTCCTCACGTTTGGATCACTTTTTTGTTAAACAAACTTGTCAGTCTACTGTACAATACTGGCCTTATTAGATTCTTTTCTTCTAATGAGACTCATTATATACAAAAACCAAAAAAATGTGTTAAATCAAACTATGGGAAGGTTCAAAAACATTCTTCTTAGCCCTGGCGTTTTTATATCTTTTACAGATAAATGTCCAAAACCATCAAATTCATTCAAAAACTTGCTGACATATTTAAAATATTCAATGTCCGTTTTTATATGTACAACATCTGTATGGTATGTACAATAAACTTCTTCTTTATCAATTCTCATCTATACTGCTTTCCAGAACGGATAACTTTCATCCAATATGGCACAAACATAGCAAAATCAAAGATTTTCTGCTCAGCAGTCAAATGAAGGATCGCCTGTTTTATTGTTCCAGTATTAAAAAAGAACATACATGCAAATATATATAACCAAAATTCCTAAGTATGATCAAAAACTCTTTTTTGCTTTTCTAACACCATATTGCCTCTATAATTTCAATTTTTCTGTCTCTACCATACAATTATTTTATCGGATACTGCTATGACTTTCCATACAATTTCACAGAAAAAATAGCAAATCCCCACCAGCCACAAGGGTAAAATAAATGGCTGGTGGGAATTTGCTTTAGAGCAGCTAAGAGGGATATAAGCAGTCCTCCATTCATCAGTAGGTTTCCTGATTGTTTTTTCTTTGCTGCTCGTTTCGGTCGTTAGCTACCCTCCGATTGCTCCTTACATAGCTAATGGCTGTTTTCTACTTACATGGAAAGACCTTTCTTAACTTATTGGCTAAGATTTTTTCTTTGAAGTTTTTACATTATTCCCACTCGACAAATTATTCTATTTATTAAATATATTTGTTTAGTTTTTGTTTATGTTTTCTCTGCTTTTCTCTCGTTTTGACTGCCTATCCTGCTTTTGCTGATTTTTTAGTATCAGAATAGTATCATCTGCACAAACTGGAATTTTATTGTTATATAGTTTTCCTTGCATTAGCAGTATATACACCTATAATAATCAATACTGCACCTACAACCTGAAAGACTGTGAACTGTTCTTTTAATATCAAAGCCCCTGCAATGATTGAAACAACGGTAGCCACTCCTATAAATGATGATGTCCGATTAACGCCAATCCTTGCAATCGCTACATTTGATAGGAAAAAAGCCAAAACGGAACAACCAAGACTTTGATATAAAACAGCTACGAGGAAGTCCTTATTTCTGATTGGAAGTGTAATTAAGTTTTTCACATCATTGCCAATAGCCGCTTCGATGAATGCCAATATTACGAATACCGCTGCTCCTGCCACTAACATCATATAGGTGATTTCTATTCCAGTGTAACCAGGTGCTTTATCAACAAAAACACAATAAAGTGCATAAGAAACAACCGCCACCATCAGAAAAATGTATCCTGTGATAGAAAAACTTGATGATATTCCTACAGCAAGCACCGTTACAAGCACACCTCCTAGCGTAATTAGAATACCTGTCACCTGTAATCGGGTAGGTTTCTTATGAAGGATTACTGTTGATGCAATCAGCGAAGCGACCGGAATACACGCAAGGAATATCCCACTTTCAGATGCAGTCGTGTTACTGATACCAATTGTTTCCCCTATAAAGTAAATAACAGGGCTAAATAACGCTACCAATAGTAGTGGCTTTAGGCTTTTTCTCTTAAGATTTACTTTGATTATGCCTAAGACTACGAACAAACTCATAACAAGAAATGCCAGTAGAAATCGCCATCCCAAAAGAGATAAAACACTTGCATTGTCTGTTGCCTGTTTTGTGAAAATATAACTCACTCCATAAAGAACTTCACAACCAATGGCACATAAACTGCCAATGATTAAACCATTTTGTTTCATAATTCACTCCTATAAATCCGATTTGCCGTTCACTTATATTATATCTACCAGTTCTCTCTATAGTAAAGCATAATTAGTAAATCCCCACCAGCCACAAGGGTAAAATAAATGGCTGGTGGGGATTTGCTTTAGAGCAGCTAAGAGGGATATAAGCAGTCCTCCTTTCATCAGTAGGCTTCCTGATTGTTTTTTCTTTGCTGCTCGTTTTGGCCGTTAGCTACCCTCCGATTAGCTAATGGCTGTTTTCTACTTACATGGAAAGACCTTTCTTGCAGAGCTGGATAGTGTTGAAAGAAAAAGAAAAAACGAAGACCCAGAAATAGAAAAAAACAAGGCGCTGTCTGATTTTTCAAATCAGACAGCGCCTTGTTGAAATAATGAAAAATTATTGCCAAATCGTTGCCACGGCGCAAGGGAATAAGACCAAAACCCAATGTTTTCAAAGCTTTGCGGTCTCTCTAGTTTTATTCCCACTCAATAGTCGCAGGTGGCTTACTTGTAATATCATAAATGACACGATTTACATGCAAAACCTCATTCACAATACGCACGGAGATTTTCTCCAGTACTTCCCATGGGATTCTCGCCCAATCAGAGGTCATTCCATCAATACTTGTTACCGCACGGATTCCAACCGCAAAATCATAAGTTCTCTGATCACCCATAACGCCAACACTCCGAATATTGGTTAAAACGGTAAAATATTGCCAAATTTCTCTTTCCAATCCAGCATTTTTAATTTCCTCACGCAAAATAGCATCGGATTCACGAACAATATGCAGCTTATCTTCTGTAACATCACCTAAGATTCGAATCGCAAGCCCAGGTCCTGGAAAGGGTTGACGCCAAACAATATCATCTGCAAGACCAAGCTGCGTACCCAATGCCCGAACTTCATCTTTAAACAATGTATTTAATGGCTCGATCAACTCAAATTCCATATCCTCAGGCAATCCACCAACATTATGATGTGACTTAATCGTTTGTGCCGTTACTGTACCAGATTCAATAATATCGGTGTATAGCGTACCTTGTGCCAAAAAGTCAATGCCTTTTAACTTGGCTGCTTCCTCATCAAAACAATATATAAATTCATTCCCAATAATTTTCCGTTTTTGTTCCGGATCAGAAACACCAGCAAGCTTGGTCAAAAAACGTTTCTTTGCATCAATTTTAACGACATTCATATGGAACCTTTTTGTAAAAGTTTCCATGACCTGCTCAGCTTCTCCTTTACGAAGCAAACCATGATCAACAAACATGCAAGTTAACTGATCCCCGATGGCTTTATGAACCAAAACCGCAACAACAGAAGAATCAACACCACCGCTAAGCGCACATAACACCTTTTTATTCCCAACTTTTTTCCGAATTTTCTCAATTTGTATTTCAATAAAGTTTTCCATATTCCATGTATCTTCACAACCGCAAATATCAAATACAAAATTTCGCAACAATTGGAAGCCATATTCGCTATGCTGAACCTCTGGATGAAATTGTACACCGTAAAGATGCCGCTTAACATTTTGCATAGCAGCAATCGGGCACAAAAGACTTGTCCCAACTTTTTCAAATCCTGCTGGAAGCTTTGTCACCATATCTCCGTGACTCATCCATGCAACAGAAGTTTTTGGAATTTCTTGGAATAGGACAGAGTCAAAAACGACATTCATCTCTGCCTTCCCATATTCACTATGATCTCCACGCTCAACCTGACCACCACATAAATGTGCGACAAGCTGCATACCGTAGCAAATACCGAGTATTGGAATCCCTAAGTGCAAAATTTCTTCATCACAGTGAAACGCATTCTCTGCATACACACTATTTGGTCCTCCAGAAAGAATGATCCCTTTTGGATTCATTTCCTTAATTTTTTCAACCGAAAGCGTATGCGGATGCAGCTCACTGTACACACCGAATTCACGAATTCTCCTTGTAATGAGCTGATTATACTGGCTGCCAAAATCCAGCACCAAAACAAAGTCTTTTATTTGCATAATTGTAATTGCCTCCAATTTCTCCTACTGAATTACTTCTAAAACTTTACTGTTTTATCCTAACAAGTTCCACTTAGATTGGTCAAGGTACGAATCATATTTTCATCCAAAATTCTCCAACCTTTTTATGGTCTAAACATATCACTTGTCTTTTTATCTCTTTTTGTATATACTGTATATATAGTATATATACAGTATAGGCGGTGGAGCATTTGAATATTGTGATTCGCAATACTTCAACAAAACCGATTTATGAACAAATTTGTACACAAATCAAACAAGCCATTATGGAAGGTACAGTAAAAGAAGGAGATGCTCTTCCATCCATGCGCTTTCTAGCCAAAGAATTGAAAGTCAGTGTAATTACAACAAAACGTGCCTACGAGGAGCTAGAACGAGAAGGCTTTATTTCCACGGTACCTGGAAAAGGATGTTTTGTAGCACCACAAAATGTAAATTTGCTGCGCGAAACACAAATTCGGGAAATTGAAAAACATTTGGAAGCAGCCATTGATCTAGCTAGACAAACTGGCGTAACACAAATCGAACTATCAGAAATGCTAATATTACTTTTTGAGGAGGAAACCTAATGGAACAAACATTCAGCATAAAAAACTTATCTAAACATTATCAAGATTTCAGTTTACAAAATATCAATCTTTCTTTACCAAAAGGTACCATTCTTGGGCTAATTGGTGAAAACGGTGCTGGAAAATCGACAATTATTAAATGCTTATTAAATTTAATTCACAGAGACAATGGTGAAATTACCATTTTCGATCAAACATTAGAACAAAATCCAAAGAAAATAAAAGATCAAATTGGGGTCGTATTTGATGAATGCCATTTTCATGGAATACTAAATCTGAAACAAATCAACCAGATTATGAAATACAGCTATACAAAATGGGATGAAAAAAGATTTTTCAAACTTTGCTGGCAATTCCAATTACCTGAACATAAAAAGATCCAAACCTATTCACGCGGCATGCAAATGAAGCTGTCCTTAGCTTGTGCACTTTCCCACCATGCGAAACTATTGATTTTAGATGAGCCGACCAGTGGACTTGATCCAGTCACTCGAAATGAAATTTTGGATTTGTTTCTGGAATTTATTCAACAAGAGGACAATAGCATTATGCTCTCTACACATATCACAAGTGATTTGGATAAAATTGCCGACTATATTTGTTGTATACACCGCGGTCAAGTATTATTTACTGATGAAAAGGATCAATTGCTTGAGCGCTGTATAAAAGTAAAAGGTCCCGCATACATGCTTGATGAACTGGAAATGAATTCGTTTATTTATGTTGAAAAAAACGCCTTTCATTTTACAGGTATGGTAAAAGATATAGAGAATTGGAAACGACATTACCCAGACCTTATCTATGAAAAGCCAACATTGGAAGAAATTATGGTTGATTACACAAAAAAAGCACAGAAAAATATTTAACTCGTTTTTTAAAAATTTAATGGCCAAGAAAAATTCTATTTAATATATAGATAAATGTTTCTAATTATTGTATCTGTAGGATTCACCTTGTACCAACCCATTGTATTTCATTCAATTTTGACCAGTATGCCCCAAAAAAGGAACAGGCATTTTGAAATTCACCATCCATGCAAAATATAACATTTTTGGTGTACATTTCATCTGTATATGTATCATCATTTTTTATCACACAGAAAAAGATTTGAAATGGAACAGATCATTCAAGAACGATGTTTATCCAACAGGGTACATTTTTTCATTGGCAACATTTTTTAGAAATTTAGCCGATCTTTTTGATCCATCACACGAAATACGGACATTTTAATGATTTTATTGATACTTACATCGTTTTTGAATGCACATTGATTCGAGAACTTTTTTCAAAAGAAAGCTAGATATCCTTTCAAATATTGATCTCATACTCGTCTCTTTCTTTTTCCAATTTTACTCTTGATTGCTGAGATTTGTAGCTTGCTTTTCTCATTTACTACCAGTTGCCCTTGATAAAAGAATAGATATAAGATAAATCTTTTATTTTACAAATCAAATACCATTCTATACTTCAATTCAAACAAAAAGGAGAATCTGACTATGCAAGGATTATTGTTAAAGGACTTTTATATTTTAAAACAATATATGAAATTTGGTTGGGTTTTTTTGATCATTTCATTTATTGAACCACAAATGCTTGTATCCATTTTGATTATTTTTATGTTTGTTTTCTCCATCTCCAGCTTTTCCTATGATGAGCAGGCTAACTGGAGTAAATTTGTTAATACTTTGGCAATTACAAAAAAACAAATTGTTGCTTCAAAATATATTTTTATGCTGATGAGTAGCTGTATTACCACTTTGGCTGCCTTTATTTTTCTTATAATTTACAATCAGATTAGACCGATTTCCGACTTGAAAAATCTTTTACTTGTTTTAAGCGGCGGTATCGGTATTTTCTTAATTATGATTTCTATATTTCTTCCATTTCTATTTAAATTTGGCTCACAAAAATCTCGGTTTATTTTAATTCTTGTTGCATGGGTTCCCATCGGAATTGCTGGATTTCTTGGATCTGTTAAACCATTGATACTTGATCCAATACAAATTCAAATGTTTTGTCTAGCTGTTGCACTGATTGATATCATTGCTTTATATATTTCCTATCTTTGCTCTGTAAACATTTATCAGAACAAAGAATTTTAAGTGAGATAAAAAATTCTATACAAGAAGAAGCGTGCAAAAGCAAACATATTTTGTACGCTCCTCTGATTGATACACTATAACTCACTTTTGATTTGCACAATCTCTTAATTTAAGAAAAAACTTTTCAAATGGACAAGCTTGGTAATATGAAGCTGGAACAGAAGATTTAACTCGAAACAAAAATGAACGTTGATGAAAAATTTTATATATAAAGTTTTACACCTGTTCATCTTTTTTAGCTGGATGAATCAATGATTTAAAAATATTTATTTATGTGAATAAAGATTCTTATTTTATCCTATTCTCTTAAAAAACATACAATTTTTTTGAAAATATAAGAACAAAATATGGAAGTCACTTCATTCAAATCGTATAAACAACTGTGTCCCGATTCATCTGTGCTTTTTCAAATGCCTAAGCGCTCAGCTTCAGACCAACAATTGCAAAAATAATCAAAAAAAGAAAAAAGATACGTTTCATATTTCGTGCCTCATTATAAAAAAGCATACCCAACACTGCTGCTCCGGATGCACCAATCCCTGTCCATACAGCATAGGCTGTCCCCATTGGAAAAGTCTGCAAGGCAACAGATAACAAAATAAAGCTGCCACCAAATGCCAATATGAGACAAATCACTGAAAAAATATTTCTTCTTTGGTGGAACTGATGAATCATCAACACTCCCACCATCTCTAGCAATCCAGCAAGAATTAAGATTCCCCATGCCATGTGGATTCCTCCTGTTCTTTTGTTTGATTCATACTTTGCTTTAAGCCGATAATACCAATGCATAAAAGCAATAAGAAAAAGACTTGCACACCGCTTATGGATTCATGAAAGAAAAAATATCCTACACCAACTGTCCCTAATGTTCCTAAACCAGTAAATACAGCATATACAGTCCCTGGAGGTAATTTTTCTCCTGCCATAATCAAAAAATAAAAACTGATTCCAATTGTAAAAATGGTTCCGCTCCATTCCCAAAAGCCTTCTGCATATTTTAAGCCAATAACCCATAACACCTCAAAAATAGATGCAAAAACAATTTTCAACCATTCACCATTCATTTTCTTTCCTCCTTTTTTCCAATAAAAAACGGGAGATGTAATTAGACACTACCGTGTCTCAAACATCTCCCGGGCTTTTCTCCCTCCGTGTCACAGCTTGTCTTGCTGTGAACCTTCTCTCGGACCGAACCAAACAACTGTTTGTGGAACCCTAGAAGGTATCTATTTTCTACTATATTCGAAGTAATAAAAGAAATCAACTGTCTAATCTAAAAAAACTTTCATAATCTGCCATTGTGTCAATAAGCGCTCAAAATCATACATCGCATTCGCTGGACTTGTTGATGGCAACACATGAATCTCCATCTGAGTCATTGGTTCAAGATATTGGCGATACAATTTGCCTGCCAGCTTTCCATTGGCAAAAATTTTTTTTATGGAACATTGGTTTAAAACTTTATCCAAATTCACTGGAACAACATTTTGAATGCTATTGTCACTAGAACCAGAAATCTCACAGCTAGCAATGACATCCCAAAGTGCAATATGATGCCGAAACAGCAACGATTTCTTTTCTGCTACAGTTTGTGGCATAGGCTCAGTAGTTAAATACGCTAAAACTTTCCAAAAGCGATTTTGCGGATGCCCATAGTAAAAAGCCGTTTCTCTTGACTTCACAGACGGAAATGTACCTAAAATTAAAATGCGAGATTCTGCGTCAAACACTGGTTCAAACTCATGAATTTGATATTTTCTTTCCTTCAACGCAGGATGCCCCCTATTTCAATGAAAAATAAGCTATAAAACCGAAAATCAAATGAACAGCTAGAATGATTAATGTAATCACTGTAAAAATCCGATGCCATTTCATCCAAGCTTGATCTAACTTTTCCTTTATTACATGTGTGCCAATCGTTGCCAGCACTGAAATAAAACTGAGCAATCCCAGAAAATAAACAAATAAATCCACTTCTTGAAATGCATGCAAGGAAGAAACTCCATGTAACAATGCAAAAAATAAAATAAAATAACTAACTGGGCGATGGATTCTTTGAAAAAAAGCAGTGATACGAGTCATTTTTGTACGAATCAACACAAATTTTAAAACAACCAAAATCACGGCAATTGTCGCCAGCTTAGCTGCAATCATATCTACAATCGGCAATATCGCTTCCATTGATGAATTCTCCTTGCATGTTCATTCCTCTATATTATCCATTTAAACGCTTTCATAATTTTCGAGTTTGTTATGGATAACTCATATTTTACCTGTTCATTTACCAAAAAACAAGAAAATTACTCATATCTATAGAGAAATATGTTCATCAGCAAAGTAAAATTGACCAATTGAATACTTATTTTAAACGACTTTGATATAATAATTTATAAAAAAGTTCCAAAAACTGCGCTTTTATCTCCGAAACTCTATGTTCGGAAAAATCCGGCTTGGAGACCACTTCTCTTGGTGTATCAAAAACCGATTCATTCATAAAAAAGAAAAATTCCTGATACAAAAGAGCATCATCGATTTTTTTCACCTGCTGGCTCTCCTCTAATGTTAATGGGCCACCAAGCCATTTTTCCCAGACCACCGCCTGCAAACGATTTTCGATTTCCCGATATTGCGGCAAAAATTGCTTAACTGGTCGTGTTACATCCGACAAATACGCTTCACTCGCATCATGCAACAAACACGCAAACTGAATGCGTGATGAATAGCCACGGCACTTGGCTTCTTTTGCACAATTGACAGAATGCTGTGCCACTGAATAAAAAATTTGAAAATGACCGTTTGCACGGCAAAGCATCGCCAATGCATGTGCAATATCTGTAATATCCATTTGATTTACATCCGGATTTACAGGGGTAAATATTTTCCCAGAAACAGTTAATAAATGGGACATATAACCATTCACTCCGATATTGATCTTTAAAAGCGCTTTACACTTTAAAAAACTTACTTATTTTTTGCTGCAATCTCCGCTGCAGCGGTAAACAAAACATCCGTTGAAGAATTTAAGGCTGTCTCGCATGAGTCCTGAATCACACCAACGATAAAACCAATACCAACCACCTGCATCGCAATATCATTTGGAATACCAAATAAACTACATGCCAACGGAATCAACAATAAAGAACCTCCTGCAACACCAGAAGCGCCACATGCACTTAAAGTTGCCAACAAGCTTAAGATTACTGCTGTAGGAAAATCAACAGAAATTCCCAATGTATATGCCGCTGCCAAACTTAACACAGCAATCGTTACTGCAGCTCCACCCATATTAATGGTTGCACCAAGTGGAATTGAAATGGAGTATGTATCTTTATCCAACTTTAATTTCTCACACAAATTCATATTAACCGGTATATTCGCCGCTGAACTTCGTGTGAAAAATGCCGTAATACCGCTGTCTTTTAAACATCGAAAAACAAGTGGATACGGATTTTTTCTTGTTTTCACATATACAATCAACGGATTTACAACCAATGCTACAAAGACCATCACACCGACAAGCAAAGCAATAATCTTAAAATAATCCTTTAACGCCGACAGACCAGTTGTTGCCACTGAAGCAAATACCAACCCCATTACCCCAAACGGTGCAAAATGAATAACCCATTTTACAACCTGTGAAATTGCCGCTGCTATATCGGAAATGATAGATTTTGTTTGATCCGAAGTATGCTTAAATGCAATTCCAAGCAAAACACCCCATGCCAAAATTCCAATATAATTCGCTGTTATAATTGCATTTAACGGATTATCAATCACCTGGAGTAGTAAAGTTTTTAACACTTCAATTAATCCTTCCGGCGGACTCATATCTGTTGCTCCAGCTGTTAAAATCAATTTCACCTTGAAAATAAAGCTGGCAATAACCGCAGTTAATGATGCCAAAAATGTGCCAATCAAATAAAGCACAATAATCGATTTCATATTCGTTTTTTGTCCACTCTTATGTTGAACAATTGCCGCCATTACAAGAAACAAAACCAAAACTGGTGCAACTGCTTTTAAAGCTCCAACAAATAATTCTCCCAAAAGCGAAATTCCAGATAATTGTTTCGGAAAGAAAACGCCCAAAACAATCCCGATAACCAAGCCTAAAACAATTTGTTGAATCAGGCTAATCTTATTCCATACACGCCATATTTCTCTCATATTGACTCCTCCTAAAATAACATGAAACAGAATCGCATAATTTATAATACATCAATAATCCAAGCTTTAAATAGTATAACAAAATTCTTTCACACTTAATACTGGAAAAATTGCAACTCATCATTTGTTCTAACCACTAAAGGTTTTACAAATATTATAAATGAAAAAATGCCATTGAAAAAATAAATTTTTATTTTTTCAATGGCATTTTTATATGACGACTTTTTAATAACCATCACATGACTTTACTGACGAACCCATTGTTCCTCAAATATTTGAATGGGCAATGGTTTGGCATAAAAATAACCTTGACCCAAGTCACAATGAACCTCTTTTAACAATTCAACTTGTTCTTTAGTTTCAATCCCCTCCATTAATGTTTTGATTCCAAGCTTTTTCGCAACTTGAATCATACCTGTAATAACGGTCGCATTTCGTTCAGCTTCCCAAGAATTCAAGAAACTTTTATCAAACTTCAATAAATCAACTGGCATTTCAAGCAACGTCGATAGTGTCGAATATCCTGTACCAAAGTCATCAATGGACAAAACAAACCCTCTGCCCTTTAATTGCTTCATAACACTCGTCAAATGCTGTGTATCCTTAAAAAAAGCACTTTCGGTCAGTTCAATTTCCACCAATTCAACTGGTACCTGATATTTTTCTAAAATGGTCATCAAATTATCCACCAACATATCACTGCTCAAATGCTTTCTTGATAAATTAACAGCAATCGGCAAAACCTTTTGCTTTTTATCCAACCAGATTCGAATCTGTTTACACACCTGCTCAAAAATATATAAATCAAGCAACTCAATCTGTCCGGTTTTTTCAAAAATCGGAATAAACTTCCCTGGAGAAATCATCCCTCTTTCTGAGTGCATCCACCGTGCCAACGCTTCCGCACCAACCCATTTACCAGTTTGAATATTGACTTTTGGCTGCAAATAAATGAGAATTTGTTCTTCTTCTAACGCACTGTTCAATTCATTTTGTAAAATTTTATTTTCTATCTGTTCCTTTTCCAATATCTCATCATAATATACAACCTTACAAGAAGAAGATACCTTTTTTACAGATTCCTTTGCAATAAGACAACAATCATAGTCTGCTATCGTAAAATTTTGTTCAGAAAGGATATGAACAACCCCACATGAAATCGAAATTGGCATTTTCTCCGAAGCATTCACACATTGCTCAATCAATTCCTCAATGCGTCTAGTACATATAGAAGAATCATATAAACACAACGCAAAAACGTCATCTTTTACACGACAGTAGCCTTCACCTTCAATTGTATGGTTTTGAATTACTTGAGAAATATCCTTTAACAACTGATCTGCATACGCTTCACCCATTAAAAGATTCATATAATGGAACTCATCAATATCAAAAACGACTAGCTGTCTATTTCGACCGGACATAGACTGGATCTCTTGTTTAAATCCTTCAAAATTCCATATGTCTGTCAGTGCATCATAATAAGCCAGCTTTTGCAAAATCTCTCTGTTTTTACGTGCCCTTTCTTTGGAAAAAAAGTAAATACAACAAAAAATAATAGCTAAAATAATTAAACCAATCCATATCCCAACACTAACCTGCTGTAATTTTTTATTGATCAATCCAGCTGGAACAATACTGATTTGATAACAATTTGTAATTTCTTTGATCCGAGTCGCCGAAATATAATATGGATCGCCTTGGTAATGAAAACTACTTACACCAATCGTCAGATGTTCTAAGTCTTGCTTTAAAGTATCTGGAATTTGATCCATATGGTTCTCTTCTAAAGGAAATTCGTAAATCATTGTCAAAATTGGATAATCAGCTTTTTTTCCGTCCATCTGTTCTGGTAAAATAACCGTCTGATCTGGTACATAAAATCCGAAAGTAAATCCGCCTTGATTAAAAATTGGTGCATAAAATAATTGTTCCAACTCTTTTCCAGAAATGATCTTATACGCTGCACCATCAATTTTCGTACCAGAATAGATCGGTACAGCAAGCAAAATACAAGGTTCGTCCGAAAAAGCAGACTTCGTCAAAAACTGCGTCATTTCTTTTCCATTGAAACTTGGCTTTAAAATTTCCAAATGTTCAGCTTCCAGCGGCATCCCACTTAAAATTTCTCCGTTTTTCCGAACTGCACCAATTGCTCCCGTATGTGATACCTCTCTATTTTGTGCTTGTGCCAAGATCTCATGGTAATCTTCTGTTTTTTCAATACTTGAAGCAAAAAAGTTCAAAATAGCAAACTTTCCCTCCATTTCTTCAAAAAAGGAAACTTGCATTTGGGTTGCAACCTCATTTAATTTGTCCTCAACTTCCTGCTCAAACATATTTGAAAAAAAACGGATAAAAGCAATTTCTCCAATAATGAAAATTACAAAAAATAATCCAACATAAATCGTGGATCGTATTGAATTCATTTTTTGCTCTCTTTTCATTTTATTCACCCAAATCTATTTATCTTTTATGATCACATTACTACTATTTATAAAGCTACCATAAAAAACCATAGATATAAACCCATTCAGTAAATACACATATATATTTCTCGCACATTTTACATTTTTACATCAATGACCTGTATACCATCTCTCTAGTTATTTGGTGCATATGTAGAAATATATCCAAGTTGAAATAAAGCGCAAAAATGACTGATTTACGTCAAAATTGCTTTGAACGCAAACCACAAGTCTACAACAAGACACTAGGCTCACTTGGTTTATTTTTCATAAATATCCCATTTATACAAAATCTGCAAAAATGGATTTGAACTATACTCTTGTTCTCATCCCTCATTTTATTAGGTCTCTTTCAATCTATAGTTATGATATCGGCAATTCTTTTTTACTTTGGTAACTGCTCAAGTCAATAATATTATTTTTTGTCATTTTTTCTCTTACAAAAAGGCAAAATATATCCACCAATATAACACAATCCACCCAATGTACCAGAAATTACATCACTCATTGTATTGAAATTATTCCCTTGCATATGGGTACTGAGGATTAAATCCACAACAAATTCATAGATTTCCCAAACAGCGGCTGCTGATACTGAAAATAAAAATGCAAATAAAGCGATCATAGTCTGTTGTAACTTCAACTGATATTTTTTAAACAAATATACAACAAACAATCGACCAACTTCTGCCAATAAAATTCCACTAAAAAAATGAATCCATTTATCATAACTGTCAATGGTACGGTATAAATTCAAAATCGTACCACCCCCCGTGGACAAAACGCCAAATAAAAGACTGAAAAAACCAAAAAGCAGTGAGGCCTTATAAGCAACGATAAAAATAAAGACAATTGATAAATATGCTCCGATAATATGTAAAAAAGTTGGTGTCAATCCTATGCTTTTGGCAAGCCCAATACTTCCTGTAATTAGAAGCAGTGCAATACATCCCAAAATAAATTTTCCCTTTTGATGCTCTGTTATTAGAAACTGTCTCATATAATAAAAAATCCTTCCTTAACTCTTCAAATCGGAAACACTTTTTCATCTTTCCCCAATGTTTATTCTTCCATTCGTTTAAAACAATGAAATTTTTCTAGGTTACATATCATCATAACCATCACAATCATGAAGTTGCTGCCTTATCACAATGATCTTTGCAAACAGATCATGTACCATTAAATGATTCATTGTCAACATAGAATCATTTCTTTACAATCAGATTATACAAAGAATGATTTACAAGATGAAAAGCAACAAATTTCTTCTTAAACAAGAAGAAAACAGAAATCAATTTAAAAACATATTCAAATCCTCTTCATACGCGTTTTAAACCCATCAAGTGAAACATTGTAGATAAAAATATAGAAAAATAAAATGAATGAAAATATATTTAGAAAAATATATAACACGAACTATAAATGAACAAAAGAAATCCTTTATCCATCCAAAAGTTAGATATAATGGCAACATTTCCTTCTAAAAATCCCTATTTTGTAAATCACTTTTTAAAAAGATGGTAGATACCCATATCATTTCAACGATTTATATTGTTATATTTTATGCATATTTCTGATAGATTGAAGAGAAAGCCTAGAAATACACTACTATCTTAACAATTTATTTATAAGTTGGATATCTTATTCTGGAATTTAAATTTTTTATAAAGAACATCTATTTTCTCAAGCTCCCTTGTTTCATCAGCCAAATGATCCAATAACCTACAAATTTTACTTGTCTAAATCAAACGCGAAAAGTATCCTTAAAATACATATTATGATTTAGCAGAACCAATAATCACGTATTTAAAACTTCAAATAAAAATTTTGCTTCCTATTCATGAACTTTCATTGAATCCAGATCAGAAAATCGATACAATACTCAATAAGAACTGGTTTACACCAACGGAGGAAATTACATGTGTGACAATGCTTTGTCGGTACAAACAGCCGAAGAACATTACCAAGAAGTACAAAAACAGGCTGCTCGATATTTTCAGATTTTATATCACAAATCTCAAGAAGAACATGCCTTTCAAAAATTAGAACAGAAATTGGGAAAATGGTTGACCAAACATAAAAAAAGTGCTCTGTTTTCTTTATTCCATATGAAAAAAAATCCAGCAGATACAAAAAACGATTATAAAATTCTCAGTCAACTGTATACAAATGGACAATTAAACAGCTATTTAAATCGAAGTCTGCTATATATTTATATGAGAGATTTAGGTGTCAATCCAACCGATCCGCAAACGAAAGAGCAAATTCAGAGCATGGTTCAGCATTTAGAAGAATATTTTCATCCAAAAAACAAACAAAATACTACGAAATGGATAGATTTACATTGGCTTTACCAAAAGGCTGAATTTTATGGTGTAGAAGAAACTTTCATTTGGCTTTGGGAAAAACTGAGACAGGTCGATAAAAATATGCCACAAAAAATGAATATAGAGCAATCCAAACGTAAGTTAATGAAATTAATTGCAGGGGTTGTGATGCATGAATGGCATACAATTCAAAAACAAACAGATCAAAAGATGCAGGCAAAACAAATAGACCGTGCCATTCGCATTGGCTATGCATACGGTTTAACCTACCCGTTTATTGATGATTTTCTTGATGCCAAAATTTTATCTGAAAAAGACGAAAAACGATACAGCAACTTTATTCGACAAACTTTATTAACTGGGAATGTACCACAACCAGAAAAATGGGATGAACCCTTGAATGAAACCATGCAATACATCTATTGTGAACTGAAAGAAGCCTTTGAATATATTCATACACAACAGGCAGCAGAAAACAAAAAGAAATTTTTGCTCTATGCTTATATTTTCTTTCGGGCACAAGAAGAAGACCGAAACAAATCATTGGAGAATCCGAACTATAGCCTTGAAGAAATTTATGTCCCAATTATTTTAAAAGCTGCCTATTCCAGACTTATTGTCCGAACCATTACACAAGCACCTGAAGAACAAGAAACGGAACAACGTATTTTTTATTATGGCATTTACAATCAACTGGCGGATGATTTTACAGATTTATTTGAAGACGATAAAAACCAATCTGTCACACCTTATACTTATTATCAACGGTACAAAAAAGCACGTACGGATCTCTTGAATCCTTTTGTCCTATACTGGACAGTCATTTATTTTTTAACAGAAAAAGTCTATCAATCTGATTCCCAAGTGACCGACATGATTTTCTGCCGAATCATAAATAGTCTACAACGGTTGAAAAAACGAATTGGAGACAATGCCTATCATCAATTGATGCAAATTTTCCAAATTCAAAATACCCCGTTAAATAAAATGATTCAACTATCCGTTTCCCATGCACAAAACACTGAGTTTTTGGATAAATTGCTTAGAGATACTTTACTGGAAGCTTTAAAAAAACAGCGGAATAGTGAAAAACAATTTATTGGGCAACTACAAACTCTTCAACATCAAATCAATAACTGGATCCTTTTTACTCCAGAAGAAAGAACAGTACATGGTTCAGACATAATGATTGATGCTGTCAACTACAGCTTACACAGCGGAGGCAAACGTTTACGATCTATTTTGACATGGATGATGGCTATAGAAGAATATGGCTTGGAAGAATCATCTATTATACCGATTTTAAAAGCCATTGAGTATATGCATACAAGTTCTCTTATTTTTGACGATTTGCCTTCACAAGATCAAGCTGATATTCGGCGGGGACAACCAACCTTACATAAAAGCTTCGATGTTGCAACTGCCGAATTGGCAGGCATTTATCTGATGCAAAAGGCTGTTGAGGAAGAAACAAAACTGGCGGACTTCAAAGCGGAAAATGTCTTACAGCTCATACAATATACTGCAAAAAGCGCTGCAAAAATGTGTGGTGGACA
Organism: Candidatus Harrysmithiimonas galli; assembly: GCA_904373265.1. GTDB lineage: Bacteria > Bacillota > Bacilli > CAJFEE01 > CAJFEE01 > Harrysmithiimonas > Harrysmithiimonas galli. Next base: position 6,551 of record CAJFEE010000015.1, on the reverse strand, counting down.
ATCCATTGATCTTCGTTCTAAAAGTCAAGTTCTAACCATTGATGAGCTCAATGAGATGTGCTTTTATAAAACAGGTATCGCCTTTGAAGTTGCACTAGTTGCACCTGCCATTTTACTTGGTATACAAACAGATATTAAAATTTTAAAACAATTTGCCTATCATGCTGGTATTGCTTTTCAAATCAAGGATGATCTGCTCGATGTGGAAGGCAGCAGTGAAAACCTTGGAAAAACAATCGGAAAAGACAAAGAAAATAACCGCACAACCTTTGTTTCTTTGCTTGGTATAAAAGGTGCAAAAAAACAAATGTGGACACACTATTGTCTTGCACGAAAAGCACTCCAAAAAAGAAAATGGAAAACTTTATTTATGAACCACCTGCTGGACTATATTATCCATAGAGAAAGCTAGATAAAATACAAAACTTTGAACAATTCATCAAAAAGCAACAACCATAAGGATTGAAAACCAAAAAGAACGATATACTGAATTCCATATAATCCAATCTGAAAATTCATATATGCGTTTTAGAAAGAAAAAACATGAAAAAAGCACTCTACTTTTTTCATACCTCAATAAAAACAACTCTCTTATAATAACATAGAGAACACAAGTCGTTTTTTTGGTGCTCTCTTTATGATCACCAAAAAAACAGAAAAAGACCGTCAAAGACACGAAATATTCATTCCAACCTTTGACGGCTTTTTGAGCATCCAAAAAATTTTATCTGTACAACATCCTTTGGAGCCAGTTGATAAAATAAAAAGGACGAATTCACTGTATTTTCAAATCTGCATATCCCAAGTCCTATATCTTTACATCATCTTTAATAATGGATACATTCAAAACTTCCGACCATTGATGCAAATTTCCTGCCCAATTTTTGAGCAAGAAACAAAAAATTTTTTAGCACTGTATCCTCTTAAATTATATTGTATTGCACATTTTACCTTCATAAATCAGTTATGTCACTCCATTTCACTTTTTTCATCTACATCGCAGAATCTTTTCAAATGGACGGACTATCATAATGAATTTGACACCCATCAGTTAAAAATATCAGCAAAGCTTCTCTTGTTTACGGTATAACCCATTTTCTACCTCCATTTGTATTGGGTTATGAAAAAATTCCTACTCATTTTAAAAATAAATGAAGATGCTATCAAGCCTACAGTACTTTAAAATCGAACTTTTTAGCTCTTGACATCGTTATTCTCTGTAATTTCGTACTTGATTTGCTGCATGCGTTGATCAATTAAACTGATAATATCTGCGCATTGCTTTAATTCTTTGGATATTTCATCTGAATTTTTTATGTCTTTTTTATATTTCACTTTATGCTCTAGACTCGCCCAAAAATCCATTGCAATGGTTCGAAACTGTACCTCAACCTTCATATATTTCTTTTCAGCAGTTAAAAAAATGGGAACCTCCAAAATCAAATGCAAGCTGCGATATCCATTCGGTTTTGGATTGGCAATATAGTCCTTTTTTTCACATACGATAATATCATCCTGTTTTGAAATACAGTCTACCAGCGTATATATATCATCCGGAAATGAACAAATGACTCGAATTCCAGCAATATCATGCAAGTTTTTTTCAATATTGTCAACTGTCACAGACAATCTTTGCTTTTTCATTTTTTTTAAAATACTTTCTGGTTTTTTGAGTCGTGTTTTAATGGATTCAAACGGATTTATATTATTTTGTAATGTCAATTCTTCATTCAATACCTCTAACTTTGTTTTCACTTCAAGAATTGCACATTGATACTGCATCATTAAACGGCGAAATGGTTCCATTTTCTCCATCAAATGATCAATCTGATTGGGTTCATTCAGAATTTCAGAAATAACGCCTGATTTTTTATCCATGCAAAATATGACCTCCATTACTCTGTATACCTTCATCTTAATATATGCTGGTAAAACTGTCCAAAGAAATCTATTTCAAGCGCATAATATTCTGCCTAAATTGTACCATAAGTTATCTTTGAATAACTTTTACCATTGCATTCGCTTTATGCTACTATGAGTAGAATAGCTAAACCTAACTTTAGATCAAGTATTTTATTATGTTTTTCGTTTATATTTCATTTACATGGGGGCGAAGCAAAAACCTACGGCATTGGTGAAATATCAAAAATGTTCAACTTACCCATATCCACCTTACGATATTATGACAAAAAAGGACTTTTTCCAGATATTAATCGCAATCATCTGGAATCTGTAAATTCAATGCATCTACGATCGAAACACTACATGTGATATATGCTTTAAAAAAGAGCGGAATGGGAATAAAAGACATTAAAAAATTTATGAAATGGTGCTCTATGGGCTCTGCTACATTTCTTTTTAGAAAAGAACTATTTCTAAGCAGAAACAATGTGTAGAAGAAGAGATAGAAAAATTGAATTAAGTTTTAAATATGATTCAATTTAAATGCTGGTATTACGATGAAGCAATTAAAGATGAAAGCGAAAACCATATGAAACATATGATTCCAAATAAACTACCAGAGGAGATTCGAAACATTTACCTCAACGCACACAGAAAGCTAGGATAAAACGCTTCCAAAAAAGATTGATGTGAAAAAATAATGCATAAAAACATTCTCCTCTAAAGACAGGATGTAATCCTAAATCACACAACTCTTATTTTTTTCTTCAACATATCAACGTTTTTACGCATTTATTTTGTATCTCGATATTTCTTTGTATAGTAAATCATAGAAATTTTTGGTCAGATACAGTCTTATCTCAAGCTGTCGTCACTCTAAAACATCTGATATTAGAAATTTTCTATATAGGTATTTTTCAATCCGTAACATCTATACGACACAATCAACATGGATACAAGAGGACAGAAAATACGTCAAATCTCTCAGACGCCAACCAACTGAATCCACTGCTGTTTTATTCTCTCAGTCGTAAGCGGAAAACATATCTATTTCCTTTATTTAGACAGATACATGATCACACAATTCGAGGAAGCCACAAAAATATAAAAAGCACCTTGCTTGCCAGCCTATAAGTTTTCTGTTTACTACCTTCTCATGCCCACTGTCATCCCCATCGTATCTTTCTTATACATCATAATTTTCTTAATTAGCCACCGTACAAGCTGCTCATCGTACTTTGCAATCTTTTGTTCAAAAGTTCCCTTATTTCCTCAATCCGTTGTTTCAATCCTTCCTACCTCAACATAACCAAAACAATTTTTGGGGATGCAAAACAGGAATTTATTTTAAAATTTTTTATTTTTTTAAATAGATCTGTATAGTAGGTACATAAAAAATCCCTTCTTCATCAAAAATGAACCAATCTGTACAAAACAGACTGGTTCATTTTGGCAAGTAAAAAGATCATTATCCTTACTTTACTGCATTGATATCAATATTTAATGTTGTTTATTGATGGTTTGTTTCTGCCATTATTTGCCAAGTCCGGTCAAAAACTCGACTGTTTTTGGGTCATAATGAGAAAAAAACAAACTTTCCCCTGTATCCAGCATCTTAATTGCTGCCATATCCTCCTCAGACAGTATAAAATCGAATACTTCAAAATTCTGAATCATGCGATCTTTATGAGTAGATTTTGGAATAACAACCACATCATTCTGGAGCAAGAAACGCAAAGCCACCTGTGCAGCACTCTTATTATATTTCTTTCCAATCTCATTTAAAATGGGGGTATTGAAGAAATCTTTACGTCCTTCAGCAAACGGTCCCCAAGATTCATGCTGTACCCCGTATTTTTTCATAATCTCATGAGCTTTGGTTTGCTGCTGAAATACATGAGTCTCTACCTGATTAATAGCGGGCGTGATCTCTACAAACTGGCACAAGTCAATCAGACGATCAGGATAAAAGTTGGAAACACCGATGGCTCGAACATAACCTGCTTTGTATGCTTCCTCCATAGCGCGGTAAGTTCCATAGTAATCATTGAAAGGCTGATGAATCAGAAGCAGGTCAATGTATTCCGTCTTTAGTTTTTTCAAAGAGTCCTCAATAGATCTCTTTGCCTTCTCGTATCCAGCATTGGAAATCCAAACCTTGGTTGTAATAAAAAGATCGCTGCGCAAAACACCACATTTTTCAATGGCATCTCCAACACCTTCCTCATTACCATACGCCTGTGCAGTATCAATATGACGATACCCCACACTAATTGCATCTAATACACAACGTTTTGTTTCCTTTGCATCTACCTGATATACACCGTAACCAAGTTTTGGCATTTTAATTCCATTGTTCAAAGTTACAAATTCCATGTTGACATCCTCCTATTAAACTTAATTGAAATTATAATTGATGAATCAGTAGAAGCAAGTGCTTCCATAACTCACCATGTTTTATTTTTCTAGCAAAACCATAATATAAGTTGGCGATCTCCAATGGTACTTTCCTTCATCAAAAACCGCTGCAAGAACTTTACCTTGTCCAACCAATGTGGCATGATCAGATTTTATTTTTGATAAAAGGATAGATTCTGCTTTCGCTGAAAAGTTATTGAATCATTCCATCTTGAAGACTATGAAGAAATTTATTTCTTGATTATTATATTTCAGTTATATGAATCAATACAAAATCCTATGTGAATAGAAATTTTCGCAACAAGTCTTCAGTAATTTCCTCTCAGCGAACACCATTATGCCCATGCTTCAACAATAAACCGGGACTGATCCACAGAACTTCCATAAATGGCAAGACCTTTTTCTATTTTTGCTCCAAGACACAACTTCTTGATGTCTGCTTCATTCTGTGTCCCGACGGACTGGAAATTGTTACACCAACACCACCAGGAGCAATTACACAATCAATTTCCTCAGCCTTTCATTTCCTGCTATCCCCATTATAAAAAAATCGAGGCTCCCAAAGAAGTCTCGATTTGTTATAAAGTATAAACCCGAAGGTTAAGAGCAGCCGCTTTAATAAAAATCTTTTTTTTGTGTATTATAAATATTTATAATCGCATCAATACAAGATTGAACGACAGGAGAAGGCGTGTGTGAATGAAGCAGACCGAAAGGGATTGTATGTTCCCATTCTACAGGAATAATTTTCAAAAGCGGGTGAACATTCCGCCAGCTTGGAACTGCCATAAGAACATGATTACCATTTTCACATTGATTAAAAACCTCAGTATTAAAGAAATCAAAATCTACAATATGAATCTCTGGATGATTCTGCCAGAGATCATCCCGCAAAATATCCACTTGTTTCATCTGACCGCGCTGAATAAGCATCAATTTTTGACCATATAAATCTTCAATTTTTAATCTGTCCTTCTCTACCAACGGGTGTGCCAAAGACACAGCGCAGCAGATTGGCTCTTTGAAAAGCTCCAAACCATCACATTGGCGGAATTTCAAAAGGGTTTCATCAAAAATACCAGCTACCATATCAATGTTCTGTCCAAGATTTTTGAGAATTTCTCTAGCATTTTCTGGGGTATTTTCAAAAGGAACAAGTTTAAATTTGATACTGGGGCAAAAGTCATGGATTTTCGGCCATAGTTCCAGTAAAATTTGCGCTGGAGTCATAGGAGAAGTTCCAATCCGAATTATCATTTCTTCTTTTTTCATAGCATTCTGGGCACGAGCACAGGAATCCTTTGCATATTGAATCAGATATTTTGCGTCAGAATACATAGATTTTCCTGCTTTGGTTAAAACCAGCCCTCGGTGACTACGTTCAAATAACTTTACTTCCAGATTTTCTTCTAATAAGTTTATTTGCTTGATCACTGCTGTTGTAGAAATATACAAGACTTCAGCTGCTTTTGTAAAGCTGCCCGCATCAGCCACCGTAATAAATGTATCAAGTTGTGGGTTGTATATGACAATCACCTACTTTCATTGGAATCAATTTCATATTGACAAGATAACTTTTTCGTTTATCTACTGGTTTCTTTGAAATTATCCAGAAACGACCAAAACATATTACTTCTTCCATTTGCTTTTCCTCACATAATTTGTGTATGTGATACTTAGGATATATTCTATATTTATGCTACTTTCTTTACAAATATATAATCTAGCAGATTGAGTTTCCTATATAATATCTAATAAGCCGATTATATACAGAAAAGCAAACAAAAGAAAGTTTGCCTGAAAATTTTTGAAACAGCACTTGTTTTTTCACTCGTGGTGCGTAGACTATAACTCACAAGATATAAGCTAAGTACAAAATACAAAAGATAGAAAATACAATGAAAACAGGAAAAATCACAACAAAACAAAAGGATGCGGTTGCGGTTTACCTTATTAGGAAACAATGAGGAAGTAAAGAGGTATCAAACATCAAGCAAACTACCAGATATGCTCAAAAAGGTGGAAAGGGCTGACTTACATTTCAACATGCATGTGGATGAAAAGATCGTCTTTGAAATCTACTATGAGCCAGCAGTAAAAGCCACTACTAGGCTGCTCGATAGAAAATCCTAGATGATTTCACGTCCATACCAGTCAGCTTTGTACTGTAATTTGGTAACGAAACTAGACCATGATACGTCAGAAATACTTTTTGCTAGTTTACGATTACG
>CAJFEE010000014.1 GCA_904373265.1 Candidatus Harrysmithiimonas galli | reverse complement strand
GGGGCTGTAGTCGGTCCCAAGGGTTGGGCTGTTCGCCCATTAAAGCGGTACGCGAGCTGGGTTCAGAACGTCGTGAGACAGTTCGGTCCCTATCCGTCGTGGGCGTAGGAAATTTGAAAGGAGCTGTCCTTAGTACGAGAGGACCGGGATGGACATACCGCTGGTGTACCAGTTGTCGTGCCAACGGCACAGCTGGGTAGCTATGTATGGAAGGGATAAGTGCTGAAAGCATCTAAGCATGAAGCCCCCCTTAAGATGAGATTTCCCATTGTGAATACAAGTAAGACCCCTGAGAGACGATCAGGTAGATAGGCGTGAGGTGTAAGTGTGGTGACATATGAAGCTGACACGTACTAATCGGTCGAGGACTTAATCCAAAAAGATGACTTCGTGAGGACACACCCGTACCCATACCGAACACGGAAGTTAAGCTCTTTAGCGTCGAGAGTAGTTGGGGGCTTCCCCCTGCAAGCGTAGAACGTTGCCGGGTTGATAGTTGATAAAAGTTAAAATGCATAATATTCTTTTATGAATATTATGCATTTTTTGTATATCTAAATAAAAACATAGACTAGATTCGGATAAGCCTATTAGTTTTTAAATTTAGTAAGATAATTTGCTTTAAAGGTTCTGTCTAAGTCTTTGAGGGTATTAAATTAAACCAGTAATTGGCATGAAAGCATAAATCTTGTTGACAGATATATCTCTTTTTAGCGATTTCTTTTGCCATTTAAAATTTATGTTGTAAAATAGCTTTTTGTCTATTTTTTTCTAATTGAGAATATCTTGTTTCTTTAGGGTGTGTAGGGTGTATGTAGATAAAATTTTGTATAGCAAATTTCTTTAATAATGTTTTACAGAACGTTAAAAAATAGATTTGGGATCACATGGTTTTTAGAAATTTCGTTTCTATACTTTTTGGAAGAAATGAAAGAAAGAATATCTTATAAGTAAGATTATAATAAAAAATCTCTTCTTATGATTGCCAGATTTTAATTATAGTAAGAGAAGAACAAGAGCATGAAATTGGTTCAAAAAATAATTTATACAGGTATATAAGTTAAAATGATATCAATCACTGCGAGCTATAAATAAAAAATAAAATATATTATATTCATTATTTTTTAAATAATGAATAAAACAAATTTTCAAAGTATAGTTTAATTTTTGAATAAATAATTTAGAAAATAATATACAAAGTCAGGAAATCAACTTTGTCTACAGTTTGAGATGATATAAATGATTATATTGCTCCAGTTATGAAGTTGCAACCTGTCCAATAATTCTTTCCATTTCTTTCACTTCTTTTGCAAGACTTGTGGAAACATTTGTACTTTCAGTTGCAACTTGTGCATTTTTCCCGATGACATTTGTAATTTGATCCATATTTTTTGACATTTGAGAAATAAATGCAACTTGTTTACCAGAAAGTGTGGAAATTTCATCCATTTTTTGTATACTTTTTTGTGAACTATTCATTGCATCTTGTAGTGTTTCAGCTGTATCTTTAGCAATTTGTGTCCCTTGTTGAATAGATTTAACTGTGTCTTGGATCAACGTAGCAGTCAAATTTGCAGCGTCTGTTGTTTGAGTTGACAGTTTTCTAACTTCGCTTGCAACAACTGCAAACCCTTTTCCAGCATCGCCCGCACGAGCTGCTTCAACGGCTGCATTTAAAGCCAAAATATTGGTTTGGAATGAAATTTCATTGATCGTTCCAATAATTTCATTGATTTTTTGTGAAGTGTTTTGAATTTGTCCAATTGCAACTAACATTTCTTGTAATTCGGTATTTCCAAATTTGAGTTTTTCACCTGCAAGATGGGAAAGTTTTTTCGCTTCTTCGGCAGTGTCTGAGGTTACTTTCATTTGTTGAGTGACTTCCTGGACATGTGCAGCCAATGCATCAACAGCTTCGTTCTGTGCTTTTGAACCATCATCCAATTGTTGGGAAATTTGTAGCATATGTTCAGAATAGTTATCGACCTTTTTCGCTGTTTGCTGAATATCACGAATCATATCTTTTTGTGTAGCAACGAGATTGTTTCCTTCCTCCATTTTCTTTTCAATTTCATGCATCAAGATACTGGCTTCCTTTGCCTTTTCTTCCGCGATTGCCATATTTTCTTTTGCATTGCCCATAAAAATATTTGCCCAGCGCATAACAAAGTAAACAAATGTAATTCCGATATTTACGGATATAATTCCTTTGAGAATGGCTTCTAATCCCAAATCGTTGTAGGCAGTCTCTCTAAAAAAGAAAAGTGAGATAAGCAAAAAAAGATTTATAGCAATTTGGTTGAATATAACAATCTTTCTTTGAAAGTAAAATGCAGATACAATGCTTGAAGCGAGGAATAAGGTAAATACTTCTCCTACGGTTCCTTTGGCAAAGGAAATTGCAAATATTATAATAACTTGCATAATAGATACGACAATGGCTCGATTTTCAAATGAAATGGCATTTTTTAGCCCGGTTTGTATCAAAAAAAGTAGACCACCTAAGGCAAGTGTAACAATTGCAATCAGAAATTGACCAAAAAATATTTGCAGAAGGGCAAAGAGTACAAGGGCACTTAGTGTAATATATAGATTTGCTTTTAATAGCCCCTCCATATTTAGTTCTTTTTGTTTTTTTTGCATGTTTCTTCCCCCTTAAAAAATTTGTTTCTACTACAATGTAACATTTATTTTACAATATGATAAGTGGGTATGCTGAAAAATTTATTTTTTGTGCAAAAAAATGTTTAGATTTCTATAAAATGTGTATAATATAGTTATAGTCAAATTTAGTCAAACTGAGTTGGGCGGTGAAATGATGAATATGACGGAAATTATTGAATCTTATTTAAAGGGAGTGTTTAAACAACTGGATACCGACACAATTGAAATCAAACGAAGTGAGCTGGCAAAAAAATTTTCTTGTGTTCCTTCACAAGTCAACTATGTTATGAAGACAAAGTTTACCTTTGAACGTGGATATATTGTGGAAAGCAAACGTGGTGGAGGTGGATATATTCGAATTCAGAAAATTGGTTACATGGATGCATATGAAACGATGGAACAAATTTTGTCCAATATATCTGATCATATTACACAGGCGCAAGCACAGGACTTTATTGTTCAACTGCTTGAGAATAAATGTATTACAGAACGGGAAGCTAAAATGATGATACAAATGATGCGTTCGGATGTGTTGCTGTTTGAATCGGCTGAACAGGAATCTATGCTGCGTGCGCGTTTATTGCGGATTCTTTTAAAAAGCTTATATTAATAAGTTTTTATGGATAAAAATGAAAGCAGGTGAAGATATGTTATGCCAAAAATGCAATGAAAAAGAAGCAACGATTCATTATACCAATATTGTTAATGGAATGAAGGTTGAGACACATCTTTGTCCGATTTGTGCAAAAGAAAAAGGGGATTTATTTATGTCTATGGATCAATTTGTTTTGCCAGCTCCACTCCAGCAATTTATTGCGGGACTCTTGCTAAGTGATGCTCAGCATATGGTAGGTGAAGCTGAGCCTTCGACTGCAGTTTGTCCGTCTTGTGGTCTTTCTTACGGACAATTTTTAAAGCAAGGGAAGTTTCAATGTCCAGACTGCTATGTGACTTTTGAAGAAGCTTTATATCCATTATTTGAAAAGCTGCATAATAAAAACAAAAGGCATGTTGGAAAAATTCCAAAACGAGGTGGCGAAAACATGATTATTCGCCAGCAACTTGCTACACTTAAATTACATTTAAAAGAAATGATTGCCATTGAGAATTTTGAAGAAGCTGCAAGAATTCGAGATGAAATTCGTGCATTGGAGAAACGTTGTATATCAAAAGGGGGCGGATCTGATGAATGATTTAACGATTTTTCAAGAGCCTTTCAGTCCATGGATGCATGAGCAAGGTCCGTTTGATGATATTGTCTTAAGCAGTCGAGTCCGTTTGGCAAGAAATTTACAACGGTATACCTTTCCTAAAGCGCTGTCCATAGAGATGAAACAAGAAATTACACAAAAAATGGCAGATAAATTTAACGAAAAAACGTTTTGTACCGATCGCGTGATGCATATGTTTCATATGGATGAATTAACTGATTTACAAAAAAGTGTACTGGTGGAAAAGCATTTGGTAAGCCCGCTTCTTACAAAAACGCCTGGAAGTTCTGTATTAATTTCTTCAGATGAACAACTGAGTATTATGATTCATGAAGAGGATCACTTGAGGATCCAGAGTATGTTCACTGGGATACAAATTGCTCGTGCTTATGAATTGGCAAATCAAATGGATGATTGGTTGGAAACCCAATTAGATTATGCCTTTGATGAGAATTTTGGTTATTTAACGTCTTGTCCAACCAATGTTGGTACGGGATTAAGATGCTCGGTCATGTTGCATTTACCAGGGCTTGTTATGACAAAACAGATGGATCCAACGGTGCATACATTGAATCGGCTTGGGTTTGTTGTCCGAGGAATTTATGGAGAAGGTACCACAGCTTTGGGACATTTATTTCAATTGTCTAATCAGGTGACACTGGGAAAAACAGAATCGGAAATGGTTGATGAGTTAACAAAAATTACAGAGAAAATTGTAGAACAGGAAAGACATGCTCGGGATCATTTGATGACTCATGCTCGTTTTATGCTTGAAGATCGGATTTTTCGTTCACTTGGTACGTTGAAATACGCTATTTTAATGCAATCTAAAGAAGCAGCGGAGCGTTTATCCGATATTTTACTGGGCATATATTTGGGATTTATTGAGGGGATGTCCATTCAACAAATCCGTCAGCTATTCACATGGATTCAGCCTGGATTTTTGCAAGTATATGCAGGAAAAAGTTTAGACATTAACGAAAGAGAAGTAGCCAGAGCGAATTTATTAAGAAAATATTTAGCATAAGTTTTATATTGAAGGAGGATAATCAATACAATGATGCATGGTAGATTTACTGAGCGTGCGCAAAAGGTTTTGGCGCTTGCACAAGAAGAAGCAGCAAATTTGGGTCATAATAATATTGGAACGGAGCATATTTTGCTTGGGTTATTACGTGAAGGAGAAGGCATCGCGGCCAAAGCTTTATATGAATTGGACTTAAATGTAGATAAGGTAGAAACAGAGATTAAAGGATTAATTTTTACTGGTGAAAAGATTGAAGGTCCGATTTATTATACGCCGCGTGCGAAAAAAGTAATTGAACTGTCTATGGATGAAGCCAGAAAGCTAGGTCATTCTTATGTTGGAACGGAGCATATTTTATTGGGGTTAATTCGAGAAGGAGAAGGAATTGCAGCACGTGTTTTAAATAATTTGGGTGTTAGTTTAAACAAAGCACGTCAGCAGGTTGTCAAATTGCTTGGAAATAATGAAAGTGCTACATCCAGTGGTACAGCTTCCCATAAGGCAGCAGCGACTCCGACTTTAGATAGCTTGGCGCGTGATTTGACGCAGGTGGCAAAAGAGGATCGGTTGGATCCGGTCATTGGTCGTGCTAAGGAAATTCAGCGTGTAATTGAGGTGTTAAGCCGCCGTATGAAGAACAATCCGGTCTTAATCGGAGAGCCAGGCGTTGGGAAAACGGCGATTGCTGAAGGGTTGGCACAACAAATTGTCAGCAATGAGGTACCAGAGACTTTAAAGCATAAGCGTGTCATGAGTCTGGATATGGGATCTGTTGTTGCTGGGACAAAATACCGTGGTGAATTTGAAGATCGTTTAAAAAAGGTAATGGACGAAATTCGTCAGGCAGGCAATGTTATTTTATTTATTGATGAGCTGCACACGTTAATCGGAGCTGGTGGAGCAGAAGGTGCCATTGATGCTTCTAATATTTTAAAACCAGCATTGTCACGCGGGGAGATTCAGTGTATCGGTGCTACAACTTTGGATGAATATCGAAAATATATTGAAAAAGATGAGGCTCTTGAGCGACGCTTTCAGCCGATTCAAGTGGATGAACCGTCCATGGAAGAAACAGTTGAAATTATTAAAGGGTTACGGGATCGTTATGAAGCGCATCACCGTGTGAAAATTCCAGATGAAGTGATTGAAGGGGCTGTAAAGCTTTCCAGCCGTTATATTTCAGATCGTTTTTTACCAGATAAGGCAATTGATGTGGTTGATGAAGCATGCTCCAAAGTCCGTCTCCGTTCTTTTACAACACCGCCAGAGCTGAAAAAATTGGAAGCGGATTTAGATACAGTGAAAAAAGAAAAGGATGCAGCGGTTCAAAGCCAGGAATTTGAAAAGGCAGCTGCCCTTCGTGATCAGGAGCAAAAGCTGCGTGAAAGTTTGGAGGAAACAAAGCGTCAATGGAAAGAAAAACAAGGAATTGAAAATACAGAAATTACTTTAGAAGATGTTGCGATGGTTGTATCGATTTGGACAGGAATACCAGTAGCAAAATTGACAGAGCAAGAAAGTGAAAAGCTGCTTCGATTAGAAAGCAGTCTGCATGAACGCGTGATTGGTCAGGATGAGGCTGTTACAGTAATCTCCAAAGCAGTGCGTCGAGCCAGAGCTGGATTAAAGGACCCGAAACGTCCAATCGGTTCGTTTATTTTTCTTGGTCCAACTGGTGTCGGAAAAACAGAATTGGCACGTGCACTTGCTGAGACGATGTTTGGTGAAGAAGATGCGATGATTCGCATTGATATGTCTGAATATATGGAGAAGCATTCCACTTCCCGAATGATTGGTTCACCTCCAGGTTATATCGGGCACGATGAGGGCGGACAGTTGACTGAGAAGGTTCGTCGTAAGCCGTATTCTGTTGTTTTATTGGATGAAATTGAAAAAGCTCATCCAGATGTTTTTAATTTGCTTTTGCAAGTTTTAGAGGATGGACGTCTCACGGATTCTAAAGGTCGTACAGTGGACTTTAGAAATACCATTTTAATTATGACCTCTAATGTAGGTGCAAGTACCATTAAGAAAAGCCGCACACTTGGATTTAATGTGGAGACAGAAGAAAATAATTATAAAGAAATGAAAGAAAAGGTAATGGATGAACTCAAACGTGCATTTCGTCCAGAATTTTTAAACCGTTTGGATGAGATCATTGTTTTCCATTCATTGGAAAAGAAGCATATGAAAGAAATTGCCAAACTTATGGTTCAAGATGTGACAAATCGCTTAAAGGAAAACGGCTATCTCATCCAGGTCACAGATGGGGCGTTGGATGTTATTATCGAAGATGGATATGATTCGGAATACGGTGCACGCCCGCTTCGTCGTTCCATTCAGAGAAATATCGAGGATCGTTTGTCTGAGGAACTGTTGCAAAGAAATTTACCGAAAAATCAGTTGATTACTTTAACGGCAAAAGAGGGGAAAATTATTATGGAATTATAAATGTATGCTAGAAGGTATAAAGCTGAAACAAAACGAAATATTGTATTTTTATAGATCGCTGTTTTGAATAAAGCAATCTGCAAAGTAAAAAATCCGAACTGATGTGAACTTACATTTGAAAATCCACATGATTGTTCGGATTTTTATATAGACGAAATATTTTTGTTTCATCTTTTTGCATCTTCTTTAAGAGTCTATTCATAGTTGATCATGTTTTTGTCGGGTTACAAAATAAAAAGAGTTTGGGATAAAAATTAAAAATGGGTTTTTCTCATTTGGTTTACTTTGTTTAGATAAATTTATCACAAAATATTGGTCTTAATAAATTTTCTTTTCATCACTGATATGTGTATTTTCTCATGTACAAGCTTCAAAAATGGTTTTAAATCAGGCACTTATCGCATAAAATATTTTGTCTTAAATGGTATTTTTCTATAGTCCAATTCCCTGTGTCTTCTGTTTTTTGTGCTTTTCTTTAAAGAAAAATTTGTTGGTTTTTCTTATTTTGTCATCTGCTTCTTTTTTGTCCCTAAAATGGAGGTTGTTTCAATCTGTCAATTTGTATTTTTTTTACAAAGTAGTTTAGATATTTTAAATTATTTTTATGGTAGATCATCTGTTTTTTCTATCCAGCTTTCCTGAAAGATCTGACGAATTTTCTTAAGCATATATTTTCCCTGGCGATAAGAAAGCTGAAGCTCTGGATGAGAGATCGCCCGAATGAGTGGCAGATCTGCTAAAAATACAAGTGTAAATAGTTTTTGCTCAGTGGGACTTAGAGATGCATAAACATTTTGAATAAACAGGCGAATATCAAGGTTTGGACTGATAGCCTGTATGTTTTGAGGGCAGAACTCTAAAGCAGTAATTTTTTCTTTTGGCATCATCCGCTCTTCTTTTTGAATCAAATTCAGCAATCGTCCACGGATGTTTGCATAAGCGTATGGTGAGAAATCGCCTTTTTCCTTTTCGTATTTTAAATAGGCTTCGTATAATGCACATATTCCCTCAGAGAAGAAATCTTCTGTGTTTTGGCGAATGTGAAGCTGTGCCATAATTTTGTAAATCATTGGTGTGTATTTTTTCAGTACCATTTCAAAGTTTTTTGCACAATTTTTTGATTGGAAATTCAATATTAATAACTCCTCTGTGAATTGTGCACAACTCGTTCAATTTCCGCGGTTAAAGGTTATTGTAAAGATTTCTCTTCGAAGCGTAAAATTCAGAAAAATAAGTATAAACAAAGAAAGTTATTTTTCAAGTGGATTCATGCTAAAGTATGACATAAACCGTTAGGAAAATTGATTTTTAAATTTTTACATAGTTTTTGGCTTTGGTTCATTAGGAATGAAGTAAAATGTGGATTGTTTTTAGGTAAAGAAATTGAAAAAAACTCAATCAAAATGGGTCTTTTTCAGCAAGTGAAATATCACTTGAATTATAAAATGTCCGTTTAATTGTTCGAAGATTGTATGCGATTTTTTTCTGATTTATGATGAGGGTTTTGTGTGATGCTCTGAGTGTTTCTCCAATGATGAGCTTTTAGGTGTTTATATCAAAGAAATTTTTGATGATAAAGAAAAAATGCACTTTGGTTTGTCCAAATTTTCCAATGGTTCTAATCGTACGCTTTATGCAAAGTGAAAAGGGATTGTAGAAATCCAAGTGTTTTTTTGCACATAGTAAACCTTTCAAAATATCACGTAAGGAAATCTTAAAAATGAAATGGATTGAAAAGTTGGGATAGTTAAGGAGATCTTGGATTTATGTGCCATATCTTTGTGTAATCAAGTTTAACTTGGTTAAAGGGACTGATGGCAGTTAAGCTTTTTTTGGCGATCTAAAGCGGGTTTTGGTCAGTTTTTTATGAATCAGAAAAAATGCTTTTTTGGTAAAATAATTTCAGGAAACATAATTTCTGTGTTTTTCGGTGAAGACAATTCTCTTTTTATATTTATGTGTGATAAGATGAAGGAAAATAATTACATAAAAGGTTTGTGATTTCGTGAAGAAAAAAACAAAATTTGCTTGTACGACATGTGGGTATGAATCACCAAAGTGGATGGGCAAGTGCCCAGGCTGTCAAAGTTGGAACACGATGGTTGAAGAAGTGATGATGATCGGAAAGTCCAAACGCCCAACACTTCTTTCTGAAGCTTCACAGCAGCGGGTTAAGCCAAGGTCGCTTCCGATGATTGATGCAAAGGATGAGGCGCGTATGCTAACGTCTTTTCCAGAGTTTAATCGTGTATTGGGCGGTGGAATTGTAAAAGGATCACTGGTTTTAATTGGTGGTGATCCTGGGATTGGAAAATCAACCTTACTTTTGCAAGTTTCTGCTGATTTAAGCAAACAGGGAAAAAAAGTTTTGTATGTAACTGGTGAAGAGTCAGCACGTCAAATTAAGTTGCGTGCAAGCCGTTTAAATATCCATGAGCAAATGCTCTATATTTTACCTGAAACACGTCTGGAAGCGATTGCAGAACATGTAGAAGTGCTGCGCCCAGAGCTGGTCATTATGGACTCGATTCAAACTTTTCATTTGGAGCATATTACAAGTGCGCCTGGTAGTGTTTCTCAGGTTCGGGAATCAACTGGAGAAATTATGAAGCTGGCAAAGTCCAAAGAAATTTCTGTTTTTATTGTTGGACATGTTACAAAAGAGGGAGCCATTGCAGGACCAAGAATGCTTGAGCATATGGTAGATACGGTACTATATTTTGAAGGAGAGCGTCATCATACGTATCGAATTTTGCGTGCAGTGAAAAACCGTTTCGGTTCAACAAATGAGTTGGGCATTTTTGATATGAAAGAGGGCGGGTTGGTTGAGGTTTTAAATCCATCTGAAGTTTTTTTAGAAGAACGTTCTCAAGGTGCAACTGGTTCCGTTGTTGTGGCTTCTATTGAAGGAACACGCCCAATGTTGGTTGAATTGCAATCGTTGATTTCCCCAGCTTGTTATGGCAATCCGAGAAGAATGACAACCGGTATTGATCATAATCGTGTGGCATTGATTATGGCTGTATTGGAGAAGAGAGCTGGTCTATTTTTACAAAATCAAGATGCCTATGTAAAAGTTGCTGGCGGTGTAAAGTTGGATGAACCAGCAGTCGATTTGGGTACAGCGCTCAGTATTGTATCTAGTTACAAAGATCAGCCACTGCGTGCATCAGATGTATTTGTTGGTGAGGTTGGTTTGACTGGAGAAGTGCGCCGAGTGTCTAGAGTTGAGCAGCGGATTCATGAAACAGAGAAATTGGGATTTTGTCGGATGATTTTACCTAAAAGAAATCTTTCCGGCTTATCATTCTCGGGTGCCTTACAACTAATTGGGGTCGATACAATTCAGGATGCCATTCGCGTGGCATTTGGTGAGTAAAGTGAACAGAAAAAAAAGTGCAGGTGGGAAAGAAAGATGACTTTAAATCCATATACAGTTGTTATCCCGGCGGCTGGACAGGGAAAGCGGATGAAGCGATCTGTCAACAAGCAGTTTATCGAGATCGGTGGACATCCTGTTTTGTCGTGGACATTAAGACATTTTGAGGCGCATACTTTATGTCAAGAAATTATTGTTGTCGTGCATCCCAATGATATGGAAAAGACAAAGAGATTGGTAAAGGATTATAGGTTTCAAAAGGTGACTCATATCGTTTGCGGTGGTAAAGAGCGTCAGGACAGTATTTATAACGGTCTGCAATATATTGGAAAAGCACGTTATGTGATGGTACATGACGGTGCCCGTCCGTTTGTACAAGAGAAAATTTTAAATGATTTATGTGCTGCTTTGGCATATGGAAGCAAAGGTGTTATACCAGCTGTAAAAGTAAAAGATACGATTAAATTGGTCAGTGAAGCGCAAATGGTTGTCGGCACGCTTCCACGTGAGCAGCTTGCTGCGGCACAGACACCACAAGCTTTTTGCGTTGAGTTGTTGTTGGATGCCTATGCATTTGCAGTAGAAAATCAATTTCTAGGTACAGATGATGCCAGCTTGATAGAGTATTTCGGTAAAGAAGTCCAATATATCGATGGAGATTATGACAATATTAAGATTACAACAGAGGAGGATTTGGACATTGCCGAGAAAATTTTGGCGAAAAGTCGCGAACCAGATACCTGTTTGAATTTTTTTGAGTCGAAGAATAGGAGAGATTCTATGTTTAAAATTGGACAAGGATTTGATGTACATCAATTAGCAGAAAACCGTCCATGCATAATTGGAGGGGTGGAGATTCCTTTTGAAAAAGGGCTATTGGGACACTCCGATGCAGATGTGCTGTTGCACGCCATTTCAGATGCCATTTTGGGTGCGTTGGCACTGGGTGACATCGGTCGGCACTTTCCGGATACAGATGTGACTTTTAAAGACGCCGATTCCAAAATTTTATTGCAGGAAGTATGGAAGATGGCTGCTGCACGCGGATATATTATCAATAATTTAGACTGTGTAGTTATGGCAGAACGTCCAAAAATGGCACCATATATTTCGCAAATTACAGAAAAGATTGCCCATTTACTAAATTGTCCACAGGATTGTGTAAATGTGAAGGCAACAACAACTGAAAAGCTTGGTTTTACCGGGCGGGAGGAAGGAATTGCTGCGCAGGCTATTGTATTGTTGAAAAAGCAGTAAAAAACGGATAAACTAATATACAAGTATAAATTTGGCAGAAAAAGGTGAAAGAGATTCATGACAAAAAAAGTTCGGGTGCGTTATGCGCCAAGTCCGACCGGACACTTACATATTGGCAATGCCCGCACCGCTTTGTTTAACTATTTATATGCAAAACATTATAATGGGGATTTTATTGTTCGGATTGAAGATACCGATTTAGAACGGAATATCGAAGGAGGGATAGAGTCTCAGTTTTATTATTTAAACTGGCTTGGAATTCATCCAGATGAATCAATTGATAAAGAAGGAGACTATGGCCCATATCGTCAAACCGAACGTTTGGATATTTATCGAAAATATGCTGCTGAACTTTTAGAAAGAGGTCATGCCTATAGATGTTTTTGTTCAGAAAAAAAGTTGCAAAAAGAGCGTGAAGTGCAAATGGCAGCAGGGGAATCCTTTGTGCAGTATACAGGTACTTGTCGACATCTGACAAAGGAAGAACAGGATGAAAAAATAAAACAGGGACTTCCATACACGATTCGTCTAAAGGTGCCAGAAAATAAAACCTTTGCATTTACCGATTTAGTGCGTGGTTTGGTATCTTTTGATTCAAAGGATATTGGCGATTGGGTTATTATGAAGGCAAACGGTATCCCAACTTATAATTATGCGGTTGTCATTGATGATCATTTGATGGAAATATCTCATGTGTTCCGTGGAGAGGAACATTTAACGAATACACCAAAGCAACAAATGCTTTATGAAATGTTCAGTTGGGAAATGCCGCAGTTTGGTCATATGACTTTAATTGTGAATGAGCAGCGCAAAAAGTTATCTAAACGTGATGAATCGGTTTTGCAGTTTATTTCTCAATATAAGGATTTGGGCTATCTTCCAGAAGCAATGTTTAATTTTATTGCTCTGCTTGGTTGGTCTCCGGAAGGGGAGGAAGAAATTTTTTCAAAAGAAGAATTGATTCAGCAGTTTGATCCAACACGCTTGTCTAAATCGCCATCTATGTTTGATAAACAGAAGCTGGCGTATATCAACAATCGCTATATGAAGGCAGCGTCTTTGGATATGGTTGTCGAGGTGTCATTGCCACATTTGATTCAAGCTGGAAGACTGCCTGAGAAAATGACGGATGCCGAGATGAATTGGGCACGTCAGGTCATTGCATTGTATCAGGAACAAATGAGCTATGGTGCAGAAATTGTTCATTTATCCGAAATGTTTTTTGTTGATGAAATAATCTTGAATGCTGAGCAAAAGGTGGTGCTTGCCGCTGAACATGTGCCAGATATGCTGAGAGTGTTTCAATCTAAGCTGGAACTATTGTCTGAAGCAGAATTTACAGCGGATCGTATTCAAGCAGCCATTCAAGCGACGCAAAAAGAAACTGGCCATAAAGGAAAAAATCTGTTTATGCCAATTCGTGTTGCAACAACTGGCTGTATGCATGGTCGGGATTTACCGATTTCCATTGCACTATTGGGCAGAGAAAAAATCCTTGCTCGTCTTTCATCCAGCTTAAAATGAACATTAATTGGATCCTTGGTTGGTGTACGTTTTGTCTGCTTTTAGCATAGGATATGATACATGAAAATTTTATAGATGCGGTAAAAAGGAAAAGTAAGATTTGTTTTTTATGCAGAGAGAGTGCGAATGCTGAGATGCACTTTAAAAAGCAGATGTGAATGCCCCTTTTCGCCTTTTTGTGAACCCAAAGTATTTGGTAGTAGCAAGGAGCGGTGTTGTTTAAAACATCGATAACAAAAAATGAGTGAAAAAGGTGTGAGATTTGCCTTTTTAAACAGAGTGGAACCACGTATTTGAACTGTGCGTCTCTGTGTCGGATTGTTTTCGGCATGGGGATTTTTTTATTTTTGAAAAATAAGGGGGAGGCGTACTTGGGTATATGGAAAAGAATGAAGGAGGATGTTGATACCATTCTCGATCAGGATCCAGCGGCACGAAACCGTTTTGAAGTCATTACAACTTATTCTGGTCTGCATGCATTATGGCATCATCGAATTGCACATGCTCTATATAAACGTAAATGGTATTATATATCCAGACTAATTAGCCAGGCGAGCCGATTGATAACAGGAATTGAAATTCATCCAGGAGCGCAAATTGGAAGAAGGTTTTTTATTGATCATGGTATGGGGGTAGTGATCGGGGAAACCTGTATTATCGGGGATGGTGTAACCTTATATCAAGGTGTTACACTCGGTGGAACAGGAAAAGAAAAAGGCAAGCGTCATCCGACCATCGGAGATAATGTATTGATTGCTTCGGGGTCTAAAGTTTTAGGCAATATTTCTGTTGGGGAGCATGCCAAAATTGGAGCGAACTCTGTTGTGTTGCATGATGTTCCAGCTTATTCTACTGTTGTTGGCATACCGGGGCGCGTTGTAGTACAAAATGGGAAAAAAGTGAAGCGAGATTGGAATCAGTGTAATTTACCCGACCCAGTGGAGGATGAAATTTGTAAATTGAAAAAGCAACTCCAAACCATCGAAGAACAAATTAAGCAAATAAAGGAGAGTCAGACCTATGACCATAAAAATTTATAATACGTTAACTAGAAAAAAAGAAATATTTCGGCCGCTTGAAGAAGGTAAGGTTTCAATGTATGTATGTGGTCCGACCGTTTATAACTATATTCATATCGGAAATGCCCGTCCAGCCATTGTGTTTGATATGGTGCGCAGGTACTTGGAATATCGGGGTTATCAAGTGAATTATGTTTCCAATTTCACAGATGTGGATGATAAGTTGATTCATGCTTCCAAAACGTTGGGTGAGCGTGTACCTGAACTTGCTGAGCGCTTTATTGCAGCATATTTTTCAGATATTCAAGCATTGGGCTGTAAGCGTGCCAACTTGCATCCGCGTGTAACAGAGAATATGACAGAAATTATTGCGTTTATTGCAGCACTTATAGAAAAAGGTTATGCCTATGAATCTGAGGGTGATGTATACTATCGGACGAGAAAATTTGAAACATATGGCAAGCTTTCCAAGCAGTCTATTGATGAATTAAATGTTGGTGCACGCATTGACGTGGATGAAAAGAAAGAGGATGCGCTTGACTTTGCACTTTGGAAAAAGGCAAAGCCAGATGAAATTTATTGGGAGAGCCCATGGGGAAATGGTCGCCCAGGTTGGCATATTGAGTGTTCAGCTATGGTGAAAAAATATTTGGGTGATACAATTGATATTCATGCTGGTGGGCAAGACTTGTCGTTTCCACATCATGAAAATGAAATTGCACAGTCAGAAGCGTTAACTGGTAAACCGTTTGCCAACTATTGGATGCATAATGGATATATTAATATTGACAATGAGAAAATGTCAAAATCTCTTGGTAACTTTATTACAGTACACGATATTATTCGGGAAATATCGCCACAGCTTTTACGTTTTTTTATGCTGCAGGTTCACTATCGCAATCCGATTAATTACAGTAAAGAGCAGTTGGATCTGGCAAAACGGGCGTTTGATCGGTTACAATCAACAGTTTCCAATTTGAAACATCGCTTGCAGGTTACGGCTAATTTGGACGAGGAAATAACAGAATGGACAGAGAAGCTGGATGCACATCGTATTGAGTTCCAAACAGTTATGGATGATGATTTTAATACAGCCAATGCAATTACGGTTTTATTTGAATTAGGTAAGGATGCGAATCTTTATTTGGCAAAGGAAAATTCCAATCAAAAGGTTATTCAAGCTTTTTTGGATTTATTTTCAGAGTTTACAGATGTGCTTGGTTTAATTTTGGACGAGGAAAATGAAGGCATGTTGGATGCACAAGTTGAGGCTTTAATTGCTGAGCGTAAGAAAGCCAGATCCATAAGGGATTTTGCTCGGGCAGATGAAATTCGTGATCAATTAAAGGCGATGAATATTATTATTGAAGATACGGCTCAAGGCGTACGCTGGAAGCGAGGGTAAGCATGGGCATATACCATATGGAACCGAAATTGATGAATGGCTTGGCGTTAGCTTATATGGGGGATGCCGTATATGAGCAGTTTATTCGTCATTATTTAATGACAAAACCACAGATGAAGCCAAATGGTTTGCATCGAAAAGCGATCAGCTTTGTCAGTGCCAAAGCACAGGCGAAAGTTTTGCGTATTCTTCAAGAAAGACAGTTTTTCAGTGAAGAAGAAGCTGAGCTGGTTAAGCGTGGCAGAAATAGTAAGAGCGGTACCGTTCCAAAAAATACAGATGTGGTTACGTACCGAAATGCGACAGGTTTTGAAGCAATCATCGGTTTTTTGTATTTGGACGATCAACATACACGGCTTGAGGAATTGATGCAAGCTGCTATAGAAATTATCGAATCGGAGGAAATATAAGATGCCTGATATCTTAATTGGAGGAAAGAATCCTGTTATTGAAACCTTAAAATCTGATCGATCTGTTCACAAAATTTGGGTTGCAGATGGTATGAAACCGTCTGCTCTTCAGTCCATTGTTTCATTGGCAAAGAAAAAGAACATATTGATTCAGCGTGTTCCTAAGAGAAAGCTGGATGATATGAAAATTGAAAATCATCAAGGTGTCGTTGCACAGATTGCCGCTTATAAATACAGTACATTGGACGATTTATTCCTTCAAGCAGAGCAGCGTAATGAAATGCCATTTTTCCTAATTTTGGATGAGATTGAGGATCCACATAATTTGGGTTCAATTTTGCGGACAGCTGATTGCGTTGGTGTCCATGGCATTATTATTCCAAAGCATCGGGCAGTTGGTTTGACACATACTGTTGCCAAGGCTTCCACCGGTGCAATCGAACATGTTCCGGTTGTTCGTGTAACCAATATCGCACAAACGTTAAAGGTGTTAAAAGATGCCGGACTGTGGATTATTGCCGCCGATTTGCAAAATTCTAGAGATTATCGGGAGTTGGAAGCAAATTTTCCTTTGGCGCTGGTTATTGGATCTGAAGGAAAAGGTATCAGTCGAATTGTGTCGAAAAGTTGCGACTTTATTTATCGTTTGCCGATGGTTGGACAGGTTACATCGTTAAATGCCTCCGTAGCAGCTGCTTTATTTTTGTATGAAATTTATCGAAAAAGGTACCCGTTTGCATAACCATGCAAGAATTATTTTTATTGGTTGATGGTTATAACATGATTGGGGCATGGGGGCATTTAAAAGAAATCAAAAAAAAGAGTTTGGAACGTGCAAGAGAGCTGTTGGTTGAAGATTTGACTGGTTTTGGCACCATTTACAAATGTCGTGTAATCATTGTCTTTGATGCTTATGATGTCAGAGGTCTGGAAAGCTGTGAAAAAAGACATGATCTTGAAATTGTTTTTACACGTGAAAATGAAACGGCTGATGAATATATTGAGCGTTTTGTTGCCATGCACAAACGTTTTGGGCGAAAAATTTGGGTGGCAACCTCTGATGCAGTTCAACAATGGCAAATTTTCGGACAAGGTGCGCTTCGAAAGCCAGCTTTTGAGCTGCTGCAAGAAATTCGTAATGCAAAAGTTCAGGTTCAAGAAAGTGTGCAAAGAATGAAAAAAGAAAAACCACAAAATCATATCCCGATTTCTGGCGAAATTCGTGCTATTTTTGAAGAAATTCGTCGAAGAAAATAGCGATTTATGTTGGAAAATGGAGTCTAAATTTAATTGACTTAGGAATTTTCAGTCTTATATAATCTTTTTAAGACTTAGTTTATTAGATGGAGGGATATGGGGATGAGAGAGTGTAGGTTAAGATGTAGGATGGAAAATCAGGAGGAAGATTACAAGCTACTTTTGGAAATTCGAGCACAAAATTCAGAAGCGTTGGACAAGCTTATGCAAAAATATCGGAACTTTGTTTGTATGAAATCCCGTTCTTATTATATGACAGGGGGAGATCGGGAGGACATTATTCAAGAAGGGATGATTGGCTTATATAAAGCGATTCGAGATTATGACCTAGATAAAAAAACGAGCTTTAAATCTTTTGCGGATTTATGTATCACAAGACAGATCATTACAGCGATAAAATCTTCCATGAGACAAAAGCATATTCCGCTGAATTCTTATATATCGCTGGATCGTCCAATGTTTGATGATGAATCGGATTTTGCTTTAATTGACGTATTGCCAGAAACAAAGATAAAAAATCCAGAACAGATGTTAATTCATCAAGAGGATTTCCAATGGATTGAGTTGAAAATTAGGCAGGAGTTAAGCGACCTAGAGAAGAACGCTTTAACTTTGTATTTGGATGGACAAACCTATCAGCAAATTTCTAGCATTTTAAACCGCCATGTCAAATCAATTGACAATGCCTTGCAGCGAGTCAAAAAGAAGCTTGAGAAAACGATTCAACAAGAAGCAATCCAAGTTTACTAAAGTATTTGAATTGAACCATGTCTGCATAAGTTGACATGGTTTTTTTGCTATGCTACATTTAGAAAATGAAAAAGCAGTTGTTTGAAAGGAAAACAAAGACCGGGTTAATGCGTGTAAAAAATACTTTTCTTAAACAATCAAATCAAGCCGATAAATTATGTAGTATAGATAAGCATCAAAAGAGAAAAATTTTACAAAGCTTATTAGGCACACACCATACATTTTGAAAAATAAAATAACTATTTTTTAATCTAAGATAAAGAGTGGAGGACAATAATGAGAAAAATCGTTGGATTTTTAAAAGATGTATCTCGTGAAATGAAGAAAGTGAGCTGGCCGAAAGGAAAAGATTTATTTCGTTATACGGTTGTTGTTCTAACAACGATTGTCGCCTTCTCGTTGTTTTTCTTTGTTACAGATATTTTGATTTCCAGGGTGATTGATTTCGTTTTAAAATGATTGAATTTTTTATTGCGTTTTTGGAAAATATGATATAATACTTGCGTTGATAAAAGAGAAAACCCGTTTTCGGGTTTTTTATTTTGGTTAAAAATTAGAGATGTGTTTGTACGATTTTTTCATGTACGGATGCAGGATTTAAAAAACTAGGAGGGAAGGGCTTGTCCCAAATTAAGATGGAAAAAAATTGGTATGTCGTTCATACCTACTCCGGGTATGAAAATAAAGTAAAAGCAAACTTGGAAAAACGTGTAGAATCAATGGGAATGCAAGACAAAATTTTTCGTGTGGTCGTGCCTGAGGAAATCGAGCAGGAAACAAAAAATGGAAAAACAAAAGAAAACCGAAAAAAAATTTTTCCAGGCTATGTTTTGGTTGAGTTGGTGATGACTGATGACAGTTGGTATGTTGTTCGTAATACGCCAGGTGTGACGGGATTTGTCGGATCATCTGGTCATGGTTCCAAACCAACGCCGCTTTTATCTGAAGAAATTGAATCTGTGTTGAAAATGATGGGAATGACTGTTCATCCAATTGAAACTGATTTTGAATTGGAGGAGGTCGTTCGCGTTCGTGACGGTGCGTTTAAAAATTTCAGTGGCAAAGTAACAGGAATCGATCCGATGAAGATGAAATTAAAAGTAGAAGTAGATATGTTTGGACGTGAGACCTTAATTGAACTGGATTTTTCTCAGGTTGAAAAGGTTTGATTGACTCTAAATTCAAAAAGATATATAAGTTAGGCATCGGTGCAGTTTTTTTGCATAGTTTTTAAGAGCCATTGGGATGCTACATGGATCCAGTTGATATTTTTACTTATTTTCTAGAAAAAACTTGATATTGTTTTTTAAAAATGATAGACTTTTTGAGTCAGTGTATTCTGACGACATCAAAAACCGATTGTCTGGATTTCAGACATGGATAGTGGGAGGGTTCAAAACCCTAGTACCACATCACGGACTTATAGAGGAGGTGTGTCTCGTGGCGAAAAAAGTAATGAAGCTTGTAAAATTACAAATTCCTGCAGGAAAGGCAAATCCGGCACCACCTGTTGGACCGGCGTTGGGTCAGGCAGGAGTAAATATCATGGGATTTTGTAAGGAGTTTAATGCGCGTACAGCGGATCAAGCTGGCTTAATTATCCCGGTCGTAATTACAGTATACGAAGATCGTTCTTTCACTTTCATTACTAAAACTCCTCCAGCTGCAGTTCTTTTGAAGAAAGCTGCTGGTATCGAGTCAGGTTCTGGTGAACCAAATAGTAAAAAAGTTGCAACCTTGAAGCGTGATAAAGTACGTGAAATTGCTGTAACAAAAATGGAAGATCTGAATGCTGCCAGCGTAGAAGCTGCCATGCGTATGGTTGAAGGTACTGCAAGAAGCATGGGCATTGTAATTGAAGACTAATCACTGGATTTTTAAAGGTTGTGATTTGAATTTTTCGCAACCTTTGTTTCGTGGGAGGAAATTCCGCTAAAACCACATAAGGAGGATATAAAACAATGGCAAAAAGAGGTAAAAAATACTTAGAAGCTGCGAAAAAAGTTGAATCATCAAAAGCATATTCAGCAGATGAAGCAGTTGCATTGGTTAAAGAAACCAGTACAGTAAAATTTGATGCTTCTGTTGAAGTTGCCTTTCGCTTAGGTGTAGATCCGAAAAAAGCAGATCAGGCCATTCGCGGTGCGGTTGTATTACCACATGGTACAGGTAAAGTCCAACGTGTATTGGTATTTGCCAAAGGTGAAAAAGCGAAGGAAGCAGAGGCAGCGGGTGCTGACTATGTAGGCGATTCCGATATGATCAATAAAATTCAACAAGGTTGGTTTGATTTTGACGTGATCGTTGCAACGCCAGATATGATGGCTGAGGTTGGTAAATTGGGGCGTGTATTGGGACCCAAAGGTTTAATGCCAAACCCTAAAACGGGTACGGTTACATTTGATGTTGCCAAAGCTGTAAATGAAATTAAAGCAGGTAAGGTAGAATATCGTGTAGATAAAGCAGGAAATATTCATGTTCCAATTGGAAAAGTTTCTTTTGAGGCAGCAAAGCTAAAAGAAAACTTGGCTGTGATTTATGACACCATGTTAAAAGTAAAGCCAGCTGCTGCAAAGGGTACCTATGTGAAAAACGTTACAGTTACTTCCACAATGGGGCCGGGTATTAAAGTTGATCCATCAACAATTGCATAGTCTTGCTCCATGTAATAAATGAAATAAACATACAGTCGATTGACATTTCAGATGATGTTAGATATAATATGGGCTGTTGATTATAAATTGATAAGAAATAATCCGTAGACAGTAGGTGCTAGATGATGGCTTAATTTCCTACCGAGGTGAACGTTCTTGATTTGAAATATAGAACAGAGTATCCTTGTGTCTGCTTACGGCACAAGGTTTTTTTATTTCGTTGTCTCGATTATTTTAAATTCTAAGGAGGTGTACAAACATGGCAAATGAGAAAATTATTCAACAAAAACAAGCGATGGTTGAAACCATTACAGAAAAGCTTCAAGCATCTAAATCTACAATTATCGTTGATTATCGTGGATTAAATGTTGAACAAGTAACCAAATTGCGAACCCAGCTTCGTGAAGCGGGTATTGAATTCAAAGTATATAAAAATGCGTTGACACGTCGTGCGGCAGATGCTGCTGGATTGGGCGATTTGAAAGAATATTTTGTTGGACCTGTCGCAGTTGCATTTTCCAATGAAGATGTTGTAGCTCCAGCAAAAATTTTAAACGAGTTTGCAAAAGGAAATGAAGCGTTAGAACTGAAAGCCGGCGTTATTGAGGGAAATATCGCAACGCTTGCAGAGGTTCAAGCGTTGGCGGATCTTCCATCCCGCGAAGGTTTGCTTTCCATGTTGCTTAGTGTGCTTCAAGCACCGATCCGTAATCTTGCTTTGGCAACCAAGGCAGTTGCTGATCAAAAAGAAGAGCAATCTGCATAAGATTTGCGTAGCGTGAATATAAAATTGATTTGAAAAATGAGAAAACTTTTAGGAGGAACGAATCAATGACGAAAGAACAAATTATTGAAGCAGTCAAAGAGATGACTGTATTGGAATTAAATGATTTAGTAAAAGCAATTGAAGAAGAATTCGGCGTAACTGCTGCTGCTCCTGTTGTAATGGCTGGTGGAGCGGCTGGTGGAGCAGCTGAAGAGAAAACGGAATTCGATGTTGTATTGACATCTGCTGGAGATCAAAAAATCAAAGTTATTAAAGTTGTTCGTGAAATTACCGGCTTAGGTTTAAAAGAAGCAAAAGAATTGGTAGACAATACACCAAAACCGTTAAAAGAAGGTGTTTCTAAAGAAGAAGCCGAAGAAGTTAAAGGCAAACTTGAGGAAGTTGGCGCTGGCGTAGAAGTAAAATAATTTTGCCTTCTTCATGAACCCGCATCGTTGAATGATGCGGGTTTTTCGCCTTTTTTGTAAAATATGAAAAATCAATGATATGTTTTATCATAATGTTGTCAAAAGATCGTTTGGAATGAAAGAATGAAAAGATTGCTTACTTATGTGTAGATCCAAATCTATGGTATCAAATTATATTTTGTCGAAATGAATCGCAGTTTGTAGAAGTAAAAGATTGCGATTAACCAAAGAAAAGGGAGGAAAAAAATGAATGAACATTATTACAGTGAAGTCCCTGTAACAAAAAGTGAGCCGTTTTTATTTCGAGCTTTGCTTCGCGGACATGAATTTTCTTTTGTTTCTGATGCGGGTGTGTTCTCAAAACGAGGAATTGATTTTGGGACACAGCTCTTAATTCAAACTGTATCTGTAAATCCAAGTGCAAAAAAAATGTTAGATATTGGCTGTGGCTATGGACCAATTGGAATTTGTTTTGCCTATTTTTTTCCAAATTTAACTGTGGATATGATTGATATCAATACACGTGCTGTTTTGCTTTCACAACAAAATATTGCGCTAAACCAGCTAAAAAACGCACAAGCTATAAAAAGCAACCGTTTGGAAGCAGTTCGAAATGAGAGATATGATATTATTTTGTCAAATCCGCCGATTCGCACTGGGAAAGAAAATATTTTTTGCATGTATCGGGAAGCAGAAGAAGTGTTAAATATTGGTGGTTCTTTATGGATTGTCATTCAGAAAAAACAAGGTGCAGCGTCTACAATTAAAGCGTTGGAACAAATGTTTGAAACTGTAGAAACCATAACAAAGAAAAAAGGTTATTTTATTATTTGTGCAAAAAAATAATTGACTGGATATAGGATTTGTGATAGTATTGTAAAATGCTTATATGATTGGGTTTTTTATGTATAAAATTTCAAATAAAAGGGAAAAATATTACAATGATTGATCGCAAATGAAATATGGTTTCTATTAGGATAGCAACCATTTTTTATTTTTGTCTTGTGAATTTATACATTTCATTCTTGTAAATTCAGAAGTCAAAAAAATATATCGTTTCATTAATTAAGGGGTGAATGAATTGACAAAACAGTCTGTTCAGTATGGGCGGCATCGGAAACGTAGAAGTTTTGCTCGAATTAGCGAAGTATTGGAATTACCGAATCTAATCGAAATTCAAACTTCATCTTATCAGTGGTTCTTAGATGAAGGTTTGAAGGAAATGTTCAGTGAAATTTCACCAATTGAGGATTTTTCTGGCAACTTACGATTAGAGTTTGTCGGTTATAGTTTGGGTGAACCAAAATATTCCGTTGAGGAATCAAAAGAACGTGATGTAACCTATGCCGCGCCACTTCGTGTGACCGTTCGTTTAAGAACAAACGAAACAGAAGAAGTGAAGCAGCAAGAGGTATTTATGGGGGATTTCCCGTTAATGACGGATACCGGAACCTTTATTATCAATGGAGCGGAGCGTGTCATTGTATCTCAATTGGTTCGTTCACCGAGCGTATATTTTAATGTGAAGCACGATAAAAATGGGAAAAAAGGATATTCTGCAACCGTCATTCCAAATCGTGGTGCATGGCTGGAATATGAAACAGATTCAAAAGATATTGTGTATGTTCGAATTGATCGGACGAGAAAGCTTCCTGTAACGGTTCTTTTACGTGCATTGGGGTTTGGATCTGACGAAGAAATTATTCAATTGCTCGGAGATAATGAGTTTTTGCGTAACACATTGGAGAAGGATAACTCTGAAAATGCAGATCGCGCATTGATTGAAATTTATGAGCGTTTACGTCCAGGTGAGCCACCAACAGCAGAAAACGCACGTGCATTGTTATATTCAAGGTTTTTTGATCCGAAACGATATGATCTAGCCAATGTGGGGCGTTATAAAATCAATAAAAAGCTTCATATTCAAAACCGTTTGTTTAATCAACGGATTGCACAGACATTGGTTGATCCGGAAACCGGAGAGGTTTTAGTAGAGGATGGAACGGTTTTGGATCGTCGAACTTTAGATCGTATTTTGCCTTATTTAGAGGACGATTTGGAAACTTTTACGTTAAAAACAGTTGATGGTGTGCTGGATGAAGATGTTAAGCTACAATCAATTAAAATCTATGCGCCTTCAGATGTCGGAGAAGTTGACAAAGTCCTTCATGTGATTGGAAATGCAAATATTGGCGGGGAAATCAAGCATGTTACACCAGCAGATATTATTGCTTCGATCAGCTATTTTTTTAATCTTTTACATGGTGTCGGTCGCACGGATGATATTGATCACTTAGGAAACCGCCGTTTACGCTCGGTTGGAGAGCTGTTGCAAAATCAATTTCGCATCGGTTTATCAAGAATGGAACGAGTTGTAAAGGAGCGGATGTCTATTCAGGATACCGCAGCGGTTACACCACAGGCATTAATTAATATCCGTCCTGTCATTGCATCTATTAAAGAATTTTTTGGCAGTTCACAGTTATCGCAATTTATGGATCAGACCAATCCGTTGGCTGAGTTGACACATAAACGGCGTTTGTCTGCACTAGGTCCGGGCGGTTTGACACGTGAGCGCGCAGGTTTTGAGGTTCGTGATGTTCACTATTCGCATTATGGACGTATGTGTCCGATTGAGACACCTGAAGGTCCAAATATTGGTTTGATTAACTCTCTGTCATCTTATGCCAAAGTAAACCGATTTGGTTTCATTGAAACACCGTACCGTAAGATTGATCCGGAAACGGGTTGTGTTACATCGCAAATTGATTATCTGACAGCCGATGAGGAAGATAATTATGTGGTCGCACAGGCCAATGCACGTTTGGGAGAAAATGGTGAATTTTTGGATCCGCTTGTTGTTTCTCGTTTTCGTGGTGAAAATACAGTTATGGCACGCGAGAAAATTGATTATATGGATGTATCACCCAAACAGGTCGTGTCTGCGGCTACTGCTTGTATTCCATTTTTGGAAAACGATGATTCAAACCGTGCGCTGATGGGTGCCAATATGCAGCGGCAAGCTGTTCCACTGATGAATCCGGAGGCACCAATTGTTGGGACTGGTATGGAGTATGTGGCAGCGAAAGATTCTGGTGCAGCGGTGATTTGTAAGCATGACGGAATTGTTGAAAGAATAGAAGCCAGATATATTACCGTTCGTCGTTTATCTTTGATTGATGGACGCGAAGTAGAGGGCGATTTAGATAAATATAATTTGCAGAAATTTACACGATCCAATCATGGGACTTGTAACAATCAGCGTCCAATTGTAAAGGTTGGAGACCGTGTGGTAAAAGGTGAGATTTTGGCGGATGGCTCTTCCATGGATATGGGTGAGCTCGCACTTGGACGCAATGTGATGGTTGCCTTTATGACATGGGATGGTTATAACTATGAGGATGCTATTATTATGAGTGAACGGCTTGTTAAGGATGATGTATACACATCCATTCATATTGAAGAATATGAATCAGAAGCTCGTGACACCAAATTGGGACCAGAGGAAATTACCCGAGATATTCCGAATGTCGGAGAAGATGCTTTGAAAAACTTAGACGAGCGTGGAATTATTCGAATTGGTGCTGAAGTTCGGGATGGCGATTTGTTGGTTGGGAAAGTCACGCCAAAAGGTGTAACGGAACTGACAGCTGAAGAGCGTCTTTTATATGCCATTTTTGGAGAGAAGGCACGAGAAGTGAGGGATACTTCTTTACGTGTGCCAAACGGAGGAAACGGGATTATTTTGGATGTCAAAGTGTTTACTCGTGATGCTGGAGATGAATTACCGCCAGGTGTAAATCAGTTGGTTCGTGTATATATTGTGCAAAAACGTAAAATTTCTGAAGGCGATAAAATGGCAGGACGGCACGGAAATAAGGGGGTTATTTCTCGTATTCTCCCAGAAGAAGATATGCCGTTTTTACCAGATGGCACACCGATTGATATTATGTTAAATCCGCTTGGGGTACCATCACGGATGAATATCGGTCAGGTGTTGGAGCTTCATTTGGGTATGGCAGCTCGTCAGCTTGGCATACATGTTGCTTCGCCCGTATTTGATGGTGCAACAGAAGAGGATGTACAAGAAACGTTGGAAGAAGCTGGTATGGCATCAGACGCCAAAACCATTCTCTATGACGGACGTACCGGTGAGCCATTTGACAATCGGGTATCTGTTGGCATTATGTATATGATCAAGCTTGCACATATGGTTGATGATAAGCTGCATGCTCGTTCAACCGGACCATATTCTCTTGTAACACAACAGCCACTTGGTGGGAAGGCACAATTTGGTGGACAACGTTTCGGAGAAATGGAGGTTTGGGCACTTGAGGCATACGGTGCAGCTTATACTTTGCAGGAAATTTTAACCATAAAATCCGATGATGTAATCGGTCGTGTGAAAACCTATGAATCCATTGTTAAGGGAGACAATGTCCCTGAACCGGGTGTTCCGGAATCTTTTAAAGTTTTGATTAAAGAGCTTCAAAGTCTAGGACTCGATGTGAAGATTATGAATGATCATGACGAAGAAGTGGATATGCGGGATGTTGATGAAGATGAGGAACAACAAAATGCTGCAAAATTTCAGTTTGATGCAGTAGTAGAAAATGCGATGGAAGATGCAGTAGAAAGTACGGATGAATAATATCGTATGAGTGATGGAAAGGGAGGGTGCTCCTTTGATTGATGTAAATAATTTTGAGTATATGAAAATCGGCTTAGCTTCTCCAGAGAAAATCCGTTCCTGGTCTCATGGTGAAGTGAAAAAACCGGAAACCATTAATTATCGAACATTAAAACCAGAAAAAGACGGTTTATTTTGTGAACGCATTTTTGGACCACAAAAGGATTGGGAGTGTCACTGTGGCAAATATAAGCGTGTTCGCTACAAAGGTGTTGTTTGTGATCGTTGTGGCGTTGAAGTTACAAAGGCTAAAGTTCGTCGGGAGAGAATGGGGCATATTGAACTGGCTGCCCCAGTTTCGCATATTTGGTATTTCAAAGGAATCCCTAGCCGTATGGGCTTGGTTTTGGACATGTCCCCACGTTCTTTAGAAGAAATTATTTATTTTGCCTCTTATGTTGTAACAGATACGGGGGGTAACGAAGGTTTAGAAGTAAAACAATTGCTTTCTGAAAAAGATTACCGTGCTTACCGTGAAAAGTATGGAAATAGTTTTCAGGCGAGTATGGGTGCAGAGGCTGTTAAAAAACTTCTAAGCCAGATTAACTTAAAAAAAGAGGTTGCAGAATTAAAAGAAGAATTGAAAAAAGCGCAGGGGCAACGCCGAACAAGAGCCATTAAACGTCTGGAGGTATTGGAATCGTTCCGAAACTCTGGCAATGATCCGTCATGGATGGTTCTAGATGTCTTACCTGTTATCCCACCAGAACTTCGTCCGATGGTTCAACTTGATGGCGGGCGATTTGCGACATCTGATTTAAATGATTTGTACCGACGTGTCATCAACCGAAATAACCGTTTGAAGCGTTTATTGGACTTAGGTGCGCCAAGTATTATTGTACAAAATGAAAAGCGTATGTTGCAGGAGGCAGTTGATGCATTGGTAGATAATGGCCGTCGAGGTCGTCCAGTAACAGGTCCTGGCAATCGTCCGCTCAAATCTCTTTCACATATGTTAAAGGGAAAACAAGGTCGGTTCCGTCAGAATTTATTAGGAAAGCGTGTAGATTATTCTGGACGTTCTGTTATTGTTGTTGGTCCAAATTTAAAAATGTACCAATGCGGTTTGCCTAAGGAAATGGCATTGGAGCTTTTCAAACCGTTCGTTATGAAGGAATTGGTTGAAAAACAATATGCACACAACATTAAAAGTGCAAAGCGTAAAATTGAAAAGCCAACACCAGAAGTTTGGGATGTATTGGAAAATGTGATTCAGGAGCATCCTGTTCTTTTAAACCGTGCGCCGACACTGCATAGACTAGGTATTCAAGCGTTTGAGCCGACATTGGTTGAAGGGCGTGCCATTCGTTTGCATCCGCTTGTGTGTACGGCTTATAATGCTGATTTTGATGGAGATCAGATGGCCGTACATGTGCCACTTTCTGCGGAGGCTCAGGCAGAAGCGCGGATACTGATGCTTGCTGCACAAAATATTTTGAATCCAAAGGACGGAAAACCAGTTGTTACGCCATCACAGGATATGGTGCTTGGAAATTACTATTTAACTTTAGAAACCAAGGGTGCAATTGGTGAAGGTTCTGTATTTAATGATACCAATGAGGCTTTGCTTGCCTATGCGAATGGTTACGTTCATTTGCATACAAGAATTGCCGTGTATACAGGTTCGTTAGACAATGAAAGATTTACAGATGAGCAGCGTAAACAGTTGCTTGTTACAACGGTTGGGAAGTTGATTTTCAATGAAATTTTGCCAAAATCATTCCCGTACATTAATGAGCCAACATTGGAGAATTTGGAGAAGTCTACTCCAGAGCGTTTCTTTATTCCCAAAGGTATAGATATTAAGAAATTTATTTCTGATATGCCACTGAATCAACCGTTTACGAAAAAATATTTAGGAAATATTATTGCTGAGATTTTTAAACGCTACAAAATTACAGAAACATCAAAAATGCTAGATCGTATGAAAGATTTAGGATTTCGGTACTCAACCAAAGCAGGCATTACAGTTGGTATCAGTGATATTATTGTATTAGCAGAAAAAGACCAAATTTTACAAGAGGCTCAAACTAAGGTCGATACAGTTATGAAACAATTCCGTCGAGGATTAATTACTGAAGAAGAAAGATATGAGCGTGTGATCTCTGTTTGGTCAGCGGCTAAAGATGAAATTCAAGGGAAATTGATGAAATCATTGGATGCACGCAACCCGATTTTTATGATGAGCGATTCAGGTGCACGGGGGAATGCATCAAACTTTACACAGCTTGCAGGTATGCGTGGTTTGATGGCCAATCCATCAGGGCGTATTATTGAACTTCCGATTAAATCTTCATTCCGTGAAGGTTTAACAGTATTGGAGTATTTTATTTCAACACATGGTGCACGTAAAGGTCTTGCTGATACGGCATTAAAAACGGCAGACTCTGGTTATTTGACCCGTCGGCTTGTTGATGTTGCGCAAGATGTTATTGTTCGTGAGGATGATTGCGGAACGGATAAAGGTCTAGTCGTTCGAGCCATTCAAGAAGGCAGCGATGTAATTGAATCTTTATTTGACCGTCTAGTCGGTCGTATAGCAAGAACAGATATTCGGAATCCAGAAACAGGCGAAGTAATGATTCAAGCCAACGAAATGATTTCCGAAGATAAGGCAAAAGAAATTGTAGATGCAGGAATTGAAGAAGTAACCATTCGTTCGGCCTTTACTTGTATTACCCGTCATGGTGTATGTAAAAAATGCTATGGCCGCAATTTGGCAACGGGTTCAGATGTGGAAGTAGGGGAGGCAGTTGGAATTATAGCTGCTCAATCTATCGGGGAGCCAGGTACCCAGTTGACAATGCGTACTTTCCATACTGGAGGGGTTGCTGGAGATGATATTACACAAGGTTTGCCGCGGATTCAAGAGCTGTTTGAAGCAAGAAACCCAAAAGGGCAAGCCATTATCTCCGAAATTGAAGGTCAAATATCTATTGCACAAGAAGGAAAAGAACGACAAGAGATTACCGTAACAGGTACTGTTGAATCTCGAGTATATACGGCGCCTTACGGTGCACGTTTGAAGGTGCAAGAAGGGGACACTGTTGTTCGAGGACAAGAATTGACAGAGGGATCCATTGATCCAAAAGAACTGTTAAAGATTCGCAATGTGGGGGCTGTTCAGGATTACTTGCTGCGTGAGGTACAGAAAGTATATCGTATGCAAGGGGTAGAAATTGGCGATAAGCATATTGAGGTTATGGTTCGTCAAATGCTTCGTAAAGTTCGTATTATTGATGCAGGAGATACAGATGTGTTACCAGGTACATTAATGGATATTCACCAATTTACAGAAGCGAACCGAGAAGTAATTTTAGCGGGCAATCGCCCTGCGACTTGTCGTCCTGTTCTACTTGGAATTACAAAGGCTTCCCTAGAAACCGATTCTTTCTTGTCAGCCGCTTCTTTCCAAGAAACAACACGCGTGTTGACGGATGCAGCAATCAAAGGAAAACGTGATGAATTGCTTGGACTAAAAGAAAATGTGATCATCGGTAAGCTTGTGCCTGCTGGAACAGGAATGAATCGATATCGTAAAGTGAATATTATAAAAGAAAGTAATTCGGAAGTACTAGAAGAAGTTTTTGTTGAAAATAATTAAAAAATCAGTTGACACTCGGATTTTAAAAATGTTATTATAACCATTGTGTCAAGAGAATTTTATGCTTCTCGTTTATAGACAAATGGAAAAATTGTTTTTGCAGAAGCGATTTTGCTTTTGCAAAAACTTGTTTTTTGCAAAAAAATGAACCACCTGGAACTGTGGTCATAGAAATGCTGAAGGGAGGATAAAAAAATGCCTACAATTAATCAATTGGTACGCGCAGGACGCGTAAGCAAAGTTAGAAAATCGAAATCACCAGCCTTAAATAAGGGTTACAACAGCTTTAAAAAAGTACAAACAGACGTTTCATCTCCTCAAAAACGCGGAGTATGTACGCGTGTCGGAACCATGACACCGAAAAAACCAAACTCTGCATTGCGAAAATATGCACGTGTACGTTTAACAAATGGAATGGAGGTTACCGCTTACATTCCAGGAATTGGACATAACCTACAAGAGCATAGTGTTGTATTAATTCGTGGTGGCCGGGTAAAAGATTTACCAGGGGTACGTTATCATATTGTGCGTGGTGCTTTAGATACAGCTGGTGTGGATAAACGCATGCAAGGTCGTTCAAAATACGGTGCAAAACGTCCAAAACCTGCAAAAAAATAATAAGAGAGTGTTATAACGATGAAAGGAGGAGTTACGAATGCCTCGTAAAGGTCCAGTAACAAAAAGAGATGTTCTGCCAGATCCAATTTACAATTCAAAATTGGTAACCCGTCTTGTTAATAAGTTAATGCTTGATGGGAAAAGAGGAACAGCGCAGAAAATTTTATATAATGCATTTGATATTATCAGAGAACGTTCCGGTCAAGATCCGATGGAAGTATTTGATACAGCGTTGAAGAATATTATGCCAGTATTAGAAGTGCGTGCTCGTCGTGTGGGGGGCGCAAACTATCAAGTTCCAGTTGAAGTACGTGCCGATAGAAGATTAACTTTGGGATTACGTTGGTTGGTTAATTATTCTCGTCTACGTGGAGAAAAGACGATGGAACAACGCTTAGCAAATGAAATTCTTGATGCAGCCAACAACACAGGCGCAGCAGTTAAAAAGCGTGAAGATACACATAAAATGGCAGAAGCCAATAAGGCATTTGCGCACTATCGTTGGTAGAATTTCTATTGATATTTATCGATGAAAACAGATAGAAATAGGAGGGAGCATATTAAACCATGGCTAGAGAGTTTTCATTAGAAAATACTCGTAATATTGGGATTATGGCACATATTGATGCTGGGAAAACAACAGCGACTGAGCGTATCCTATATTACACAGGTCGTATTCACAAAATTGGTGAAACACATGAAGGTGCTTCTCAAATGGACTGGATGGAGCAAGAGCAAGAACGTGGGATTACGATCACTTCTGCTGCAACAACGGCCCAATGGAACGGACATCGTATTAACATTATTGATACACCTGGACACGTAGATTTTACTGTCGAGGTAGAACGTTCTTTACGTGTATTGGATGGGGCGGTAGCTGTTTTGGATGCACAATCTGGTGTAGAACCGCAAACCGAGACTGTGTGGCGTCAAGCTACAACTTACGGTGTACCACGTATTGTATTCGTCAATAAAATGGATAAAATCGGTGCAGATTTTATGTATTCTGTTGGAACATTGCATGATCGTTTACAAGCAAATGCCCATCCAATTCAATTAAATATTGGGGCAGAAGATGAATTTAGTGCAATTATTGATTTGGTTACGATGAAATGCCATAAGTACCAAAATGATTTGGGCACAGATATTGAAGTTTGCGAAATCCCAGCTGAATATCAAGAAAAAGCAGAAGAGCTTCGCGGTTCTTTAATTGAGGCACTTGCTGACTTTGACGAAGATTTGATGGAAAAATACTTAGAGGGAGAAGAAATTGGAATTGATGAGCTGAAAGCAGCGATTCGTAAAGCAACCATTTCTGTAGAATTCTTCCCTGTTATTTGTGGTTCAGCTTTTAAAAATAAAGGAGTTCAGCTATTGTTGGATGCTGTTGTAGACTATTTACCATCACCTGTGGATATTCCAGCGATTAAAGGAACATTACCAGATACAGATGAGGCAACAGAGCGTAAAGCAAGCGATGATGAGCCTTTCTCTGCATTGGCCTTTAAAGTTATGACCGATCCATATGTCGGAAAACTAACATTTTTCCGTGTGTATTCGGGTGTTGCCGAAGCAGGTACTTATGTGGTGAACTCAACAAAAGGAAAGCGTGAACGTTTGGGTCGTATTCTTCAAATGCATGCAAATTCCCGTCAAGAAATTCCGGCTGTATATGCTGGAGATATTGCAGCGGCAGTTGGTTTGAAAGATACGACAACAGGAGATACTTTATGTGATGATAAAGCACAAGTCATTTTAGAATCTATGGAATTCCCTGAGCCAGTGATTCATTTATCTGTTGAGCCAAAATCAAAAGCGGATCAAGATAAGATGACAACCGCTTTGCAAAAACTTCAAGAAGAGGATCCGACATTCCAAGCAAGAACTGATCAAGAGACAGGTGAAGTGATCATTGGTGGTATGGGAGAGCTTCACTTAGATATTATTGTAGATCGTATGCGTCGAGAGTTTAAAGTTGAAGCAAACGTTGGTGCGCCACAAGTATCTTATCGTGAAACCATCCGTAAGCCTGCAAAAGTGGAAGGAAAATTCCAACGCCAAACTGGTGGACGCGGACAATATGGACATGTTGTCATTGAATTTGAGCCGAATGAAGAAGGCGGCGGTTTTGTATTTGAAAACAAAATTGTTGGCGGTGTCGTTCCACGTGAATATATTCCGGCTGTTGAAGCTGGATTAAAAGATGCACTGGAGCGTGGGATGATTGCTGGATATCCGGTTGTTGATATTAAAGCGGCGCTTGTATTTGGTTCCTATCACGATGTCGATTCATCAGAAATGGCATTTAAAGTGGCTGCTTCATTGGCTTTGAGAAATGCTGTCAGTCAAACCAATCCAGTGATTTTAGAGCCAATGATGAAAGTGGAAGTTGTAATTCCAGAAGAGTATCTTGGTGATATTATGGGAGATATTACTTCTCGTCGTGGACGTGTAGAAGGAATGGAAGCACGCGGTAATGCACAGGTGGTTCGTGCAATGGTTCCGCTTTCTGAAATGTTTGGATATGCGACTGCATTGCGTTCCAATACGCAAGGTCGTGGAACCTATTCAATGGTGTTTGATCATTATGAAGAAGTACCAAAAAATATTTCCGAACAAATTATCAAAAAAAATAAAGGGGAATAATTTCCTTTTATTAAAAATCATGTAAAATAGATTTAGCCGAGTATATATCCGGTGTATATATTCGCTATAATAAAACA
The DNA here is from genome assembly GCA_904373265.1 of Candidatus Harrysmithiimonas galli. Classification (GTDB taxonomy): domain Bacteria; phylum Bacillota; class Bacilli; order CAJFEE01; family CAJFEE01; genus Harrysmithiimonas; species Harrysmithiimonas galli. The sequence goes on along the minus strand of CAJFEE010000014.1, from coordinate 40,346 downwards.
AAATTAAATTGAATGTATATTTAAGGAGGATTTTTTCAAATGGCAAAAGAAAAATTTGACCGCTCGAAAACCCATGCGAATATCGGTACAATCGGACACGTTGACCATGGTAAAACAACATTAACAGCTGCGATTACTACAGTTCTTGCAAAACGCAGTGGTAAAGGTGCTGCGATGGCATACGACCAAATCGATGCTGCTCCAGAAGAAAGAGAACGTGGTATTACCATTTCAACTGCACATGTTGAGTATGAAACTGAAAATCGTCACTATGCACACGTTGACTGTCCAGGACATGCTGACTATGTAAAAAATATGATTACAGGTGCAGCACAAATGGATGGTGCAATTCTAGTTATTGCTGCGACTGATGGTCCAATGGCGCAAACACGTGAACACATTCTTTTATCTCGCCAAGTTGGTGTACCATACATCGTTGTATTCTTAAACAAATGTGATATGGTTGATGATGAAGAATTGTTAGAACTTGTAGAAATGGAAGTTCGTGATCTATTAAGCGAATATGATTTCCCAGGTGATGATGTACCAGTTATTCGTGGATCTGCTTTAAAAGCACTTGAAGGCGATCCTGCATATGAAGATAAAATCATTGAGTTGATGGAAGCTGTTGATTCTTATATTCCAACACCAGAACGTGATACGGATAAACCATTTATGATGCCAGTTGAAGACGTGTTCTCTATTACAGGTCGTGGTACAGTTGCGACAGGTCGTGTAGAACGTGGTATCTTAAAAGTGGGTGACGTTGTTGAAATTATCGGTTTAACAGATGAGCCTAAATCTACAACATGTACAGGTGTAGAAATGTTCCGTAAATTATTGGATCAAGCAGAAGCTGGAGACAATATCGGTGCATTACTTCGTGGTGTTTCTCGTGACGAAGTACAACGCGGTCAAGTATTGGCACAACCAGGTTCCGTAAAACCACATACCAAATTTAAAGCACAAGTATACGTTTTATCTAAAGAAGAAGGTGGACGTCATACACCGTTCTTCTCAAATTATCGTCCACAATTCTATTTCCGTACAACGGATGTAACTGGAATTATCCAACTGCCAGAAGGTGTAGAAATGGTAATGCCAGGAGATAATGTTGAAATGACAGTTGAATTGATTGCGCCAATCGCGATTGAAGAAGGAACAAAATTCTCTATTCGTGAAGGCGGACGTACAGTAGGTGCAGGTAACGTATCTACAATCTTAGAATAGTCTTAGCTATTCTATTTGTTGGAAGAAGCCACCAGAAAATGTAAATTTCTGGTGGTTTTTTTGTGTTTATTTGTTTTTGTCAAATCATGTTTCTGAAGTATAAAATTAAGATGAAATAATAATTTTTCAGAAAAATTTTAAGATATTTTTACTGCCGGTCTGGGTGTAAAAACATTTATAGCAACAAAAGGTGTTGAATTTAATGTTGAAATTTCATTGTTTCTAATTTCATATAGAAACATATGATATGCTTGTAGAAGTCCGGATATTACAATGCTCTTCAAAAATTTGAATTTTATTTTCTGAAAGTATCCCATCCTATTTTAATATTCAGTAATCCTATTTGATTTTTAATTCTTTCTATCCATTTGCTTATCGTTTTTTGTGTATATAGGCATACAAAATTCTTTTTTGTAAATCCCAATTTGCAGTTCAATAAATGGGAATAACGTTCTCACTTTCAATAGTTTTGAAATCAAACAGTTTATGTCTTGTAACAAAATCAGTTGTTGCAATCCCAATTTAAGAAATTGTTTCTTCTAGTTATATGAATATCATCTGATTTCAAAAATATTTTATGCAACAAATGAGGCTGTTTAGTGTTTCTTAAGATAGGACTTAAGCCTGTAGTCTCATATTTCCTTTTTTTATTTTATAAAAATTTAGAAATTAATATATATCATACATAAAATCAAATTTAAATCAAAAATATAATTTTTTGTTTCATATGATTTATATTATAAGAATAATATTCTAAAAAAATATTGATTATATCTTCAGTATCTTTTATAATAATTTATAAAAGAAATGAAAATGATGAAAAAATTATTATCGCTACTTTGTCTTTATTTGTAATTGTTTTTGTTTCTGGTATGTATGAGCAAGGGAAATATGCCACGAGCTCTGGATATTGGCATAATTTTTGTGTAAAAGTGACCAATATATGGAGCTGCTGAAACTGGTAAAGTAACAAAATGGAATATCGATACTTGTACACGCGTTTGTGTGGATTTTATAGCATGAAGCAATCATTTCGGAGCCAATATATGGGCTGAAGAAGATATAACAGGAATTTCTGAACGGATAAGATACAACATGTAGGAATTTCGACGTGTTGTTATGAATTCTTAGTATAATGATTCAATTATAGCAAGAGAAAGTCGTGTTCGGTTGAATTTTTTATTATCTACTAAATTAATATATTGCAGTTGATATATATGGAAAACGAAGTTCAAGTATGGCAGGTGCATAAAATTCGGAAAGATTAAGAGATGGAATTTTCTATAGACGAAAGAGATAATGTTTCAAAAAGTCAGTTGTCTTTTACAAAATCTAAATAGCATATGATCGGGAAGCTTAGAAGAGAAAATAAAAAGGATGAAAAAGGAGTATGGGAGCATTTTTGATCTGAATCATCCGTAGCATTTTTTGTATCAAATGCCAACAAATATAAAAGCTAAAACTTGATGGTTCTTATCAAACTGCCTTTGGTGCAAAGCATCGGGAAACTTTTGAATCCTTAATAAAAGATCCCAACCGGTTTTTATAAACCAAGCACAGTCAAAATAAAGTAGAATTGAATGAAAAAAATAAAGAAACTTTGATAAAATAATATTTATATGTTAGAAACCTAAGACAAACGTATTTCATCCATATAGAAAAATCTAAACAATGGTATATGGTTTTATAATCTGTTCAGATTGTCTTATTTTATAGACTTCTTCATGCAAAGTCATTCGTGATCAAAGTCGTAAATATTTTGTTTAATTCCTGCTCTCTTTTTCTATAAAATCTATAAACAGAATAGAGGAGTTTAGAAATGGAAAATGTCAGTCAAGATTTTTTATTTGAAGAAGCCAAAAGAGTTTTAGCAAAAATCAATGAACGTACACAGCGTGAAGTTTGCTACATTCAAGCAATTCGAAGAAAAACGACATTGTTTGAAAGCAAATTTGGCGGGATTCCATATTGGCCACCACATATGGAGTTACCGATGAATGAAGGAAGAACAATGGAACTGCTTGCACAAATTAATTTCTCTGATGTTTTGCAGATGAAGGATTTTCCGGCGGAAGGAATTTTACAGTTTTTTATTGATCCAGATAATTTATACGGTATGAATTTTGACGATCCAGTGAGTCAAAAGGGATTTCGCATTGTTTATCATGCAGAGATTCAACAAGATGTTAAGGAAGAGGAAGTTATCCATAAGATGGTAAAAAATATAGAAAAAAGGGACAGCCCTGTTCAAGGGGAGTATGGTTTGTGTTTTCAAATTGAAAAAGAAGGCTTAAGTACTTCTGATTATCAATTTGATGCCTTGTTTACAGAGATCTTTAATCAAAGAAATCCACAAATACAAATAGAATCTTTTTTTGATTTGCCTGATGAGGTTGGTGAGGAAATTTATAATTCAAGCGATTCTAAAATTCATCATCAGATTAATGGGTATCCGTTTTTTACACAATCTGATCCGCGTGAATATCAAGAAGAATTTCAAATGTTTGATGTATTGTTGTTGCAAATCGATAGTGATTTTACAGAAGAATCTGGAAATGATATTATGTGGGGCGATGCAGGTGTAGGCAATTTCTTTATTTCAAGAGAGGATTTAAAGCAGTTAAAATTTGATCGTGTATTGTATAATTGGGATTGTAGTTAAAAATTATTAAGAAGAAAGAGGACTAGAAGGCATAAAATCCATCTAGTCTTTTATTGGCTTTTGTTAAAGTGGCACCGAGCCAAACACAAATAAGAATCAGCAGACAATTTTTGGGTGGTAAAGACTCCGGATTTTTTAGACAACAAAATCTTCTTGTAGATTGGTTTCAATTATCTGATAAATGGATAGGGGCTTTGTATTTTTATGAACATAAAATTCAAGTAATAACAATTTTAAAATATTTTTTATTATGGATATCATCCGACATTTTTTATAAAATATATGTTTTGGTTTTAATTATATATAATATCTCTAATAAATATTTGGGAACAGTAAATGGATTTTAGTTTCCGTTTTTGTTGATATAATAAACAAAAAAATATTCAAATATTACAGATTTTTTCATTTCATTGTCACATCCAAATAAAGGCGTGTATCAACAAAGGTTCTTTCAAATTCTAATAAATGTTTGGTTGATTTTTTGATAATAAGTTATGAGAAAAATTCGGAAAAAAGGAGGAGAAGACTGGAAAAATTTATAAACAAAATAAAAAATAAGTCCAAAAAATGGTAAGTCTTTTTGTTTGCTTCTATTCTTAGTATAAGCCTTCTTGCTACAAGTTGTTTTTTTGTGCAGGAGGTGGAAGCGGTGAATCGAATTTTTTTCCCAAAAGTGAGTGCAGTTGTGAATGAAGATGCTAAGGAAGATTGGTGTTTGATTTCGTTTGAAAAGGAAAATTCTATTGTTTTTAAAGGGTGGTTTTGGGAAGAGAAGGAAATAACAAATCATGCCGTTAGCAAGCGGGATATTTTATTAAGAGTGAAGGATTCAACAGGAAAAATGATAAAGATTTATATGCTGCACAAGGGCAAAGTGCGGTTATATCAGAGTTGAAAAATAATGAAAAATATTTTATAGAAGAGAAAAATGTTATAGGACAATATTTTTTCGTGTTCACTTAAGTTAAAAAAATAAATGATTTTCCATAAAAACATTTTTTATAAAAAGGAAGATATGTGTTTTATTTGTAACTATGGGTCTAGCGATTTTATGTGGAGGAAATGGAATCTTTGCCAATGTTAATCGGACTGGAGAATCTGTAATGACGTCAAATTCGTATCATTTTGGGATAAATGAAGAAATTAAACCTTTGATTTTTGGATAGGCACAGCTTATTTCGTATGAAGAGGTATGGACAAACATTGTAACATCCAATAATCTTTTTTAGATTCTCCAGCTACAAATCATATGGGTAGCCCTAGGAAAATTTAAGTGCATGTATTAGCTTAGGAATGGTAAACCAATTTTGGGTGCAACAAATGTTTGGAAAGAGACATCTGTACAGTTGGATCAAACCCAGCGTTTAGTGGAATATATATCATTAAAGGTAAACCGATTCATGGTTCAGGGAGTTGTGATTTTAATATTGATTCATTAAGTTTGGATTTATGGAGCGTGAAGAGCAAGATGATGGAAGTTATCTTTTTTTGATTGGCATGTTCCCGATTGGGCAATATGTGAAAAAAGCAGTCATTGGGATGGCTAAGCAAGCGATCTATGTGAAATGATTTGATAATTTTTGGCGTCATTTGAAGCTATATAAAATAGATCGGTTTTTTCGCAATGTAAGTGGTTATTTTATAAAGAGCACGGAAAAGATAAATATTCGGCTTTTTATAAATAAGAGAAAAGGTCTTTAACATAATCGCTATTCTGATGATGCTCTTTCTGAAATGATTTTTTTAATTATGCTGAGATGTGTATGAATATTCCTAGTCTAAATGCCAGATACTTCCGTACACATTTTTGATTTGTCTATAGCTCCAGAATCATTTCTTGAAAAATGGATGTGCAAAGCTTACCTTTCATTATTGTTGGGATAAGACTAAAAAGCCGCCAGATTTCAAAAATCATGCGACTTTTATTTTCTTGTAAATCATGCGGGTAAGAGTGAGTTGAAGCCGATCGCTTGGTTGTTGCTTAGAGGCATAAGAAAATTGACATTTCATGATAAATTGGAACTCAGTTTTTTCTCTCAATGGAAATAATTTATAACTACAAATAGACGTAAGTATCCTGCCATATTTAACATTGCGTCAGCATATAGTCCTACAATGTCTAAAACAATAGTTGAAATCAAAGACTTATTAAAATTTATTTTTTCTAAAAATTTAGATTTATAAGTTTTAAAAAGTTTTTACTATATATCTTATCAGCAATTTTTGTTCCTTATCCTTTAAGTGCATGTAATTTGAAGAAATCAAAGTTTTAAAGAGAATTTTGGATATTTTTCATAATTTTTTGTAAGGACTTTATCTATTGCTTTTTGGCATACATCCACAACGAAATCAATATCTTTTTCTTCTATGATTAATGGTGGGTTAAAGTAAAGAACATTCCCAAGCGGACGTAAAATAACACCCATTTTTAAAGCCTCTTTATAAATTTCATAGCCGATTCGTTTTCGGGGATCAAAAGGTTCCTTCTTTTCTTTGTCCATTACAAGCTCTAACGCAAATATTAATCCGATATGCCGAATATCTCCAACAAAGGGATGGTTCCCAAAAGCTTTATCTATTTTTTCTTTAAAATATATTGCACGAATGGCCGCTTTTTTTAAAATTTCTTCGTTTTTTAGTACATTTAAAACGGCAAGCGCAGATGAGCAGGATAATGGATTTCCACAGTATGTATGGCTATGCATAAAAGCTTTTCCTTCACTATAATCTGCATAAAATGTGTTATAGACTTCATTTGTTGTAACAACAAGCGCCATTGGCATATAACCACCGGTCAAGCCTTTGGAAAGACACATCATATCTGGTGTAATATTTGCTTGCTCACACGCAAACATTGTGCCTGTTCGTCCAAATCCAACTGCAATCTCATCTGCAATTAAGTGAACCTCATTTTTTGTACATGTTTCTCGTAATTTTTTTAAATAAATTGAGGGATAAATTTTCATACCTGCTGCTGCTTGCACCAATGGCTCAACTAAAAAGGCACAAATCTCTGCACCATGCTTTACCATTGCTTTTTCCACATTTACAAAACATTCAGCTTGACAGCTTTCTTTATTTTTTCCAAATGGACAACGATAACAATCGGGTCCATCTATACGAATAATTTCTAATAGTATCGGCTCATAAACTTTTGCATATAGATCCACACCACTTACAGATAATGCACCCAATGTTTCGCCATGATATGCGTTCGAAAGGGCCATAAATTTTTTCTTTTTCAGATTGCCTTTTTGATCATGGTACTGAAAGCTCATTTTCATTGCGACTTCAATTGCCGCTGATCCGTTATCTGTAAAGAAAAATTTAGATAGGCCATTTGGAACAATTTCAGCCAATTGTTCACAAAGTCGAATTGCTGGTTCATGACTAAAATTTGCAAAAATCACATGTTCAAGCTTCTCTAGCTGTGCATGAATTGCCGCGTTGATTGTTTCATTTCCATGCCCCAATAAATTGCACCACCAAGAACTGACCACATCGGCATAACCATTGCCCTCTATATCATATAAATACAGTCCCTTTCCTCGTTTGATTACAATCGGTGGTAATTCTTCATAATCCTTCATCTGGGAGCAAGGGTGCCAAATATATTTTAAATCCGTTTTTTGTAATTCGTTCATCGTTTCTCCCCCTCAAATAATGCAAGAAGTGCTTGAGTACATAAATGTAATTTCGCTTCATTGTGATAGACATATCCAAGTGTAGGTACACCTGTTAATTGTTCAATTCGTTGACAATTATCTTTTTGCATTTCATCTGATGGGTCATATGAATTGAAGATAAAGCCTTTTATTTTGATTCCTTTTGATTTTGCATATGTGGCAGTAAGAACTGCACGGTTGATACTTCCAAGATATGTATCTGAAACGATAATCATTGGTATATCCAACATCGTAATCACATCTGTTAGCATAATTGTTTCCTGCTCATCTATCCGAAGTGGGCATACAATTCCACCGCTTCCTTCAACAAAAAGGTATGAAAATCGCTTGGAAATCTGCTTATAATCTTCTTGAATCTTTGATAATGTAACTGGATTTCCTTCTTTATGTGCAGCCAAATGCGGAGATACTGCCATTTTGTAAATATACGAAACTAAAGAAGATGGTTTAACCGAAAGTTTTGCTATGTCACAAACAAATTTTGCATCACCTGGTATAAGCTGTTTACCGATACACTCCGCGCCACTTAATACCGCTTTGTAGTAGCCAGCATTTTTTCCTTGTTCACGAAATTTTTTAACAAGTAAAGCTGTTACAAAGGTTTTCCCAACATTTGTACCTGTTCCTGTAATAAAGATTGCCTGACTCATAGCCGTTCAACTCGATAATTCAGCTCAGCAAGCATTTCCATATCCTCTGTAATGGTTACCCCCATTGTTGTTAGCATATCTCCTGAAATTGCCGCATTTGAGCCAGATTGAAAAAGCGCTTTTCCTTTATCGGTCAGCAGGCCACGTCCGCCCGCTAAACGAAGCGCACTATCTGGTAAAATAAATCGAAAAATGGCTGTCACACGAAGAATTTCTTCATCTGTAAGCACTGCATTTTTTCCAAATGGTGTACCTTCAATTGGATTTAAAATATTAATAGGCACAGATTTTACCCCAAGATTTCGCAGCTCGAACGCCATATCCAAACGATCTTCCATCGTTTTACCCATGCCTATAATTCCTCCACTACAAACATCCATTCCTGCTTTTTGTGCAGCTTGAATCGTAGCAATTTTTTCATCATATGTATGCGTTGTACAAACGGATGGGAAATAACGGCGTGAAGTTTCTAAATTGTTATGATAGCGTACAACCCCTGCTTCTTTTAACTTGATAAAATCTTCATAATCTAATAATCCATGTGAAGCACATAATGAAATATCACACGTATTCTTAATTTCTTTATAGCTTTTACAAATTTCATCGATTTCCTTTTTACTTAAACGGCGTCCTGAAGTCACAATCGAATAACGCAAAATGCCTTTATCAGCATTGTATTTTGCTTCTTTGACAATTTGTTCTTTATTTAATAGCGGATATACTTTGGCTTGGGCTTCTTTGTAATGTGCCGACTGTGCGCAGAACTTACAATTTTCTGGACAGCCTCCGCTTTTTCCATTTGTAATTGTACAGATATCAAATGCATCTTTACAGAAAAATGCACGAATTTCATTGGCACTTTTACATAAGGTTTCTAGGTTTGCATGAAGCAATATCGACGCTTCTTCTTTCGAAATTTGTTTTCCATTTATCACCTGATTTTTTAATTCTATAATCATTTGTCAGTCCCCCTTTTTTGTGTAATTGGCAAAAGACGTTTCGTTAAAAATACAGAAATTATGCACAGAAGAATATCGCCTGGTATGGCAAGTACAAATGCAAACCAAATAAGCGCTACAATACCAACTGGTGAATCTAAATAAAAGTTAGCAATGCAATAGTAGTAAATCATCCCGCATGTATATATCATTAAAAGATTCATTAATCCTGCGAACAACCATGTACGGTAGGTTGGCTTTTCGCTACGCTCTGTGATATATCCTGCAATCCAAGCCCCCAGAATAAAGCCAATTAAATAACCGAATGTAGGATGAAGAACATAGGAAATGCCACCTCCACCTGCAAAAACAGGAAAGCCAATCAATCCGACTGTTACATAGAGTCCAACCGCAATCATGCCAAATTTCTTGCCAAGTAATATACCTGCTAAATTGGTAAATAAAAACTGCAATGTAAATGGAACGACAGGTACTGGAATTTTAATCAATGCACCAACTGCGATTAGTGCTGCAAATAATGCACATAATACATAAGCTCTTGTCTGTAATATTTTTGTATGTTCCATTTTCCTCTCCCAAATTACTTGATTGAATGTACTAAAGTTTACCTAACAAAAGATTTAATGTCAACTTATTTTTTAATAAGGTTTACATAAAAAGAAAATGGAGTAATAAAAAAATAGTTACTCAAACTTCATGTTATAAAAATTGAGTAAATATTGTTGATATTGTAAGATAAATTCATATAGTTAAGTATATATCTGGACAATAAAATGGGTGGTGATTTGCTGTTACAGAAAAGATGTTTTATGTTTTGTAAGTTATCCGAACGGTCTTTCGTTTTGGTCTGATTTGTTTTCCTACAGAATATTGAACAACTTTGCGATTTGTCACAATATAGTGGTTGGTATGCATGTGATCTACATTTTGCACAATCCAATGTTCGTAAGTGGAAGTCTACAGATCTTTCCTTTTACTCTAACTTGTTCTCCTACGTATAGAAGAACAATATACGTACTGCATTCAATTTGATGAATAAGAAGGTATCTAAAAAACATTTCTAAGTGAGGAGAATTTATATAGACTTTTTATGAAAAATTTGAGTAAATGAAATAAAATATTGCATTCCTTTATTCTAATGGTTATAATAGATATTGTTGTCTTTTAGCGTTGATGTAGAAGGTTGCTGATACACCCGGCCGCTTTGCCATGGCGAGTATTAGGTAAATTTCTGCGGAGAATGTCTATTCAAGAAATAGGCGAAAAGGAGGGAAAATGATGGCAAAAGAAAAAATTCGTATTCGATTAAAAGCTTATGATCATCGTGTGCTTGATCAATCGGCAGAAAAAATTGTTGAGACTGCTAAGCGTGCAGGTGCGAAAGTTTCCGGACCGATTCCGTTACCGACCAATAAATCGGTTTATACGATTATTCGGGCGGTTCATAAATATAAGGATTCTCGCGAACAATTTGAAATGCGTACGCATAAACGCTTGATCGATATTACCAATCCGACACCACAAACAGTAGATGCATTGATGCGTCTAGATTTACCAAGTGGAGTGGATATCGAGATTAAAGTAAATTAATTGCAGAAAAATTGCAGGAGGTGTGACTGATGACCAGAAAAGGAATCTTAGGAAGAAAAATTGGTATGACACAAGTGTTTGCTGAAAATGGTATTTTAATTCCGGTGACAGTTGTGGAAGTTTTACCAAATGTTGTATTACAAAAGAAAACGGTTGAAGTAGACGGATATGAAGCCATTCAATTAGGTGTGGAAGATAAAAGAGAAAAACGATCAAACAAACCAGAAAAAGGACATGCTTCAAAAGCCAACACAGCCCCTAAGCGCTTCGTAAAAGAAATTCGTGGCGTAGAAATTGGAGGCTACGAAGTTGGTCAGGAAGTCAAAGTTGATCTTTTTGCTGAAGGTGAAATGGTTGATGTATCAGGCATTTCAAAGGGTAAAGGTTTCCAAGGTGTAATCAAACGCCATGGACAATCTCGTGGACCTATGGCACATGGTTCTCGTTATCATCGTCGCCCGGGCTCAATGGGACCGGTAGCGCCAAATCGTGTGTTTAAAGGGAAAAATTTACCAGGTCAAACGGGCGGAGAGCGTATTACCGTGCAAAATTTACAAATTGTTAAAGTGGATACAGAACGCAACCTATTGCTTGTCAAAGGAAACGTTCCAGGTGCGAAAAAATCATTTATTGAAATTCGCAGCACTGTAAAAGCTTAATGAATTTGGAAAGGAGGACATACAGTGGCAAAAGTTACTTTATTTAACCAAGCTGGCGATCAGGTCGGTGAGGCTGAATTAAATGATGCGGTATTTGGGATTGAACCCAATGAAAGTGTGGTATTTGATGCGGTTATGATGCAGCGTGCATCTTTGCGTCAAGGAACACATAAAGTAAAAAATCGTTCGGAAGTAAGCGGCGGCGGACGCAAACCTTGGAAACAAAAAGGCTCAGGTCGTGCGCGTCAAGGTTCTATTCGTTCACCACAATGGCGTGGCGGCGGTATTGTATTTGGACCAACTCCACGTTCCTATGCATATAAATTAAACAAAAAAGTACGCCGTTTGGCGCTTAAATCCGCTTTATCTTCCAAAGTGATTGACAATGAAGTAAAAGTGCTTGATGAACTTTTTTTTGAAGCACCAAAAACAAAAGAAATGGTTGCTGTATTAAATAACTTAAATGTAGATAGCAAAGCATTGATTGTCATTGCCAATGAAAATGAGGCTGTGAAAATGTCTGCACGCAACATTCCTGGTGTTACAGTATTAACAGCGGAAGCCATTAATGTTTTGGACTTGGTTGCACATAATAAATTAATCATGACACAAGGTGCAGTTGAAAAAATAGAGGAGGTGCTTGCATAATGAAAGACCCTCGTGATATCATCAAACGCCCGGTTATTACAGAACGTTCGATTGGGCAAATGGAAGAAAAAAAATATACTTTTGAAGTGGATGTAAAAGCCAACAAAACAGAAGTGAAAAATGCAATTGAAGCGATTTTCGATGTTGAAGTGGCAAAGGTAAATGTACAAAATTATAAACCGAAATTTAGAAGAATGGGGCGTCATGCTGGGTATACAAACAGACGGCGCAAAGCAATTGTTACACTTACTGAAAACAGCAAAGAAATCGAAATTTTTGAAGGTGTTTAATCACGTGAATGAATAAAGGAGGGAAACGTCGATGGGAATTAAGCAGTATAAACCGACTACGAACGGTCGCCGTAATATGACTACCAATGATTTTGCAGAAATTACAACAGATCGTCCAGAGAAGTCTCTTCTTGCGCCTCTGAATAAGAAAGCTGGAAGAAACAATCAAGGTAAAATTACGGTTCGTCACCATGGCGGCGGACATAAGCGTCAGTATCGCATCATCGACTTTAAACGTACAAAAGACGGTATACCAGGACGCGTTGCTACGATTGAGTATGATCCAAACCGTTCAGCGAATATTGCTTTAATCAATTATTTTGACGGAGAAAAGCGTTATATCATTGCGCCCAAAGGTTTAGAAGTAGGCATGGAAATCATGTCTGGACCAGAGGCCGATATTAAAGTTGGAAATGCATTACCATTAATCAATATTCCTGTAGGTACAGTTGTTCATAATATTGAATTAAAACCAGGTAAAGGCGGACAGTTGGTTCGTTCTGCTGGAACAAGTGCTCAAGTATTGGGCCGTGACGGTCAATATGTTATGATTCGTTTAAATTCTGGAGAAGTTCGTAAAATTTTGGCTCAATGTCGTGCTTCCATTGGTCAAGTTGGAAATGAGCATCACGAATTGGTAAATATTGGAAAGGCGGGTCGTTCACGTTGGTTAGGTAAACGTCCAACTGTACGTGGATCTGTTATGAACCCGAATGACCATCCACATGGTGGTGGTGAAGGTCGTGCGCCAATCGGACGCAAGTCACCAATGACACCGTGGGGTAAACCGACACTCGGTTACAAAACACGTAAAAAATCCAAGGCTTCTGATAAGCTAATTATTCGTCGTCGTAAAAAATAACGTACATGTCTTTTCAAAACAGTGTGTACGAAGGGAGGTACAAAAATGGGTCGAAGCTTAAAAAAAGGTCCTTTTGCTGATGAACATTTAATGAAAAAAATTGAGAAATTAAACGAAACCGATTCAAAGCAAGTGATTAAAACTTGGTCTCGTCGCTCAACCATTTTCCCAAACTTTATCGGTCATACAATCGCAGTTTATGATGGACGTAAACATGTGCCTGTATATGTAACAGAAGACATGGTCGGTCACAAGTTGGGAGAGTTTGCCCCGACGCGTGTTTACAGAGGCCATGATTATGATGATAAGAAATCAAGACGTTAATGAGAGGAGGCAGTCTAGTGCAAGCTAAGGCCGTATTAAGAACCGTTCGTATTGCTCCTCGTAAAGTGCGTTTGGTTGTAGACTTGGTGCGCGGAAAAAAGGTTGGCGAAGCCATTGCCATTTTAAAGCATACCCCAAAAGCAGCATCTTTGGTTGTTGAGAAGCTGATTATGTCTGCGATTGCAAACGCTGAGCATAATTACGAAATGGACCCTAATAATTTAGTAATTTCGCAAGCATATGTAGATGAAGGACCGACATTGAAACGGTTCCGTCCACGTGCGCAAGGTCGTGCAAGTGCGATTAATAAGCGTACATCTCATATTACAGTTATACTAACTGAAAAGAAGGAGGGATAATCAGTGGGACAAAAAGTAAATCCAATCGGTCTTCGTGTAGGCATCATTCGTGATTGGGAGGCGAAATGGTATGCAGAAAAAGACTATGCAGATCTTTTACATGAAGACTTGAAAATTCGTAAGTTTTTAGATGCACGTCTCGCTGACGCTGCAGTTTCAAAAGTTGAAATTGAAAGAGCGGCAAACCGTGTAAATATCACTGTATACACTGCAAAACCAGGTATGGTTATCGGTAAAGGTGGTTCGGAAGTAGAGGCTCTACGTAAAGAATTAACAAATCTTTCTGCCAAGCGTGTCCATATTAACATTGTGGAAATTAAAAAAGCAGATTTAGAGGCAAAATTGGTTGCTGAAAATATTGCACGTCAATTGGAAAATCGTGTTTCTTTCCGTCGTGCACAAAAACAAGCCATTCAACGTACAATGCGTGCAGGTGCACAAGGAATTAAAACACAAGTATCTGGTCGTTTAGGCGGAGCGGATATTGCACGTGCTGAATCTTATAGCGAAGGTACTGTACCGCTTCACACACTTCGAGCAGATATTGATTATGCACATGCTGAAGCTGATACAACTTATGGTAAACTTGGTGTAAAAGTTTGGATTTATCGTGGAGAAATTCTTCCTACGAAAAAGAAAGCAACGGAAGGAGGAAATTAAATCATGTTGATGCCTAAACGCGTAAAATATCGCCGTGAGCACCGCGGGAAAATGCGTGGTGAAGCCAAGGGTGGTAAAACTGTGCATTTTGGAGAATTTGGTCTTCAATCAACCGAAGCTGCATGGATCACCAATCGTCAAATTGAGGCGGCACGTCGTGCGATGACCCGTTATATGAAACGTGGTGGTAAAGTATGGATTAAAATTTTCCCTTCTAAACCTTATACTGCGAAACCGTTAGAAGTGCGGATGGGTTCCGGTAAAGGGGCACCAGAAGGTTGGGTAGCTGTTGTAAAACCGGGCAAAGTCATGTTTGAAGTTGCAGGTGTATCTGAAGAAGTTGCACGTGAAGCCCTACGTTTGGCAGCACACAAACTTCCTGTAAAAACAAAATTTGTAAAACGTGAAACTGGTGGTGATTCTAATGAAAGCTAATGAAATCCGTGAACTGACCACTGCCGAAATCGAACAAAAAGTAAAATCTCTAAAAGAAGAGCTTTTCAACTTACGTTTTCAATTAGCAACAGGTACGTTAGAAAATACTGCCAGAATTCGTCAAGTACGTAAAGCTATTGCACGTATGAAAACCGTTGTACGTGAAAGAGAAATCGCAAGTAACAATCGATAAATGAGGGGAGGTTTGCGAAGTGAGCGAACGTAACCAACGTAAAGTTTATGTCGGCCGTGTGGTTTCAGATAAAATGGACAAAACAATTACAGTTGCTGTTGAAACATATAAAAATCATAAATTATATGGTAAACGTGTGAAGTATACAAAAAAATATAAAGCACATGATGAAAACAATACTGCAAAAACTGGTGACATCGTAAAAATTATGGAAACTCGTCCATTATCTGCAACAAAACGTTATCGTTTAGTAGAAATCGTAGAAGAAGCAGTGATTATTTAATAGGTAGATGGATCCGATTTAGATCCGAAAGGAGGTCTAGGCTGGTATGATTCAAACAGAATCTCGTTTAAAAGTAGCTGACAATTCAGGTGCAAAAGAGCTTTTGACAATTAAAGTCTTAGGTGGTTCAGGTCGCAAGTATGCCAATGTCGGTGATATTATCGTTTGTTCGGTAAAACAAGCAACACCAGGTGGAGTTGTTAAAAAAGGCGATGTTGTAAAAGCAGTAGTTGTACGTACAAAACGTGGAATCGGACGTAAAGATGGTTCATACATTCGTTTTGATGAAAATGCTGCGGTTATTATTCGTGATGATAAGAGCCCTCGTGGAACGCGTATTTTCGGACCGGTTGCTCGTGAATTGCGCGATAGCAACTTTATGAAAATCGTTTCTTTAGCTCCTGAAGTATTATAAGCAAGACAATTGTCTTTAAGGAGGTGCAAATAAGGAATGCATGTAAAAAAAGGTGATAAAGTCAAAGTCATTTCTGGTAAGGATAAAGGACAAGTCGGAACAATTCTTGAGGCTTATCCCAAAAAAGATCGTGTTTTAGTTGAAGGTGTAAACATGATCAAAAAACATTCAAAACCGTCAAATGACAATCCACAAGGTGGGATTATTACAAAAGAAGCTCCGATTCATGTATCAAATGTTATGCCATTGGATCCGAAAACTGGGGAACCGACTCGTGTTGGTTATAAAATGGTAGACAACAAAAAAGTGCGCATTGCAAAAAAATCTGGAGAACCTTTAGATAAATAATGGATCACGAAAGGAGGTCAAGCGTGATGAATCGTTTAAAAGAAAAATATGTAAAAGAAATTACACCTGCTTTAATGAGTAAGTTTAATTATACTTCAGTTATGCAAGTACCAAAATTTGATAAAATTGTCATTAATGTCGGTGTGGGTGATGCTGTACAAAACTCAAAGGCATTAGATGCAACAGTTGAAGAATTGGCATTGATTACTGGACAGAAACCGATTGTAACACGCGCGAAAAAATCGATTGCGGGTTTTCGTCTTCGTGAAGGAATGCCGATTGGAGCAAAAGTGACATTACGTGGAGAGCGTATGTATCAATTTCTTGATAAGTTAATTTCTGTATCTTTACCACGTGTGCGTGATTTCCGTGGTGTTTCCAAAAAATCTTTTGACGGACGTGGAAACTATACATTGGGTGTAAAAGAGCAACTGATTTTCCCTGAAATTGATTATGATAAAGTAAATAAAGTTCGTGGTATGGATATTGTTATTGTAACAACCGCAAAAACCGATGAAGAATCCCGCGAGTTGTTAGCTTTAGCAGGTATGCCTTTCCAAAAATAAAGCTAGTAACATGAGATAAGGAGGCGAGAACGTGGCTAAAAAATCAATGATTGCAAAACAAAAACGGACACCGAAGTTTGCCGTGCAGGAATATACACGCTGTGAACGTTGCGGACGTCCACACTCTGTATATCGCAAATTTAAATTATGCCGTATATGTTTCCGAGAACTAGCTTATAAAGGTCAAATTCCAGGCGTCAAAAAAGCTAGTTGGTAAAATACCCGTTAAGGGAAGGAGGTACAAATTACATGGTTATGACAGATCCAATTGCAGATATGCTTACACGCATTCGTAACGCAAACATGGTTCGTCACGAGAAAGTTGAATTTCCTGCTTCTAAAATTAAAAAAGAAATGGCTGAAATTTTAAAGCGCGAAGGATTTATTCGTGACGTTGAGTATATTGAAGATAATAAGCAAGGTATTGTTCGTGTGTTTTTGAAATATGGTTCAAATAATGAGCGTGTTATTACTGGATTAAAAAGAATTTCCAAGCCAGGTTTACGTGTTTATGTAAAAGCGGATGAAGTACCACGTGTTTTAAATGGTTTAGGAATTGCAATTTTATCTACATCCAAAGGGTTGATGTCTGACAAAGAAGCACGTCAAGCACAGACCGGCGGAGAAGTACTTGCTTATATTTGGTAATTTTAGAAGAAGGACGGAGGTGTAATTATGTCACGTGTGGGCAGAAAAATTTTAGAAATTCCTGCTGGTGTAACGATTGCGTTAAACGGCACAGAGCTTTCGGTAAAAGGACCGAAAGGTGAATTGACACATCAAGTACATCCTGACATGAAAATTAATATTCATGATAATATATTAACTGTTGAGCGTCCGTCAGATGATAAAAATCATCGTGCGCTTCATGGAACAACACGTGCAATCATCGGAAATATGGTTGAGGGTGTGACAAAAGGTTATGAAAAAAGCCTTGATTTAGTTGGGGTTGGATACCGTGCTCAAAAACAAGGAAACAAGCTTGTATTGGCAGTAGGCTATTCCCATCCGGTTGAAATCGTACCTGAGCCAGGTATCGAGCTTGAAGTACCAGCTCAAACCAAAATTATTGTAAAAGGTATTAATAAGGAAAGAGTTGGAGCTGCTGCTGCAAACATCCGTGCAGTGCGTCCGCCAGAACCTTACAAAGGCAAAGGAATTCGCTATACGGACGAATATGTTCGACGCAAGGAAGGAAAAACGGCTAAGAAGTAATTAGATTAGAAAGGAGTGAAACGGCAATGATTATCAAAGCGGATAAAAACTTAACTCGTCAGAAAAGACATGCTCGTGTACGTGCGAAGCTAAACGGCACAGCAGAATGTCCTCGACTGAATGTATTCCGTTCCAATCAACATATATACGCTCAGGTAATTGATGATGCTATAGGTCATACGATTACCAGTGCGTCCACACTCGATAAAGAATTTCAGTTAGAATCTACCAGCAATATTGCTGCGGCAACTGAAGTCGGAAAATTAATTGCCAAACGTGCGATGGAAAAAGGCGTATCCACCGTTGTTTTTGACCGTGGTGGTTATTTATATCATGGTCGTGTAAAAGCGCTCGCCGATGCTGCGCGCGAAGTAGGGTTACAATTCTAATGGTTGAGAAGGAGGGAAAATGAGTATGCGTCATATTGACCCAAGCAAAATGGAGTTAGAGGAACGTGTAGTTACGATTAACCGTGTTGCGAAAGTTGTAAAAGGGGGACGTCGTTTCCGCTTTGCTGCATTGGTTGTCGTTGGAGATAAAAATGGCCATGTAGGCTTTGGTACAGGAAAAGCACAGGAGGTACCAGATGCCATCCGCAAGGCTGTAGAAGATGCGAAAAAGAATTTAATTGAAGTGCCTTTAACTGGTACAACCATTCCACATGATATTACTGGAAAATTTGGGGCAGGTTCTGTATTTTTAAAACCAGCTTCTGAAGGTACAGGCGTTATTGCTGGTGGACCTGTACGTGCTGTATTGGAGCTTGCAGGTGTGCATGATATTTTATCGAAATCTTTAGGTTCCAATACACCAATTAATATGGTACGTGCAACGGTTCAAGGTTTAAAAGAATTGAAACGCGCTGAGGAAGTTGCGAAACTACGTGGCAAATCAGTAGAAGAGTTGTTAGGATAAGGAGGGAACAGAAATGTCAAAGAAACTTGAAATTACCCTCACAAAAAGTGTGATCGGACGTAAACAGGATCAACGTGCAACGGTTCGTACACTTGGATTAACAAAGCTGAATCAAACGGTTACACATCATGACAATCCTGCCATTCGAGGTATGATTAACAAAGTCTCTCATCTGGTTTCAGTAAAAGAAGTCTAGTTTAAGACTGTGTATGAATCTGATAAACAAGGAGGTGCCCTTATGAAATTACATGAGTTAAAACCTGCTGAAGGTTCACGTCATACGAAAAAGCGTATCGGACGTGGAACTGGATCTGGTAACGGTAAAACTGCTGGAAAAGGACATAAAGGACAAAATGCTCGCTCAGGCGGCGGTGTTCGTTTAGGGTTTGAAGGCGGTCAAACACCATTATATCGTCGTTTACCAAAGCGTGGATTCACAAATATAAACCGTAAAGAGTATGCGATTGTTAATCTTGACAAATTGAACACTTTTGAAGAAGGTACAACTGTGACACCTGCTTTGTTGGTAGAATGTGGCTTGGTTAAAAATGAAAAATCAGGCATCAAAATTTTAGGTAATGGTGTAATCGAAAAGAAACTCACTGTATCAGCACATAAATTCTCTGGCTCTGCCAAAGAAGCGATTGAGGCTGCTGGCGGTACAATTGAGGTGATCTAATGTTTCGCACATTCTTGAATTTTTTCAGAGTTGCAGACATCAGAAAGAAGATTATTTTTACACTGATCATGTTGGTGATTTATCGCATTGGTACGTTTATTCCAGTTCCACATGTAAATGTTTCAGCTTTTGATTTAGGTTCTGAGGCAAGTATATTTGGCGTACTGGATGTATTTGGTGGTGGTGCACTAGCAAATTTCTCCATTTTTGCGATGGGGATTATGCCCTATATTACAGCATCCATTATTATTCAGCTTTTACAAATGGATATTGTACCAAAGTTTAGCGAATGGGCAAAACAAGGAGAAGTCGGTCGGAGAAAACTTGCACAATTCACACGCTATTTTACAATTGTACTTGGTTTTTTTCAGGCAATTTTTATGTCCATCGGTTTTAATCGAATGATGAATGGCGCATTGGTTACTGATCCAGGTGTCACCACTTACTTATTTATTGCGGTTGTATTAACGGCAGGGACTGCATTTTTAATGTGGCTGGGCGAGCAAATTACGGCACATGGTGTAGGAAACGGTATTTCAATTATTATCTTTGCTGGTATCGTATCAGCAATTCCGACAACTTTGCAGCAAATTTATACACAGCAAATTCAAGATGCAGGCGATCAATTGTTTATGTCTATTGCAACTTTGGCCTTAATTGGTGTTGCTATTGTTGCTATTATTGTTGCGGTGATTTATGTACAAGAAGCCCTACGCAAAATTCCTATTCAATATGCAAAGCAAGTGAATGGAAGTGCAAGATACCCTGTTGGTGGACATCAGACACATTTACCTTTGAAAGTAAACTCAGCAGGTGTTATTCCGGTTATCTTTGCGATGGCATTTATTGTTACACCGCCAACTATTGCAGCATTTTTTCCGCAAGAAGGTGTAGCATTGTGGATTACGAACAATTTTAATTATAATCAACCAATCGGTATGATTTTATATGCTGTATTAATTATTGCGTTCTGTTATTTTTATACATTCATTCAGGTGAATCCAGAACAGATGGCAGATAATTTGAAAAAGCAAGGTGGTTATATTCCGGGGATTAGACCGGGTAGAAATACAGAAGAATATGTGAAGTCTGTTTTATATCGTTTGACATTTGTCGGCTCTATCTTTTTGGCTGTGATTGCCATACTTCCGGTTTTCTTTACAAAGTTTGCAGGATTACCACAAAGTGCACAAATTGGCGGTACAAGTATGCTGATTTTAATTGGTGTTGCGCTTGAAACGCATAAACAGTTGGAAAGCCAGCTTGTTAAACGACATTATAAAGGTTTTATTAAATAAAGAAAAGGAACAAATCGTTCTTAACAGGAGGAAGAAAAATGAACTTGATTTTAATGGGTTTGCCTGGTGCCGGCAAAGGAACACAGGCAGAAAGAATCGTTGAAAAGTTCCGGATTCCTCATATTTCTACAGGCGATATGTTTCGCGCGGCAATTTCCGAGCAGTCTGAGTTGGGTTTGCAAGCAAAATCCTTTATGGATCAAGGTGCATTGGTTCCCGATGCAGTGACGATCGGGATTGTTCGTGAGCGTCTTCAAAAAGAAGATTGTCAAACAGGATTTTTACTTGATGGATTTCCTCGCACGGTCAAGCAAGCATCTGCATTGGATGAATTATTGACAAGTCTAGGACGTAAGGTGGAATGTGTCATTCATGTTGATGTTCCGCAAGAAATTTTAATGAAGCGTCTGACTGGTCGAAGAATTTGTAAAGAATGTGGTTCCACATATCATTTAGAATTTAATCCTCCAAAGGTAGCCGGTGTTTGTAATAAATGCTCTGGAGCATTGTATCAACGTACGGATGATAATGAGGAAACAGTCAACAATCGTCTAGAAGTAAATATGAAGCAAATGCAGCCGTTACTCGATTATTATCAAGATGCAGGCGTTGTAAAAACTTTCGATGGGAATCGCTCTATTGATGTTGTCTTTGAAGAAATTGCAGCATTTTTGGGAATGATGAACAGATGATTATTTGTAAAACCCCGCGTGAAATAGAAATTATGAGAGAAGCGGGTAAAATTGTTGCTCTCACTCATAAAGAAATTCAAAAACATATTCAACCAGGCATTACAACGAAAGAATTGGATACGATTGCTGATAAAATAATTCGTAAATATGGAGCAGTTCCTTCTTTTAAAGGATATGGAGGTTTTCCAGGTAGCATTTGTACATCAGTCAATGAAGTGCTGGTGCATGGAATTCCAGGGAAGTATAAATTAAAAGAGGGAGATATAATTAGCTTAGACATTGGTGCAAAGGTTAATGGATATCATGGAGATTCAGCGTGGACTTATCCGGTTGGCAAAATCAGTGAAGAAGATCAGCGTTTATTAGATGGTACACGTGAAAGTTTGTTTGTCGGATTGAAAGAAGCAAAAGCTGGTGTTCGTTTGACAAATATTTCTCATGCAATTCAAGTATATGCAGAATCCTTAGGATTTTCGGTTGTACGTGAGTATGTTGGACACGGCGTTGGTCAAAATCTTCATGAAGATCCACAAATTCCACATTACGGCCCGCCCAATAAAGGACCGATGTTAAAGGAAGGGATGGTTCTGGCAATTGAACCGATGATAAATGCTGGAGAACGTTATGTGAAAACATTATCTGACCAATGGACGGTTGTTACAGTAGACGGAAAAAAATGTGCACACTTTGAGCACACCGTTGCAATTACGAATGTCGGCTATGAGATTTTAACAATCGCAGACTAGTATTTCATTCGTTGAGTAACAGATTTACCGAAGATTGAATTGGAAATTGGACTTATTTTTTGGTGAGTCCTATGATAAATTGTCTTTTAACGAATTTAAAAGATGTTGTTTCTCTAATGTTCTAACGGTATAAGTTATAATTATGATTAACAAATATCGATTTAAGAAGGGAGAGCACCCTTAATGGCGAAAGATGATGTTATTGAAATTGAAGGTATTGTTACAGAAACGTTGCCCAATGCGATGTTTAAAGTGGAGCTTGATAACGGACATGAGGTTTTAGCGCATGTGTCTGGAAAAATCCGTATGAACTTTATCCGCATCTTACCTGGCGACAAAGTAACAGTCGAGCTATCTCCTTACGATTTAACAAGGGGTAGAATCACATATCGCTATAAGTAACAAGAAGGCACTCCGTAAGAAATAAGGAGGTTTAAAAGATGAAAGTAAGACCATCTGTAAAACCGATCTGTGAAAAGTGCAAAGTTATTCGCAGAAAAGGTAAAGTAATGGTAATTTGCGAAAATCCAAAGCATAAACAAAAACAAGGCTAAATAATTAAGGAGGTGCAAGCTAAATGGCACGTATTGCTGGTGTTGATATTCCTCGTGACAAACGTGTAGTAATATCTTTAACATATATTTATGGTATTGGTCGCAGTACTTCAGAGAAAGTTTTGGCTGAAGCTGGTGTTTCTCCCGATACGCGTGTTCGTGACTTAACTGAGGATGAACTGAATAAAATTCGTGATTTAATTGACAAATTGAAAGTAGAAGGTGATCTTCGTCGTGAGGTTTCTTTAAACATTAAACGTTTAATGGAAATTGGATGCTATCGTGGATTGCGTCATCGCCGTGGGTTACCAGTTCGTGGTCAAAATACGAAAAATAATGCTCGTACCCGCAAAGGTCCTCGTAAGACTGTAGCGAACAAGAAGAAGTAATAAGTAAAGGAGGCTGAAGCAATGGCTAAGAAAACGATCTCTCGTAAGCGTCGTGTAAAAAAGAATATTGAATCCGGAGTTGCACATATTCGTTCAACTTTCAATAACACCATCGTAACCATTACAGATGTACATGGAAATGCGATTTCATGGTCATCTGCCGGTGCATTGGGATTCAAAGGTTCTCGGAAATCGACTCCGTTTGCTGCTCAAATGGCTGCAGAAACGGCTGGGAAAGCAGCAATGGAGCATGGTTTAAAATCATTGGAGGTTACTGTAAAAGGCCCCGGTTCTGGTCGCGAAGCTGCAATCCGTGCGCTACAAGCAGCAGGGATTGAAGTGACTGCAATTCGCGATGTAACACCTGTACCACATAATGGTTGTCGTCCGCCAAAACGTCGTCGTGTTTAATTTGTATCTAAGTATAAGAAATGTTGTACTGGTATATAATGGAAATACCGGTATAATATACAATCTGTTGTTATGCACAAATGGAAATGTAGTTGATCAATTTCGGTTAGGCGCAAAAAGTGCTTAAACCGGGGTTTTCGACGTTTTATAGGAGGGTTTATTGAATGATTGTAATCGAAGAACCGAGAATCGAAACCATTGAACTGAGTGATGATAATAAGTATGGTAAATTTGTTATTGAACCACTTGAACGTGGATATGGGACCACTTTAGGGAACTCCTTGCGTCGTATCCTATTATCTTCACTTCCAGGTGCAGCTGTTACGTCCATTCAGATTGATGGCGTACAACATGAATTTTCTACCATCCCAGGTGTAGTAGAAGATGTAACAACAATTATTATGAATGTGAAAAAGATTGCTTTAAAAATCTATTCAGATGATGAAAAATCATTATTGATTGATGTAAAAGGAAAAGAAATTGTAACTGCAGAGGATATTGCTGCGGACAGCGACGTTGAAATATTAAATCCTGACTTAAAAATTGCCACTTTGGCAGAAGGCGCAAGCTTAACCATTCGTTTAACGGCGAAAAAGGGTCGGGGTTACACACCTGCTGTTTTGAATAAGCATGATGAAATGCCAATCGGTGTTATCCCTGTTGATTCAATTTTTACTCCGGTTTCACGTGTGTTGTATACAGTTGAAAATACACGTGTCGGACAAATGTCAAATTTTGATAAACTTACATTAGATGTATGGACTGACGGATCTTTAAATCCGAAAGAAGCAGTTTCTCTTGGCGCAAAAATTTTAACAGAGCATTTGAATATTTTTGTTGGATTGACAGAAGTAGCGCGCAATGCAAATGTAATGGAAGCGAAGAAAGAGGATAAGAAAGAAAAGGTTCTTGAAATGACGATTGAAGAGCTTGATCTTTCTGTGCGTTCATATAATTGCTTAAAAAGAGCAGGCATCAATACAGTTCAAGAATTAGCAAATAAAACGGAAGAAGATATGATGAAAGTCCGCAATTTAGGTCGAAAATCGCTTGAAGAAGTGAAATTCAAGCTTGAGGAATTGGAGCTTGGATTGCGTAGAGATGAATAGTCGTTTGGCTATTTGTTGCTTTCACAATATATGCGAATCATGTTCATAAAGGAGGGAAATCACATCGTGGCATATAGAAAATTGGGTCGTACAAGTTCACAGCGTAAAGCATTGTTGCGCGATCTTGCGACAGATTTGATTATTAATGAACGTATCGAAACAACAGAACAAAAAGCGAAAGAGCTTCGTTCGGTTGTTGAGAAAATGATTACACTTGGTAAACGTGGTGATTTACATGCGCGTCGTCAAGTAGCTGCATTTATTCGTAAAGAAGTTGCCAATGAAGAAACCGGTCAGGATGCTGTTCAAAAATTGTTTGCGGATATTGCACCACGCTATGCAGAGCGTCAGGGTGGATATACACGTATCAATAAATTGGGACCTCGTCGTGGTGACGCAGCAGAAATGGTGATTATTGAGCTTGTATAAAAACATATAAAGCGATAGACACTTGTGTTTGACATGGGTTTATCGCTTTTATTTTTGACTTTGATTCCCGAATGACTCCATTTTATACAATGTGAAAGTAGATGTTTTATTTTTTATCAGCATCAGATTGTTGATATTCTTTTGTTTCTAGTTTTTCGGTCATATATCAAATACTCGGCTTGTATCATAATAAAAGGTGATCAATCTGATCGGAAGGTTTCTTATTTTTTATATCTGCGCACAAAAAAAAAGCACTCCATTCGAATGGGGTCAAAATGGAGCGCGAATATTTACCCATGTTACTTCCAATATACACTCTGTAAAATATATTGGTGTACCAAAAAGAAATACTTCCACCAAGTGTACAGTATATGGAAAATGAAGCAAGTCCTCTATTTCTCCAGTTGATGCTGTAAAACGTATAGGAAATTCTACCTTTGCATAGGATGTTGTCCATGCCTAAGAATAGATCGGGTGATAAATGACTCATCCTGAAAAATTTTGTAATATTGTTGGTATGTCTGCATAATTTACTTGTACATGGCTTCCTGTATCAGTAAATGACACAGCAATTCGTGCAAAATTATTCGTTAAGATGTCATCCATATGTACATCCTTTACACCTTATTTTATCAATAAAAATGGTTGAACTCCATTTGCATTTGTTGCTACATTTTCAATTGTAATTTTTAAATGATCTTTAAAGAAAATATAGATTTTAAAATCCGAATTATTTCCGTCCACACGTATTTGAATAGCCGCTATGGTGGCTGCCTATATATGATCTTTGCCATCATGAATAAACAGGATATCGATAAACAGCAAAAATACATTTTTTCATCGCATTTCTCTCTTTTTGATTTATATTTTTATTCCCGCTTGCACTTGGGTAACATGTCCAATCAAAATCACTTTTTCATTTGAAGTCAACGGGTTGAAGTTTTGCCCGTTTAAAAAGAGCTGATTTAATTTCTCATTCACATATTGATGGATTGTTTCTACTTCATTTCCCTCTGTTTGCTTCAATTGCTGATAAATGGCTTTGTTTTCTATAATATTTTCTTTGACATAATTTTCATAAGCAAGAAGGCGGGCATCTAGCTTGTACCAAAATTTCATTCCACTGTGCGTTTGTTTGAAAGTCTGAGTTGACAAAGATAAGGTTGTGTCAATGTTCCATCAATTTCGATATCTTCTGCTTGAACACGAAAATCTTTTTCAAATTCATCGGTATGCATCTGACTCATATCTTCCAAACGACGGAGATCTTGCTCTATCTTTTTTTGAAGAAGCTTTGTCCCTTCAAAAAATAAATTCTTGCTGTACGATAACTTTCTTTTTGAATCCCAAACGTATACAGTGATTGGCTCATCTGTCATATGGGTTTGCTGTATCTTTTTACTCTATGGCTTCTTTTGTTTTTTCTTGTTCTGGTGTACAGTGTGATAAAATGATAAAACATAGCAATAATAGAAAAATATTTTTCCATTCTATCATTCTCTCCTATCATTTTCTAAAGAAAGTATCAATATTTTTTTAGAAAATATAAATATATAATTATTTTTCATCTATCCTATAAGAAAAGAATGATTTTAAATCATAAATCAAAATAAAATCATAGTCATACATATGCATCAAACACCACATATACCGAGATATAAATAGGCAGGAAATTCCTAAACGCTCTTTTTGCTTCTATTTTTTGGCAAAAATGAATCAATAAAGCTTCTTTAATATATTTTGTATGGTAAAAAGCAATGACCACTCCGTCTGTTTGTAAAATTTTGGCAGTGTCACCAAAGTATACATGCCATTAAATTCTTTGATAAGCTGAAGAAAGGCAAGCCAGATGACATAGGGTCTGTTGTTAAATCAGATCCATTATATTCAATTTATCTATGTATAATAAACAATTTTTTGTTTTAATTATTTATAAAAATTTAATTCATAATTCTATTTATAAAATGAATAATATGTGCTTTTCTTTTGGTAGTAGTTGATATGAACACATCTATTTTTGGCTTGTATTCAATCATATATTTCGCTTTCTAAATGTTTATGGCTTCCATTCTTTGATGAGCAAGAAGCATCCGGCTTGAGAGAGAATTGTACCCATGGTTTTAGGGTTACAGATCCATAAATATAGATCAGAGAAGTTTTTTATAGGGATTATCTCATTTGAACAAGGTTGTACCTGCAAATTTATTTCTTGATAAAGAGAGCGATTATGAGCGCTCTGAAACATTCTAAAGTTCTTTTAAGTGAATTTAAAGACATTATCCATATATTTTACCGATCGCTCATATGGTTATAAATTGGTGAAAATCTTTGTAATTGCTACGAAAGCACCTCATTTAGAAAAAATGCTTTATATCAGATTCCCCTGAAATTTTGGTACAATTGGTGAGAGTTCGCTTGTCTTTATCAACGGTGTGATAATCGCTTTCTCTTTGATTCTATGGTATCATTAAGTCTATATAAAATGATTATAAATCAAAAAATAGATGGAATCTATGAAGTGAATAAACGTATATACATTCAGAATTTGTTTACAAACACAGTAAAAACTATTTTGTTAAGTCTTTTAACTGTGTTTGTAAAGTCTGCCAAACTAATTTCTGAAAGATACAATCAAATCTTCTGAATGGAAGATAAATGAAATTTTTTGCAAGGGGCAACACCATATAAGAAAGATGTCCCTTTTTTATACAAAATAGATAAATTGGCATAGTACATGGCTTGATTATATTGAAATAAAGTATGTAACAATTTCTTTTGCGAAGATCTGTTGGATGGTTAAAGTTTCAAAGTCAGAGAAAGCCTGCCCAAAGCTACACGACGAACAAGCAAAATGGGAGCGCACATATCTTGTGGTTGTGGTTCAAATGGAAGCGAAAGGAAACGGTTTGTATCAAGCTGTATAACCAAATAAAAGATATGTTTGTAACCTCAAACCGACAAAAAGTATTTCAAATGTATGATGATCAAATTTTGTTTCAAAAATGCAATATCAAGCAGATGGATATGGACAGAAAATCATCAAAGTAAATCAATGGTTTTATCCAGTTACATTTGCTTAGGACAAAACGATGAAAGATGATAAAAAATTGCTCAAAACTGAAAAAATGGATTCGTCTAAGTGGATGATAGAATACATTACCGAGTGATCAATGCAAGTAAAAATGTTCTGTTTGAAGCGCCAATGGTCTGCCAGTTTATAGCTGTGAAAACGAGAAATGTAGAAATTTTGGCAGTTCTTGAACAATAACAAAACCGCTGTTGGTAGAGAAAATATGTGAACAAGCATGTTTTTTTCCAAAATGCCTGTTTCAAGCATTAAGAACGATTCATTTTGGTGAAGTGCTGAGTGGTTCACGAATCTAAGGAAGGAATCGATTATCATTGCTGTTTGAAGTGAAAAATTTACATGTATTTTATGAAAAAGAACATCCTGTCTTGCAAAATATTCATTTTTCTGTAAAAAAAGGAGAATGGGTTGGAATTCTTGGCGTCAATGGTTCAGGGAAGTCAACATTATTGCAATGGTTGATGGGACTTCTTTCTGCAAAAGATGGACAGTTGGTATACCAGGGAGCCAAAAAACATGCACATGAACGGATGTGCCAAGATATGGCACTTGTTGTGCAAAATCCGGAAGATCAGTTTATCGGAGTAACAGTTCGTGATGATATTGCTTTTGGATTGGAAAATGATAACATTCCAACGATAAACATGAGACAGCGAGTGGAAGAGGCATTGCAATGGGTGGAAATGGAATCCTATGGTGATTTGCCACCACATCAGCTATCTGGCGGACAAAAACAACGTGTAGCTCTGGCTGGGGCATTGGTTCGCAAAAAGCCAATTTTATTGCTAGATGAGGCTACAGCCATGCTTGATCCGATTGGAAGAAGCACTTGGCTTGCTTTATTGAAAAAGATGCAGATCCAAATGAAGCAGACGATACTTTCGGTAACACATGATATGGAAGAAGTACACTATGCGCATAAAATCCTTGTACTACACCATGGCAGACAGCTATATTTTGGTTCGCCACTGGCATTTTTTGAAAATGATGCACTGTTTCAAGAAAGCGGACTGATTCGTCCGTTTTCTGTTGAAATGAGGAAATATTTAACAGGAGCTGGTGTGGCAGAAGCTGTATCGATACTAAAGGAGTTAGGATGGACAAATGAGATTTGAAGCAGTCGGACATACCTATCAAAGTCAAACACCATTTGCACGTGAAGTGTTGAAAAATATCAACTGGTGCATAAAAGAGCCGAATTTTATTGCGGTGACTGGGCGAACTGGTTCAGGAAAGTCAACCTTGGTTCAGCATTTAAATGGCTTGTTGAAACCGACTGTCGGTGTATATACACATGGTTCGGTTCAACTTTACACGCCGTATAAAAAAGGGGCGATTGGAAATTTACGAGCTGAGGTTGGACTCGTTTTTCAAACACCGGAAAAACAATTGTTTCATGATACGGTTGCCCAAGATTTATGTTTTGGTCCAGTAAATTTTGGACAGTCAAAAGAAACAGCACTGGAAAATGCGTTGCATGCATTACATTTGGTAGGACTGGATGCCTCATTTATACATCGGAAAATTGATGCATTAAGTGGAGGAGAGAAAAGACGAGTTGCCATTGCTTCAGTTTTAGCCACCCGCCCGCAAGCTTTGGTATTGGATGAACCAGGCGCAGGACTGGATCCAAGAGGAAAGCAGCAAATTTTTGAAATGCTACAACGACTGTATCAAACAGGTATAACCATTATTGTTGTAACACATCATATGGATGATGTTTTGCTTTATGCCCAAGAAATGGTTGTTATGGAGAACGGGCAGCTTGTACAAATCGGCTCACCTACAGAAATTTTCCATACAATTGATGTTAGGGCATACGGTTTACAAATACCAGAAATTATTCGTTTTAAAGCGCGTGTAAAAGAAATGTATGGGATTTCTCTTTCTGTTGAAAATCAAACGATTCAATCTGTTGCGGCCGAATTTGCTGCTTTGTATCAAAAGAAAGACATGAGGAAACCAAGATGCACCGAATTTTAATTGGGCGTTATATTCCAGGGCAGTCCATCTTACATCGTTTGGATCCACGCAGTAAGCTTTTTTTCTCTCTTTTTTTTCTGCTGTTGATTTTTCAAATGGATACGGTTTGGGATGTTTGTATTATCCAAATTTTTTTGACTTTGATCATTCAATTTAGTGGTATTTCTTATCGTTTTTTCTGGGGCAATATCCGTCCGTTTTTTTGGTTTGCCATTTTTCTGGCTTTGTTCCAAATTTTAATGGTGCAAGAAGGAGTGGTGTTGTTTTCTGTCATTTCCTGGGAAATTACGTCGAAAGGACTTTGGTTAGGTGGGTTACTTTTTCTACGTTTTTTGGATATGCTGCTGATTACAGCTTTACTGACATTGACGACGACCCCGATGGAAATTACACATGCTGTTTCAAAATTGTTAAAACCATTGAACCGATTTCATATACCAGTGGATACCATTTCTTTTATGGTATCATTGACGCTTCGGTTTATTCCAACCTTTTTGGATGAAGCGGAAGTTTTATTGAAGGCACAAGCTTCCCGAGGAATGGACTTTCAAGAAGGCACTTTGATCCAGAAAATAAAAGGTATAGCAAGTATCGTTGTTCCTCTTTTGATTCAGATGTTTAAAAAAGCAGATACTGTTGCACTGGCTTTGGAAACAAGAGGGTTTCAGAAAAGTGGCACCCGTTCCACATATCGGGAATTGATTTGGAAAAAACAGGATACAGGTTGTATGCTTTTCCTATTTTTTTTCTATGGCTTGTTATGGTTTTTTTAGAGGGGAGGAAAGAAGTGGATGCGGATGAAATGCATTGTTGCATATGATGGTACGAATTACAACGGTTATCAAATTCAGCCAAATGTAATGAGCATACAGGAAGAAATTGAGACTGTACTGACAAAAATACATGGTGGCTCACGTATACAGATTTATGCTTCAGGACGGACAGATAAAGGGGTACATGCCAAAGGACAAGTGTTTCATTTTGATACATCATTAAAGCTTCCAACACAAGCTTGGATAAAAGCAATGAATGCCCAGTTGCCATCGGATATTTTAATTTTGGATGTGACGGTAGTTGCTGATGATTTCCATGCTCGTTATGATGCAGTGGCGAAGCAATATTCATATTGGATTTATACTGCGCCTGTTTTAGATGTTTTTCGGCGGAATTATGAGTTGCATTATACTTATCCACTTGATTTTATAAAGATGGAAGAAGCACTTTCTTATTTTTGTGGTACATATGATTTTACTTCATTTTGTTCAGCGCGAACCAATCAATTGGACTGTGTGCGAACCATTTATCGCTTTGAAATGCAGCGGGAATTAGAAAACCGATTTTGCTTTGTCGTTAGCGGCAACGGATTTTTATACAATATGGTGCGGATTATGGTGGGAACCATACTGGATATTGGGCGGGGACGGTTTCAACCAAATGATGTGCTGTCCATGCTGGCAGGTTGCGATCGGACGCTTGCGGGTATGACTGCGCCTGCACATGGGTTGTATTTGGACTTTGTTACATATGAAAATGACAAGTAAAAGTTAAGAAGATGTGATGTTGCGTCTGTACCCATGGTCAGACTATTCTCCTTTTTAATATTAGAATACGACATTTCTGTAAAATAAATCATAGGATAAAAAAACAAACCAAGTTCATATATAAAATAAAAAATTATTATATAATTCCATCTAAAAAATATAACAGTATAAAATTAAATTTTCATAAAAATTTTGATTATGTTTTTATAAATGGTTTGACAGTTTGATGCATAAAAAATTCTTATATTTTTTATGCATGTTTTCAGTGCGGTTCCCAATTCCTTTTTAGACAAAAAGGATGGCTCCAACTTTTTTACGTACCATTTAACATGAATGTGTTCTGATCATGGAATATGTATGATTATGAACAAATCTGAAAAGCGACCATCTGGCTTTTTTTGCTGGCTGTATAAAATGGCATGTTTTGTATTTTACTTTGTGATTGTCGTAAGGTTCTCTATTTAACTATGTTGACAAAATATTGATGGACTTGATTTGCCAAATTTGGCGTGTTATGCATATCAATCAACAATATACATACAAAACGATTGTGTCAGAAAATCGCTGATTCAATCCTACTTTTTGTTGATAGAAAATCATTTTGCTTTTCTTTGAATACCTTTCCCAAATGAAATAGGAAATTTTTTCATTCACGACTGTGTAAAAGAAGTTACCGTAGGGAGCTTATGATGTCAAAAGTAAAAAACAACCAAAATTATACCTATATCTTTGAAACAACTGTGTTCACCTTTGTTTTACTGATGATCTTAAATTTGGACGATTTATACCATTCATTATGCGAGATGTTTAAAGGATGTTGATTTTCAGATCTATTTATGGCAACATACCTGCCCGAACAGAAATGGTGTTTTCGTTTTTATAATAAAAGAGGAGGCATGGAATGATTTTCATAAACGATGGTTTTTGGGGCAAATGCTGTTTTTTGCAAGGGCAGCGGCTGCACTTTGCCCATCGAATGTAATGGCAAAGGAAATGATAGAAGGCCACAAATCTTATGCAGCATTATACATTGATTCAAAGACCAGTCACAATTTTGGTTTGGGTACACACAGTGAATGATAGGCAATTTGGCGGTTCTGAATCTAAGTATACATAGGGTTGTTACAATAGTAATAAAAAATTGAAGGACTTTCTTGCAAAATATGACATCTATGAAACGACATAAGGAGAAAACATAAAAAGCGCATTTTAAAACATGGGATAGAGATATTTGATCTGAAAAAATATTATAAAGGATGTATTTTTGTTTTCATACATAAAGGATGAAGATTTGCTAAAAAGACAGGCGAAAATAAATTTGATAAAATTTCACAGTTTTTCTTGACTCTGATTATCGAATGTAATACTATTTTAGATGGTATTGTTTTTACCACGATTAGCCCCGGAAACCAATCGTGTAAAAAGCGTGAGATATAATGATATTTTATATTTATAAGTAGGAGGAACTCGAATGCGTCAAACATATATGGCAAAAGCTTCTGAAGTTGAGCGTAAATGGTATGTTATTGATGCCGAAGGTCAAACACTTGGTCGTTTGGCTTCTGAAGTTGCATCAATTTTGCGTGGCAAAAATAAGCCAATATTCACTCCGAATGTTGACTGTGGTGACCATGTGATTCTAATTAATGTAGAAAAAATTCAATTAACCGGTAATAAGCTAAAAGATAAAATTTACTACCGTCATAGCCATCATCCAGGTGGACTAAAACAAAGAACAGCTGGAGAAATGCGTGAAAAATATCCGGTACAAATGCTTGAGTTGGCGATTAAAGGTATGCTTCCAAAAAATACATTGGGTCGTCAAATGTTTAAGAAATTACATGTATATACAGGAGCGGAGCATCCGCATCAAGCACAACAACCAGTAGGTTATGAGCTTCGTGGTTAATTAGGTGAAGGAGGAAAAGAAAAGTATGGCTAAAGTTCAATACTATGGAACTGGACGTCGCAAAAGTTCAGTAGCTCGCGTTCGCCTAGTACCAGGTGAAGGTCGCGTAATTATCAATAATCGTGAATTTGAAGACTATATTCCATTTGCTGCTTTGCGTGAAGTTGTAAAGCAACCACTTGTTTTAACAGAAACACTTGGCAGCTATGATGTTTTGGTAAATGTACATGGTGGAGGATATACTGGACAAGCTGGTGCCATTCGTCATGGAATTTCCCGTGCATTACTGCAAGTGGATCCAGATTATCGTACCCCGTTAAAGCGTGCTGGGTTCTTAACTCGTGATCCTCGTATGAAAGAACGGAAAAAATACGGGCTTAAAGGCGCACGTCGTGCACCACAATTCTCAAAACGTTAATGCTTTATATTTTAAAGGCTCTTTTCGCCACAGCGAAAAGAGCCTTTTTATTGCTAGAAAGTAAAAGATGTTTATACCTGTTCATATCAAATAAAATGGGTCTTTACATATTTTGCAAAGTTTGGGATGTATAGAATTTATATAGAAACATCCGTTTGAAGAAAAATGATAAATCTTAGTTTTCTTATTGTTCATTTTTTCTTTTTACATTTCATCCAATTTTGTTTCTCTAGACATAGAAGACTCTATATTTTTCAAAATTTTACTTTGTAGCAGAAATTTTACTTCTGTTTATATTCTGTTCAAATTGTTTTATTTTATCAGTAATGCTAGTGGGCCATGGTCTTCATATGTACTAGATGAGACAATATTTTTTCCGAAAAATCATACTCATCGAAAAAAGACCATATGATCATGGGCGTATTACACCAGCAATCGTATGCTGAATAAAAATCACGTCATGTCTCTAAAAATAGTTCATAAAAGGATGAATGATAGGGAAAGTCTTTTGGTTTCTGTTCTTTTGTTGTGGCAGATACCAGTGTTTCATAGTCTAGTCATACAGAGTTTTTCTGGTTTCATATAAAATATGGTTGTTAAATTTCCTTTGCAATATAACGATTGTGTTTCTAAGTCCTTTCTCATTTTTACTTACCGAATGGTTTGCTTTTTTTTTGTCGTATTGTCTAGGTTTATCGTTTCTGTATAGAAAAGTATACAGATGGTGATGTTGTTTTTGTATTCGTTTCCTATCCATTCTTTCTACTTTTTTGTTCCTTGTATTGGAGGTTTCATAAGCTATAAGTCCAAATACAAGTGTTTTACCCAAGTAAAATTTAATCGCCTCTTCATGAAAACCGTTCTTTTCGTTCTTCAATTAGATTTACAAATCTATCCACTGTTTCTGGTGTCTGGTGATCAAAAAATAAACTTGTTTTTGTATCCAATTCAGTAATTTGTTGCATTTCTTCATCAGAAATTTGGAAATCAAATATTTCAAGATTCTCCTTCATTCTCTCAATATGAATGGATTTGGCTAAAGCAACAATATTTCTTTGCATAAGCCATCTTAAAATAACTTGTGCTGTAGTTTTTCTATGTTTATCTGCAATATCTTTTAATATCGGATTTTGGAACATATGATTTTTTCCTTCACCAAACGGTGCCCATGCTTGCATTTGAACATTGCGTTTTATCATATTCTTCTGTGCTTCTATTTGTTGATGGAATGGATTTGCTTCTACTTGATTGACTTGTGGAGCAATTGCATTAAAAGCGGTTATATCCGCCAATCTATCTGGTGAGAAATTACTGACACCAATTGCCCGAATTTTCTTTTCTTTATATAAATCTTGCAATGCTCGATATGCTCCGTAATAATTACTGAATGGTTGATGAAGCAGAATTAAATCCACATAATCTACTTTTAATTTTTCCATAGACTTTAGTACAGACTGTTTTGTTTTTTCATAACCATAGTTGTCAATCCACACTTTTGTCGTAATAAATAACTCTTCTCTTGGGGTAGCACATTTACTGATTGCATTTCCGACTTCTTCTTCATTGAAATAAGATTGTGCAGTGTCAATATGTCTGTAACCAGTTTTGATTGCGTCCAGTACACATTGTTCACAAATTTCTTTGGGTATTTGGAATACACCAAAGCCTAACTTTGGCATTTTTATACCGTTATTCAATGTTACATATTCCATAGGTTATACCTCCTTGACGTTTTATATATTTTGCCGTACAATCAAATGATACAAGTCGGTAGTTACTACCGGTCAATATTTATTTTTTATTTTTTTGGGAGGATTTTTTTATGTATTCCATGAAAGAGGTTTGTAAGCAGACGGATATGACTTATGAAACTTTAAAATATTACTGTAATGAAGGATTGGTACCGAATGTAAAACGTGATAAAAATAATTATCGTGTTTTTGATGACCAAGATATTGCATGGATAAAAAGTTTATCTTGTTTAAAACAATGTGGTATGGGAATTACCGAAATGAAGCAATATGTCAAATTATGCTTAAAGGGAGAATCTTCCATTCCAGAACGTAAAATCATATTGGCTAAGAAAAAGCAACAATTGCTGGAAAAATTACAGAAAATCCATGCGAGTATCGATTATATCAATACAAAGCAGCAATTTTATGATCATGTTCTAGACGGTAAACTCGAATATGTAAGCAATCTATTGACACGAGAAAAAACACCTCGTGATTGAAGTATTTTGTGAACATATTTTGATTTTTGTCGTATTCAGCCTTAATTATAAGTAGTCAATGGGCTCTTTTAGCCATTTATCCTGATTGATTCATTCATTTTGTCTTTACATGGCTCAACAGATTTTTTTATATGTTTTTAAAATAAATAAAAAATGTTGGTGAAAAATCCAGATGATTTCCACACCAACACAAATATTGATCCATTTTATTGCATACGGATGTTGTTTTCTTTTTAAGTCAGTGAAAATTAGTCGTCAAGATTCCAGCGATCTTCTAATCGCTCTCTAGCATTGTCAAGCTTGTCTCCTAGATTTTCAATTTTGCGGTCTAGGCTTCGATTTCTACTCGCTTCTACACGATCTTCCAGTCTGTCTAATCGATTCTCAAGTGTTTCCATTTTTTTCAATAAGCTTCTGGCTGTCGATCTTGTCTTTACCTTTTTGGTTTGATTGATTAGACTGGTTGCTTGCTTATTGTAGCTGTTATATTGTTTTGTATACGTAGATGCAGTTGCTGCTTGTGCATCAGACGGTATACCAACAGTTGAAATGGTTGCAAGCCCCATAGCGATTGTAACTGTAGTAGCGATTTTCTTTATATGTTTTTTCATATTTACACATCCTTTCCTACTCTATTATTGAAAAGTATATTATGGGTAAAATAAAAAAGTCAAGGCAAATATGATGGGATCGAATATCATGTTATTTTATTGAAAATTTTTAAGCTATATATTGATTCTGATAATGGTTTTAATAAGCATATAGAGAGGTATGTTAAAAATTATGATAAAGGATTGCAGATGCTTTTTTCCTCTTCTTTATATGTTCTAAGTAGATAAAAACGTTAAAAGATAAAAAAATTCAGTCCAATTGACAATCAGAAAATCAAGAATCATTTTCCCACATATATGTTTTAGGGATTGATTCAAGTGACTGCAGCATAATGTGCATAGAGTATGTTTTCCATTTTCAAGTATAAAAATGCGTCATTTGGTTATTTGTTCTTTTTACAGTTTGAAGTGCTGCCAAATCATCCCTTCTAAAATTCGTATTTTTTCTTACACATATTGCGATAATTGTGTTTTATTTTCTAAAAATTTTTCCTATATCTATTTTTTCTATTCTTATATTTTCTGGTATTGAAGCGCTTGTTTTAGGCACTTTTTGAGTATTTCAATGTTTATAAACGGGAATTACGATTTTGGTAACATATGCATCGGTATGAGTTACAGAAATGGAATCCAAAATAAATTCTTCATAGGCGAAGTCTTGAATTTCTAAATGATTGTTTTTCATATATTGCAGTATTTGATCATATGTTTTTCCGATCGTATCTTCCTCACCGATATGGTAGCCAATAACATATAAGCCGGCTTTTTTTTCATAACGGGGAACATGATTCTGACCTTCCTCAATTTTTAAATATAAGTAAGTATAGTTCCCATATTGTTGGCCTAAGAGTTTTTCCCGATGCAGCATAGCACCGATCGGATAGCCAACATTCAACTTTTTTTCTGTGCTAATTGTAATAAATTCTGAAACAGAGCGAACAAACTGATAATTGGAATAATCGGGAATGCGATCACTTAAAAATAAATATTCTGTTTCATGGTATTCTGTATAGATTTTTGAGAAATCCAGTTGTGTGGCTTGTTCAGTTAAGTGAATTCTTGTTTCAATGACTTTCTGGATTTGTTTTAGCGTTTCGATTTTTTGGGTCAATTCATCAGATTTGCTTTGAAATAAAGCAATCATGCGCTCAGGTGAATTTGTTTTTATAAACTGCTTGATTTCTTTTAGACTCATGCCCAGTTCCTTTAAAATATTGATGACATAGAGTAGGTCAAATTGTTGATAAGAATAGTAGCGATAGCCTTTTTCATCTTTAAAATGGGGTGTGAGTAAACCGATTGCGTCATAATGGAATAGAGTTTGCTTGGTTATATTGCAAGCTTTAGCAAATTCACCAGTTGTGAAACAATTGTTTAAATGATGATTCATATCATTTTCTCCTTGACTGTATGGTTACCATATACTTTATAGTATACTTCTGAGATCTTATTTGTATAGTCTATACAAATAAATCGTAAAGAATAGATCCTATGCGTAAAAAACGCAGTGCATGATCATGAAGCGGGTGAAAAAATGTACAGTGAAACATAGCCGGAACGGTCACTGGCAATACGATATTTAAATATTTGATATCTTTGTTTTGAATCAATCAAACAAAGTAAAGGAGAACAATATGAAAAAAAATAAATTT
The DNA here is from genome assembly GCA_904373265.1 of Candidatus Harrysmithiimonas galli. Taxonomy (GTDB): domain Bacteria; phylum Bacillota; class Bacilli; order CAJFEE01; family CAJFEE01; genus Harrysmithiimonas; species Harrysmithiimonas galli. The sequence goes on along the minus strand of CAJFEE010000014.1, from coordinate 1,655 downwards.
GCGATTATTCTTTTGCTGACAAACTTATTTATTGCGTTTGTCGGTTTTGGTTTGGTTACTCCGGTTATGCCTTCTTTTATGAATGAAATGAATTTATCCGGAAGCATTATGGGTTATTTAATGGCTGCTTTTGCTTTTAGTGAGTTTATTTTTTCTATTTTTGCGGTGAAGTGGCTGGATCGCTTTGGTAGAAAAAGCATGATTGTACTCGGTTTATTTATTTTTTCTCTTTCTGAGTTCATTTTTGGCATAGGGCAAACTGTTGAGGTATTATTTTTATCTCGAATTTTAGGGGGATTGGCAGCGGGTCTGATTATGCCAGCGGTGATGGCATTCATCGGAGACATTACAACGCATGATGAGCGTGCAAAAGCAATGGGTTTTGTATCTGCTGCGATTAGCTTAGGTTTTATTATTGGACCAGGGATTGGCGGATTTCTTGCTGGCTATGGCATTCGAGTGCCGTTTTATTTTGCAGCGGCGATTGCATGTGTGGTTGCTTTTATATCTTTATTTAGCTTAAAAGAGCCGTTAACACAAGAGGAATTGTGGAAGCGACAACAAACGAGTAAACAAACCAGCTTTTTTAAGGATATTAGGAAATCATTTAAGCCAATGTATTTTACCGCCTTTTTTATTATCTTTATTTTATCATTTGGTCTAGCTGCATACGAAACGGTATTCAGTTTGTTTACCGATCATAAGTTTGGATTTACTCCAAGTGATATTGCACTCATTATTACTGTTTCTTCACTAATTGCGGTGGTTGTTCAGCTTTTATTTTTTGATAAGCTGGTGAATCTTTTAGGAGAGAAAAAATTGATTCAAATTTGCTTGGTGATTGCAGCAGTTTTTGCATTTTTGTCAACGGTTGTTGGAACGTTTGCCATCATCTTAGGGGTGTCATGCATCATCTTTTTATGTTTTGATTTACTGCGTCCGGCGTTGACAACATATTTATCTAGAGCGGCTGAGAGCGAGCAGGCTTATGTAGCCGGGATGAATTCTGCTTACACGAGTTTAGGAAATATTGCGGGTCCGGCACTTGCTGGAATATTATTTGATTGGAATATAAATTTTCCATATTTATTTTCGGGGTTGACCTTGCTTTTTGGTTTCGGTGTGACATGGTTGTGGAAGGCAAAACAATTTGGTCATGCTTCAAAGGCAAATCATTTATACCATACAGATGGATAAAAATCGGAGCACACTTCCCCAGTGGACAGCTTTTTAACAATTAGGTGTATTTTGGGGATATGGAACGCATACTGTTGCCAAAAGCAAAAGTGTTTTGAGAATGGGGAGGTCTAAGGCAAAAGAACAGATAGAAATCAGGCATTTGGGGAAAAGTACAAAATACAATTTATGTAACGCTGGATGCTAAACTGTGTGGTGTTTAAATCGTGCAGGTATGATGATAGCAAAAGCTCTGTTGTTGAAATACAAACATAAAAGACGATATTTTTGTACAAAAACAAGAGGACTAGAGAAAATCATTCATCAGTTGAATGACATGTAGGCTTGTTTTTATGACAAATGGGATATCCAAGCTTTTCTCATGCATTTTTTCAACGATTTCATACCCACCAGAAAAAAGACATAGCCGTTCAAAATATCCATTGCTTATAAATGGATTTATCTTATAATCATAAAAT
>CAJFEE010000013.1 GCA_904373265.1 Candidatus Harrysmithiimonas galli | reverse complement strand
TTTGTGTTCCTTTATGCTCCGCTTCTTTTTTCGTGTGAAGCACACGTTTATTGACGCTTGGCTTGTTTGTTGGTTGTTCAGTTTTCAAAGAACTTCTCTTTACCGCTTTCTTGCAGCGACTTTTCAATCATATCATATCAATTTTTTTACGTCAATATATTTTTTAAAAAATTATTGATCGTATACAAATCATCTGTTTGCAACGAAATTAATTATATTTTTTTACTGCTGACATGTCAAGCCTATTTTACATATTATTTTTCCTCATGTTCATTCTTCTAAAATAAAAGTCCCATTCTTACTAGAATACATTCTTATTTTAATATGTATTTTTTAAAAGAAATAAATGGCATCCGAAAAGATTACGAACCCAATTCATTTTACCTGATCAATTCGATCAAGCTCTTTTCGAATGCTTTTTACTTCATTTTAGTTTAAACAAAATCTTAATATCATTTTTGTCCACAAAAACTTATCGGTGTCTCATTGTTGGGAAAAGAAGCACATCCCGAATTGAAGCTGCATTTGTTAACAGCATAATTAAGCGATCCACTCCGATTCCAAGTCCGCCTGTTGGTGGTAAGCCATATTCCAATGCCTCAATAAAATCCTCATCCATTAAATGTGCTTCATCATTGCCTGCTTCTCGCTCTTTTACTTGTGCCAAAAAACGTTCCTTTTGATCAATCGGATCATTTAATTCTGAAAATGCATTGGCATGTTCTCGCGCAACAATAAATAATTCAAAACGGTCTGTAAAACGTTCATCTGTCTTATTTTTCTTCGCCAACGGGCTGACCTCTACTGGGTGCCCATATACAAATGTTGGTTGAATTAATGTTTCTTCTACCTTTTGTTCAAAAAATTCATTCACAATATGTCCAAAAGTCATATTATCTTTGATTTCTACATCATGTTGAACAGCAAGTACTCTTGCTTCTTCATCCGTCATCTGCTGCCAAAAATCTACACCAGTTATCTCACAAATGATGTCTACCATATGCACACGTTTCCATTTTGGAGATAGATTGACTGTATGTTGACCATAAATAATCTCTTGTGTACCCAAAACCTCTTTGGCAATATAGGCAATCATATTTTCTGTAATGTCCATCATATCTTCCCAATCTCCGTATGCCTGATATAACTCAAGCATTGTAAACTCTGGATTATGCCGAGTTGAAATTCCTTCGTTTCGAAACACACGACCAATTTCATATACTCGTTCCAGCCCTCCGACAATCAAACGTTTCAGGTGTAACTCCAAAGCAATACGCATATACAGTTCCAGATCAAGTGCATTATGATGAGTAATGAATGGACGTGCCGCTGCTCCACCTGGTATGGTATGCATGACTGGTGTTTCTACTTCTAAAAAACCTTGTTCATCTAAATAACGGCGCATAGCTTGTATAATTTTACTGCGCATCACAAATATATTTCGACTCTCCGGTGTCACAATTAAATCCACATATCTTTTGCGATAACGTTCTTCCACATCTTTTAAACCATGAAATTTTTCAGGCAATGGACGAATGGCTTTTGTGAGTAAAACAAAATTTGTGACTTTAACGGAAAGTTCACCAACCTGCGTTTTAAACACAATACCCTCCACACCAACGATATCACCAATATCCAATTGTTGGAAAACTTCATATGCTGATTCTCCCACTATATCCTTGCGCACATAGATTTGAATTTGTCCCTGCAAATCTTGAATATGAGCAAATCCTGCTTTTCCTTTTCCACGTTTTGTCATTACACGCCCAGCATACGAAACTTGAATTTTTTTCTCTTCCAATTCTTCTTTGGAAAACGAATCAAACTGTTCTTTTAATTGTATAGAGTGATGTGTTAGATGAAATTTCTGACCAAAAGGATCAATTCCAGCCTCCTTTAATTTATTTATTTTTTCCAAACGTACCCATTCTTGCTCATTGCGTTCTTCTTGCATTTGTCTCACTCCAAATTTTTTATTTATTTCATTATGTTTGATTATACCCCTGCAATGAATCCAAATATTGGGATAAAATATTTGTCATTTCTTCTTTCGTTGTACATCCATTTATAAGATTACGGATTTTCGCCCCACCGCGCAATCCTTTTAAATACCAAGCCATATGTTTTCGCATTTCAAGAATCGCAAGCTTTTCTCCTTTGGTGGCAATCATTCGATTCATATGTAAACAGGCGATTTTCATTTTTTCCTGTGGTGTTGGTGGTGGTAAAAGCTCACCAGTTTCCAAATAACGAACGGTTTCATAAATCATCCATGGATTACCAAGTGCTCCTCTGCCAATCATCACACCATCTGCCCCAGTTTCTGCCAACATTCTTTTAGCATCCTGCGGTGTTTTTACATCACCATTTCCAATGACAGGAATTTTTACCTGTTCTTTAACTTGTCGAATATAATCCCAATTTGCCTGTCCCTCATAAAGCTGTGCACGTGTCCGTCCATGTATAGCAATTGCAGAAGCTCCGGCTGCCTCAATCGCTTTTGCATTTTCAATAATATTGATGGACTGTTCATCCCAACCAAGACGAACCTTTACCGTAACTGGGCGGTTGACAGCTAAAACAACTGCAGAAACTGCATCATAAATCTTTTCTGTATCTTTTAACCAAATAGCGCCCGCTGCTGCCTTTGTAATTTTATTCACTGGGCAACCCATGTTGATATCAATCATATCACAATCTGTATACTTTTCGACATAGCGCGCCGCTTCCACCAAGGTTTCTTTTTCACCACCGAAAATTTGTAGACTTAATGGCTTTTCACGTTCATCAATATAAAGCATGTCCAATGTTTTTTTATTCTGATACAAAATCGCCTTGTCACTGACCATTTCTGCACAAACTAGGCCCGCTCCAAACTCTTTAATCAACAAGCGAAATGGAGCATTACAAACACCCGCCATAGGTGCAAGCACAACAGGATTTTTAATTTGAACTTTACCAATTTGAAACATGCCAAAAACTCCCTCTTCACAATTCACTTGCAAAACAATAAAATATCAATTTTTATATTTAATCATGAATAAATTTCTTTACAGACAAGATCCATAATACTTGATAACATGCATGGAATGGAACATAAATACAACTTTCCATCCTACATCTGGATATCTAGCAAAAAAAATAACAAAACGCAAAATAAAATTTGAAGGCTGTAAACTGCTGCAATCTATGAATCATTCTATCCTGCATGAATTTTTCACATACCGATATTTGATCTTTTATTCCAAAATTAAAGCAGGGTATTTCCGAATTCCTGTCGGATCCAAATTTAATTTTCCAATCTGTATTCTTTGCTGTACTTGGGTTGGCAAACATTGGTATGCTTCCAGAAGTGGTATTCCAACAAATGAACGTTCATACATGCGTGGATGTGGTATCATCAATTCTGCATCCCCCAGCGTAATCCCTTCATAGAGTAAAAGATCCAAATCCATGGTACGTGGACCCCAACGAATCAGACGTACACGACCAAGCAGCTGTTCAATTTGTTGAAGCGTCCAGAGTAATTCATACGGCAGCAATCTTGTCTCAACAAAAATCACTGCATTTAAAAAAGCAGCCTGATCGGTATACCCTACCGGATCTGTTTCATAGACTGAGGAAACAGATAAGAAAGCAGCAAGTCCTTCCATTGCTTTCAACCGTTCAATGGCATCCTTTAAATACTTCGCACGTGGTTCAATATTGGTACCCAGTGCAATCGCTGCCAATCGCGACGCATTACACATTGAAATCACTTCTTTTCCGATCAATCTCTACACCAACACATGTATAATTTCCAGCAATCGGTGGATTGGGCTTATAAACTGACACAACCATTCTGACACAATTATCATACGCTGCAAAAACTTCCTCACAAATTTTATGTGCAAGGCGCTCCAAAAGTGCATAACGTTCTGTCTCTGCATGTCGTCTACAAATTTCATAAACTTCTGCATAATTAATGGTATACATTAGTTGATCTGTCTGTCCCGCCGAAAGTGTATCAACAAATAATGAAACATCGAGTACAAATTTTTGACCTAAAACTTGTTCTTCAGGTAATACACCATGATAGCCATAAAATACAAGCTCTTTTAGAAAAATTTTATCCATCTGACAATCCCCTTTTCCCTAAGAGCACATCCATTATCTGAAGTGCACGCTTCGTTTCTTTTACATCATGCACACGAACCATTTGTACACCCTTTGTCACACCAAAACAGATGGCTGCAACAGAACCTTCTGTTCTCTCTTCAACTGGTAAATCTAAAATTGTACCAATCATGCGTTTTTTAGAAACTGCCAATAATACTGGATAACCAAAAGTACAAAGCTGATCCAGATTTTTCATCACTTCAACATTTTGTTCAAAATTCTTTGCAAAGCCAATTCCTGGGTCCAATATAATCTGATGATCACAAACCCCTTTTGCTTTTACAATATCAATACTTTCTTTCAAATCCTTCATCAAATCTGGTAAAAAATTTTGATAGGTATCCATCATACGATTATGCATCAAAACAATCGGTACCTGTAACTCCGCTGCAACAGCGCCCATATTTTCATCCTTTTTGGCACCCCATATATCATTGATTATAGACGCACCTGCTTTGATGGCTGCTTTTGCCACATCGGCTTTATATGTATCAATAGAAATGGGAATGTTTACTTCTTTGGATAAACGTTCAATAACTGGAATCACACGTGACAATTCTTCATCAGCACCAATTGGCTGATGCCCTGGGCGTGTAGACTCACCACCAACATCAATGATATGCGCACCTTCCTTTTCCATTTGCAATCCACGTACCAAAGCAGCATCTAAAGCATGAAATTTTCCTCCATCAGAAAAAGAATCCGGTGTGATATTTAAAATGCCCATAATTAAAGTTTCTTTTTTCGCACGTGTCAAATACGTATAAATCGCTTCTTTTTGAAACAACTGAACCGCTCCTTTTTATCTATCGGTTTTGCTTGTTATCTGTTGGATTAATGCTTTTAAATCTTCCTGATTAAAATCATATTTTTCCTCACAAAAATGACAAGTCAACTCAGCATGTCCCTCTTCTTGTAAAATTTGTTCCAACTCATCTCTTCCTAAAGATAAAAGGGCAATACGCAACCGTTCCTTACTACAACTGCAATGAAATTGAACGGGTAATTGTGATAAAAACTGTACATCACCACCTGATAAAATAGCCTGTAAAATTTCCTCTGGTGACAAACCTTCACGAACCATTTCAGAAATTGGTTTCAAAGTTTTTAAATTTTCCTCTAAACGGGAAATTGTAGCCTCTTTTGCGTCTGGAAGCATTTGAATCACAAAGCCGCCAGCCGCTAAAATGGAATGATCTGGATTGACCAACACACCCAAACCAACCGCAGAGGGAATTTGCTCTGAGGTGGTAAAATAATAAGTGAAATCCTCACCGATTTCACCCGATACAAGTGCAACCTGTCCAGTAAAAAAATCACGCATACCCATGTCTTTAACAACTGTTAGCGTACCATTTACACCGACTGCACCCCGCACATCAATTTTTCCCTGTGCATTGGGCTTTAACTGAACTTTCGGGTTTTGAACATATCCACGAATATTCCCATTTCCATCCGCATCAGCAACCAAAAAACCAATCGGTCCATTTCCTTCGATTTTAACTGTAACTTTAACAGCACCTTTTTCCATAGCTCCCAGCATAACCGTACCAATCATGGTTCGCCCAAGTGCCGCAGATGCATTGACCCACAAATCATGTCGCCTTTGTGCTTCTTTTACCGATTCGGTTGCACATACGGCATATGCACGCACTTGTCCATGATAAGCCAATGCCTTCACCAAATAATCTTTCATTTATTCTTCCCTCTTTTTCATCTGCTGTTCATTTTTTTCAAAAATCAATTTTAGCCCTTTCAATGTTAAATGTGGATCAGTAATATCAAAAACATTGGTTGCTCGCTTTAACATATTGGCAAAACCACCCGTTGCAACTACTTTAATGTTTGGATTTTCCACTTCCTTTTTCATTCTTGCTAAAATTCCTTCCACCAAACCGATATAACCATAAATTACTCCAGACTGCATACTGTGAACCGTATTGGTGCCAATCACTTTTTTGGGGAACTGCAACTCAATTTTTGGCAACTTAGAAGCACGTGAAAATAAAGCCTCGCTAGAAATAGATAAACCTGGAGAAATGACTCCACCTAAATATTCATTGTTTTCATTGATATAACAAAACGTTGTCGCTGTACCAAAATCTACAATAATTAATGGGGCGCCATATTCATGAATCCCAGCAACCGCATTTACAATTCGATCAGCCCCAACTTCTTTTGGTTGATCCATCTTGACATTGAGACCGGTTTTTACACCTGGACCGACAATTAAAGGCTTCAAACGGAAATATTTACGGCACATATTAGAAAATGAAGAGACAATTGGTGGTACAACAGAGCTGACTGCAACCCCTCGAATATCTTCTAATGAAATGTTTTCATGTGCCAGCAAATTTTTAATCAGTATCCCATACTCATCAGATGTTTTATGAAGATCCGTTTCAATTCTCCATTGATGAATCAATTTTTCATTTGAAAAAGCACCTAAAACGGTATTTGTATTCCCCGTATCCATTACCAATAACATATGTATAGACCCTCCGGTTTATTTGATTGCACATTTGTTTTGCTTTCATACACTAAATTAAAACAATAAAAAAATAAACCTCCAAATAAATTTTCAAAAAGAAAAAATTTCATGTTTCAAACAATGTGCCCATTTAACTCTTTTCTCTAACTTCCAAAATCCAAATAAAATCAAACTTTTTGCAGCATCTGATTTTCATTTTACTTTTCTATTTCATACTTATCCAAAACCATTTTTTAATTTTATTATATTTCATAACAATTTCGTTATTTTTTTCATATTGTCTTACATTTTTTATTTTATCCAAATCTATCTGATTCACACCATTTGACAAAATTTCTATGTTTTTCGTTTACCAAATTTTCATGACATAGAAAAGAACATTTTAGAAATCTATTCTAACTTCTAAAATGTTCTGTTCCTTTAACTTATTTATGTTTCTCTTCGTTATTTTCTTCTTGTGTATCAATAGGAATCTTCATATCCTCTTTTGGTGTTAAATGAACAGTTGGTGCGCTGCCTTCAGGTTTCTGAACGTCAGACTTTTTCTTCTCAGAACTTTCTGCTGATGTCTTTGAAACATCTTGACGATTTTGCTCCATTTCCCGTTCCTCATCCGTAGGCAATCTGCCTTTATCTGCCAAGAAACGAATTTGATAAGCATCCAATGTCTCAATTTCAAGCAATGTTTTTGCAATTAAATTCAGCAAATCACGGTTTTCTGTTAAAATTTGTTTTGCACGTTCATAGCATGCCCATACAATTTTTTGAATTTCTTTATCAATCTCTTCTGCTACCTTATCAGAATAGTTTTTATCTGAGTGCATATCGCGTCCCAAGAAAACTTGTCCCTGAGGTTGACCAAATTGCATTGGACCCATCTTATCACTCATTCCATATTCAGTAACCATTTTTCGTGCAATGCTTGTAACACGCTGGAAGTCATTATGTGCACCAGTGGAAACCTCACCAAATACAATTTCTTCGGAAACACGTCCTCCTAACAAACCTGTAATTTTATCCAAAAGTTCCGGTTTGGTTAAGAAATAACGGTCTTCCTTTGGCAACATCACAGCATATCCACCAGCCTGTCCACGCGGAACAATTGTGACTTTATGGACGCTATCTGCCTCATCCAACTTCAAACCGATTACCGCATGACCCGATTCATGGAAGGCTACAATATTTCTTTCCTTTTCGGAAATCACACGAGATTTTTTCGCTGGACCAGCAATCACACGATCGGTTGCTTCATCTACATCATCCATTGAAATCTGTTTACGATCCGCACGTGCTGCAACCAAGGCCGCTTCATTGAGCAAATTTTCCAAATCAGCGCCGGAAAAACCAGGTGTTCGCATAGCAATGGTCTTCAGATCAACAGACGGATCAAAAGGCTTGTTTCTAGCATGTACTTTTAACACAGCTTCTCTTCCTTTGACATCTGGACGGTCAACAGTAATTTGACGGTCAAAGCGACCTGGACGCAACAAAGCAGGATCTAAAATATCTGGACGGTTGGTGGCAGCAACAATAATGATACCTTCATTTGCCCCAAATCCATCCATTTCAACAAGTAGTTGATTCAACGTCTGCTCACGCTCGTCATGCCCTCCGCCAACACCAGCTCCCCGTTGACGGCCAACTGCATCAATTTCATCAATAAATATAATACATGGTGCATTTTTCTTTGCATTTTCAAATAAATCACGAACTCGGCTTGCACCAACCCCGACAAACATTTCAACAAAATCAGAACCAGAAATGGAAAAAAACGGTACGCCAGCCTCACCAGCCACTGCACGTGCCAATAAAGTTTTCCCTGTTCCTGGCGGTCCAACCAAAAGAACCCCTTTTGGAATTCTTGCACCTAACTCCGAAAACTTACGCGGATCTTTTAAGAAATCGACAATTTCAACCAATTCATTTTTTTCTTCATCAGCACCCGCTACATCATCAAAACGAACTTTATTTTTATCATCGGCGTACATTTTTGCTTTGCTTTTCCCAAAATTCATAACTTTCCCACCGCCACCTTGGGCTTGATTCATCAAGAAGAAGAAAAGAATCACAATCAACACAATCGGTAGAAGACCGGTAAACAAGCTCATCAAAATACTGGCTTCTTTTGCAGGAATAATTTTTATATTCACTTTTTCTCCGACTGCCTTAAACGCCTCTGCTGTTTGTTCACTCATTGTTGCATTCGTAATAAAATGCGAATCTCCGTCTTTATATTTTCCAGTAATTTCATACACACCGTTTTTGGGTTGGGCTGTCGCACTTTCTATTTTCCCTTCATTCGCTTGTGTATAAAATTGTTGGATTGTAATTTCTTCCCGCTTATTGCTGGAATCACTGAATACAGAAATCAGCCCGACTACAATCAGTACAATTAATAAATAAAAGATTGTATTTCTAAACAGTCTACTCACTAAGAAACCTCCCGCTTATCTTTAAAATGCTCAATTATCACTGCTTAATTCATATCATAAAATGCAGATGTTCCGCTACTAATTTGACCTTATTTTTCGTAAATCTGTGGTTTTAAAATGCCTATATGCGGAAAATTGCGGTACTTCTCCGCATAATCTAGGCCATAGCCCACAACAAATCCTGGTGGAATTTCATAACCAATATATTTGGGAATCAGGTCAACTTTGCGACCAGATGGCTTATCCAAAAATGTTACAATTTCAACCGATTTAACTTGCCGTTGATGCATAAGCTGCATTAAATAATTTAAAGTCAACCCTGTATCAATAATATCTTCGACAATAAGCACATGTCTTCCTTCTATCGATCTGTCCAAATCTTTTAAGATTTTGACCTGTCCAGATGAAACAGCCATAGAACCATAACTAGATACAGCCATAAAATCAAATTCAACAGGAATGTTGATTTCCCGCATTAAATCGGCAACAAATGGAACCGAACCTTTCAATATTCCAATCAATAAAGGTACTGTACTGCCATAATCTTCAGTAATTTGCTTACCGAGCTCTTGAACTTTTCTCTGAATTTGTTCTCTTGTAAATAAAATTTGCTCCATATCTTGAATCATTCTTGTTCCTCCAGGCATATGCCGTTTCTATATTGAAAGCGATAAAAAAACAATTCCTTTTGCACCCACCTTTTATTTGGTGCAACGTTTCGCAAACCGGGTACCCATAAAATGTGATTTTCCTGATTGCAAAACAAAGGCCATCCATCCCGTTTAGGCTGCGGAACCTTTTGATCGATAAAAAGTCGTGAAATTTTTTTATGATTGCCAGTTTCGAGTTGAATCAAATCTCCAGGCTCTCTTGTACGTACAAAATAAGGAAACGCAACCATAGCATCTTGAATACAAAAACAATCGACAGATCCATTAGAAAATGTAGAAAAGTCGGTCTCCTTTGTTACAACCATTTGTGCACCATTGGGTAAATCATACACACCTTCACCCGAAATACACAGCATATATTGTGTGGCACTTTTTTCTTTTCCATATCCAATTCTTCCCTTTTTATAACTGATCGATGCAAAAAGTCCTCTGGAAAGATGGATTTGTCTATATCCCTCTTTTTTTGTAAACAAATGTAAAACTTGCCGAATATGATGAGAAGCAAAAAAAGCATCCACAGAAAAATACAGATATTCTAATACTACTCGAATCAATCTTCTTTGTAAAGAAAATGGCAAGCGAGAAAATTTTTCCGTATCTAAAATCACTTCCTGAGTGTTTTGCCAAATAACAATTTGTGGGTAAATATTCTTCATTTGTTCCATTAGATAACACTCATCTGCTCGAATTTCTTCCTGTATCTGGAGAAATTTTGTGAAAAAACCTGGATTTTCCTGATAGACAAACGGCATCAAGAACTTCCGAAACCGATTTCTTGTATAGAAATCTGCATCATTGGAAGCATCGATACGATAACTATACGCTTTGTTATGTAAATACGCTATAAGCTCCTCTTTTTTCAAAAATAAAAGAGGACGAATAAGCTGTTTTTGAAAAAAATCTTGCTTCGCTTCAAATGCAGCCCATTTTTCATAGGGTAGGTTTTTCACAATTCGCATAAAAAAAGTCTCTGCCAAATCTTCAATATGATGCGCTGTTGCAATTTTTTTTGCACGATATTTTTTGGCTATCTGCAAAAAAAAGCGATAACGATATTCTCGAGCAATTTGATGAAAATTCTCTTTTCTTTCTTTGGAAAGGACTTTCATATCAAAACGTGCATACTCAAATGGAACAGATAATTTTTGACAAACTTCTGACACAAAAGCTTCATCGGTATCTGCTTCTTCTCTTGCTTGATGATTGAGATGTGCACACACAATATGAAAGGAAAGCTGACTTTTAAGTGCATGTAACACATATAATAAACATAAGGAGTCCGGACCACCCGAGACTCCTATAACAACTGTATCACCTGCTTGGATTAGCTTTTTGGATTGGATATATGTTAAAATTCTTTTTTCCACTTGATTTACACACCTTTATTTCCACAAATCTTAAGTTTGATAAAATAAGTATAATATATAACCGCCAAGAATGGAAATGAGAACTACGCCAATCTGTAAGAAAAAACTCCAAATCTTCGTTCGGATTCGATCTCTTTTTTGTTGTTTCAAAGTGGCTTGCATGCGCTTCTTTTTGGCAGTGGCTCTAATAAAATAAGATTGCACATCTCGATGCATTTCGGCTGCACTTTGATATCTTCCATTCCAAACCTTTTCAAATATTGGAAGAAACCAAAACAACTCTGGAATGCTTTTAATTTTCTCATACAAAACTACCTTCCCATCTTTTTTATGTTTCTGAAATCGTTTCGGATAATAAGCTTCTAAAAATATCATACAAGCGGCAAATAAATCATACTGAACGGATGCTTTTCGTGAACCAGCTCCCCAATAACCTCGGTCATAAAATTCTGTATACTCCTTAACAGATTTTCCAAATTCTGTAAATCCTCCAACATCAAACCAACGAATTTGAGGTGTTTTTTTGCTTGAAACCAACAAATTATCCACCTTTAAATCCCCAAATGCCCAACGTGCTCGATGTAAAACAAACAAGTTCTTTAGAATTTGCAGTAAAAATACAACAGCCCATTTGTTTCCATTTTGAGCAATAAATCGAGTATAAGACATCCCTTCTATATATTCCATTGTATAGAAATATACTTTTTTATATGAATGAAAATATATAATTTCACCATCATCAATATGATAAAATTTCGGACCTTGATATGTACCTGTTGTCTTACTCAATTTTTTTAAAATATTAACCTCTGAAGATATGGCATAAGCGGCATCACTCATTTTTAATGCAAGAAAAGGACCACTCGGCAATTGTTTCGCCAAATAAACAACACCGGTCGCCCCTTGTCCCAAATATTGAACTAGGCGATATGTCTGCTGACTCCAACGCCCAGTCAAATTCATACCAACGATTCGTTTATTCCATTTCCCCATAGTATGAACCTTCATCTGTTAAAAGTCCCCGATATGCATATTTTTTCTCTTTCAATGCCTGTATTGCCACTTCGATTGCTGGACCTGTCGGCGTCATGCCTCCTGACGTAAGCTTAGGAAATACAGATTCAATAGATGTTAAATCTGGCGTCCAATCAACCAAACATTCAATTTCCCTTCTTTTCCCGGGAAATACATAAACAGTATACGAATTTTCACCCATCCGCGCTTCTAAACTAATAGACAAATCTACCAATGCCTCTTTTACTGCTGGCAGCTTATCATACATACTCCCGCTGCAATCCACAAGTATAACCAATTCTAAGGACGCTGTTTCACTGAAATTCTCCACCGTTTCCACAACTTCTATTCTTTTCTCTGGTGAAAGCTCTTCCACTGCTTGATCTGAACCTAAAATTTTTTTCAATTGGCGGTTTACAAGTCCATATAAAGTTTGTGTCATAGCTTGTTTTGTTACCATTTGAACCGTTTGTGAAAGCTGCTTGGTAAAAACAGTTTGACTCATACCATTTCCTGCCGATGCAATCGCCTCTATTTCAGAAATCGCCTCTTTACTCAAATGTCCATCTTTTTTGCTGATTCCAATAACATTTACCGTATAGCCAAACTCACTTGCCTCAGCGGCAGCAGCAATCGGACTTTTTCCTTGATTGGATTCACCATCTGTAATGACTAAAATTTGTCTCAATGTTCCCGTATGCATGTTCAACTCACCTTCCATATGATCAATGTACTATCATCATGGTCGGCTTTTTTTATCTTTATACACATTCCATTTAGAAAATATTTATTGTGCCTTTTGATAAATCGGAATACTGCTCCATTTTGGCATATTTTTTTCGATTTTCAATACAACAACTGTCATATCATCATGAATATAACCTCTGGAACGCACAACTTCCTCTAATATCTGATCTGCAAACATTTGCGGATCAGACACGTGAATTTCTTGAATTTTTCTTTGCATCCATAAATCATAATTTTCTACATTTCTAGGACCTTCAAAAATCCCATCACTCATCATAATTAAATAATCTCCAGATTTCAATTCTTCTTCTATCGTATCAAAATCAATTTCCGGAAATACACCCATTGGAAGATTATTCGCCTGTACACAAATCACTTGATCACCTCTTTTAATATAACTAGGCATACTTCCAATCTTTAAAAATTTGGCCTGCGCACAGTTTAAATCAATGACTGCTAAATCTAAAGTAGAATACATTTCATCTGTTGTACGCAATGCCAAAACTGAATTAATCGATTTGATCGCAATCGCTTCATCAATTCCTAAGTTTAAAATGGTATTTAACAGCACCAAAGTTTCTTGACTTTCTTCATGCGCTCGTTCGCCATTTCCCATTCCATCACTGATTGCTATCACAAACTTCTGACTATCCAATTGGGCAGCTGTATAAGAATCTCCGCTAACAAATCCACCATCTTTTGCAACATATGTCGCACCATATTCAACTTTATAACATTCCAACGATCCTAAAGTTAATTTATATGAATCACTTGGATGAGAAGTACAGACTTGTTTTTTCACAATGACATTTTCTTGTAAAATAGAGGACACCACTGGAGCAATAATTTTTTCTCCTTCACCATACATACAAGTGGATGGAATATAAAGCTCCATATCAACATTTCCTTTATCTAAAGAAAAAATTTCAATTTCCTGAGTATCAATTCCATATTGCCGCAGACGCTCAACAATTTCCTCTTCCAAAAACTCATAGGATTGATCATTTTTTTGAATTTCTTTTGAAAAGTCATCCATCACCTTAGAAACACCAGCAAGCTGTTCCACAACAATTTTTCGATTCTCTCTAATCTGTTCTTTTAAACGCCGATTCGCCTCATAATAGACACAATACTGCTCCATAATTTTATAAACCTGTGAGACATAATCACAATGTTTGCGCCATTGCCAATGATGCATTTCAATATTTTCCGTTTGGTCTTGCAAGCTAACTTGCATCACATCTTTCATAAAGGCTTTTGTCTCTTCTCTATGCTCACCCCAGCAACTTTTTCGTTTTAAACAGTTGGTACAAGTCTTTTTTGCAACCATTCCAATCAGAATATCAAACTCTCTTTCTTCCCCCTTTTCTTTAATCAAATGCTTTTCAAAACTTTGTGCCAGTGTTTTAAAAGTATGTGAATATTTTAAAATTTTATCAGCAGTTAATTCTTTTAAACGTTGGGTATAATTTTCTTGATTGACAACATACTCACTCGTCCCAGGAATTTTTTGCGCCAACGCCAAAGTGATATTTTTAGGCAGCAGAAGAAACAAAACACAAGCCAATAACGATTCATAAAAACTATGAAACAGACTGCTCTCATTTCCACCATATAAGCCAAGTAATGCTGTACTGATTAACAAACCTAGACATACGCCAATCCGCCGTGCTTCTTTTAAAAGCCCGCCAAGCAATCCAGCAAAAGAAAGAATACTCATTTGAACCAAAGAGTCAATATGCACAAGACTCAAAACAATACCAATCACTACACCAAAGGTTGCACCAACTGCTGCACCCGCTACATAAGCAAAGAGCAATACGATTACACGAGATAAAATATGTGTCACACTCAAATCTGAAATCAACCATCCAACTGTTCCAGTCAATAAACATGCCAATAAGATTCCAAGGCTGACGATCTCCTCAGATTGCATGGATTCTCTAAATTTTCGCGCAGTTAGTAGCGGGACACTTTGGTAAAAAATATTTAATAGAATAAAACCAAGCGCACCTTCTACCAAAGCAAGCATATTCTCGTAAAATCCAATTGCATCCAAAAATATATAATTCGTAAAAATGCGCGCACCAATGATACTTAAAGCAACTTGATACGTTAACAATTTTGTCGTAAAAATTGGAATCCGACTTGTCACAGCATTTAATATAAAAAATATGGTGACCGTTCCCAGTACATAAACTCCTTGTGCAAAAGAACAGAACAACGCACCAGCCATTAATGCAATAAATATGCGACCCATCCATTCACGCTTCATAACAAATATTGCCACAAAAAATGAAAGAGCAAATGGGCTCATTCCGTCTAAAATTAACGCATGCCCCAATAAAAATGCAGCTAAAACAACAAAAATTCCTTGACGTATACAAACAGATTTGAATTTTTCTAGATTGACAAAACGACTTCCTTTTAATTCTCTTTTTTGCAAATATTTAAGGGGAGGTAAAATTGCAGTTCCTGATAAATTTATTTTCATTTCTAATCGTCACCTTTCCAAAATAAAATTTGTAGCTGTAGTATAGCCTGTCCATTTTATAAAATTTGTCAAACAAACTAGCCAATTTCAAAAAATCGGTCGACGAATCATGCACTTTTCCTTTCTTATTCTTCATCTTTCCTGAAAAAGAAAGAAAAATCCTTCAATGATTATCACTATTTTCCACTAAATTTATCAAAAAAGCAGGAGCAAAATTAGGTATAAATCTGAAATCATTCATCACACCAACAAAGAGTCTGGAACAAAAATATACTCTGCATAAAAAAAGTTGGTTTAAATTCATTTTTTAAACTTCCATAAGGAAAAGCCAAACAAAATCAACATTTAGCGATGGCAGTAAACTTATCACACCAACCTAAGGTAAATGAGCCAAATACCAAAAATCTATTTTGAATTTTTTACCAAGTCACTCTATGTTTTTCTTAGATATTTGTCTAAAATAAAGAAAAATGGTTCTTAAATAGACCATTCTACTAAATAATTTCTAAATTTTTCCATTCTCTAGTGATTGGGTTCTTCGATTTTATAAGTATAAAAGAAAATATCGCTTGCATAACCATTTGTTAAATTTCTCTCATAATTGTCCCGTATATTCCCTAATTTTGTTTTTAAGACAAAGGAAAAACACGCCTAAAACATGAAAAATTGTTCTAAGCGTGCTGCTTTATTTATAGCAATAATAGAATGGTTCACTACAAGTCACAGAAAACATGTAAATAAAATTAGACAAAAGAAACTTCCCGAATCATTTTGGTCACAAATTGTGCACCTTTTTTGCTCTGCAGTTTACCGCTTGTTGAAAGCATAACATTCTCACGTAAAATCGTGTCCATTGCTTCTGTCACCTGAAGATCGGTTAAATGATCGGCTGGTGTATCTATAGTAAACTGGGCTGTCTTTCCTTCCTCTGTCAAAAATTTCAACTGTAAAATTGTACTCATTTACTTCACCCCCTTTATTTTGAATTTTGCATAGCATTATTCAGAAATTACAAGAACATCACGACGTTCAATTTGCACAACTGGCTGTTGAAACAAACTGCCAAATGCTTTTGCTGTACGCAATAAAGCATCTGGGTTTGCCGATTCCTGTACAGAACCAAGCTGCTTGGTTTTTGTTTTTAATTCACCATTTGTACCAGTTCCTTCTGAATAAACAATTGCAAGCTTACTGGAACTCACATGTATATTTGCCATTTTCTCACCCCCTCATTATTTAAGTACAATTTTTTTTTAAAAAAGGACAAAGGTATCATAAATTTCTTTAAGAGTCATTCAAAAAATGAAACAAGCAAATATATGAAAAAATTTTGTGTTCTTAGATATCAATGAATTTATTTTTAATTAATATTAAAATATGATTTTTTTCGAAAAGATGAATAGAATGTGAGTTTCTATACCATTAAACCCCATTCAACGCAGCTATAACAAGCCAACTTATCTTCTCCAAATTCAAAAAGCCTTTCGCAGTTTCCCACGAAAGGCTTTCTTTTACCTATAAGTTTATAAATCCATGGAAGGCAGCAAGCTAACCACGGCGTGCACCACGTCCGCCACGCTTTGATTCTGTATGTCTTTTTAACGAAGTGAGTCGATCCTCACTATCTTTTAAAAACTTACTCATCTTCTGTTCAAAGGTTTCTTTTACTTGTACTGTTTCTTCTCTTTTTTGAGGACGTGGTTTTCTTACAAATGTTTTTGCTGGCTGATCCTTTGCCTTTTTAATGGATAAACCAATTTTACCATCTGGCTCAATTTGTAAAACCTTTACCTCTACCTCATCTCCAACCTTTAAATGCTCATGAACATCTTTGACATAACTATCTGAAACTTCACTGATATGAACCAAACCGGTTTGACCACCCGGCAGCTCCACAAACGCACCAAAATTTGTAATTCCCGTTACCTTTCCTTGTAACTTGCTGCCTACCTCAATTGCCATCTAAAAAAAATCCTCCTTAAACTAATCAATACACTCTCTACCATTATATAAAATTTTTTAAAAATTTGTCAAGTTTTAGTCTTCCTCTATTGTGGAATAAATAATCTCTCCATCTTTTGACATAAAAAAATCACGTCGAGCCAAATCCGCAATATAATCATCGTTATTTAAATTTGCAATTTGTTCCTCTTTTAATGCGGTTTCTTTCTCTAATTTCTTCAAATTCTGTGCTGTTTCTTCATATGTTTTTTCTGCCAGTTTCAGCTCTTGTTTCTGTTTTAAATACGGAAACAATAGGGAAAAAAATAAAAACATACCAAACAAAGATGTCATCACAAAACGAACTTTTCTTATGCGTTTTTTCCTCTTTTGATATTGAATATCCACCTCAAGCTGTGCCTGATAGTACATATGATTTTCTCTAAATTTTGATGTCTTATGCTTTTTCATGCCTTACTACCTCTAATTCTTTTTATCATTTTTCCCATTTTTTCGTTGAGCAAAGAACCATTTGATCCTTGAAATCCACAAATATATTTTATTATAAACTCTCTGTACCCATTTTTGAATCGGCTTTGGCATCATTTTTCCAATGAAAAGAAAAATGGGACGAAAAAGAGTAAACAACAATTGATAAAAGAAACGAATACAAAAGCAACCAACTTTTTGAATGCTAGATAATACAGTCACAGCAATTGATAATATTATCATTATAATCCATCGTATAGGATAAACAATCAAGTTTTTAAGAATTTTTCTTAAAAATCGAATGAAGCTTGAAAGAATACGATAAACGAAATACATAACATGGATATATGAGGATTCCAATAAAGCTCGATACATGGCATAGCCACAAAGTACAGCCAAAAATACATGAATGCGCAGCGTACCTTCATTCAGTTGGTAAAGTAACAAAAATAAAGCAAATGCATATACAATCCAAAAAAGAATATCAAATCCATATTTCAACCAAACTGTACGAAAACGCATACGAATCAAGAAACGGTATGTATCTACACAGGCACCTAAAACAAGACCCATGCCGATCATCACAATCAATGTATAAAATTGAACCGATAAAGTCATTTGAACAGTTTACCAAGCAAATTCTTTGTCTTCTCTCCTGGCTTTTCATTTCGATACTCCCACGCATGAAAATTGCCATGGATGCAAACTGTACCTTTTTGCTTATCAAAACCTTTCATTTCCATTTCATGTCCTTGAATCATTAAATACCCCATAGTTGTATCCAAAATAAACTGCATGGCATCAAAATGCCCAATGCCCTTAACACCGGTTATATCCATTATTTTGCGATTTTGTACAACCAGTTTATGTTCATCCGAATGACTACGTGATTCTTTTTCATTCATTTTTCACAGCCTCCTTGTCCTTTTTTCCTTACTTTCATATGTATGGAGACTGTAAATAAATTAGAACTGAATTCAATCGAAATTAAAAATCAAAGGTTTCTATATTTAAATCTGTCTCTTGCTTTATTTTTTCTTCCGCAAGAACTGTATACAACTCCGATGCTTCCTCTTTTCGCGGATGCTCTTTCAATAATTTCACTTGCACCGTCAACAGCTTTTGTCCAAAACGAATTTTCAACACATCACCCGGCTTTACTTCTGTACTTGCCTTTGCCTTTACATCATTGATCAGAATTCTCCCCTGATCTGCCACTTCTTTTGCAACAGTACGTCTTTTAATCAATCTAGATACCTTTAAAAATTTATCTAAACGCATAATCTATACTCCTCTTATATTATTTTATTCATTCTTTTTCTTTTATTTCCTTCCAAATTTCTATAACTTCTTCAACTGTATCTGCTTTTTGATCACCAAACACATGAGGATGGCGACGAATCATTTTCTCATTTAATGTCTGAATGACATCAAAAATGGAAAATTCACCTTTTTCCGCTGCAATTTGTGCATGTAAAATTACTTGTAGCAAAACATCGCCAAGCTCTTCTTCCATCCTAAGCGAATCTTGTGCATCAATGGCTTCCAACAGCTCTTTTGTTTCTTCCTGTAAATATTTTTTTAAACTTTCATGGGTTTGCTTTTGATCCCAAGGACACCCATTCGGTCCACGCAAAACAGAAATAATTTGAATAAGCGTTGAGAAGTCATAAAGCGGCAGCAAAGCTTCCAAAGCGACTGGTGGAATATACACACTTCGTAGGTTATCAACCGATAAACAATGATCCAGCTCACAAAGCTGACGCTGCTGTATCTTTTCATTTGACGTACCCACACCGGATAGTACAGTCACTGGGTAATCAAATGGTAGCCCTTCTAAAAGAGCTAGTTTCACCTCAGATGCCACATATGCATCATATACTTGTGTAAAAATCATATGTTTATGAAGTTGTAAATCTGCCACAGAAAAATTTGTTGCATCCAATAACAGAAATCCATCTACTGGATCAACTTCTAAAGCAGTAAACATCTCATCTAAAAAACTGGGTGCACTATACATTTGGATTTGAATCTGTCCATTATGTTGTGCCTCCAATAATTTTTGTGTTGTGACTTCCGCAATCATCGGATGTCCTGGCACACCATATATAATATCCTCTGATGCTGCCTCTTTTAACAGCTTGGCAACAATTTCTTCATACACATCTGAAAACTTTGTATGTTTTTCATAAACTTGGTCAAAAGACTGATACACAACTCCTTTTGCTTCCAGTTCCTGAACAACTGGATGCATTGCTGTGCGAAAAAACTTCTTTCGATCAGATTGCAAGCATCTCCAGGCCCCAATGGACATCTGTTCAAAATTCCCTGCACCCAATCCGACAATATGAATGGTATGAGCCATGGTTTTCCTCCAATTCTTTTAAATGTATAAATTGCCTCCATTTTACCATTGGGAAAACAGAACAACAAAAATATTTTATATAATAAAATATTTAAAAATAAAATTTATTTTAAATTAAAAATTTATATTCTTTATTAAGGCGTAAAATAATTCTGGATACTTTTCAATAACCTCTTTATAGAAACGATATTCTCTTTTGAGCAGATGAATCCCTTCTTTAGATAAGAAAAAACGATCTCTCTCTTTTTATCGGAAAAATATCGGCAAACATGATAAATTGAGAAAAAATAAGATTGGAACAAGAAAATTTTATTTTAAAGAAAAATAAACTAATGATGAAAAATCTCATATCAAACTTTACTTCTGTTTGTCTTTTTTAATTGTATAAAATTTATCATTGGAAATAAAAAAACAAAGATATTATGAAAAAGTAGGTTCATAAATATCTTAACTATATCGTTACGTAATTTATATTTTTATCATTTTAAAAAATAAATGTGTAAAAAAATAGACTTCATATGTTGGAGAATACATTATATTTTTCTAGTAGATGGTTTCGTGTAGACAATATTTTTGGCAGTCAGACAATAAATGTACCACCAGATCATTTAGAATCAAAAATACAATCTATTAACCATTTTACACCAGCCAAACAGAACAGATGTATCATTTATCAAAAATGCAAGATGTAATCACACTATGTTAATGAACAATATAAATGATTTTTATGGTCCAAAGTTCTTTTGTTTTCCTTAGTCCATACAGTAAAGATCTTGAATTTTCCTATGAATAAACCAAAGTATTTATATCGCTATACATGTAAAATTTTAATTCACCTAGGACAGAAGAATCAAAAATACATCATCCTTAAATATTTTTATAATGACAAAAGCAAATCCTTTAAAGAAATATATCAAGTATTTTCTTCATCTAAGCATTTATCTTCTCTACAGCAGACAACTATAATTCTCTGCTGTAGAGAAAACATTGTCCTAGAAAATCGTTTATTTTTTGTGATGTCTACTCACAAAAATTAAAGGAAAAAAACAGATTTGGAAATGTATCATTTCATACTAAAAATTATAAATGATTATATATTTTTGGTGATTTTTTCCAATCCACCCATATATTTTCTAAGTGATTCTGGTATGAGAACAGAGCCATCTGCTTGCTGATAATTCTCCAAAATCGCTGCAAATGTTCGACCAACTGCCAGACCAGAACCGTTTAAAGTATGCACAAATTCCGGCTTTGCATTTGGATCCCGACGAAAACGAATTCCTGCTCGACGTGCCTGAAATGCTTCAAAATTGCTACATGAAGAAATTTCACGATATTTATCCTGTGTTGGAAACCAAACCTCTAAATCATATTTCTTTGCGGCAGTAAAACCTAAATCTGCCGTACACATACTCAATACTTGATAAGGCAAACCCAAAATTTGTAGGACTTTCTCTGCATCTTGTGTCAGTTTTTCCAGTTCATCGTAGGAATCTTCTGGCTTTGTGAACTTTACAAGCTCGACTTTATTAAATTGATGCTGACGAATCAAACCTCTTGTATCACGACCAGCAGACCCCGCCTCAGAACGAAAACAAGCACTGTATCCAACATATTTTTTTGGCAGTTCATCTGCAGATAAAATTTCGTTACTATGATAATTTGTCACCGGAACTTCGGCTGTGGGAATCAAAAAATAGTCTGTATCCTTCACTTGAAAAGCATCTTCTTCAAATTTTGGCAACTGGCCCGTTCCCGTCATGCTTGTACGATTGACCATATATGGTGGAATAAATTCCTCATACCCATGCATATCAGAATGCAAATCCATCATAAAAGATATCAATGCACGCTCCAATCTTGCACCAAGCCCTGTATAAAATACAAAGCGGCTTCCCGTTACTTTTGAAGCTCGTTCAAAATCTAAAATGCCTAAATTTGCAGCAATCTCCCAATGTGGCTTTGGTTTAAAAGCAAAAGATGGTCTTTCTCCAATCTGACGAATAACAACATTATCCTCTTCACTATCGCCTATAGGTGTACTTTCATGCGGAAGATTCGGCGTAGATAACATAACCAAATTCAAATCTTCCTCGATCTGACGAAGATTTTCGTCCATCTCTTTAATTTGCTCACCAACCTGACGCATCTCCAAAATAATATCATCTGCATTTTCTCCAGCTTTTTTTAATTTTGCAACTTCTGCAGAAACAGCATTACGCTTTGTTTTTAAAATTTCAACTTCTTGAATTAAAGTTCGACGTTGAATATCCAATGATTCAAATTTTCCAAGATCGGTCAAATCTTCTCCACGATGCTGTAATCTTTGCTTTACCTCTTCCAAATTCTCACGCAAATACTTAATATCAAGCATTCAAATAATCTCCTTTCTGTTTCCTTGTTCCTATTATGATAAAATAAAAAAAATCTCATCCCAAAAGGGACGAGATAAATTTACCCGCGATACCACCCCGGTTGAGAATAAAACCAAACATAAGACTTGTGATTGCTTTCTTATTCACTAAAGACCATGTTTTAACCAGAATTTTATGAAACCGGTAATTTGAACCGATAATCATTTTCTGTTTTCATCTCCACTTAACATCTTCGATAACGGTCTGTGAAACCGGAAATATTTATACAAATCGGTTGCTTTCATATTTCACTCTGGGACGGATTCATTTTTATCTTTTGCTTATTTTCACCATCCATAAGCTCTCTGAATTTTAAAGAGAAAAACTACTGGTTCCCTTCAACGATTTTACACTTATAGCTTTTTCATTGTATCTTATTTTTATTATTTTTACCAGTGCTTTATGAAAATAGTCCCATAATTTTATCCCATAAATTTCCAAAGAAACTGCCAATTGCCTGCATGGTTAAAGAAAACCATCCAGCTTTTTCCACCGCATTGGTCGTAATTAAATCAACAGTTAAAATTTTTCCGTCAATATACCCATAGTCTGCCTCATCTTTTGGAATAAAAGTTACCGTTCCAACAACTTGACCTTTTTTAATTGGCGCCAGCAGCTTTCCTTCTTCTGTTAGCAGCGCTTGATCCAGTTTAACCTCTTGATCAAATTCAACAGTTTGTCCAGTTTGAACAACGGTTGATAGCGCTTCTTTTGTTTCCAATGAAACTTGATCTTCTTTTCCTTTTGAAATTCCCAAGCTTTTTTGTGCTTCAATTTCCGCACCTGCTGCAACAATTTCTTGTGTTGCAAACTGATTCAATCCAAAATCAAATAATTTTCTTGTTTCATCAAATCTTGCCTTGTAGGTTTTTGCATTCATAATGACTGAAATTACACGTTTGCCATTTCGAGTAGCTGTTCCGGTAAAACAAGCGCCAGCAGCATCAGTTGTTCCCGTTTTTAAACCATCTACCCCTTCATATCCGTAAACCAATCCTGGAAGCATCCAATTCCAATTTTCCATATTCACTGGATATTCTTTCCCCTCTTGAAATACCTTTTTTTCAACACTAGATATTTCAAGGACTTCTGGATATTTCTTTAGCATGGTATAAGCAAGTAAAGCTGTATCCTTAGCTGACATAGTATTTTCATCATCAGCATTGGTGCCTTTTGGATGTTTTCCATATAAATCTGAATTATTCAATCCCGTTGAATTCACAAACTTATAGTTTTGAAGTCCCAACTGTTCGGCCTTTTCACTCATCATTTGAATAAAATTTGTTTCAGAACCTGCAATCAATTCTGATAATGCAATCGTTGCACCATTTGCAGAATAAATCGCCATCGCTTCATATAACTCCCGAACAGTATATTTTCCACCATTTTCTAAAGGAACATTTGATAAACTAGTATTTTGTGAAACCTGATAAGCATAATCAGATACTTGAACTTCTTGATCCCATGTGATTTTCTCAGTTTCAATCGCTTCCATAACCAAATATTCTGTCATAATTTTGGTCATACTGGCAATTGGCAAAGAAACCTCTGCATTTTTTTCATATAAAATTTTTCCTGTACTTGCATCAATTAAAATTGCTGCGCTTGCCTGAATATCTAAATTATCAGTTGAATTTGCCCATACTTTTTGCTGGTTTGGAATACAAGAAACAATAAGCATAATTGTAAAAAAAATCAATAAAATTTTTTTCAAACCAGTGTCCCTCTCTTTCATATTTTCTTATTATTGTATCATAGGATTTTTTTTGTTTCATTTTTTTATATCCTGTATTTGTAAATTGCCAACCGTCTAAAACCAATGAAATTACGGTTACATTATTTCAAAAAATATAATCTTTAAGATAAAAAGTTTATTTGAATGCATGAATAATAGTTTATAAACCTTTAGCTTATCCTTTAAATTTTATGAAAAAAACAGACCGACAAAATTTGCCTTGTCTGCTTTATTATTTCTTGTAATCAAATGGAGTAATTTGGCGCTTCCTTTGTAATTTGTACGTCATGTGGATGACTTTCTTTTAAACCTGCACCCGTCATAATAACAAATTGTCCATTTTCAGCAAGTGCCTCTAAATTCTTTGC
The DNA here is from genome assembly GCA_904373265.1 of Candidatus Harrysmithiimonas galli. Taxonomy (GTDB): domain Bacteria; phylum Bacillota; class Bacilli; order CAJFEE01; family CAJFEE01; genus Harrysmithiimonas; species Harrysmithiimonas galli. The sequence continues at coordinate 55,172 of CAJFEE010000013.1, read as the reverse complement.
ACCACAGTACCCCATACCAGCACGCAATCCACCAGTTAATTGATGGATAACATCTGCCAGTTTTCCCTTATAAGGGACACGACCTTCAATTCCCTCGGGAACCAACTTTTTATTTCCTTCCTGGAAATAACGATCTTTGCTTCCTTTCTCCATTGAAGCAACTGACCCCATTCCACGGTATACTTTATATTTTCTTCCCTGATAATACTCAGAATCCCCTGGGCTTTCTTCTACACCAGCAAGCATACTGCCAAGCATAACAACACTTGCACCTGCTGCAATTGCCTTTACAATGTCACCAGAGTATTTAATACCCCCATCGGCAATAATTGGGACATTATATTTTCTTGCAACTGTTGCACAATCATATACAGCTGTAATTTGTGGTACACCAACTCCAGCCACAACACGGGTTGTACAAATCGAACCTGGACCGATACCAACCTTTACAATATTTGCACCCGCATGAATCAATGCTTCTGTCGCCTCTGCGGTTGCAACATTTCCAGCAATAATTGTTAAATCTGGATACTTTGAACGAATATTAGAAATTGTATCTAAAACACCTTGGGAATGTCCATGCGCTGTATCAATGGTAACCAAATCGGTTTCTGCAGCCACTAACGCAGCAATTCGATCCATCGTATCAACAGAAACTCCAACCGCTGCACCAACCAATAATCTTCCTTTTTTATCTTTGGCACGATTGGGAAATTCAATGATTTTTTCAATATCCTTAATGGTAATTAAACCCTTTAAGCACCCATTTTCATCAACAAGCGGAAGCTTCTCAATTCGATGTTTTTGTAATTTTAGCTCTGCTTCTTTTAATGTTGTTCCAACTGGTGCAGTAACAAGATTTTCTTTTGTCATTACATTTTGAATTGGAATGGAATAATCCTGAATGAATCGCATATCGCGGTTTGTCAAAATTCCAACAAGCTTTAACTCTTTAGAATTATTGACAATTGGAACTCCAGAAATTTTATATTTTCCCATCAATCTTTCAGCTTCCAAAGCCGATGCATCTGGTGTTAAATAAAATGGATCTGTAATGACACCGCTTTCCGTTCTTTTTACTTTTAATACTTGCTCAGCTTGTTCTTCAATGCTCATGTTTTTATGAATAATGCCAATGCCCCCTTGCCGGGCAATTGCAATCGCCATATCAGATTCAGTTACTGTATCCATTCCTGCACTGATCACTGGAATATTTAAATGGATATTCTCCGTTAAAGTTACATTTAATTGGACGTCCCTTGGCAATACTTCAGACTTTGCTGGTATCAACAATACATCATCAAATGTATACCCTTTTTTTTGAAACTTGTTTTCCCACATTTCAGATTTTCCACTCCTTAGCCGATTTTTAATATTTATTTATTGTACATTAACAACAGTAGAATGAACTGTCAAGAACTCTCAATCACATTCCTAAAAGTAACCATTTCCTTTTCATGCTTTTATGTATTAAATGTATTTTATAACTGAATCTTTTTCAATATACAAATAAAAAATTATCTATTTCTTTGTGAAAAAATTGTTCCGCCAAGTTGTTATTTTTTTATTCCAAAACAAAGTACATCACCACTCGACAACATGTCAAATCACTTCTACTTAAAATTACTTTGTGATTGAAATTTAGAAAATTACAATTTGTTTTGTGAAATTATGAATTAGGTAAAAAATCTTGACTAGGAACCGCTTACAAAATAACTTGAGATCTTTTTATATGATTCATACAACTCAACTTCCTACGTTTTTTAAAATTTTAAAAATCATTTTAGCTGGCTTTTTTTTATTTTAACTTCCATTAGAATTTGGATTCTTAACTTATTAAACCTTGATAAAATGCAGTTTGAAATTAAAACACAAATTGAATAAGATTTTTTGAATCTAATAGATTGACTCTCTTCTCATCTTCCTTTTCTAAAATGACAGTCAATTCCATTTTTGTTTTTTTGTCAAAGGATGAAATCAATCCAACTGTTCCATCCTGAAATACAACACTTGAGCCGACAAATGCTGGAAACATCTCATCAATGAAAAGCTTTACAATATGCTGATCAAATTTTTCCGGTTGGTGTTTCACAAAGCGCAAAGCAATTTCAAAAGGTGTAGCAGATTTAAAATAATCATTCGGACATAAAAACATATAATATTTTTCAGCAATTGATATATATCTTGCACCTGCACATATTTTATCCTTCTTTATTTTTAGCGGGAACCCCGTCCCGTCAAGAAATTCTTCATGTTGAATCACAATATTTTTGGTAAATAAATCAATACCAGGAAGACCGGAAAGAATCTCATAACTGAAAAGAACATGTTTTTCCCATTGGGCAACCTCACTCTTTGTAAAAAGCTTTTTTTTTCGCAGAATCTTCGGGTTCAGCTTTGCCAAACCAATATTGCAAAGCATACTTGCTTTACAAATATTTAAAGCATCTTCAATAAATCCAACATTTCGATAAAATAAATAACCAGCTAAAACAGCAGTTGCCACATTATAACTGTAAATGTAATCATCTATTTTACATAATCGATGTAATAAAAATGGAAGATGCTTTTTATTTACAATGTTTAAAAATAATTTTTTTAACGGTTCATATATATCGCTTACATTCAATATGCCTTTAGACTGTAGCGTGAGAAATACCTCCTTATAGCTTAGTACAGTCATTGTAAACAAATTTTCAATCTCCAAATATTGATAACGTTTCAGTTGTTCTTCAGAAAGCTCTTGAGGGAAAAAAGGTTTGCTATTTGCCAACCACGGCTCGATTTCAAGATATTCAACTCCAAATTTTTTTAATGTATCAATATGTTTATCTTCTAAAACGGTATCTTTTTCAATCAGTGGTATCTCTGTATTTAATATAATATCCTCATCCAATACACATTGGCTTTTTAATTGCTCAACGTGGATCTTCATTTTTGACCACCTACCCCATCTGCTTATAATTTTTACATTTCAGGCTCTTTTGTTTCCTCATTTTCGGTCTCTTCAGTTTCTACGATTGCAATTGTAGAAACCTTTGTATGTTCATCCAGTCGGATTAATTTTACACCTTGTGTATTTCTACTCAAAATTGAAATATGCTCAATTGGAATTCGAATAATCACACCACTGTCTGTAACAATCATTAAATCTTTTTCTTCAACCATCTGGAGTCCAACAACAAAACCGGTTTTCTCTGTTACCTTATAGTTGATAATTCCTTTACCACCTCGAGACTGTGGTCTATATTCACTAATTGGTGTTCGCTTCCCATATCCGTTTTCTGTCACTGTTAAAAGTGTACTGCTTTCTTTTACAATTTCTGCATTGACAACATGGTCTCCTTCTCTTAAACGAATTCCACGTACACCGGCTGCTGTTCTTCCCATCGCTCGAATGTCATTTTCATCAAAATGAATTAAAAATCCTTGTGAAGTCCCAATAATGATTTCATTTTTCCCATTGGTTAAACAGACGGATATCAACTCGTCTTGTTCACGTAAACCGACTGCAATTAATCCGTTGGTTCGGATATTCCGGAAATAGGATAAAGAAACACGTTTTACAATTCCTTGACGTGTTGTAAAAAATAGATAATTTTCCTGTTCAAATTTTTCAATTGGAATAATTGCTGTGATTTTTTCTTCTTTATCAATCTCAAGCAAATTCACAACTGGCAATCCTTTTGCCGTTCGGGAAAATTCAGGTACTTCATAACCTTTAATTTTGTATACTTTCCCTAAATTTGTAAAAAACAATAGAGTATGATGTGTTGTTGTCGCAATCATTTGTTCAACAAAATCATCCTCATGTGTACCCATTCCTTGAACACCACGTCCACCACGTTTTTGGGTGCGATACACAGAGGTCAATTGACGTTTAATATAACCTTTATTGGTTAAGGTAATTGCAACATTTTGAACTGGAATCAGATCTTCATCCTCTAAAACATCAAAACCACCTAAGAGCAGCTCAGTTCGACGTTCATCACCATATTTCTCCTTAATTTGAATCAGCTCATTACAAATAATTTCAAGGACTTTTTCAGGATCAGCTAAAATATCACTCAGCTCTCCAATAAAAACCAATAAAGAACGATATTCATCCTCAATTTTTTCACGCTCTAGACCGGTTAATCTTTGTAAGCGCATTTCAAGAATCGCTTGTGCCTGCCTTTCGGTTAATGCAAATTGCTGTATTAAACCTTCTTTTGCAATTTCGGTTGTTTCGGATGAACGAATCAAATTGATAATGGCATCAATATGATCCAAAGCTTTTTTTAATCCTTCCAAAATATGTGCTCTGGATTTGGCTCGATCCAAATCATATTGTGTGCGTCTTCTAGTTACTTCAACTTGATGGTTTAAATAATGCTGTAAAACATCTTTTAATGTCAAAATCATTGGGCGACCATCAACAAGTGCAAGCATGTTAATACCAAAAGAAGTTTGCAGCGCAGTCTGTTTATACAGATTATTTATAATGACACCTGCGTTTGCATCTTTACGCACTTCAATCACAATGCGCATTCCTTTTCGATCAGATTCATCTCTTAAATCCGTAATGCCTTCAATTCTTTTTTCACGGACCAGATCAGCAATTTTTTCAATCAATCTTGCTTTGTTTACCTGATAAGGTAACTCTGTAATAATAATGGTTTCGCGACCATTAGACTTGGTTTCAATATCAGCTTTTCCACGAATCATAATGCTGCCTCGACCCGTTTCATAAGCTTTTCGAATTCCAGATCTTCCTAAAATGATCCCACCTGTCGGAAAATCTGGACCCTTTATGTAGGTCATCAACTCTTCTGACAAAATTTCTGGATTTTTACGCAATGCCAAAATCCCATCAATCACCTCTGTTAAATTATGGGGCGGAATATTGGTTGCCATTCCAACTGCAATTCCCATTCCTCCGTTTACCAATAGATTCGGAAAACGAGCTGGCAAAACAGATGGTTCTTGTTCAGATTCATCATAATTATTTTTAAAATCAACTGTATTTTTGTTGATATCTTTTAACAATTCCATGGAAATTTTTGACATACGAGCTTCTGTATAACGCATAGCCGCTGCAGAATCTCCATCAATGGAACCGAAATTTCCATGACCATCAACCAACATGTAACGGTAGTTGAAATCTTGAGCCATCCGAACCATTGATTCATACACAGCGGAATCTCCATGTGGATGATACTTACCAATCACTTCCCCGACAATCCGGGCTGATTTTTTGTATGCTTTATCAGCATTTATTCCAAGATCATTCATAGCATATAAAATTCTACGATGAACAGGCTTTAATCCATCTCGAACATCTGGCAATGCACGTGAAACGATAACACTCATTGAATAATCCAAAAATGAGGTTCGCATCTCTTTACTGATGTTTACAACTTTAATCCGAGAATTTGGTTGCTCTGGCATGTTTGAGCCTCCTTTTTTCTTTTTTCTTTCTATTTTTTATATATCCAAGTTTTGAACATACTGGGCATTTTCTTGGATAAAGTTTTTCCGCGGCTCAACTTTATCACCCATTAACATTTCAAACGTTTCATCCGCCTCTATTGCATCTTGAAGATTAACCTGAAGCAGAATTCTTGCTTCTGGATCCATTGTTGTTTCCCATAGCTGCTCTGGATTCATTTCCCCCAAACCTTTATAACGTTGCAAATCAATTTTTTGTGTTTGTGGTAATTCTGCTAAAATTCTTTTTAAATCTTTTTCACCATATGCGTAAAATATCTTTTTTCCTTGCGTTATTTTAAACAAAGGCGGCTGTGCAATATAAACATATCCACACTCAATAATATTGCGCATATATCGATAAAAAAAGGTCAATAATAACGTACGAATATGCGCACCATCAACATCAGCATCGGTCATAATTACAATTTTATGATATCGTGCTTTTTCAATATTAAATTCTTCACCAATTCCTGTACCCAATGCTGTAATTATGGTTCGAATCTCATCATTGGATAAAATTTTATCCAATCTGGATTTTTCCACGTTTAAGATCTTTCCTTTTAATGGCAAAATTGCTTGGAATTGTCGGTCACGTCCTTGTTTTGCAGAACCACCCGCAGAATCTCCTTCAACAATAAAAATTTCAGACTCTGAAGGATCTTTGGACGAACAGTCTGACAGCTTCCCAGGTAAACTTGAAACCTCTAAAACATTTTTTCTTCTTGTCAACTCACGCGCCTTTTTCGCTGCCATACGTGCACGTGCTGCCATTAATCCTTTTTCAATAATCTTCTTAGCGGTTTGCGGATTTTCTAATAAAAATTTCTCAAATACCTCTGAAAAAATGGATTCAGTAATCGTTCTGGCTTCACTGTTTCCAAGTTTTGTTTTCGTTTGTCCTTCAAATTGTGGTTCTGGATGCTTAATGGAAATAATCGCTGTTATCCCTTCACGAACATCTTCACCAATTAAATTATTTTCATTATCTTTCAATAAACCGGATTTTTTTGCATAATCATTGATAATTCTAGTTAAAGCTGTTTTAAACCCAACCTCATGTGCTCCACCTTCATAGGTATGAATATTGTTAGCAAAAGACATAATTGTGCTGGTATAACCTTCATTATATTGAAAAGCAACTTCAACAAAAATAAAATCTTTTTCGCCTTCTACATAAATAATTTCCTCATGAATGGTATCTTTGTTTTTGTTTAAATGCTCTATGTAAGAAATAATCCCACCTTCATAGTGATATTTCTTAGTAATAGATTCTTCTTCTCTTTTATCTGTGATGATTATATTTAAACCTCGATTTAAAAAACTAAGCTCACGCAAGCGTTGCGATAAAATATCAAAATCATAAACTGTTGTTTCTACAAATACTTGAGGATCTGGTTTAAAATGAATAACAGTCCCTGTTTTACTTGTCTCACCAACCACTTTTAAATTGCTTACAATATTGCCACGCTCAAATTTTTGATAATAAATTTTTCCATCTCGGTGAACATAAACCTCTAAAAATTCCGATAAAGCGTTTACAACCGATGCACCGACACCATGCAATCCACCAGAAACTTTATAACCACCACCGCCAAATTTTCCTCCGGCATGCAAAACAGTCAAAATTACTTCAACTGCCGGTCTACCCATTTTTTCATTGATATCAACTGGAATCCCTCGACCATTATCTGTAACAATAATGCTGTTGTCCTTTTCTATTTCCACAATAACTTCTGAAGCATAACCAGCAAGTGCCTCATCAATGCTGTTATCTACAATTTCCCAAACCAGATGATGAAGTCCTTTACTTCCAGTTGAACCAATATACATACCAGGACGTTTTCGTACAGCTTCTAAACCTTCCAATACTTGAATGTCATTTGCATCATAAGAAGTTTCTTTGTCTTCATAATTTATGGTCAAGATTTCCACCTTCTTTTTTTAAAAATTCATTTTTAGTTCTTTATTTCAACTTTTGCTTTTTCAATGTGAAACACAACTGCATCTTGAATGATTTCTTTTCGAATTCCTTTTAGTGAAGTTGTTGTTACAAATGTTTGGACTTTGTTTTTAACCATTTGTAATAAATCATGCTGTCTATTTTCATCCAATTCGGATAAAACATCATCCAACAATAAAACAGGATATTCTCCGGTTTCTTGTAAAATAAATTCAAGCTCTGCTAATTTGATGGAAAGAGAAGCTGTCCTTTGTTGGCCTTGTGAGCCAAATGCTTGAACATTTTTTTTGTCAATTAAAATCAAAAAATCATCCCTATGGATACCAAATAAAGTGAGACCACGTTTTAATTCTTTTTCTTTTATTGTTTGAAAAAATTCAGTATAATCTTCTTTTATTTTTGACTTATTTTCTATTTCTGATACACGAATAGACGGTGTATATTTCAATTGGATTCCTTCTTTATCGGCTGTCATTTTGGCATGAATCTTTTCAGCAATTACATTTAGGCGTGTAATAAATTGCTCCCTAAGATACGTAATTTCTACACATTTATCAATAAATTGCTCTGTAATAATTTGAAAAAATAATAGATCTTGCCCTGGATTCATTCTATTTTCTTTTAAAAAGGCATTCCGCTGTTGAAGAAGTCTTTGAAAATCGCTTAAATGGAACAAATAGCTTTTAGAAATTTGTCCCAATTCCATATCGAGAAATCGTCTGCGAGTTTGTGGGTTTCCTTTTACAATATTCAAATCTTCTGGTGCAAAAATAACAACATTAAAGTTTCCGATATATTGACTTAATTTTTCCTGTTCAATATCATCAATTTTTGCCTTCTTTCCTTTTGAAAACAAAATGATTTCGTGTGTATAATCGCGATTTTTTCGGATAATCTCACCTTTGATTTTGGCAAATTCTTCATCCCAATAAATTAATTCTTTATCTTTTGATGTACGATGAGATTTGCCAAAAGCCAATACATAAATGGCTTCAATTAAATTGGTTTTTCCTTGCGCATTTTTTCCTACACATAGATTTAACCGATCAGAAAATTGAAGATGGCATCTTTCATAATTTCTATAAGTATTTAGTTCCAACTCATGAATATACAAAAGACATCAACCTTCTTCTTTTACAATTTGAAATGTATCTTTTCCAATTCGAATTTGATCACCTGGATAAAGCTTTCGTCCTCTCCTTGTTTCCAATACATCATTTACCCATACTTTTTCAGTCATTAAAAAATGTTTGATTTCACCACCAGAATGGATTACATTGTTTAATTTCAATGCTGCCTGAAGCGTTATGTATTCTGTATAAATGGCAATTTTTTCCATGGAGGTCATCCTTTTTAAAATATTTTAATCTTATTATTATAACCTTTTTTTTTCAATGAGAAAAGAACGTGTTCCAAATATACTTGATAAATGTAACCGTTCTTTCATAACTTCTAATATGTTCGTACTGGTAAAACAAGTTCTAAGATCTCATCATTTGATATATTTTTTATCAAAAATGGTCTCATCGCACCAGTAAAACTGATTTCAACTTTTTCATCATCCATAACCTTTAGCGCATCCATCATATACTTTGCACTGAAAGAAATTTTTAATTCTTCTCCTTCAAAATGCTCTGAAGAAAGTTCTTCTTCGACTTTTCCAATTTCAGGTGCATTGGATGAAATAAAAATGGTACAAGAATCATTTACTTCCAATTTTACAATATTGCTTTTTTCGTCTTTTGATAATAGAGAAGCACGGTCAATTGCTCGATGAAAGGCTTTTACATCTACGATCAGCTTCGTTTTCATTTCTTTAGGTATGAGTTTCTTTGTATCAGGATAATTTCCTTCCAATAGGCGTGAAAAAAATAACAAATTTTTCAATTGAAATAAAATTTGCTGCGGTGTAATAACGACTTTTACTTGTTCATTTTCTCCATCTAATAGTTTATTCAATTCATTTAAACTTTTTCCAGGAATAACAATATTAAATGGATTCACTTCAATTTGGATATTTGGATCAGATTGCAAAACAATTTTTTGTGCAAGCCGGTGACTATTGGTTCCAACACATACAAGTGTTTCTTTATCAAATATCCAGTTTACACCTGTTAAGATTGGACGATTCTCAGATGTAGAAACTGCATAAACTGTTTGCCGAATTATATTTTTTAATAATTCAACTGATAAATAAAAAGAGCAACTTTCATTAATTTCAGGTAGTCTTGGATATTCTTCTGCATCCCAAATTTTTAAATTAAATTCTGTTTTTCCAGATTGAATGGTAGCATTTTGTTGTTTGGAGATTGTAATTTGAACTTGTGTATCAGGTAGTTTTTTTACAATTTCATAAAAATATCTTGCCTGAAAAACACAACTACCTGTTTGTTCAATCATTATATTTTCATCTCCATCGGCTTCTTTTGGAACAAATGATTCAATGGATATATCTGCATCACTGCCAGTAAGTGTCAATCCTTGTTCAGTTACATGAAATTTTATTCCAGTTAAAATTGGGATGGTTGTTTTAAAAGAAATGGCTTTTATAACTTCTTGAACAGAGCGAACAAGTATTTCTCTTTGAATGGTGATCTTCATAGTAAACTCCTTTTTATTTATAAAAAAATATAGTCATAATAATAGTACTTGTGAATTTGTGTATAAGTATAGAAAAACCTTGAAATATGAATATTTTATACTGTGGATAATATGTGTATAAAAAAATTGTATTTTCCTTGTTTATCCACATTTTAATTTTTGAGTAACTGCTTAATTTCATCAATGCGCGCTTGTAAATTTGTATCAGACTGTAAAAGTGTAGAAATTTTATCGCATGCATGGATTACAGTTGTATGATCTCTCCCGCCAAATTCTTTCCCAATTTTAGGAAGGGAACAATCTGTTAGTTCTCTTGAAAGATACATTGCAATTTGTCTTGGAAAAGCAATAGATTTCGTTCGTTTTTTTGCTTTTAAATCATCAATTCTTAACTGATATACACTGGCAACTGTTTTTTGAATTTCTCCGATTGTAATGATTTTTGGACTTGCGTGGTTTTTAAAAGATTTTAGCGCTTCTGAAGCAAGGTGGATATCAATGTCTTTATTTTTTAAAGCCGATTCGGCCATTACACGTGTTAAAGCACCTTCGAGTTCGCGAATATTTGTATTAATTAAACCAGCAATATGGCTCATTACTTCATTTGGAATATCTAATCCTTCTGCTTTTGCTTTCTTTCTTAAAATCGCGATGCGTGTTTCCAAGTCTGGAGCTGTAATATCCGTGATTAAACCCCATTCAAAGCGTGATCTTAAGCGATCTTCCAAAGTAGGAATTTCTTTTGGTGGACGATCACTGGCAATTACAATTTGTCGAGAAGCTTCATAAAGTGTATTAAACGTATGGAAAAATTCCTCTTGTGTTTGTTCTTTTCCTGCTAGAAACTGAATGTCATCAATGAGCAGTACGTCTACATTCCGATATTTATTTCGAAATTCTTCTGTTTTGTTATATTGGATTGAATTGATAAACTCATTGGTAAACTTTTCTGATGATAAATATTGAACAATTGCTTCAGGATTATGTTCCAGTACATAATGACCAATTGCGTGCATTAAATGGGTTTTGCCAAGACCAACACCTCCCCAAATAAATAATGGATTGTATGCTTTTGAAGGTGCTTCGGCTACAGCAAGTGCAGCGGCGTGAGGCAATTTATTGGCTGGACCAACGACAAAAGTCTCAAATATATAGTTTTTATTTAATATACTGTGATTTAAGTGAGAGTTTGTCCCTTGAGAAAACTCCTTTTTCGATAAAAAAGACGTTTCTTGTGGATTTGACAAGGTGAATATAACCTGCAGAGGTTCACCATATACTTCATATACCGTGTCTGTAATAATTTTTTTATGTGTCGTTTGCAGTTGTTCTTTGGCTAAATCATGAGGGGCGATTAAAATGATTTCTTGTTTATTGCTATCTAATGAATGAAATCGAATTTCTTTCATCCACGTATCATAAGAAGGTTTGCTTGTTTTAAATTTTAATTCTTCAAGTACTCTTGTCCAGAGTAAATTGTGATCATTCATTTTTATGCTCCCTTTAAAGTTTTTATCAAAATATCCACATTATTGACAGTTTGTATATAAAAAATGAACAATGTGCATGAAATTGTCCACATAAGACAAAAAAAAAGTGCATTTTCATTACATTATCCACAACAAAATGCTCTTTCTGTAGAGTAATTTTATCAAAAAAGCTTAAAACTTGCAATGAAATATATATTTATCCACAAAATATGTAGATTTTGGGATAATTTTTATCCATATTTGTGGATTTTGTCGATTATTTTGTGGATAAGTGTAAATGGATTGACAGTTTGTTATAAACATGTGGATAAAATGGTGACAGAATGAAAGGAAATAAAGAGGGTGAAGGAAAGATTTCTGGTTGACAATTAAAAGTCTTTTTTTATATACTAAATAAGGACTGTCTTAAGCTATCCCTCAAAAGGAGGTGTACAAACATTGAAAAGAACATATCAACCAAATAAACGGAAACATAGTAAAGTACACGGTTTTAGAAAACGTATGAGCACAAAAAACGGTCGTAAGGTGCTTGCTGCCCGTCGTAGAAAAGGTAGAAAGGTTTTATCTGCTTAGACCACTGGACGACCAGTGGTCTTTTTTTTCTATGTTCTATTAAAAATTGAATGAAGGAAATTCTTTTGTTTTGTATAATATGATAGGTGTTTCTATGGATAAAAAATGAATATAAAGGTAAGGATTGTCCTATGAAGAAGTTTTTGCGTATAAAGAAAAATGAAGAATTTCAGGTGATTTTAAAAAACGGTAAATATTTTGCGAATCGACAATTTGTTGTTTATTATATAGTTGAAAAAGAAAAAATAGATATAAATCATTTTTTGTGTGGAATTTCAGTTGGAAAAAAATTGGGTCATGCTGTTCTTCGAAATCATATTAAACGTAAAATTCGAGCATGTTTAAACAATTATAAAAAACAGATTCCTGCAAATATTCGAATGATTATTATGGCAAGAAAGGGTTGTATAAATATTTCTCATGAGCAGTTTGAGAAGGGCATTTACCATTTATTGGTCAATGCGGAAATTATTAGGAGGATAGGGTCGTGAAAAATCGAAAGTTCTTATGGATTGTGTTGTTGGTTGTGTCTCTTTTTTTATTGTCCGGATGTACAGAGATCAATGAGCCGATTACAGCAGAAAGTGAAGGAATATGGAACAGTTATTTTGTTTATCCATTATCTTGGTTAATTGTTAAGTTTGCAGAGCTAATTCAGTCTCCTGCATGGAATTACGGGGTTTCTATTATTTTGGTTACCATTTTAATTCGAATTATTTTACTTCCACTTATGATTAAACAGATGAAGAGTACAAAAGCGATGCAAGAAATTCAACCGCAAATACAAGCTTTAAAAGAAAAATACAGTTCAAAGGATCAAAAAACACAGCAGAAGTTAAATCAGGAAACTATGCTGTTGTTCCAAAAAAATAATATCAATCCAATGGCGGGTTGTTTACCGATTCTTATTCAAATGCCAATTTTAATTGCATTTTATCATGCCATTATGCGTACAAGTGAAATTAGTCAGCATACTTTTTTATGGTTTGATCTAGGTGCAAGAGATCCATATTTTATTTTACCAGTGTTGGCAGCATTGGGTACGTTTGTTCAGCAGAAAATTGTGATGCGTGGACAGCCTGATAATCCACAAATGAAAATTATGCTGTATGTGATGCCAATTATGATTTTAGTATTTGCTGTGTCATTACCATCTGCACTGTCCTTATACTGGGTTGTGGGAAACATTTTCTCTATTGTACAATCAATTTTTATCCATCCATCTGTTAAACCTGAAGTTGTTCCAACATCATCAGGAGGGGGGAAAAAGTGAGAGAGGTTACCGTTACTGAAAAAACGGTAGAGGCTGCTGTTGAAAAAGGGCTTCTACAATTGAAGACGAAAAAAGAGAATGTAAACATCCATATTATTGATTATGGAAAAAAAAGTTTTCTAGGAATGTTTGGGGGAAAGCCTGCAATTGTACGAATTTCTTTAAAAGAGCATGTTGAAGCTCCTTTAAGCTTCCTTTCAGAAATAAAGGAATTCAAGCTGGAAAATATGAATCCGGTCAATAATGAGATAGATGAAATAGCTGCAGATAGTAAAAATGAGGATACACCTGCATTTAAAAGAAATCAAACAGTAGTAGAAGAAATTGAGAAATATCTTATATCTGTTTTATCTGAAATGGATATTCAGGCTGATATTGAGATTCAAAAAAGTGGAAAAGAAGTTATATTTAAAATTTTAAGTAAAGATGCATCGATCATTATTGGAAGAAGAGGACAAGTGCTAAACGCATTACAGTATTTATGCCAGCTCGTCTCCAACCGAAAACAAAAGCATTATCTATCCATTATTTTAGATGTAGAAAATTATCGTGAAAAGAGAAAGAAAACTTTAATGAAATTGGCTGAGCAACTTTCAAATCAGGTTATCTCAACGAAAAAATCAGTTGAGCTTGAGCCGATGCCAGCCTTTGAACGCAAAATTATTCATTCTTATTTAGCAGAGAAGAAGGCAGTGAAAACAGAATCAGTTGGTGAGGGATCCAATCGTTATTTGGTTATTCATCCGAGAAAAAATAAATAATTTGCATGAAATTGAACCTGACATGTTGATAAAGAAAATCAGCATACGGGTTCATTTTTTATCCATCAAGTTTGAAATGTAATTTGTCTTAGGGGCTTTGTTCGATTATACTGAACCAAGAAGAAAAAACTTTGTTATAATGTTAGTAAAATAGCGAGGAAAACAATATGGAAAATTAGGAAGGATTTTATATGTTTACTTTTGATACAATTGTTGCGATTGCGACACCGATTGGAGAAGGAGCCATCGGAATGATTCGTTTAAGCGGTGAAAAAGCGATCCATATTTCCAACCGTCTTTTTTTAGAGAAAGACTTGACTCAAGTAAAATCGCATACGTTACATTACGGACATTTAGTCCGTCCAGATAATGGAAAAATTATTGATGAAATAATGATCGCAGTTATGCATGCACCCAAAACATTTACCCGTGAGGATGTTGTTGAGATTCATTGTCATGGTGGAATTCGAGTCATACAAAGTGTATTAAATCTAATTTTGGAGCAAGATGGTGTAAGACTTGCAGAACCTGGAGAATTTACAAAGCGTGCCTTTTTGAATGGAAGAATCGATCTATCTCAAGCCGAGGCTGTAATTGATTTAATCCGTTCAAAAACCGATGCGGCATCTGAAGTGGCTTTGAATCAACTTGAAGGGAAATTATCAGAGAAGGTGCGTGCACTTAGACAAAAAATACTGGATATACTAGCTCACATTGAAGTCAATATTGATTATCCTGAATATGATGATGTACATGAGATGACAACGCAAGAAATATTACCGCGGGTTCAAGAAATTGAAAAAAATATCCATGAAATTCTTTCGCACGCAAAAACAGGAAAAATTATGCGTGAAGGTTTGAAGGTTGCAATTGTTGGAAGACCGAATGTTGGAAAATCTTCTTTGCTCAATGCCTTTGTCCGAGAAAGTAAAGCAATTGTTACTGAAATTGCAGGTACAACAAGAGACATTATTGAAGAATATATCAATATCCAAGGGATTCCGGTTCATTTAATTGATACAGCAGGAATTCGGCAAACAGAAGATATCGTTGAAAAAATTGGTGTTGAACGTTCTCAACAAGCCATTGAACAAGCGGATTTGATTTTGTTTTTGCTCAATATTTCCGAACCTCTGACTGTTTTGGATGAGCAGATTCTTCCTTTTATACAAGATAAAACGACTCTTGTTGTTTTAAATAAAAATGATTTGCCACAAAAAATTTCACAAAAAGAGATCCAAGAAAAAATTGGTTCATTTCCTTATGTTTATATTTCCGCACAAAAGCAGATTGGAATGGAAGATTTAGAAAAACAAATGGTGAAGCTTATCTTACAAGATGACATAGGAAAAAGAAATGATGTTTACTTATCCAATGCAAGACATATTCAGTTACTCAATCTTGCTTTAAATCATATTCAAGAAATTTACTCTGGTATTCAAGCTGATATGCCCATTGACCTGATTCAAATTGATTTAACCGAGGCATGGTCTCATTTGGGAGAAATTATTGGAGAAAATGCATCTGATGATTTAATTAATCAGCTTTTCTCACAATTTTGTTTAGGAAAATAAAAATATGCTTAGTTTATAACTTAGAAGGAGAAGATGATTTTGCAATATCATGCAGGAAATTTTGATGTTATTGTGATTGGGGCAGGGCATGCAGGATGTGAAGCAGCACTTGCTTCAGCAAGAATGGGTGTAAGTACGTTGCTTCTTACCATTAACTTAGATATGATTGCTTTTATGCCCTGTAATCCATCTATCGGAGGTCCAGCAAAAGGAATCGTTGTTCGTGAAATTGATGCATTGGGTGGTGAAATGGGGAAAAATATTGATAAAACTTATATTCAAATGCGTATGTTAAATGTGGGAAAAGGTCCGGCTGTTCGTGCACTAAGAGCACAAGCAGATAAAAGTTTATATCAACAGGAAATGAAAAAAACATTGGAGCTGCAAGAAAATTTAACGATTGAACAAGGCATTGTAGAAAAAATTCTTGTTGAGTCTGGTAAAGTAAAAGGGGTACAAACTGAAACTGGAGCCATCTTTCACACAAAAAAAGTGATTATTGCAACTGGAACTTATTTAAAAAGCAAAATCATTATCGGCTCTGTATCTTATGAGAGTGGTCCAAATCATCAGAAGACTTCCGTAAAGTTATCTGATGCTTTGGAACAATTAGGAATTCGATTGGTTAGATTTAAAACTGGTACACCTCCGCGTGTAGATGGGAGAACCATTGATTATAGTCAAGCTGAAATTCAACCAGGGGATAAAAATCCGCAATTTTTTTCCTTTACTTATAGTGCAGAACAGGTTGAACAAATTCCTTGTTGGTTGACATATACAAACGAGAAAACACATTGTCTAATTCATGAAAATTTAGATCGTTCACCCATGTACTCTGGGGTGATCAAAGGAACAGGACCACGCTATTGTCCTTCAATCGAAGATAAAATTGTCAGATTTTCTGATAAATCAAGGCATCAAATATTTTTAGAACCTGAAGGACGAAATACAAATGAAGTATACATTCAAGGACTTTCTACAAGTATGCCCGAAGATGTACAAAGGAAAATGGTACATTCTATTCCAGGATTGGAAAATGTAAAATTTATGCGTGCAGGTTATGCAATTGAATACAATTGTATTGATCCAACACAGCTTTGGCCATCTTTGGAATTTAAAAACATTCTTGGTTTATATTGTTGTGGGCAAATGAATGGAACATCTGGATATGAAGAAGCAGCGGGACAAGGGTTAATTGCTGGAATCAATGCAGCACGTGCAGTATTAAACAAAGAACCATTGATTTTGGATCGCTCTGAAGCTTACATTGGAGTTTTGATTGATGATTTGGTTACAAAAGGAACCAATGAACCTTATCGTTTGTTAACTTCTCGTGCTGAGTATCGATTATTGTTAAGACATGATAATGCAGATTTACGTTTAACAGAAAAAGGCTATGCAGTTGGATTAATTGATCAAAGCCGATATCAACAGTTTTTACAAAAAAAAGAAGCCATTAATCAGGAAAAAGAAAAATTAAAATCCATTACAGTTCGTCCAACAAAAGAAATCAATGCTTGGCTGTCTTCTATTGGTGCTGCACAAATAAAAGATGGAATTAAGGCGTACCAATTTTTAAAGCGTACAGAAATAACATTTGATATTTTGGCAGAAAAAGGTTATGCAGATAAGCAATTGCCAATAGATATAAAAGATCAGATTGAACTTCAAATTAAATATGAGGGGTATATTGAAAAAGCATTGCAACAAGTTGAACGTATGAAAAAAATGGATGAAAAAAAGATTCCCAAATGGTTGGATTATGATCAAATTCATGGAATTGCTAATGAAGCGAAACAAAAATTAAAACAGATTCAGCCGTTAAATGTAGGACAAGCATCACGAATTTCTGGTGTTAACCCAGCAGATATTTCTATTCTTTTGGTTTATATTGAGCAAGGAAAAAATAATGGGCTAAGGAATAAAGGGTATGAATGAGCAACAATTTGTTGAAAAATTAAAAGAAAATGGTATTTTAGTTACCAATGAACAACTGAAAGCGTTTATCACATATTATCATTTTTTAATTGAATGGAACCAAAAAATAAACTTGACTGCAATTACAAAACAAGAAGAGGTTTTTGAAAAACATTTTTATGATTCAATTACACCTGCTTTTTATTTAAACTTTTCTCATAAACAAATTTGTGATGTTGGAGCAGGTGCAGGCTTTCCAAGCATTCCGCTAAAAATATTGTTTCCCGATTTACAATTAACCATTGTAGATTCTTTAAATAAACGAATCCATTTTTTAAATTTATTGGCTGAAAAGCTTTCTTTATCCAATTATCATTTTATACATGATCGCGCTGAAAATTTTGGCCAAAATTTAAAATATCGTGAAAAATTTGATATTGTAATTGCTCGTGCGGTTGCAAAATTATCTGTTTTAAGTGAATATTGTTTGCCATTAACAAAAATTGGTGGTACTTTTATTGCCTTAAAAGGAAATATGTTGGAAAATGAAATCAAAGATGCACAAAATGCTTTAGAAAAATTGGGAGGAAGTATAAAAAATATAAATTCTTTAGAACTTCCAATAGAAAAAAGTACAAGAAAAATTGTTGTAATGAAAAAAAATAAGTCTACACCTAAAAAATTTCCTAGAAAGGCTGGAACTGTAACAAAAAATCCGTTATAAAATTATGTTTCACGTGAAACATATTTTTTTCAATAAAGGAGAGAATGAGAAATCATGAATCGCTCTTTTGGTCGTTTTTTTCATTTAGGGGATAAAGCAAAAAAATCTTCAATATCAGAGATAACAGCAGCCATAGATGATTTAATTGAAGATAAAGAGGAATTTGAGAAAATTGAGTCGATTGCTATTGATGAAATTATCCCTAATCCGTATCAGCCACGAGAAGTATTTGAAGAACAAAAAATTAAGGAGTTGGCGCAATCTATTCAAACCCATGGATTGATTCAACCTATTGTTTTGAGAAAAAGTGAGAGAGTTTCCGGGGGGTATGAAATTGTTTCCGGAGAAAGAAGATATCGGGCTTTATGTATGCTTGGGAAGACCCATGCAGATTGTATAATTAGGACATATGATAATAAAAAATCTGCATCTGTTGCTTTAATTGAAAACATTCAAAGAGAAAATTTGAATCCGTTAGAAGAGGCAAGAGCATTTCAAAGTTTAATTGAATTATTTGGCTTAACACAAGAAGCACTTGCACAACGCTTGGGAAAAGGGCAGTCAACGATTGCAAATAAAATGAGATTATTACAGCTTCCGAATGAAGTACAGGAGGCACTGTTAAGCAAGCAAATTACTGAACGGCATGGTCGGGCATTGCTTGGATTAAAAGATGAACCTGAAAAATGTAAGGAAATTCTACAGGAAATTATGGAATACCATTTAAATGTAAAGCAAACTGAAGAATTGATTGCCAAATTATATGTGAATGAACAAGAAGAATCAGATATTCAAAATCCTAAAAATAGGAAAAAAAGAAAAGTGAAACATTATGGAAAAAATATTCGTTTAGCTGTAAATGAATTAAACCGTGCTTTAAAAACGATGGATACATTCGGTTATAGTTATAAAAAAGAAGAAAGTGAAACAGATGATTTTTATCAAATTACAATTCAAATACCAAAACAAGATGTAAATAAATGATTTATTTTAATATCATCCCTCCAAAGTAGACAGCTTAAATATAAAGTCACTACTTTAGAGGGATTATTTTATGGAATGTAAGTTTAAATGTATGGCTTATTGAGTAGAAAATGAAAGGCTGTTGAGAACCATATGAATCAAATCAGAATTTTTATGAGAGGGTATAGAATAATTATCTATACATAAATTATGAAGAATTAGATTGCGCCATATGTTTATCATGGATCAAAAGCTTTGATTTCTTTATTGAGATAAGTTTTATTTGGAAATCTTAAATAAATAATTGTCAAGAAGAAATATTTGCACACATGGCGAATATTTTATTTAAACTTGTTGGTTTGGTATGAAATTTATTTATATAAGTTTGACTTGGCAGCATTGGATTGTGATTGAATAGCACTATGAAATTTAAGAATTATGATTTTAAAAAAAGAGATTTCATGATGATGAAGTAAGAAGAAAAATAATAATTGAGAAGTAAAATTATTGTGTAGCATTTGAATATGGAAAAGGTCATAAAAATATGATGAAAGGCATAATGTTTTTCATGGTTTAGATGGAAAGGATTGTGTCTTTAATGAGATTGATTTAAATGAAATTGGTATGATTATTATAAATGGATCAGAGAAATAGAGGAAGCTTGAGGAAAAATAAATGTATGAGATATTAATTTGAAGAAAGAAATCTGATAGTAGAGTTGTTAATAAGTAAAGAAATTCGAAAGGAGACAATTTTATTCAAAAGAAAACAAATGCTTAAATATTTTACCATCGAATATTTCAAGTAAGAAAAAAATTGAAATGCAAACGGATGAATGAACAATTATAGATTTGTCCATATAGAATATTGTAAAGTAACAGCATTTGAATAAAGGATAGTGAATGAACAGAGAAATAAGAAGATGGTTTTTATGAATTGGGGTATACGAGAAAAAATTTAATCACTCTTTAAAGATATTACAAAAATGTGCAAGCTAGATTAATCGTATTAAAATAAACGATGATAAACAAAGCATTCAACAGATTACGGATTACGTATTGAATGTTTATGAATTATTTGTAAATCTGATTGTTATTTTACGCTAAAATAATTGTAAACAATATTTTATATGGAGAATTTGTAGATACTAGAGTCAATAAAAAAGGGGGATTGATGTAACAAAATTTGAAAATATCTACGAGTAAGTGGAAAAAATATTTGAGTATAATCTTAGATTTTTATAGATGATAGTGGTTAGTATATAAGGCAATTGTAAGTAATAGAGGATTGTTTTTGGAACTTATAATTTGGTTTTAAAAAGAAATGCAGATGCTGTAATTTTTGTTTCTTAAATGGATAAAGAATCTCACAACAAACAAGAAAAATATTTCAAAAAGTAGGGGAGAAAAATTTGATGTTAGAGACAGGTTGTTACATGGATTATGGAGTGCTAAAGAGCTTTCTCGAGAATTATTAAAATAAAAATATATGATATATCTAGTTTTGGGAATGAAGAAGAGGTTGAGCAAGCGACAATCAAGTTTACTGCGTATTATAATAACGGAAAGTATTAGAAATGATTTGATGGCTTAACAAAAAGATAGCTATCTTGCAGATAGAACAAGCAATGTAATATCTGATTTTTTTGGATATAATAATGCAAGTTGATAAGACATATAATGAGAAATATGAAAAACTAAGCCTATTGGAAATGAAACTGGTAATATAATTATATGATCTTATATATTTTTCATATTTCATTTGTCTATTTAAATATGGGCGGCTTATTTCATTGAATTATTTTTTGCATTTACATGTTACTTTCTTAAAAAAAAATGTTAAACTATTAATTGAAACAAGAAAAAGAAAAAAGTAGGTGGATGGATTTTGGGAAGAGTAATTTCCATTACAAATCAAAAAGGTGGTGTCGGGAAGACGACAACAGCAGTTAATTTAGGTGCAAGCTTAGCCACTTTAAACAAAAAAGTTTTAATTATTGACATTGATCCGCAAGGGAATGCAACAAGTGGTGTAGGTATTGATAAATCAGAAATTAATTATTGTATTTATGATGTGATTGTTGATGATTATGAAATTGAAAAAACCATTGTACCAACTGAAATTCAAAATTTAAATATTATACCTGCAACCATTCAATTATCTGGTGCAGAAATTGAATTGGTTTCTACTATATCTAGAGAATTGCGTTTAAAAAAGGCTGTAGATTCAATTAAAAAAAACTATGATTATATTATTATCGATTGTCCTCCTTCTGTAGGACTTTTAACATTAAATTCATTGACTGCTTCAGATTCTATTATTATTCCTGTCCAGTGTGAATATTATGCAATGGAGGGATTAAGTCAATTGTTAAATACTGTGCGTTTGGTTCAAAAACATTTGAATACGGATTTGACGATTGATGGTGTTTTATTAACTATGTATGATGCAAGAACCAATCTTGCGAATCAAGTAATTCAAGAAGTGAAAAAATATTTTCAGGATAGGGTATATAAAACCATTGTTCCAAGGAATGTCCGATTAAGTGAAGCACCGAGTCACGGAAAGCCAGTTATATTATATGATCCTAGATCTAAAGGAAGTGAAGTTTATTTGGATTTTGCAAAGGAAGTGATTGTGAATGGCTAAAGCATTGGGAAAAGGTTTTGCTGCATTATTTCCTGAAACAGATTTGATAAAAGATGAAGAAGTTGTACAAGAAATTGCTGTTGATGAAATTCGTCCTAATCCGTATCAGCCTAGAAAAAATTTTAATGATGATGCAATAGAAGAATTGAAAACTTCTATTATGTTGCATGGGATTTTACAGCCAATCATTGTTAGAAAAAGCATTAAAGGATATGAATTGGTTGCAGGTGAAAGACGTTTACGTGCAAGTCAACTGGCCAATTTGGAAAAAATCCCGGCGATTGTTCGTAAATTAACAGATGATCAGATGATGCTTCATGCACTTTTAGAAAATTTACAGAGAGAGGATTTAAATGTAGTTGAAGAAGCAAAAGCGTATGAAACATTAATTAAAAATTTAAAAATTACACATGAGGAGCTGGCTAAAAGGGTAGGAAAAAGTCGCTCACATATTTCAAATTTACTTCGTCTTTTGGAATTGCCAAATTATATGATTACTTCTATTGTAATGGATGAAATTTCAATGGGACATGGACGTGCGCTTTTAGCAGTAAAGGATGAAAAGATTTGCAAAATACTATATCATCAAGTGATCGATGAGGGATTAACCGTTAGAGAATTAGAAAAAAAAATACAAGAATTACAACAGCAACAAAATGTTTCACGTGAAACATCCAAAAAGAAAAAAATAGAAAAGTCTATGTTTGTTATTGACCAAGAAGAAAGATTATCTAACTTGTTTGGAACGAAGGTTAGAATTAACGAAATGAAAAAAAAGGGGAAAATCGAGATCGATTATTATTCCCCTGAAGATTTGGAACGTGTATTAGCCATTATTGACAAAAAATAAAAGAATAAACCATCTAAATTTACATAAAAAAGAGATGTAGATTCTAGATGGTTATTTATTTGAGAAAGAAATAGAAGGAGTAGATGCTGATTTTCTTAAATGTATATCCAAATATATAAAAGTTTGGGCAATGATTTGTGAAATGGAAACGATGAAAGATAATCGTGTATTTTGTAACCGTTCCATGCGGTTTTTTGTTAGTTGATTGACAACTGCAGTAATATGGTAATGACCTACTGTAGGCAGTTTTTTAAATAAAGCTGAGCCGGGGGAAAGAGCACCTTCAACAATATTGATATAACCAATACGTGTTTCTTGACCTAAGGAAGCATCCACAGCAATAATAAAAGGGTTATGATAATTTTTATCAATAAAATCTATCGTTTCCTTTAAATTCAACGCATGAATGGGATACTCCAGGTTTCCAAAAGTATGGATATGTTTTGGTTTGTGGCGAATCAAAAAAGAACCAGTAAAAGGTCCAACAGCATCTCCAATACAGCGATCTGTTCCAATACAAAGTAAAATAATGGGACGTGTTTCTTGACCGTTTAAACATTCAATAAGTTGTTTGAAAAGTAGATATGCACAATTTGACGCATTGTAGTGAAGTGATAAAATATGTTTTGTAGCAGACATCTGGTTCACCTTGCTTTTACGAAAAGATTTTAAAAACAGTATGGCTAAATGTGGCAGTATTTAAACCTGAATCAGTCAGAAAAAATAAAGAAAGTAGTACTTTATTATTGAAAGGAGAAAATATGAACACGTTTATATTAGGGGTTGATTTTTTTTCAAAAATAAAAGAAATTAAAGATTTGAACTTTGAAGGCATAATAGAAGGATCAGTCAACACAGTTATTTTAATTGGTCTTGCCTTGATTGTTTTACGTATTGGGAAGCTCCTGATCAATAAAATATTTATTATCAAAAGAAAAGGGCATTTACTTGATGAACGCAGAGATGAAACGATAAAAAAGCTTCTGCAAAATATCTTGAACTATATTGTTTGGTTTATTATTGGATTGACAATATTAAATGATTTTGGTGTTAATGTTAAAGGATTGTTGGCAGGTGCGGGAATTTTGGGTGTTGCCATCGGTTTTGGTGCACAAAGTTTGGTGAAAGATGTAATCACTGGTTTTTTTAATATATTTGAGGATCAATTGGCAGTTGGAGATTATGTTCGAATCAATAATTTTGAAGGCACTGTTTTGCAAGTCGGGTTGCGTGTAACAACAATTCGGGGAATTACTGGTGAAATTCATATGATTCCAAATGGAAATATTTTAGAAATCACGAATTTCTCAATTGAAAACAGCATTGCATTAATTGATATCAGTGTGGCATATGAGGAAAATTTAACAGAAGTAGAAAAAACATTGGAGAAATTGCTGCAAGATTTACCGAAACGGTATGAAGAAATTATAGGTGAACCAAAATTATTGGGTGTACAAAGTTTAGGACCATCTGAGGTTATATATCGAATCAGTTGTGAGACTGAGCCAATGAAGCATTTCCAATTACAAAGAAAAATACGAAAAGATATAAAGGATTTATTTGAAAAATATAATATTGAAATTCCATATCCTCGAATGGTCTACTATGAAAAAAAGAATGAGAAAAGATTAGAAACAGAACAGGAGGGATAATAAATGGAAAATAAGCAATTTGATTTGGGAGATATTGTCCAAATGAAAAAGCAGCATCCGTGTGGTGAAAACAAATGGAAAGTGATTCGAATGGGTATGGATATACGAATTAAATGTATAGGTTGTAATCATTCTATTCTGATGCCAAGAAAAGATTTTGTAAGAAAAATGAAGAAGGTGCTTGAAAAGGGGAGCTTGGAAGAGTAAATTTAATAAAGGAAAATAAAAAGTAGGTTTGAACTTATGGAAGGAGAAAAACAATGGCATTAACAGCTGGAATTGTTGGTTTACCAAATGTTGGGAAATCGACACTATTTAACGCAATTACACAGGCAGGTGCGGAATCTGCCAATTATCCATTTTGTACCATTGATCCGAATGTTGGAGTTGTTGAAGTACCTGATGGTCGTTTGGAAGCATTGACGCAATTGGTAAAACCGAAAAAAACGGTTCCAACAACTTTTGAGTTTACTGATATTGCAGGAATTGTAAAAGGTGCAAGCAAGGGGGAAGGATTGGGAAATAAATTTTTATCACATATCCGACAAGTCGATGCCATTTGTCATGTAGTTCGGGCATTTGAAGATGAAAATATTACACATGTTTCTGGAACAGTTGACCCCATTTCAGATATTGAAATTATTAATTTGGAATTGATTTTGGCAGATTTAGAGTCTGTAGATCGAAGACTGGAGCGTGTGGCGAAGCTCGCGAAACAAAAAGATAAAGAGGCAGTTATTGAGTTGGAAATTTTAATGAAAATTAAGGAGGCGCTAGAATCTGAAAAGCCAGCTCGTTCTGTAGCGTTTCCAGAGGAACTGTATAAAAAGGTAAAAGAATTGCAACTTTTAACGGCAAAACCAATGTTATATGTTGCCAATGTAAATGAGGAAGAACTATTAAATCTAAAAGAAAATACGCTTTTGAAAAAAATTCAAGCATATGCAAAAGAAGATGGTGCTGAGGTTGTCGTTGTATGTGCAAAGATTGAAGAGGAAATTTCAGAGTTGGATGAAAATGAAAAGAAAGAGTTTTTGCAGGAATTGGGCATTCAAGAATCCGGATTGGATCAACTGATTCGTAAGGCGTATGATTTATTGGGGCTGTCTACTTATTTTACAGCAGGAGAACAAGAAGTACGTGCTTGGACATTTAAAAAAGGAATGAAAGCACCGCAATGTGCTGGCATTATTCACAGTGATTTTGAACGTGGTTTTATTCGTGCAGAAACCGTATCTTTTGACGA
This sequence comes from Candidatus Harrysmithiimonas galli, assembly GCA_904373265.1. Taxonomy (GTDB): domain Bacteria; phylum Bacillota; class Bacilli; order CAJFEE01; family CAJFEE01; genus Harrysmithiimonas; species Harrysmithiimonas galli. Next base: position 29,467 of record CAJFEE010000013.1, on the reverse strand, counting down.
CTTGCATCATTATGGATCAATGAATGCTGCAAAAGAAGCTGGTCGGGTACGTTTAGAAGGAAAAGAATATATTGTACAAGATGGAGATGTTATGCATTTTCGATTCAATGTATAATTTGATTGACTTATAAATGTGAATCAGATATAATAGTGAAACGTGAGTGATTTTATATTACTCCTTGCTCAAATGAATGAGCCGCTAAGACCAAAAGGAGGTGAAACAGACATGAGAAAATACGAAATCATGTATATTATTCGTCCGAATATTGAAGAAGAAGCACAAAAATCATTGGTTGAGCGTTTTAATACCGTTTTAACTTCTAATGGTGCTGAAATCGAGTCTGTTAAAGAATGGGGTAAACGTCGTTTAGCTTATGAAATTAACGATTTTCGTGATGGAATTTATATGCTAATCAATGTAAATTCTGAGCCGCAAGCTGTTCAAGAATTTGATCGTTTGGCTAAAATTAATGAAGATATCATTCGTCATATCGTAGTAAAAGAAGAACAGTAATTTCTTTTTAGAGGGGGAGTCATACCGATGATTAATCGTGTTGTGTTAGTTGGCCGTTTAACAAAGGATCCTGAATTGCGGTATACGCCGAACGGAGTCGCAGTTGCAACGTTTACTTTAGCTGTGAATCGAACCTTTGCCAACCAAAGTGGGGAAAGAGAAGCTGATTTTATTAATTGTGTAGTTTGGAGAAAACAAGCTGAAAATATGGCAAACTATTTAAGAAAAGGTAGTTTAACGGGTATTGAAGGTCGAATCCAAACGAGAAATTATGAAAATCAGGAAGGTAAGCGTGTGTATATAACAGAAGTCATTGCAGATAGTGTTCAATTTTTAGAACCAAAAGGCAGTGGTCAACAACAAAGACAAGGTTTTTACCCGGATGCTTCCCAAGAGTTTGGAACAGCTTCGAATTTTTCCGGACAACCTGCTTATGCGTCACCACAAGGAAATTACGGTACTCGAACAAAACAAGACGATTCTTCGTTTATGGGACAAAACGAACCAATTGATATTTCTGATGACGATCTACCATTTTAAACAAACTCAAAATGCAATATAAGGAGGAAAAAATATGGCAGGCATACGTAAAGGTGGTCGTGCCAAACGTCGTAAGGTTTGTTATTTTACGGCAAATGGCATTACTCATATTGATTATAAAGATACTGATCTTTTAAAACGTTTTATTTCTGAAAGAGGAAAAATTTTACCACGTCGTGTAACAGGTACCTCTGCAAAATATCAAAGAAAATTGACCATTGCGATTAAGCGTGCACGTCAAATGGCTTTGTTACCATATGTAGCAGACTAAATGCACATAAAATCATGGTAATTTTAAAATCATTGTTGCTATGTTTAGAAAATGAAGACAAAATACCTCGAAAGTTTTTCTTATCGAGGTATTTTGTATTTTTGAAATAAGTTATGTTTGGATTTTGCTTGAATTTTATGTGTGAATGGTCTTCTTTTCGGGATGATTTTATTTTGTGTCAAGAAATTATCATGTTTAAGACAAGCTTTTTTTAATTTGTTGTGGTCAAAGTAAGCATCACTTGTAGAAACAAATTTTTAAGACTTCATAAGATTACTCAATGGTACTATACCTTTTTATTACCTTAACAAAGATATTGTTTAATGGTTTTCTTCTATATTAGAATATATCCCTTTTCTTTCAAAATTAACATGTATAGTTTTCCTTTTTTGTGTGCTGTTTTAGATGTATTATCAAATTCCTATTTATGTATTGAATATTTTATATAAATAATTTTATAAATTTCTATATAAAATAGAACGATAAAAAACGGTTAAATTCTGTTATTTTAAAAATCAAAAGCATACAGATTGGATAAAATCATGTATAATAACAATGAATGACTTTAGAGCGTTTAAAGAAAAAATAAGGTTTATAACAAAATGTAGAGGATACTTTGACAAAAATATTTTACTTGACAAACTTGATCAAGATAATGACTATGCTTTTATTTTTAAGGCAAGTTTTTTTGTGTGGTTATTTATGAAAAATAAAATGATTTGATCTAATTTTTGTTAAGGAGTGCTGTAATGTTTAAACAAAAATTTAAAAAGGAAATATATTTTCCAGTTGTTTTGCTGAATATATTTATGCTTTGTATTTTTATTTTTATTGGTTATCAAATCTCATGGGTTTATACATTGATATATGTTGTTATTCAAGTTTTACTTGTTTTTATTACTTATCAAGCTTTCGAACATTTTAAATATTTTTATGAACAATATATTTCTACGCTGTCTAAACGATTACAGCGTTCCAGGGATCAAGCGTTTAATGAAATTCCAATCGGTGTTTTAATTTATAGTGCAGATCTGGAAGTTGAATGGTTAAATCCATTTATGGCAAAAATTTTAGAAAAAGAAGCATTAATCGGCAAAAATTTAAAAGAAATTAATGAGATTCTTTTTGGTGCGGCAAAAGATGAGATGAAAGATGAATATATCGAAATCCATGAGCGAATTTATAAAATCGATATTAGACTAGAGGAACGCGTGATTTATTTATTTGATCAAACTGAGTATCAGTCATTAAAAATGAAGCATGATCAAGAGCAAAGTGTAATTGGATATATCTTTTTGGATAATTATGATGAAGTTACGCAAGGTATTTTAGATCAAGAAAATGCACAGCTTAGCGCACTTGTTTCTTCTATTATTACGGAGTGGGCTCAATCGTATGGCATTTTATTAAAGAGGATCTCTTCAGAAAAGTTTATTATGATTATGAACAATGAAATTTTAAAAAAAGTGAAGAAATCGAAATTCCATGTTTTAGATGCAGTAAGAGAAAAAACATCGGAACAAGGTTTTTTAATTACTTTAAGCATTGGAATTGGAATTGGTCCATGTACGCTTTTGGAGTTGGCTACACTTGCTCAATCCAGTTTGGACTTAACTTTGGGTCGTGGTGGTGATCAAGTTTCAATCAAATCTATTGATGGTGAGGTTCAATTTTTTGGTGGCAAAACAAATCCGGTGGAAAAACGAACAAGAGTCCGAGCACGTATCATTTCTGGTGCCTTGCAAGAACTGATTAATGAAAGTGATAAGGTTATGATTATGGGACATAAGTTTCCGGATATGGATAGTTTAGGTGCAGCCATTGGTATTCATAAAATTGCTCAGTTAAACCAGACAAATGGATTTATTGTATTGGATCAGGAAAATATTGATCAAGGTGCTTTAAGATTAGTCTATGAAATTAAAGATAATTGGCCAGACTTGTGGGAACATTTTATTTCTCCAGAGGTTGCATTGGAGATTTGCACGCCGAAAACTTTGCTTGTCATTGTAGATACACATAAACCTTCTATGACCATCGAAAAGAGGTTGGTTGATCGTATCTCACACACCATTGTGATTGATCACCATCGACGCGGAGAGGAATTTGTACAGGATGCTACGCTTGTGTATATGGAGCCCTATGCGAGCTCAACAGCTGAGCTTGTAACAGAACTGTTGGAGTATCAGAAAAAATCTGTAAGTTTAAGCACCATTGAAGCAACAGCAATGCTTGCTGGGATTATTGTAGATACGAAAAGTTTTACAATGCGGACAGGTTCACGAACATTTAATGCTGCTTCTTATTTACGTCAGCAAGGAGCAGACACAATTCTTGCGCAACAGCTATTACAGGAAGGTTATGCTGATTATCTAAAAAAAATAGCTATTATACAAGGCTGCTATATGTATAAACAAGGAATATGCATTGCTGTGGCAAATGGTGATATAACCTATGAACAAGTGCTGATTGCAAAAGCTGCTGATACAATGCTTTCTATAGAAGGTGTTGCTGCCTCATTTGTTATCGCAAAGCGTGAAGATCAAAAAATTAGCATCAGTGCGCGCTCCAATGGAAAAATTAATGTTCAAATTATTATGGAGCAATTAAAAGGTGGCGGACATTTAACGAATGCAGCTACACAAATTGAAAATAAAAGTGTACAGGAAGTAGAGCAGCTTTTGAAAGAAAAAATTGATCTGTATTTAGAAGGAGGAGAAGAATGATGAAAGTCATTTTTTTACAAGATGTAAAAGGTAGTGGAAAAAAAGGTGAAGTAAAAGAGGTTGCGAGTGGATATGCACAAAATTTTTTGATTAAAAAAGGATTGGCCAAAGAAGCCAATGAGCAAAATTTGGCAGAATTAAAAGGACAAAAAAGAAAAAAAGAAAAAGAAGCACAAGAGGAACTTGTCCAAGCCAATATTTTAAAAAAGACTTTGGAAGATTTGACTGTTGAATTAAAAACAAAATCAGGTGAAGGTGGACGACTCTTCGGTTCAGTTACAAGCAAGCAAATTGTGGATGAACTGAATAAACAACATCAAATTAAATTAGATAAAAGAAAATTGGATTTACCAGAAGGAATTCGAGTACTGGGGTATACAAATGTAAAGATTAAGTTACATCCCGAGGTGCAGGCTGTTTTAAAAGTACATGTCCAAGAACAATAAACTAAGGATGAGTATGCATGAAAAAAGGACAGATTGATCGTGTACCTCCACATAATTTAGAGGCTGAGCAAGCTGTTTTAGGTGCACTTTTTATTGATGAAAAGGCAATCATCAAAATCTCGGAGATTCTTGTTCCAGAGGATTTTTATCGTTCTGCACATCAAAAGATTTATCAGGCTATGCTTACCCTGTACAATCAAAATATGCCAATTGATATTGTATCGGTTGTAGAGACATTGACACAGAAAAATCAGGTAGAGGACATTGGTGGAACCACATATATTCGTGAATTGGCGATGTCGGTTCCTACTGCAGCCAATGTGTTATTTTATGCAGAAATTGTTGAAGAAAAATCTGTGCTTAGAAACTTAATTCGTACAGCGACTGAAATTGTAACAGAAGGCTATATGCGTGAAGGCAATGTAGAAGAGCTGCTAAATGAAGCAGAGAAAAATATTTTATCTGTTTCACAAAATATAAAAACCGGAAATTTCAAGGGTATTCAGGATGTGCTGGTGGATGTCCATAGTCATATTGTCGCCATGTATCAGAAAAAAGATGATATTACAGGCATACCTAGCGGTTTTCCAGATTTGGATCGAATGACTGCTGGGTTTCAAAAGAATGATCTAATTATTGTTGCTGCCCGCCCTTCAGTTGGAAAAACTGCATTTGCCTTAAATATTGCACAAAGTGTGGCAACGAAAACGGATGAAACAGTTGCCATTTTTAGTTTGGAAATGGGGGCAGAGCAGCTTGTTATGCGTATGCTTTGTGCGGAGGGGAATTTAGATGCACAAAGGATGCGAACTGGAAAATTAACACCAGAGGATTGGGGGAAGCTTTCTTTGGCATTGGGTTCATTGTCCAATTCTAAAGTGTTTATTGATGACACGCCTGGAATTAGGGTAAATGATATTCGAACAAAGTGTAGAAGGTTAGCCCAAGAGCATGGTCTGGGGATGGTTGTTATCGATTATCTCCAACTGATTCAAGGTGGAAAATCAAAAGAAAATCGTCAGCAGGAAGTATCGGAAATTTCCCGGACACTAAAAGAAATTGCCCGGGAATTACAGGTGCCAGTTATCGCACTTTCACAGCTTTCACGCAGTGTTGAAGCCCGTCAGGACAAGCGTCCAATGATGTCTGATATTCGGGAATCTGGGAGTATTGAGCAGGATGCGGATATTGTTGCATTTTTATATCGTGATGATTACTATGAAAAGGAAACAGAGAAAAAAGACATCATTGAGATTATTATCGCAAAGCAAAGAAATGGTCCAGTGGGAACAGTCGAATTGGCTTTTCGAAAAGAATATAATAAATTTTTAAGTATAGACAGAAATCATCAGGATATGGTTTAGAAACCCTATTTCATGGTATGATTGAAAAATGATAATGGTATATGGAGGAAAGAAGATGTCATCAGTTGTTGTAGTGGGTTCACAGTGGGGAGACGAAGGAAAGGGAAAAATCACGGATTTTTTGTCTAAAGAGGCAGAGGTTATTGCACGGTATCAAGGTGGAAACAATGCAGGACATACGATTCGATTTAATCATGAAACGTATAAATTACATTTAATACCATCAGGTATCTTTTATCCAGAAAAAAAGTCGATTATTGGAAATGGAATGGTTGTTGATCCGAAAGCATTGGTAGAAGAACTAGAAAAATTGCAAATGCGGAAAATAAATACAGATAATTTAAAAATTAGTAATCGTTGTCATATTATTTTACCTTACCATATTTTACAAGATCGCCTTGAAGAAGAGAAAAAAGGTGAAAATAAAATTGGTACAACCATTAAAGGAATTGGACCAGCGTATATGGATAAAGCGGCACGCATCGGTATTCGTATGGCAGATTTATTGGATAAAGAAGAGTTTTATGAAAAATTAAAGATGAATTTAGAGAATAAAAATGATATGTTTGAAAAAATATATGGTGCAGAGAGATTAAATCTTGAAGAGATTTTTGAAGCATATTATGCATATGGACAAAAGCTAAAGCAGTATGTTTGTGATACATCCATTGTATTAAATGATGCATTGGATGCTGGAAAACGTGTTTTATTTGAAGGGGCACAAGGTTGCATGTTGGATATTGATCAAGGTACATATCCGTTTGTCACTTCTTCTAACCCAATTGCAGGTGGAGTTACAATTGGTGCTGGTGTTGGGCCTTCTAAAATTCATCGAGTTGTTGGTGTTGCAAAAGCTTACACATCTCGTGTTGGTGAAGGTGCATTTCCAACTGAGCTGTTTGATCAAGTTGGAGATCGTATTCGCGAAGTGGGAAAGGAATATGGTACAACAACAGGAAGACCAAGAAGAGTCGGTTGGTTTGATTCTGTAGTTGTAAGACATGCTGGTCGTGTATCTGGGATTACAGATCTATCCTTAAATTGTATCGATGTTTTAACAGGACTTTCAACCATCAAAATTTGTACGGCTTATCAATATAATGGGAAAATCATTGAAGAATTCCCAGCCAGTTTGAAAATATTGTCTCAATGTGAACCAATATATGAAGAATTGCCAGGTTGGACAGAAGATATTACACAGGCAAAGACATTGGAGGATCTACCAGAAAATGCCCGTCATTATATTGAGCGTGTCAGTCAATTAACTGGTATTCAAATTTCCATTTTCTCTGTTGGTCCAGATAGAAATCAAACCAATATATTAAGAAATGTTTATGGTGTTTAAAAAAATCAAATTCTGAATAAAAAAATAATCTTAAAAAATTATATTTTCTCATAGATAAGAGTGTGGAAAATGAATATAGCGATATGAGACATGCAAATGAATTTTTGACTATATAGAAAAATGAAATCGTGTAGCTTGAAAAGTATACATTTTGACAATATAGTCTGTAATAATCAGCATGCCTTTTGAAGTCGAATTCACCTCTATTTTGTGCTTGATACAACTGTTCGTTGCATAGCAAGTTTATTGTTTTGTATTTAGAGGTTTTGAAACAGTTGATCAAAACACATCAAATATGGTTTATGCTCTTTTACAGAAGGTATGATCGCATCTCGATTTTTTGTCTGTAATCTTTGAAATGAAAATGAGAAATATAAATTTTTTAAGATTTTTTTTATGCGCAGTATCATTGTACCAACACAAAAATAATTTAAATTTTTACCATGAAAAATGAAACTTTTTGTTAAATAAAAAGGACTAAATAGTAAAAGCACAAAGTCATTTCATGTTTTTGTACAAAAAATATAAGGTAAAAATTATAAATTGGGACAAACTAATAGAGTTATGGGAAGTTGGGTTTCCAGGAGATGGAGAAAATGAAAAGAAAAAGATGGTTTTTGTTTATATTTCGTTTGCTTTTGTTTACATCTGTAATCAGTGTATTTATTCTTTGTTTTACAATATTTATTATGCAAACCAATGCCAAAAAGAATATAGATGTTTCACAAATGGAAATCAAATTAGTCGATGTGGCATTGCAAGAAAAAATTCCAATTGAAAAATTTAAAGGGCAAGTATCCAAAGTTGTTTATTTAACATTTGATGATGGACCAAATGAAAGTACAAACCAAATTCTTGATATATTAAAAAAAGAAAGAGTTTCTTCGACTTTTTTTATTGTAGGTTCCATGGTTAATGAAAAAAATGAAAACATTTTAAAGCGTATTGTAGAAGAAGGACATTATCTAGGTTCACATTCTATGACACATAATTATCAACTTCTTTATAAAAATAAAACCTATGTACATGAAATGTTGAAAGTACAAAAGATAATTCAGGATGTTACCGGAGTAGAAAGCACATTGGTTCGTTCCCCTTATGGAAGTTATCCGGGTTTAATAAAGGAAATGCGAGATGATGCTGTAAAAAATCAGTTAAAAATTTGGGATTGGACAATTGATTCATTAGATTGGAGTTTGATGGGAGAACCAGAAAAGATTCTTGCAAACATAAAGGAGCAGACCAAAAAGGATATAGAAGTAATCTTATTGCATGATCGAAAAACCACAGCTGAAGTATTACCAAAAATTATTCAATTTTTAAGAAGCCAAGGGTATGTTTTTAAATCATACAATGAGCAAGATCATTTTCCGCTAAATTTTTGGAATGATGAAAGACTTTAGATCATATTTAGAAGGGTATATTCACATTGAAATTAAAAAAAATAACAGTTATACTAATCTTACTTCTCATATTGGGACTATTGTTATTGTTTTATATAATTTATTCCAATCAGGATACACGTTTTTTTCAGAGTGTAAGCGATGTGTTGAAAATTGAACAATCTGTTTCTTTACATATGGAGGAAATTTACATACTGTTTCGTGAAGAAAATGAATTATTTTATACCATAAAAACAAGTGGTGAAAAAAGTGAAGATGTATCTGATATGCTTCAACAGGTTTTATATAATATAACAAAAACCAAGGAAATGTATCAACAATTAGATCAATATAATCAGGAAATTCAAGCATTGTATCCCAAGTTAAAAAGGTTCTCAAATCAAATAAAAGAACCAGAAAAAAAAGAGTGGGCCGTTCAGCTCGTTAATTTAGAAAAAGAAAGATGGACATGTTTTGATCGCATATATAAACAATATCAAGAAATTTTAAAGTTGCAAGAAGGGTTGTATCATATGCTGGAAGAAACGGAAATTTCTTTGGTAGATATAAATAACATCATTGATCAAATTGAAAAAAAGAGAGAGGTTTTTAATCGTTCCATCTGCACATTTAATAATTTTGGTGAGCAAATCAATGCATTGTTGGTCAATTTATCAAAATAAAGTTTGTTTGATAAAAAACGTTCTAACCTGATTTGAAGATTAGCAAGTTCATGTGTTTTTCATTGGACTGCTGATCTTTTTTTGTTAAAGGTAAATGGTTATTTTTTCGTAGCCTTTCACTATCTTTTTATTTCTTAATAGTAAGACAAGAAGACTCTTGCTTCTATGCATATAGATAGGCGGTATGTATATGTCATATACCAGCATAAGTATGTTACAAACATTTTTTTAGATCTTTTTTTAAGTTATGCCAAGTGAGAAAATAGAAAAGTATATCTTCTAGTCTTATAAGAATCTTTTGATACACAGCTTACCTTTTATAGTGGCAGAGGGTTTCAGTATGCCGATTGTTCTATAAAAAGATATTTGATATAGAGATGGTTCAAATTGTCAAGAGTTGGATAAATGTAAGGGTCATGGCTGGTAAAAAGGATTCTGGAGGATTTTAAGTAATGAAATACCGATACAGAGTGTTAAATTATAGATTTCTTAATGAACCAGGTGATTGAATAAAAATGGTGTGAAAGTTGGAGGAATGCAATCATCTTAGAATGGAGTTTCATCTGAAAAACACAAAGAGATTGAAAAATTCAAGCAAAGCCGATGTGTTTTAGGATAAAAATATTTATAATTTTAATATTTACTGAATGAAATTAGATAATAATTACGTATAACGATTTTATGCAATATGAATTGCATAATTATAATTTGTATATGTACTTTTGCATACAAATTTTACGAAACAAATGTTTTTCGTGACGCAATTATACCAGTTGTATACAGACGATTATTTTAGTAGATGTTTGGTCTTTTGGGTTACCTACTCATTCATTATATTTTCCTTTTAATATAATATATATTTTTAAATATTTAATTAAACATTATGGATTTTGGTGTATATATTCTATATGAAAATAAATCTTATCTAGATATATTTTATTTTGTAATGGTATGATAAAGATACCCTCAGCTATTGGAATGATAGATAGAATAAAGATACAATTCAATTTAATTTTGAAGGAATCTATATGAAATTTTCTTCATTTCATCTAACTTAAGTTTTTAGGTGATAACATAATTATTTATTATTCTCCAAATACAGAATTTTTATTTTAAATAGTTTTTTGAAATAGAAATATATGGGAAAATAAGATTTAATTGTATTTTTAATCATTATGTTAATATCTAGTAATTTTGAAAAAAAGATTAGGAATAAAGAGAGGTTCTTAAATATTTGTCATGGCTAATAGAATATAAGGAATTTCTCATTGCCTGATTGGGTACTGATATAAAAATAAAAGAGTGAGTTGCTTATGGTGGATTAACAATTCATTGAATGTTGACAGGCCAAATATTCAAACTTTATTGAATACTCCATATTTAAAGTAATTGAAGCAATGGTTAAGAACTTTATAAAATATGTGAATTCACCTGGAATGATAGAGTTAAAAGAGAAATTGGTTGAAAAATTTAAATGTCCTGGTAGATTTGTTGTTAGAAGTGTTAGACTATAGACAAAGGCATTTTCTAGCGAAGCTTGTTATTACTAACCATATCTTTGTTTCCGGAAAGTGGATGATTGTGGGATATCTTTATAATTCATCTGATTTTAATCATATTCTGGGTTGTAATCATTTGTCTACAGTGCGGCTCTTTATTGCAAGTTTATTTTGTGTAAAAAAGAAACTGCAATAAAACCTGAGGGTGATTTCTTTGTATTTGGTTTATTTTCTTTGGAAGTTTTATTGCGAAATGTTCCACCCGTTTTATTTTGATTCAATTTTTTGCAAAAAGAGCTTTTTTGTTCTGGATTTTCCTACTTATGGAAATCGTATCATATAGCTTGTCAGCTAGGCAAAAGAATCAACGGTTTTTTGCATAGCTATTTTGCTTGATGTTTTGATTCATTTTCATTTTGTATTCATTTAGAAATGTATATCCCAATCGAAAGTATAGAGCAGGGAATTTTCCGTCTATACTTTTTTTATCTATCTATATCAGAAAAACATCTGATGTTCATCAAATATGGGACAATATGATACAATAATAGCAATAAACAATGGAAAAGAAAGGGTTTCATCATGAAAAAGTTAGTAGAGAAAGCACCTGCCAAAATTAATTTGGCTTTGGATGTACGTTATAAACGTCCGGATGGTTATCATGAAGTGGAAATGATTATGACGATGGTAGATTTGGTTGATCGGATTTACATTGAGGAAACGTCAGATTCATCTATACGGGTTACTTCTCAAGATCGCTTTGTTCCAAATGGTTCAAAAAATCTTGCCTACCAGGCTGCCCTTTTATTAAAAAATACATATGGAATTACAAAAGGGGTGCAAATTCAAATTGAAAAGACGATACCTGTAGCAGCAGGCTTGGCTGGTGGTAGCAGTGATGCAGCGGCCACTTTACGGGGACTAAATCGTTTATGGAATTTAAATTTGCAGGATAAAGAGCTGGCAGCAATCGGTGAAAAAATCGGGTCAGATGTACCATTTTGTATTCGGGGTGGAACTGCTTTGGCAACGGGTCGTGGCGAGATTTTGACAAAGTTACCCCCCATCCCATCTTGTTGGGTTGTTTTAGCCAAACCAGAAATCGGCATATCTACAGCAGATGTTTATCGAAATTTGAAATTAAATGAGATTTGTCATCCGGATGTAAAGGGAATGATTGCAGCCATTCAAAAAGGAAACTATGAAGGTGTATGCAGCCGCTTAGGAAATGTACTGGAAAGTGTAACAGAAAAAAAATGTCCAGAAATTATACATTTAAAAGAACGTATGCTTCAATTTGGTGCGGATGCAGTTTTAATGAGTGGTTCTGGTCCAACTGTGTTTGCATTGGTTCAGCATGATTCAAGATTAAATCGTCTATACAATGGTTTAAAAGGATTTTGTCATACGGTTTATGCAGTCCGAAGTATTGGACAATGTATAAATCAATAAAAAATTTTATGGATTTAATTTGGAAAAATTTTTATGGTTACGATTTGGGAACATATATGATTTTGATGAAGCGTTGGATTCTATATATGTGGACATGCTTATAAAAAATGTCTGGGTCATGTATGATGTTAAGATTCCGTTGATTTTTTGAAAGACTGGATTACCATTAAGACGAATTGAAGCAGGAAGGGGAAAAGATATGAAGCGTTCGTCTAGACTTATTGATTTAACCATTTATTTTAATAATCATCCCAATGTACGTACCTCTCTTACTTATTTTTCAGAAAGATTTAAGGCAGCAAAATCATCAATCAGTGAAGATTTAGCCATTTTAAAGAAATATTATGAGCAGGAAAATATTGGACAATTAATTACAATATCAGGTGTAACCGGTGGTGTTGTATTTATACCACGAGATTCCAAGCAAATGATTGAAAAAAATTTAGATCAATTAATTGCAGAGATTCATGCAAAAGATCGTCTGTTACCAGGTGGATATCTATATATTTCTGATATTATAGGTTCACCACATCATGTTCGAACCATTGGCAGTGCTTTGGCAAGTGCATTTCAGGATGAACAAATTGATGTCATTATGACCATTGCAACAAAGGGAATTCCCATTGCATATTCCATTGCTTCATTTATCAATGTTCCTGTGATTTGTGTCCGGCAGTCATTGGAAATCACAGAAGGTTCCATGGTGACAATCCATTATGAGTCTGGTTCAAAAAATACCTTGTACTCGATGGGGCTTTCTAGGCAGGCACTAAAAAAAGGGCAGCGTGTACTTGTTATTGACGATTTATTAAAGGTAGGCGGAACAATTCGTGGAATGGTTCAAATGGTTCAAGAGTTTGAAGCGACGCTTGCTGGAATCGGTGTATTTATTGAGTCCTCTGGTCATCCGAGAATTCAAGAGGACTATGTTTCCCTACTTAAATATAATGAAAAAGTAAGAGAGGGCAAGAAACCCATTTTATCATATGGGAATATAGGAAAATACGTAAAAAATTAAAATCTAGAAAGCCTGTCAGTAAAAATAGAAACTTTTCTCATCAAAACAAAATTTTTTGCAAAATAAGGAAGGAATTGGAAAAAATTTATCGTATATTAAATGATGTAGGTTATAATTTTAAGGTGGTGAACAAAATGGAAGTGACAGATGTAAGACTACGACGTGTAAGTACAGAAGGGCGTATGCGCGCAATTGCGTCTATTACTTTTGATCATGAATTTGTTATTCATGATATTCGTGTAATTGATGGGAATACAGGGCTGTTTGTGGCTATGCCTAGTAAAAGAACACCGGATGGGGAGTTCCGTGATATTGCTCACCCGATTAACTCATTGACACGAGCAAAAATTCAAAAAGCTGTTTTGGACGAGTACAACGGTATGGAAGAAGGAGAAGAGAAACTGGAAGAAGTAGGTGTTTCTTAATTCAAAATGGATGAAAGTCCATAATATGAAAAGGTTGATTGTGAAAGCGCAGAGTATTATAGAGTATTTCTCTGTGCTTTTTTCTGTTGTATGGACAATAAGAAGCGTCTATCTTTATGCTATAATCAATTGTTGATTTTTCTCTCCATCACAAAAAACAATATATCAAAATATACTTTGTTATAAAAATATTTTCATATAAAATAAATTAACATATTAAAATGTTTAGAAGTAATATTTTGATTATATTTTTTTTTCTTGTTAAAAGCAAAAAGAAATATAAAAGGAAACTTGAATATTCGAGGCTTTTCATATATATTTTTAATGAGTGAATAAAAAATTTTTTATTTTTATGATCAGGAGGCAAAGCATGCAAACCTATGCAATCATATTGGCTGCAGGACAGGGTACACGAATGAAATCGAAACTGTATAAAGTATTACATCCAGTATGCGGAAAGCCGATGGTAAAACATGTTTTGGAACAAACAGAAGCATTGCAGGCACACCCGATTGTAACCATTGTTGGCTGTGGAGCAGAACAAGTTAAAGATGCCTTAGGTACACGTTCCTTATTTGTGTTACAAGAGAATCAACTCGGTACGGCGCATGCTGTGCTACAGGCAGAAGAAGTACTCGGATGTTTGGAAGGAATTACATTTGTGGTATGCGGAGATACACCGTTGATTACAAGTGAAACTATGAGCAAGCTTAGAGATCTCCATATTAGAAATCAAGCAAAGGCAACAGTTTTAACCGCCATAGCAAAAGATCCGACAGGCTACGGTAGAGTGATTCGAACTCAAGAAGGTTTGGTTAAAAAAATTGTAGAACATAAAGATGCCAATTCAGAAGAAAGAGCAATTCGGGAAATCAATACAGGTATATATTGTTTTGATAATCAATTATTATTCAAATATTTAAAAAGTGTAAAAAATGAAAATACACAAGGAGAATATTATTTACCAGATGTTATTGAATTGATGAAAGCTGATCAATTGCCGATTGCTGCATATATCGCTGAGGATTTTTATGAGACATTAGGTGTAAATGACCGTATAGCTTTGTCAAAAGCCGAACAAATTATGCAAGCGCGTATTTTACATAGACATATGCATAACGGTGTAACCATTATAAATCCGCAACAAACTGTAATTGGTGCGGATGTTTCAATTGGAGAAGATACAGTGATTCAACCAGGTTGTGTACTAACTGGACAAACTGAAATTGGTAAGGATTGTGTTATTGGTCCGAATACTGAAATTGTTGATTGTAAAATTGGGAGCTACAGTGTTATTAAACATTCGGCATGTTATGACAGCAAAGTAGGAGAACAGGTGCAAATTGGTCCGTTTGCACATCTTCGTCCAAAAAGTATATTGGCTGATACAATTAAAATTGGGAATTTCGTTGAGATTAAGGCATCTTCTTTAGAATATGGAAGCAAGGTATCCCATTTAAGCTATATTGGTGATAGCGAAATTGGCAAAAATGTGAATATCGGTTGCGGTTCTATTACAGTAAACTATGATGGCAAAAATAAATTTAAAACCGTGGTTCAAGATAATGTTTTTATCGGTTGCAATTCAAATTTGATTGCACCGGTGACCATTGGAGAGGGAGCATTTGTTGCAGCAGGTACAACAGTTACAAGTGATGTGCCAGAAAAATCATTGACAATTGCACGTATACCACAAGTAGACAAGCCAGGTTATATGAAATAAAAATATAAAATATAAAGACAGAAAGTGGAGGCAATTATGGGTCACAATTATGCGGGGTCAAATTTAAAAATTTTCTCACTGAATTCGAACAAAAAATTGGCAGAGGCTGTTGCACAAAGTGTAGGTGTTGAATTGGGGAGATGTACAGTTGCACAGTTTAGTGATGGGGAAATTCAAATCAATATCGAAGAAAGTATTCGTGGATGTGAAGTATTTTTGATTCAATCAACAAGTGCACCAGTTAATGAGCATCTAATGGAATTGTTGATTATGATTGATGCATTAAAACGGGCATCAGCAAGAAATATTAATATTGTTATTCCATATTATGGTTATGCACGTCAGGATCGAAAGGCACGTTCACGTGAGCCGATTACATCCAAACTTGTTGCGAATTTATTGGTTACGGCTGGAGCGACACGGATTATAGCACTGGATTTGCATGCACCACAAATTCAAGGATTTTTTGATATTCCGATTGACCATTTGGTAGCAGTGCCCATTTTGACACAGTTTTTTCAATCTAAAGATTTTAAGGATATTGTTGTGGTTTCACCAGATCACGGTGGAGTTACAAGAGCACGTAAAATGGCAGATCGCTTAAAAGCACCAATTGCGATTATTGATAAGCGTCGACCACGTCCAAATGTTGCTGAAGTGATGAATATTGTCGGCAATGTAGAGGGAAAAACTTGTATTTTGATTGATGACATTATCGATACGGCAGGTACGATTACATTGGCTGCCAAAGCGTTGAAAGATTATGGGGCAAAGCGTGTGTTTGCTTGCTGTACACATCCTGTTTTATCTGGTCCAGCAATTGAAAGAATTCAAAAATCTGAAATTGAGCAGCTTGTTGTAACAAATACAATCGCATTGCCAGAAGAGAAAAAAATTGATAAAATTGTAGAACTTTCTGTTGCACCTTTAATTGGTGAGGCGATTGTATGTGTATATGAAGACCGCTCGGTAAGCAGCCTGTTTAATTGATTGAGACATGTATTGTAAAAGCGCAGTTTACAAAGCTGCGCTTTTACAATGAGATAGAATTTTATGGGGGTGTGGTTTTGAGTTGATTAAGTTAATTATTGGGCTAGGTAACCCTGGAGACAAATATGTAGAAACAAGACATAATGTTGGGTTTATGGCAGTTGATGCATTGGCAAAAGCAAAAGGCATTTCCTCCTTTCAAAAAAAATTTAATGGAGAATATGCTACATATGTATGCGATCAAGAAAAAGTTTATTTGTTAAAGCCACAAACCTATATGAATTTATCAGGGGAATGTATTCGTCCGTTTATGGATTATTTTAAAATCCAAAAAGATGAAATCCTAGTTCTTTATGATGATTTGGATACCCCATTGGGGCGATTGAGATTGCGGGAGACTGGAAGCTCTGGCGGGCACAATGGAATCAAATCTGTTATTTTGCATATTGGCAATCAAGATTTTTGCCGAATTCGCATTGGGATTGGCAGACCTACTGTTGGAACGATTGTGGATTATGTACTTTCCCCATTTGATTTAAAAGAAAAGGCTGATGTAGGTCAGGTGATTGATCGTTGTGTCCAAGCCATTGAAGATCTGGAGAAAAAAACTTTTTCAGATGTGATGAATATTTATAATCAGAAACGGGCATAAAAATATGAGGAAGGGAAACGATCATTTTGTATCGAATATATACCATAAAAAATAAATAATCATGAATGATTTTGCTTTGACCGTTTGAGTCAAGGCTTTTTTCGCTGTATCATGCTTTTTTAAAAAGGGGGGCATATTTTTGAAACAACTATTCACATTCTATGAGAAAAATAAAGAGGTGCAGGATGTAATACAAGGCTTGCAAAGTGGTTTAAAGGAACAACTGATCAGTGGATTGGTTGGCAGCAGTCGAACAGTTTTGTTCTCAAGTATTCAAGAGAAACTGAATCGTACACAATGTGTTGTAACTGCTAATTTGTTGTCTGCACAAAAATTGTATCAGGATTATATCCATTGGATAGATGAAAAAAGCGTGTGGTTATATCCAGCAGAAGAAATCGGCATGATAGATGTAGAGGCTGCATCGCCAGAATTAAAGGCAGCAAGGATAGAAATACTCGGGCAATTGATAGAAGAAAATGTGAAAGTATTGATTGTTCCTGTCAGTGGATTGTTTCAAATACTTCCTCCAAAAGAAGTGTGGAAAGACTTTCATATTCCCATTCAAGTTGGTATGGATTTGGATTGGCAACAATTTTTGCAAAGATTACAAGATATGGGTTATGAAAAGGAAGAGGTTGTTAGCAGTCCTGGTACCTATTGCATGCGTGGAGGAATTATTGATATTTATCCTTTGACAGAAGAAAATCCTGTTCGCATTGAGCTTTTTGATACAGAAATTGATTCCATTCGCAGTTTTGATACAGAGACTCAGCGCTCCATCCAATCTTTGGATAAAGTTATGATTATGCCAGCAACAGAATGGCTTCGTGGAAAAGAGATTGATCGATATGCAGCAAAGCGCTTAAAGTCATTTATTGATATCAATAAACAAAAAATAAAAAATCAGGAGTCGCAAGAAAAGGTTATTTTATTTTTGAATGAAATGATCCATCGTTTTGAAAATCATATGGAGATCCCGCATTTTTTTAAATTTGCTGCTTTATTGTATGAAAAGCCAGCAAGTTTGCTAGATTATATGCCAGCAGATGTCATTGTATTTGCCGATGAGTTGCCGCGTGTGATGGAACAAGGGTTACGGCTTGAGCGAGAAGCAGAAGAGTATACAGTTGCCAAAATTGAACAAGGTACATATTTTTATGGAGGTATGCTAGGGCATGCTTTTTCAGATCTTGTTCGTGCTCGTCGCTTTCAAATGATTTATTTATCTACATTTGTTTCCCGTGTTGCACTTACATCTCCACAAAATCTGGTTTCTATAGCAAGTCGAACAGTTCAGGATTATCATGGACAGTTACATCGGTTAAAGTCTGAAATGAGTCGATATAATAAGGGGAAATACTTTGTCTATTTATTTGTAAAATCTAAGGATCGATTGCAAAAGGTTGCTTCGGTTTTAGAAGATTTTTCCATCGATTATTATTTTCTATCTGATGATGAAACAGGTGTATTGGGTAAAATCAATATGGCAATCGGAGAGCTGCAAAACGGATTTGAAGTTCCGTCTATGCGGCTTGTTGTGATGTCTGAAGCCGATTTATTTAAGAAATTTAATTCAAAACCAAGAATGAAACGACAAAAGATTTCCAATGCAGAACGGATTCAAAGTTATCAGGATTTAAAAGTTGGTGATTATGTTGTCCATATCAATCATGGTGTTGGAAAATTTTTAGGTATCCGTACACTTGAAATGGATGGGATTCATAAAGATTACCTGCACATTGCCTATCAGGGGGATGATGTGTTGTATGTGCCCATTGATCAGTTTGACCAGGTTCAAAAATATACAGGAACAGAAGGAAAAGAACCAAAAATTTACAAGCTTGGCGGCAATTCATGGGAAAAAGTCAAGAAGAAAGCTTATTCACAAGCAGCCGATATTGCAGCGGATTTGATTCAGTTGTATGCAGCCCGTCAAGTTGCTAAGGGTCATGCCTTTTCACCAGATGGAGAGCAACAGCGTGCTTTTGAAGCTTTGTTTCCATATGAGGAAACGGATGATCAGCTTCGTTCTGTTGAAGAAATTAAAACAGATATGGAAAAGGAGCAACCCATGGATCGTCTGCTTTGTGGGGATGTCGGATATGGGAAAACAGAAGTAGCACTGCGGGCAGCCTTTAAAGCGATTATGGATGGAAAGCAGGTTGCCATGCTTGTTCCAACAACAATTTTGGCACAACAGCATTATCAAAATATTATTGAACGTTTTCAGGAATTTCCGATAAATATTGCATTGTTGAATCGTTTTGTTACAGCAAAAAAAGTTAAAGAGATTAAAAAAGGTTTAAAAGAGGGAACAGTGGATATGTTGGTAGGCACACATAAAATTTTGGCTAAAGATGTTGTTTTTAAAGATCTAGGCTTGTTAATTATTGATGAAGAACAGCGTTTTGGTGTGCGCCATAAAGAGAAAATTAAGCAGATGAAAAATATAATTGACGTGCTGACTCTTTCTGCGACTCCGATTCCGCGCACCCTTCATATGTCGATGCTTGGTATACGTGATTTGTCTATACTGGAAACACCACCAGCCAATCGATATCCAATTCAAACTTATGTGATTGAGTATGAGGGTGAAATAATTCGTGAAGCCATTGAAAGAGAGATCGCCAGAGACGGGCAAGTATATTTTTTATATAATCGCGTGGAAGATATTGAATTGAAAGCAGAAGAAATTTCAATGCTTGTATCGGATGCCAGAGTTGGTATTGCACATGGAAGAATGAGTGAAACTGAGCTGGAGGCAGTGATACTGGATTTTTTAGATCGACAGTATGATGTGTTGGTTTGTACGACCATTATTGAGACAGGCATCGATATTCCAAATGTAAACACATTGATTGTATTTGATTCTGACCGCATGGGTCTAAGTCAGCTTTATCAGTTGCGCGGTAGAGTTGGTCGTTCCAATCGAGTAGCTTATGCTTATTTTACGTATAAAAAGGACAAAGTGTTAACAGAAGTCTCTGAGCGTCGATTGCAATCCATTAAGGAATTTACTGAGCTTGGCTCTGGATTTAAAATTGCCATGCGGGATTTAGCGATCCGTGGAACTGGCACATTGCTTGGTGCACAGCAGCACGGTTTTATCGAATCGGTTGGATTTGAATTGTTTTCACAAATGATTAAAGAATCCATTGATGCAAAGCTTGTCACAAACCAATCGAAGCCAAAACAAGAGATTCAAATTGATTTAGAATTGGATGCTTATATTCCTGATGTTTATATCCCAGATTATGAACAAAAAATTGAAATGTACAAAAAAATTCAGTCCATTCAAATAAAAGATGAATTATTTGATGTTCAAGATGAATTGATGGATCGTTTTGGAACGTACCCTAAGCCAGTAGGAGATTTGCTACAAATTGCTGAAATTAAAGTTTATGGCTACCAATTGGGATTGTTGTCCATTAAAAAAAGAAAAAATATTTTGGTTTTTCGTTTTTCAGATAATATTACAAAAGAAATGGATATGGGTACTTTATATAAAGAAATGTATAAAGTTTATGGAAAAAAATATAAATTTATGCCGGTTCAAGATGCTTTGGAAGTGGAGCTAAGTATGGAAAAAATTCCGAGAGAACAGTGGCTGGAAAAGATCAAGAATTTTATGTTGTTATTTCAAATGCAGTAAAAGTTTGTACCTATACAAAATCTATGGATAAAGTTTTAAGTATATATTATCTCTGAAGAAAGATACTAAATATGAGGTTAAGGGGCAGGGACAAAAAACAAAAATGGTTTCTTCGTATTTGGCTTGTTTTCCTAGGATGAGACGCAAATTAACCACAAAAGCTGGTCTTGTTTGACATATTTCTTCCGCGGAAGGCTCTTAAATCAAGAATTTTTAGAAAAAATGGGTTTTAACCGGATTTTACTTTGACAAAAAACATTTTTGTCCTAGGTCCACCCCAGATAAGCTGTATTATGGAAAGAGAGGCAACTTAGATGAAGGCAACAGGAATTGTGAGACGTATTGATGATTTGGGACGTGTAGTTGTTCCAAAAGAAATTCGCAGAACTTTACGTATTCGTGAAGGTGACCCACTGGAAATTTTTGTTGATCGAGAAGGAGAAGTTATTTTAAAAAAATATTCTCCTATTCGGGAATTAAGTGATTTTGCTAAGGAATATGCAGAGGCTTTATATGACAGTTTTAGACATTTGGTTTTGATTTGTGATCGAGATTCTTATATTGCTGCAATCGGTCATTCAAAAAAAGATTATTATCAAAAAAATATTAGCCCGTACATAGAAAATGTTATGGAAGGTAGAACATCTGTGCTACAAACTGGAGAGGATACAACGGCTTTTGTTGAAGGAATAGAGGAAAGTAACACCTCATTTGCAATTGGTCCAATTGTTGCAGGTGGAGATCCGATTGGTGCAGTTATATTGCTGTCTAAAGATAATAAATTGACTGAAACGGAAAAGAAAGCGGTTGAGATTGCAGCGAGTTTTTTTGCCAGACAAATGGAGCAATAAAAATGAAAAAACCTTCTTTCATTTGTTATATGAAGAAGGTTTTTTCTTTTCTTTGTTTTGGATAAGGAATAATTTAACAGTCAAAATCTATTATAGATTTGGATATACAAATCATGAAAAGAAGTTAAGGATATCCTCATTATAAGGCAAAGTTTGAAGTAAGAAGGATATCAATCATTCTGATCCATAGAAACTATATGAATAAGACATTTGTAGGATCAATGAACTTTTAAACAAAGTAAAGTCCAATATTGTTCGAAATTTATGGTGTGAATGTGGCAGAGATAGGAAAGAAAGATTACCTCTTTTAACGAGATAGGCTGTGTTTTAAATGCCAAACAATGGATATTCACTGGATTTGTGTAAAAGGTATACGAGTGAAGGGTAAAAAGTGATCAGAACATGATAGTATTCATGGTGAAAAGTTAGAGACTATAGAAAGTCGTTAAATTAGGAGTGTTTGAAATAGATATAGCAAAAAGTTATATGAATTTCTTTTAAAAAATTGAAACCAAAGGTCAATCAAGAAAGAAGAAAAATAGAAAGTCCACTGAAATTAAAATGTTTTTATTTCTCAATGTACAAGATAGAAAAAAACAGGAACATGCTTATAAGAGAGTGTAATAAACGGTTTGAAAACAAAATCTGAAAACTTAAAAGTAAAAATTAAGCCATATTTATTGGATAATTTTTAAAAGAATAGAGATCTACATGACAAGATGACTTGGATTGATGTGAAAAGCCAAATAAAGGTTTTAATGAGAGAATCAAATAGAGTATACAATGAATCTATGAAAACAATGGAAATGGATTTACTATAAGCATAATAATCTTGTATGACTTGCAACCAACTGATACAAAGCATAGAAATAGGTGAATATACGATTTGATATTGGAAAATCATAGGGTTTGGATACTTACAATGTCATTTACAAACCCATATTTTGTGTCTGCTGGATATAACAGCATATTCAAAATATAACAAGGTACTATACCCTACCTCGTTTGAATTTGCATAATCTGAAATCGGAAAATTTGAAGAATCAAGATATTGTATTCAATCATTGAATTGCCCTACATTGAATAATATGCATGATGGCATAAGAAGCTAGTGATTTACGAGGTAACTGCTTACTTGATTACATACAAGAGCCATTTACAAAATGGAAAAAACAACATTTATGATAAATAAAGAAAGTGATTGTTTTTGTTAAAATTAAAGAGAGCATATGGAAAAATTTTTCCAATTGAAAAATAGAAGAACAAAGAGAAAAACTTGGTATTTCAGGTCTTTCCATGTTATTTTTTTATTTTTGCCCAAACAGCGCTTATCATTGGAAAAAATAATGGAAAATATTGTAACTTCAGTGCTTTTTTGATATGATGAAAAAAGTAAAATGTATAACCACAAAGTTGAACCGCAACATAAGATGTATTGAAATCATGTGTACCTTCTCCGATATCTGAATGTACACTTTGTTGAACCGCAACATAAGATGTATTGAAATAAATTTTTCTACAGCGTACTTAATTAACCCCGCCAAGTTGAACCGCAACATAAGATGTATTGAAATCTGAATACAGCGATGAGTTTTGTAAGTAAGTTGTACGTTGAACCGCAACATAAGATGTATTGAAATTCAAAAATCAGATTGTATAGCGATTTTTTACCAATGTTGAACCGCAACATAAGATGTATTGAAATATACGCATTTAAACAATCCAAAATTAAATAATCAGTGTTGAACCGCAACATAAGATGTATTGAAATTTTACGTAGGTGATTATTTCTGACGGATGTGCTCCTGTTGAACCGCAACATAAGATGTATTGAAATCTAGTAACAGCACAAGATATTATTGGCGGAATCGAGTTGAACCGCAACATAAGATGTATTGAAATCCATCAAACAAAGTTTTAAGCATAGAAGCAATGACGTTGAACCGCAACATAAGATGTATTGAAATTCCTTAATCGAAAAGCAGTCCGAATGAGCTGATTGATGTTGAACCGCAACATAAGATGTATTGAAATACAATCGTTGCTGTCGGTGCGGAATTTGTCTTTGTGGTTGAACCGCAACATAAGATGTATTGAAATTATTTGTTTTGGGTACAAATAGGTAAGCTAAATGCGGTTGAACCGCAACATAAGATGTATTGAAATACTTTTATGGAATTGATGGAAGCTATTGGGTTGGTGTTGAACCGCAACATAAGATGTATTGAAATTCAAATTGGTTCTTGTGGAATCAATATCCTTGTTTATGTTGAACCGCAACATAAGATGTATTGAAATGTAACAATTGACATTGTAGCGAATGATGTTGAACCGTAACATAAGATGTATTGAAATGCCTGGGGCGATAGGGTTTAATGATTTTTTTCATAGTGGATACAGTATGAATGATTGCAGAAAAAGTGGGTACTGAATTTTTTTCGATGTATGATAAATATATTAGGAAAGAAGAGCTGAAAACTATCCTATGATTTGGTAGGATAATTGCAATAGAAGATGAGGGAAAGTTGACTGGTTACAGTGAAATCTGTTTGGAGATAACACACCATTTATGAAGATGCTGTTTTTGCTTGAAGAATCTCAGGACTGTAAACACAAGAACGCCATCATTTTTATAGGGAAAAACCAATGAAAAAGATGGCACAAGTTGGTTGTGACATCTTCTCTACCTACAGAAGCAACGGAAATGTTCCAATCTATCAAATATGAGGACAAGCGTGAGGTTTTTGGTTTTAAGGTACATAGCTTTTCGACCTTTGAGAAAATCAAAAAATATGATGAAACTGATAATGCGGAAAGTGCCGAAAAGCCTTATTCTATCGAGGTTGGCAGGACAAAACGAACAATAAATCTGTATGCTATCGCTTCTACAAAATTTCAAATTGCTGTCTAAATTAATACCAGACCCGTTTGCCTTTTTATGGACAAGCGGGTCTGATTTTTACACTAAACCACACAACCGAAAAAATATTTCGATATGTTTTACCGCACTTGATTCAACACTTAAAATCGGGTATAATGTATTAAAACACACCACCGAAGAAAAAAATACAATTGATTTAATGTAGAGGTGCGCCTATGCTTAGTGAACAAGATAAAACATTTCTCGGTAAAATCTTCTTGAATTATAATTTTACGATGACAACAGCCCAACTGAATAAGGAAAAGCTGTACTATAGAGATATTCAGCGAATGTTGGACGAAGGTTTGATTGAAAAGGTCAAGCGAGGTTATTATCATTGGATTGAAGATTACGGTACAAGTGAGGTTGCTATAATCAATAGCCTTTTTCCCGATGCAGTATTTTGTATGGAAACGGCTCTGTTTTATTATAAGTACAGCGACAGAAACCCTGCGGAATGGAATATTACTGTTGATAAAAATACTTCCCGACAGCGAACGAATATTGATTATCCTTTTGTCAAGGCATACCGAGTAGAGCCAGCGTTGCTCTCTCTTGGCGAGACGGACGGTATTATCGAGTTTACAAAAGTTCGCATATATGACCGTGACCGTACTGTTTGCGATGTCCTACGAAATATGAGTAAAATAGATAAGGAAATTTTCAATAAGGCAATTCAGAACTATGTAAAAGACCCTCAAAAAAATATCCCTAACCTTATGGAATATGCAAAAGCATTGAGAGTGCAAAAGAAAGTAAACGATTTGATAGGAGTGTGGTTATAATGGCGGATATAGCAGCTTCTGTTCTGGCAAAGCTGAAAAATAAGGCAAAGGCTTCTGGTATCACCTATCAGCAGTGCCTACAGCTTTTTGTACAGGAAGAATTTCTGCGCAAGCTTTCCAAGTCTGGCTATGATGATTTTCTGATATTGAAAGGCGGTTTGTTCATCTATACTTTGACAAACTTTGAAAGCCGAGCGACGATTGATGTTGACTTTCTACTTATTGGGTATGAAAACTCATTAGATACAGTTAAGGATTTGATTTGCAAAATTATAGATACACCTACAGGCAATGACTACATTACGATGACGGCACAGTGCTTTGAGGAAATTTCCCCGCAGAGGAAGTACCACGGTATCAGCACACAGATTATCGCACAAATCAAAAATGTTCGTGTACCATTTAATATTGACATAGGCGTAGGCGATGTTGTTGTACCAACGCCAGAACACCGAAAAATCAATACGCAACTTCCAGACTTTGAGGCTCCTATCATCAAAACCTATTCCCTTGAAAGCACCATAGCCGAAAAGTTTGATGCCATACTGCAACGGTTTGAACTGACAAGCAGAATGAAAGATTTTTATGACATTTATTATCTTTCGAGGACATTCGATTTTGAGGGAGCAAAACTACAATCTGCTATCTTTAAAACATTGAAGCGTCGTGGTACTCCCTACAATAAAGATAGCTTTAAGCGGCTTGTTTCACTTGCCGAAGACGAGGATATGCAAAAGCGGTGGAAAAACTTTTTGAAAACAATAAAAGACGATACGCTTGCGTTTTCAGTAGTCATTCAGGCAATTCAGACTTTCCTTGAGCCTGTATTCGATTCGATTGTGAATGAGGATGAATGGCAAAAACAGTGGACTACAATTAGTGGATGGAGGTCATTATGAAGTTTGAATCTATTACAATAAAGAATTTTAGAAACTTTGAAGATATTGAGTTGAATTTATCAAACAAGAATATTTTCTTTGGGCTAAACGATGTTGGAAAAACAAATTTTTTATATGCACTGCGTTATGTGTTTGATAAAGATATACGGAGGCTAAATTTTGCAGACTCTGACTTTCATAACAAGCAGATTGAAAAGCCAATTGAGATTATTGTGACCTTAGACATAAGCGACACTGCTAATAGCGACTGTCAAAAACTTCGTGCTCAACTCAAAGGGGCTTTACAAAGCAAACATAATAATGTCTATATAAAATTACTTGCCGAATACAATAAAAGCGAGTTGCTTGCGTTACCAATACTATATTGGGGCGGAGATTTAGACAATCTTCAGGAAATGAAGCAACGAGGGTATCTTTACGAAATTGACTATGTATTCAATGTAATTTATATCGATTCATATGTGGATTTGTATTCGTTATTCAAAAAGAATGTAAGTCAACTAATAAAAAATGAAAATGATGATGATAAGGTAGTTTTGACGAATATTCAAAAAGCTGTTGATGAGTTAAATACCCATATATCTTCCTTATCGGGGATTAAGGAATTTGAGGAAAAACTTACGCCAGAATATCAAAAGTTCCGTGATGAAGGAATCTCGGTATCAATCAAATCTGAGATTGCTGTTAAAGGTCTATATTCAAATATTATCCCGTATATCAAGCAAGACGATGATGAAAACTTATATCCAACCGCTGGGGAAGGACGGAAAAAGCTGTTAGCCTACTCGATTTTTGATATTTTGGCAGATGAAAATGCGGAGAAAAAAATAACACTCTTTTTAATTGAAGAGCCAGAAAATCATTTGCACAAATCTATGCAGATTGCGTTGTCACAAATTCTTTTTACAAACAATAAATACACATATCTGTTTGTTACAACGCATTCTCCATTTATCCTTTATGAAATGGATGATGTGAATTTAGTTCGGATATACAGTGACAGAAAAATCAATGGCATCAGCACTTTCTACAAAGTTCCAGAGAATTATGAAAAAGCAAGAAAACTGCTTAATCGCTGTTTATCTGAAGCGATTTTCGCCAACAAAGTTCTCTTGGTAGAAGGTCCATCTGAGCATATGCTGTTCAGTAAAGTTCTGTCAGTAGTACACCCGTTTTATGAAGCGGATGGGATTTATATCCTGCCTGTTGATGGTGTGGGATTTAGTATGTATTTTTCTATATTAAATAAACTTGAAATATTTAATGTTATTAAAACTGACAATGATTTGAGAGCTGTAAAGGGCAAAGGTACATACAGTGTATTAGGTTTTTCACGCTGTAATAATTATATTGGAAAGGAATTGCTGCCTATTGAGCAAATCCAAGAAAAGTCTGTATCGGCAAAGCGGGCATTATATAACGCAAATATAAAAACTCTTGATAAAATACGCAGTGAATATAGTATTTTCTTATCCAAAGTGGATTTAGAAAACGATTTAGATGAAGTAATGCATGATAGGCTATCTACTTTATTAGGAGAATCCTCACCTGTTGATTATTTGCAGGATTCAAAACATTACCATATGGTAGAATTAATTGAAAAACTTACTGACACAGATTGCAGAACAATATATAACCATTATAACTTTGCGTGTTTGAAGGAGGTTGCTGAATGAAATTATCTCCCGTTCAAGAAGAAATCGTAAATACCTCTGGCAATTTAATTGTCAGAGCAAGTGCGGGTACAGGCAAAACACATACAATGGTAAGCAAGATTGCAAAAGAAATAAATGAAAACCGCACTCACAAAGTAATTGCCGCCATTACATTTACAATTAAGGCAGCACAAGAAATTAAAGACAGATTATCGGTTGATGTTACTCGGCATTTTATAGGTACAAACAATAGCTTTGCGATTGAAGAAATTATAAAACCTTTTATGAAGGATGTGTATGGTTCTGATTATGACTTGGACATGAGTACTGACTATTCAAAGGAAGCAAAAGTAGACACATTCCAAGCCGCTATTGAGAAAATAAAAACAGAAGGAATACTTTGCTCATATATTGATAATAAGAAGAACTTTATCTTTGAGTTGGCTCAAGAAATAGTCGAAAAATCTGTTGCTTGCAGATTGTTTCTTCAAGCAAAATATTTCAAAATATATATTGATGAATACCAAGATTGCGATAAATCAATGCACAAATTGTTTATGTATCTATGTGACACATTGAAAATTGAAACATTTGTGGTCGGTGATGAAAAACAATCCATTTACATTTGGCGTGGAGCATATCCAGAAGCGTTTGTAAGTATTTGGAATAAGAACAATTTTACCACCAAATTTATGGGAGACAATTTTCGGTCGTGCAAACAGATACAGAACTATTCTAATTTGTTATATGAGGAAACACGCAAATTGTATTCCCCAATAAAAGAATTAAATAACATTCTTTGGTTATCTACTACAACAACATCATGGCCGACAGAGGTTTTGAAATATATAGACCCTAATAAAAAGTCTGCACTATTACGTTTCAGTAATGATAACGCAAGGTTAGGGGCGGGAGAATTATCGTTAAACGGCGTAAATTATACCTATATTCCTCAAACGCCTATTGATGAAATTACGACAGATACAGCATGGCTATACTCTGCGATAGCAAAATATTTAATAATTGAAAAATATTCTGCCTATGATTTAATTTCTGAGATTCCTGTTGAAGGAAATGAAACTCGCAAATTAGTATCCGCTATTAAGAGAATGCTTAAAAAAATTGAACAATCGATAGATGATGAAGATAGTTTTTATTCGTCGACTAATGCTTTGGCAACATATTTGGGATACGCAACAAAAGGTGAACACTTGAAAAAATTGTTTGAAACAATAACAGATGAAAAGTATCATGTTGCTTTTGAGCCAGAAAAATATCAGCATATCGCTATTACTTTTCACTCTTCAAAAGGATTGGAATTTGAACAAGTGATTATTTTTGCAGAAGATTATCGTCTGTCAGATATTTCAAGCTTATGTAATCATTATGTTGCTGTCACGCGAGCAAAAAGTAAACTGATTATTGTGAAACTAAGCAACTATAATGCAAATTGTTTCCAAACTAATTTGACAAAAATATTTGCTAAAAGTGGCGTTAGCATAAATGATGTACTTGTTCAAAAATAGATGTTTAGATTAAATAATATGAAGTGTGCTATTTGAAAGGAGTTTTGACCTACAGAAGCAACGGAAATGTTCCATATCCTGAAAAACGCTGAAAATCCGCATTTTTACGGCTTTCGGTTACATACCTTCCGTACCACAGATAAGGT
>CAJFEE010000012.1 GCA_904373265.1 Candidatus Harrysmithiimonas galli | reverse complement strand
AAAGGGCCCACCTCGGTCCCTGTATGCCAAAATACATTTTTAAGGGAGGGGGGCTATATCTTTTCTTCATTTGCTTTTGATTTTATTACTTTTATTTTCGTTGAATATATTTTTTCTTTGCGTCCTGTTCTTATATGCCTCTTGTTGTGACAGCCATTGCATAAGGACACGAGGTTACTCAGCGTCAGCGACAGATGCGGATAATCCTTCAGCTCCTTGATGTGGTGAACCATGTCTGCAGGTGTAAGTATGTTCTGCTTCAGGCAGTCCTGACACAGATAGCTGTCACGCTCTAAGGCTAGCCGCCTGCACTTATCCCATGCCGCCGATTGGTAGAAGGCTTTACGCTCTTTATTCCTCTTGTATTTGTCATAGTATTTTTGGCTGTTCATTTAACCCCAGCACCCTTTCGATATCACAAGTACAAATTTCCATACCTTTCATTTTTTCACCCCAAACATTTATCTATAAAATATTTTAAAAAAAATATTTTCTATTTACAAACACGTTATAACGTGGTATAATCTAAATATAGAAAGGAGGCGAACAAATGAAACGGAAATTAAAAAAGCTTAATGAGTTTTGCGACCAACTCATTAAGCTTTTGATAAGAATTATCGTCATCAAATTTTTGGTAGACATTCTTATCAAGATGATATAAGCGTTGAGGGCGAAAGCCCTTAACCTTATCTAAAATATATCATATCCGTTTCATGAAAACAAATGATTAAAGAATTATTAAAACTAGCTTTAAATATGGGTTCAATCGCATTTCTCTGTTATGTGATTTACTACCTATTTACAAATTAAAAGGATGTGAGAACAATGCGTTTGGTTTTAAAAGAAATTAGACTAAAACAGGGTCTGTCTGTTCCTGCACTATCTCATATGAGTGATGTACCAATACGAACCATCCAAGATTTGGAAAAACGTGGTGACTGCAAAGTGTCTACACTATACAAACTCGCCAAAGCCTTAAACGTAACCCTAGATGAGTTATGCATTTCAGAACCTCGTGAATGAGGTTCTTTTTTATACCAAAAAAAGACACCCGTATCGAATGCCTTAAAAATAGAGAAAGCAATACATGTGGTCACAGCTTGCACCTGGCTAGTGCAATACTGTGTCTA
Source organism: Candidatus Harrysmithiimonas galli (assembly GCA_904373265.1). Lineage (GTDB taxonomy): Bacteria > Bacillota > Bacilli > CAJFEE01 > CAJFEE01 > Harrysmithiimonas > Harrysmithiimonas galli. The sequence goes on along the minus strand of CAJFEE010000012.1, from coordinate 75,184 downwards.
AAAAAAGCATGGTAGACTACTTTACCATGCTTTATTACGTTAAACCTCTGCATAAGGTTTGAATCCTTCTGGAATCGGGTATTTGAAAGATGAACGTTTGAAATGAGCAACTGCTGTTACCGCACCTGCTCCACCTGTTGTTCGATTTACTGTATAAGGACATACACTCTTTAAAATATTTATATCATTAAAAGCGACCCCTTGGCTCATGCCATCTTTAAAAAACTCTAAGGTACCCTTATCTAAATCCACTGCCACACCGATTGTATTTGTAGAATACGTACTTCCATAACCTTCACTTACTATACTACCATCAACATTTTTAACTTTGTTTCCTGAGTATCCATAGTATCCCCTATACTTGTCAATTTTACTATTGTCTGATTGTAACAAAACCACACCCGTTTCCATTGTTTTACCTTGCGTAAATTCAATTTCCCAATACCATTTTCCAACTGAAAGTATTTTAGTTGCTATTGTTAAAAAAATTTAAGATGGTACAAAACGAAATGATTTTGAAAAACAGTACATTTCATAAAAATAATGACGGAATTATTTTTCAAAATTACTCTGGTAATTATCTAACTCCATCAACCGTTCGAGGAATGCTTAATAAATATTGTAATGGTGCCGGTGTTGAGTATAAAGGACTTCATGCTTTTAGACACACGCATGCAATATTGTTACTAAAAGCGGGTGCGAAGGTTAAATTTATTGCTGATAGACTGGGTCATGGTACCACTGTTACAACTAACAATACTTACTTGGATATCACTAAAAAAATAGAAAAAGACGAACTATTAAAGTTCGTCAATTACACATCAAGAAGATCTTGATTTTTATTTTTTAGTTTGGTCGGCACAAAATCGGCACACCAACCTTTTTACACCGACCAAACCTATTCATATTGTTGGTATACCAACGTTTACCCAATACTACCTTCCATTTCGAATTTAATTAAGCGATTCATTTCAACAGCATATTCCATTGGTAATTCTTTTGTAAACGGCTCGATAAAGCCCATAACAATCATTTCTGTTGCTTCTGATTCCGATAAGCCACGACTCATCAAATAAAACAGCTGCTCCTCAGAAACCTTAGAAACCTTTGCTTCATGCTCCAATGAAATATCGTCATTTAAAATTTCATTGTATGGAATTGTATCCGATTTTGATTTATCATCCATAATCAAAGTATCACACTCAATATTGGAGCGCGAACCTGATGCATTACGACCAAAATGGACAACTCCGCGATAGGTGACATTTCCACCATGCTTTGAAATTGATTTTGAAACAATGGTTGAAGATGTATTCGGCGCAAGATGAATCATTTTTGCACCAGCATCCTGATGCTGTCCTTTACCTGCCAATGCAATCGAAAGTGTCATACCGCGTGCACCTTCACCTTTTAAAATACAAGCTGGATATTTCATTGTCAATTTTGAACCAATATTGCCATCCACCCATTCCATCGTACCACCAGCTTCACAAATGGCACGCTTTGTAACAAGATTGTATACATTATTTGCCCAGTTTTGAATGGTTGAATAACGACAAGTTGCATCCTTATTTACAAAAATTTCCACCACAGCACTATGTAAAGAATGTGTGGTATAAGTCGGAGCCGTACAGCCCTCAACATAATGTAGATTTGCACCTTCATCTACAATGATCAATGTCCGCTCAAATTGTCCCATTTTCTCAGAATTAATGCGGAAATAAGCTTGAAGTGGATCTTTTAAATGAACACCCTTTGGTACATAAATAAATGACCCACCAGACCATACTGCAGAATTTAGTGCCGCAAACTTATTGTCTGCTGGAGGAATCAGTTTACCAAAATACTGACGAAAAATATCCTCATTTTCCTTCAAAGCACTATCTGTATCTTTGAAAATCACACCAAGCTCTTCCCATGTATTTTCCATATTATGATAAACAACCTCAGATTCATACTGTGCACTGACCCCTGCTAAAAATTTTTGCTCAGCTTCAGGAATACCTAATTTATCAAATGTATTTTTAATTTCCTCTGGAACCTCATCCCATGAGCGTTCCGATTTTTCAGATGGTTTTACATAATATGTAATATCCTCAAATTCCAACTCTGATAAATCTCCACCCCATTGCGGCATCGGAAGCTGATAAAACATTTCTAATGACTTTAATCGAAACTCAAGCATCCATTCGGGCTCTTCTTTCATTCTAGAAATATTCTCAACAATTTCACGTGTTAAACCTTTCTCGGCACGGAAAACCGACACATCTTTATCCTTAAAACCATACTGGTACTCACCAAATTCAATTTCATGATTTGACATAATATTCCCTCCCACCATGAGAAGATTTCTTCATTTTATTTTGATTCATTTTCTTTCATTTCACAGCCACAATGACTGTCTGAAACTGATACTTCATTTGTTTTCTCCTCAATTGCTTTTTCCATTGCTTTCCAAGCTAAAGTAGCACACTTAATACGAGCTGGGAATTTACAGACTCCCTGTAAAGCTTCAATATCTCCCAAATCTAAATCATCTGGCGGTGCAATTCCCTGCATGAATTCAGAAAACACTTTAGATAACTTTAAAGCTTCTTCAATGCTTTTCCCTTTAATCGCCTGTGTCATCATAGAAGCAGAAGATAAAGAAATGGAACAACCTTCTCCAATAAACTTCACATTCTTCACAATATCATCTTCAATCTGTAATTGCAGACTGATGGTATCCCCACAGGTCGGATTATTTAAATGAATCGTTAAGCTCCCATCGTCTATTTTTCCTCTATTCCGAGGATTTTTATAATGATCCATAATCACTTGACGGTACAGCGTATCTAATTGTCGATTAGAAGACATGGTTAAAATACTCCTTTGCATTTTGAATAGAGTCCGCCAAACGGTCGATTTCTTCTTCCGTATTGTAAATATAAAAACTGGCCCTTGCTGTAGCCGTCACATCCAACATACGCATTAACGGCTGTGCACAATGATGTCCAGCACGAACTGCAACACCATCCATATCCAAAACTGTGGAAACATCATGCGGGTGAACACCTTCTAAATTAAAGGTAATAAGTCCGCTGCGTTCTTTTGGTCCATACATGACAAAGCCTTGAATTTCTTTCAATTTTTCCATTGCATATTTTACAAGCCTTTGCTCATAGTCCTGCACTTGATTCATACCAATTTCATTAAGGAAATCAATAGCTGCTCCAAGTCCCACTGCACCGGCAATAATTGGCGTTCCTGCCTCAAATTTATATGGCAAATCATTCCAGGTTGAATCATATAAATGAACATATTCAATCATGTCCCCACCAAACTCAAATGGCTCCATTTGTTCCAACAATGATTTTTTCCCATATAAAATTCCAATACCTGTTGGTCCCATCATTTTATGACCAGCAATCGCAAAAAAATCACAATCCAATGCCTGAACATCAACTGACATATGTGGTGTACTTTGCGCTCCGTCTACAACAAGAACCGCACCCTTCTCATGTGCAAGTTTTGCAACCTCAGCAATCGGATTCATTGTTCCCAATACATTGGAACAATGTGTCATTGCAACGATTTTGGTTCGATCAGTTATACATTTTTTTATATCTTCAAGTTTCATTGTACCATCTGACTGCATCGGAATATAAACAAGCTGGGCCTTCGTATACTTAGAGACTTGCTGCCATGGAATCAAATTGGCATGATGCTCCATATAGGTCAATACAATCTCGTCATTTTCCTGACAAATATTTCGTGCGTAACCTTGCGCCACCATATTTAAAGCAGTTGTCGCACCACGTGTAAAAATCACTTCACCAAAATGCTTGGCATTGATAAACTTGCGTACCTTTTCCCGCGCACCTTCATAGGCATCGGTTGCTCTTGTACCCAATGTATGCACCCCTCGATGAACATTGGAGTTGTCCATCCGGTAATACTTATCCAATGCTTCAAGCACCGAAACTGGCTTTTGTGTCGTTGCTGCATTGTCTAGATAAACCAATGGATGCCCATTCACTTCTTGATCCAGTGCCGGAAAAAATTTACGAATTTCTTTGCCTAAATTCATCTTGAAACTTTCCCTTCGATCATACGTACCAATAAATCACGTACTTTTTCAATTGGAATTTCCGCTACAACCGGAGCCAAGAAACCATGAATAATCAAACGCTCAGCCTCTTCTCTTGGCAACCCCCGGCTCATCAAGTAATACATTTGTAATTCATCAATTTTTCCAACCGAGGCAGCATGTCCAGCCATTACATCATGCTCTTCGATTAACAAAATCGGATTGGCATCTCCACGTGCTGCCTTACTAAGCATCAACATTTTTGAAGACTGCTGTGCATCCGCCTTCACAGCGGCAAATTCAATTTTCCCAATTCCATTAAAGGTTGTTATAGATTCATCCATTCCAACGCCATGATTTAAAATAAATCCTTCGGAATGCTTACCATAATGTATAGTTTGAACAGTAAAATTTTGCTTTTGCTTACCACGACCGATGGTAACCGTTCTTGTGTTTGCTTTAGAAGCCTCACCAAATAAATGTGTGGAAGTTTCAAATATCGCTTGACTATCACCAAATGCACCATGTGCACAATCAAAGTGCCCATCACGTTCAACATGTGCCTGACGGTTTACATATGCTGTAACACTCTTGGCAAGCGAATCAATTACACCATAGGTTACTTTTGCACCGTTATTTACAAAAATCTCAGAGCATAGCGTTGCTGATACAGGTTCTTCCGTTTCCTCTATACTAAAGGTCGTCTCTACATAAGATACTTGACTGTTTGTATCTGCTACAAATAACACATGATTATGAAACGCTTCATTACCTTTTTGTAAAAAAACAATATGAAGTGGTGTTTGTATCACAACATCCTTTGGAATATAAACAAACGCACCCGTATTTAGACAAGCTGTATGCAAAGCTGTCAACTTATTTGTATCACTTTTTATTGCTCTTTGAAGCAAATGGCTTTGAATCAACGCTTCATGATTTCTTAATCCATCAAATAAACTTGTAAAAATGACACCGGATTGTTCCAAAATATTTTCTGTTTTTTGATATACAATTTGATCTTTATATAAAACCAAAACATTATGATCATCATTTTCCCAAAGTGCCTTTAAATCAGTCGGAATTTCAATTGATTCATCTGCACTGACAGACTGTATGGCAAAATTCCAGTTTTCAATATTGATTTTATCCGGATTGGGTAAAGGTAAGACCTGTATATTTTGAAATGCCTGTTCTCTCAAATCAAGCAGCCATTTGGGCTCTTGACGTGCCTGTGCCTGCTTGACAATTTCTGATTCCGCTACACGTATATTTGTCATCTTTTCGTCCTCCTCCATCCTTTGACTACTCTTCTAACGAAAGGACTTCGTCTTCAATACCCAGTTCTTTTTTAATCCAGTCATATCCTTCTTTTTCCAAACGCTCTGCCAAGGATGCATCACCAGATTTTACAATTTTTCCATCAATCATGATGTGAACAAAATCCGGCTGAATATAATTTAACAGACGTTGATAATGCGTAATAATTAAACAGCCAAACGCTTCACCGCGCATTTCATTAATCCCTTTGGCACAAATTTTCAATGCATCAATATCCAATCCAGAGTCAATTTCATCTAAAATCCCAAACTTTGGCTCTAACATCATCAATTGAAGAACCTCATTACGCTTTTTCTCACCGCCAGAAAAGCCTTCATTTAAATAACGCTGTTGGTATTTCTCACCCATTTCGAGTAGTTCCATCTTCTCATCTAATTTGCGGATAAATTTCATTAGCGAAATCTCATTACCTTCTCCACGCTTGGCATTGATTGCAGAACGCATAAAATCTGCATTGGTTACGCCAGAAACCTCAGCCGGATACTGCATCGCCAAAAACAAACCTGCTCTTGCACGTTCATCGACTTCCATTTCCAACACATCTTCTCCATCTAAATGGATGCTTCCTTGTGTCACCTCATATTTCGGGTGCCCCATAATCGCAGAAGATAAAGTAGATTTTCCGGTTCCATTCGGTCCCATAATCGCATGGAACTCACCTGTATTTATTTCAAGGTTCACACCTTTTAAAATTTCTTTCCCGTCAACTGCTACATGTAAATCCTTTATCACCAGTGTTGATTTCATTGCTTGGTAACCTCCTAAAAATTTATTCCTATTGTAAAATGAGTGTGATTTTTATTCTCAATTCATTCTCACTATATACTAAAGCAATTACTTTGAAGTTTCAACCATTATGACTATAAAATTATTTAAAACCTAAAAAATCTCTCATGTGTTTTTTCATATCTATTCTAATGAAGTATCAAACCAAAAGCACAAGCAGAAATAGGATACTGAAAAGATCTAGACATCCACTCTTCTTTACGGACATCTCTTTTCTTTTCAATATGCTTGACCATGTTTATTTATAAACCAAAAAGTGGTCATTGATTTTCTTAATAATTATATTAAAATAGCCTATTTTATTTCCATTCTCGCATATTTCCAACACGTTTGGTATAGCCAATTTGATCCAAACCTTCTAAAAATGGGATGACATATTTACGTGATAGCCCTAAAATACTCTTTGCATCTCCAACTGAAAATTGGCTATTCGTTTCGTTCCTTAACTTTTCTACCGCCTGCATAAATACATCGTAGTCCAGATCATACTGCGCATTAAGTTGTATCAATTTTTTCTCTATTCGCAAAAAATGAATAAATGCTTTCATTTCTGTTTCAGGAATCCCTTGCGCCTCAAAATAATGATGCAACCATTTCACATGGAGTTCGTCTTTTCTTAGTGCTTCTAACGCCCTTTTTACACGGGTTTCCCAACTTTTAGGGATACTGGGTCTAAAATTCTTCGTATGAATGTATGCGCCTTCACGTACCCATATATCCTCCTCACCAATATGAAGCACATATTCAATTAGCTTTTTCGGAAAAATATCTGACATTTTCTGTATAAGAACCGCTTTATCCAATCCTCTACGCATGCTATATTTTTGCTCAGATGCCAATAAATCATCATAAATGGCTTCCTTCATTTCCTCAAGTATCATTCGATGACAAAAAGTTTCTTCTGCATACGCAATTAAATCTTTTGTTTCTTGAATTATTCGCAGCACTTCTTTTTTCTGTAAAGAAGACAATTTAACCAGCGCGCTAAGTGATAAACTGCGATGTTGAAGTAACAAACGAAAGACTCGATCAACATGATTTCCTTCTTTTTTTTGCTGCAATACCTCGATTGTCTGCAAACCAAAACGATATTTTTGTCCGTTCGGATCAATGACCCAGCCTCCGCCAATGGTTTCTTGTGGAGAAGGACGACGTAAAATAAATGCATCTCCTCGCTTTGTGACAACCTCTTTTTCCAAACGCAATTGACACAAAACTTCATTCGTTTCTGATTCAATTTCCTTCCGATCAAAAAACACAATTCTACCTAGCACCTCAGCTGTCCCAATATAGCATAAAATTGGCATCCGCTGTTTGACAAGGTATTCAAGTTTATCAACCATTTTCAGTGATACATCAATCACATCAGTAATTACAAAATCATGCGAAGAAACAACAACATCTCCTCTTGTCAGATTTTCTTTTGAAAGGTTAGGCAGATTGATTGCTGTACGCTCTCCTGCGAATGCAATTTCACGTTTTTGATGATGTACTTGAATTTGTCTAGCACGTGTTTCAATTCCCTTTGGTAAAATCCAAAGTGTTTCACCTTCTTTAACCTTTCCTTCATAAATTGTTCCACGCACAACCGTCCCTTGTCCTTTCACCGAAAAAATCGAATCAATCGGCAGACGCAATGCCCCATTACTGTCACGTGGTCGAATTTTCTTCATTTCTTCAATAATCATCGTCTTTAATTGATCAATTCCATCCCCGGTCAAATTATTGACCAGAAAAATCGGTGCATTAGAAAAAATGGTGGACTCCAGCTCTAAACGAATTTCCTCTTTTACCAGCTCTGTAAATGTCTCATCCACCTTATCAATTTTCGTAATCACAACAATTCCACCCTTAATACCCAAAAAATCCAGAATCTCCAAATGCTCCTTCGTTTGCGGCATAACCCCTTCGTCTGCTGCAACAACAAGGCAGACCAAATCAATGCCCGCTACGCCAGCGATCATTCGCTTGATAAACTTTTCATGTCCGGGTACATCCACAATGGAAATATGCAAGTCTTCTGTTTGCAATAACGGCGCAAAACCTAACTCAATCGTAATTTCTCGTTCTTTTTCTTCCTTTAATGTATCTGTATCTATATGGGTTAAAGCTTTTGTTAAAGAAGTTTTTCCATGGTCAATATGCCCCGCCATACCAACTGTGAAATTTCTTTGCATTGCTTCCTCCTCAGATCTGTATGTTTTCTTATCTTCATCATACCATAACTTATACACAAAATGTTCATAACCCCTTTTGAACTTCTAGAGCCATCCGACCTACATATATCAAATAGCCATTCATTGTTGCCTTTTCTTTGGATATATCAAAAGATCTTTATATGGAGCAACTCATCATTTAAATACGAAATAATTATGACATCTACTTTATAAAAAGACTTTTGAGATAAGAAAAATCAACATGAATCGAATTGTCATTGAAATAATCATTATTTTACGTATTGCTACAGCACTTTAATGGTGACACCTTCATTAGAATCAATATTTTTTAATTTTTATTTTTTTAAATAAAAAATATATCACTTTATATAAATCAAAAATGACTTCTTATTGATTTTTTATCAATAATTTTTTAAAATTTTTTAACAACCGTTTTTTGCAATCAATTGAATTCACATAAAAAAGATAATCTAGAGACTGTTAAAATCATATCATTTCAATGCATACACAACATAAGGAAACTCACAAAAATTTATCTATATGATTTCCTTATTTTGAAGAATTGAGAGCTTGGACTACGATCATAGTGATTAATGCTTTTTATTCCGTTTAAAAAATTTGGCTTCAATATATACAAAATGAATGAATGAAAGGACTATTATGAACAAAATCATTCGATACAAAATTAACTACATGAAAGTCTTGCAATGAAATATAAAAAATATATAAATCTTATTTTTATACTATACCCATAAGAGGAAAAATTTAGTCAATCTGAAAAACTGCTTTTGGGTAGAAATAATCAGAAGAATTCAATTCACTTTTTATTTATCCAAAACTGCTTAAACACAAAAAGTCTTCCAACAAAAAAGCAAAACCACCGACATTAGAACATGTCATGCGATTTTGCTTTTTTCATAAAAAATCATTGAAATAGCGATTTATCTTTAAACGAATTATCCAGCTTTCTGCGATTTCTTTTCTTCCTCCATCAGCTCATCATACCAACGACCATGATGCGCTTTGGCATATTCAAGATCAACATCTCCTTTGATCATACCACGAATAGATGGTCGTGAATTCGGATGCCCAATAGATAAGTAAATATGCCCAATAATCACAGCTGTACATAAACCAAGACCAATATTATGAATCGGATACATATACATCACCAAACCACGTGGAAAAAATTCCGGAAACCACATGACCAAACCAGAACAAATTAACATCAAGGCACATGCAATCGTCAGTAAAGAATTTAATTTCTCTCCAGCATTTAAAAAATCTTGCTTCGGAACATCCGCATGTCCAGTTAAAACCTCTTTTGGGAATGCACCGAAAAATTGTATATCATGCTTTTTCCAACTGAAAATTTGTTTAAACCAAGCAACTAAACTTTTGGGATCAAAAATCAATAAAATAAAAATCGGCAAGATGAACAATACCGCAAAAACCCGGTGTACAGTCCGTAGAACTTCTGGACCGCCAAATAGCGGATACATCCAATCAAAAAACTCAGTGTACATCGGCAATGCAGAAATATATAACATAATAAAAGCGAGCGCATTTACCCAATGGGCAACGATAACCGGCTTTGAAAATCGTTTGACATATTTTCTGTCTTTACTGATTTTGCTCATGGTCATGCCCCCCTTTATTTTTCTTACCAATCATTGCATTGTTTACAAGCGCACCTGCAACAACCATCGCTGCTGCACCAAATAAAAACTTTCCAGCAGGTTGTGCATAATCTTTCCAAATGGTTAAACTGGTTGAAACTTTTGGATTTTCCGGCAATCCAAATACAGATGGACGATCAGTTAAAATATACATCATGTTTGTACCACCTATACCATCATTCTTATCCACACCATATAATTGCGCATTTGGATACTGTTCTTTTAAAACTTGTACACGTGCTTTGGCAATTTCTGTCATCTCTTCTCTTGTACCAAAAAGAATTGCATCAGCCGTACAGGTTTGCGCACAGGACGGTACCATTCCATTGGCAATTCGATCCTCGCAAAGATTACATTTTGTTGATTTTTTGCGTACCGCATCAATGCGTGGAACATCAAATGTACAGTTTGTTTCACAGTAGCCGCAGCCGACACAGCGATCTTCAATAAAGGAAACTACACCATTGGCCTGCTTCACAAGTGCTTCCTCTGGGCATGCCTTCGCACATGCCGGAATTCCACAGTGCATACATTGAAATTTCAAAAAATCCCAGCGAAAGTTTCCGTTTTCATATGTTTCTTTCATTTTAATTAAATTGTACGTACTTGGACTTAAATCTTCATGCGATTGATAATTTCCTTCAAACGGTGTCATATCCGCAGGAAGATTTTTCCACTGTTTACATGCAACCATACAACCTCGGCATGCTGTACATTTTGAAACATCATGAAGCATTGCAATCTCTGTCATCGTTGCCATAATACTTCCTCCTCTCTATAACTTAGAACCAATGAACCTCAGTCATACAAATCGTTTCAATCGCTTTTAGAAAATGACAAATCTCTTGCTCGGTTGAGAAAATTCCAGGGCTCACTCGAATTGTGCCTTCTGGAAATGTCTCAAGCCATTTATGTGCAAGCGGCGAACATTGCAAGCCACTGCGAACCTGTATTCCATAATTTTGTGCCAATATTTTCCCAATATCCTCCGGATCCCAACCGAGGATACGAAAAGACAATACACCTACTCTTTCCTCTTCTGGTGAAGGACCGTACAATACTATATTTTCATACTGGGAAAACTCTTCCCAAATCCATTGAATTTTTTCTTTCTCCATTCTTGCAATCTTTTCCAAACTTTGTTCTTGAATAAAACGCAAGCCTTCTCCCATGGAGATAATTCCAAACACATTATGAGTACCTGCCTCAAAGGTCTCTGGCCAATTAACTGGCTGTGTTTCCGATTCTGAATCAAATCCAGTTCCACCTTCACGCCATGGACGTAATTTTTCAATTCTTGAGCCCAAAATGAGCCCACCTGTGCCTTGCAAGCCAAATATTCCTTTATGTCCGGAAAAAGCAAGGAAATCAATCCAATCATTTGACATATGAATGGGTAACACTCCGGCCGTCTGTGCTGCATCTACTAGAAAATAAGCACCAGCGCCTCTAACCTTCTGACCAATTTTATAAATGGATTGAACCGCACCAGTTACATTAGACGCATGACTAACAATAACCAACTTTGGATTTTGCTTTAGCTTTTCCTCTAGATCATCCATCAGAATGTAACCTTTTTTATCACATGCTATGTAGTCCAATGTAATTTTTCCTTGATTTTCCAAGCCCTTTAACGGGCGAAGCACTGAATTATGCTCCATACTTGAAATCAAAACATGATCGCCTTCATCTAAAAATCCTTTGATACACATATTTAACGCGTCGGTTGCACTGTACGTGAAAACAACACGAAATGCATCTAAAACACCGAAAAACTCTGAAAAATCCCGTCGGACATTTTCTACCGCAACATTGGCACGCAGCGCCGAAGTATGAGGACCTCTGCCTGGCGTGCCAAATGCGTTTGTTAAATTGACCTGTACTATATCTTTTACTGCTTGTGGCTTTGGAAATGTTGTTGTTGCATTATCTAAGTAAATCATCTCTTACTCTACCATAATTAAGGCAGCCTTTTTTACATACCCCTGTTGCTGACATAAAATATCTAAATGCAAACTCAAACAATCCACAACTGCAGCTGCTGCCTCTGTACGCCCAGTATAAGTTTTTATATAGTGCTTACATGCGTGACAAATATCTACACGCAAATCTGGTTCTTCAACAATCTCCAAAATTTCAAGCTGTTTTTGCTCTGTATTACCACAATACGGGCATCCAATTCGTTTATAGGCCCATTCTGTTTGACAACGGTGACAAACCAGATAACGCTGTCTACCCTTTTGTCCACGTTTTAAAACCGCTGTTGCTGGCACACCACCACATGTCGGACATACATTCCCCTGCCATGCTTGTTCTTGCTGCCATTTTTCCAATGTAGGACGATATGGAACCAAAGCAGTTGTAATAGAAACCCATACGAAAAAATAGAGTAACCCTTGATTTAAACTTGAAAGCTCAGATTCTATTTCCAGCGTCAAAGGTTGCTGATATAACATAGAGCCAATGATTGCCTCGGCAAATGTCGGGTACTGTTCACAGATGTTTTGCAACTCTATGCATTTTTCACGAAACACAGACGGAATTTTCTCGTTTTCTGCTAAATTTGTTAATGCTTGAAACACACATGCAGCCCGTTTTTGAAGCGGCAATTGAAATTTTTCATGTGCAAGAATCGGTGTTCCTTTAGAAAAAGCTTCTTGATAAACAGCCCAATTCGGTATATCTACCGCATCATCTTCAAACGGTAGACAAATTTCCCAAACGGCTTCATATAACTTTCCAATTTCATCTAAAAATTCTCGGTTGGCTATCCATTTTTTGATGATTGTTTCTGATTGATTCATAGAACTCCCCTTTTATTCTTGCATTCACTTACACTTTTTGTACATCAACAAGACAAGCCTTTGTTTCCTGAATCCAAGTATTCGGATCCCCAGCATCAATGGTTAACAGGTTTGTACTTGCCGCTGTACTTAAGCCTTTAAAACCCCAGTTATATGGCATCCACACAACCGTTACTTCTTCATTATTAATGTTTAATGTTTGCAAACGGTGTGTAACCATAGTTTTCACTTCAATTTCACCACGTGCAGAACGTACCTTTACCTTTTCGCCATTTTTTACATTTAATTTTGTAGCAAGTTTTTCTGGTATTTCAATATAAGTTTCTTTCACAAGCTCATTTAGCCAAGGAACATTTCGCGTTACCGTTCCTGCACACCAATGCTCGGAAATACTAGATGTACAAAGCACATATGGGAATTCTTCTTTGGTTCCAATTGGCTGTTTGGATTCAATTCGTGGATATTTCAAGCATGGATTAATTTGAACCTTTGGATGCAGTACATTGCTTGTTGGGCTTTCCACTGGCTCATAAAATTCAGGAAGCGGCCCGTCAGCCGGCACACTAGAAGCATCTCTAGCTGTTTGGTTTACGTAATCTGGATCAGAATAGCTGTTTGCAATCAAACGTCCGACACCTTCACCATTCATTCTAAACGGCTTTTGTCCATTTGGCGTATCTGGTCCATCTGTAGCTACAGGCACATCGGGTACATCATAACCCATCCATTTCTTCGTCTGTTCATCCCACCAGATTAACTTTTTCTCATCATCATAAGGTACACCATTCACATCACAGGATGCACGATTGTAAAGCACGCGCATATTACCTGGCCAAGACCAAGCAAAGCCCGGAAACAAGCCAAGTCCACTTGGATCCGTTTTATTGTCTTTACGTTTTGACAGATTTTCATTTCCAGCATACACCCCGGCATACAACCAGTTGCCGCCTGCTGTACTTCCATCTGCCTGAATTTCACCAATACCGTTTAACAGCTCACCCGTTTTTAAATTATAACCATTAATCTCACGCAAGACGGCTTCTGCTTTCTTTTCAGTAGGATAGTTCCAAGAAAGCTTCTTAATGATTTCATCTTTTGCTTCAGAAGAATCCTTATAAAGATCTCGGATTTTATTAAACAACAAATCAATCATATCTAAATCGCTTTTTGCTTCACCAACCGGATCAATACCAGTATAACGCCATTGAACCATACGGCTGGAGTTTGACAATGACCCTTCTTTTTCCAGAAAAGAAGCAGCAGGAAGGAAAAATACCTCCGTATCAATAGTAGACGGATCACATCCTGGTTTTTCCCAGAATGATGCAGTTTCTGTCATAAATAAATCCGCAACAACCAATGTATCCAAACCGGATAATCCTTCATGCACAACCGATAAGTTCGGGCTGCTTACCATTGGATTTTGACCCATAATATACAAAAACTTCATTTTCTTTTCCATTGCAGTTTCGAAAATTCGATAAATAGAATAATTTTCATTTGCATTTTTCTTTGGCAGCAAACCATAGCAGAAATCATTTTCCGCTGTTGCTTCATCACCAAACCAAGCTTTCAATAAGTGAATCAGGAACTTCGCACGAAAAGATCCGTAAGAAGCTGTCCAATTTTCCAATTTTGGCTTGTTATGATTTGGATAAGATAGATAACCAGGCAAATAGTTAAAGAGCAGTGCGAAGTCCGTCGAACCTTGTACGTTTGGCTCACCACGCAATGCGTTAATGCCCGTACCTGGACGACCGATATTTCCCAATAAAAGCTGCAAGACACCAAATGCACGAATGTTTTGTACACCAACAGTATGCTGTGTCATACCTAAAGCATACATAATCGTGCCCGGACGATTATTTACAACCATATCTGCAACCTCTTTGATTGTTTCAACTGGAATACCAGTAATACCAGAGCTTACTTCCATCGTATAGCGCTTATAAAAATCCTTCAGTCCAGAAAATACGGTTTGCGGATCATCTAAGCTGTCTGCCTTTACGGGTTTTCCTTCTGCATCCAATTCATAGGCCCAAAAATCTGTATTATATTTTCGTTCTTCATCGGAATATCCGGAGAAAACACCTTCATTAAATTCAAAATTTTTATTCGTTTTGTACATCGCGTTGGTATGGGATATAATGAATGTTTTGTCATATAAATCATTTTCTAAGATGTATTGTACAATTGCATTTAAAAATGCAATATCTGTACCTGGACGGATTTGAACATACTTATCTGAAATTTTTGAGGTACGAGTATATCGAGGATCAACATGAATAACCTTTGCACCTTTTTCTTTTGCACGCATAACCCACTTCATAGACATCGGATGGTTTTCTGCTGCATTGCTTCCTTCAATTAAAATCAATTTGGCATTTTTTAGGTCATTCCAGTTGTTTGTCATGGCACCACGGCCAAATGAAGATCCCAGACCGGGAACTGTAGGGCTATGTCAAAGCCTTGCTTGATGCTCGAGGAAAACCACACCCAGTGCACGTGCCATTTTTGCCATTAAATAACATTCTTCATTGTTATTTTGGGCACCGCCTACAATACCAATGGCATCTGTACGGTTAACAACGTATTCTTCACCATTGTCGATTTCTTTCTCAATCCAATTTTCATCACGAGCTTTTTTAAATTTTTCAGCAATGCGGTTTAACGCATCGTCCCAACTGATTTCTTGCCACTTATTGCTGCGGGGCGCACGGTAAAGCGGAGTTGGTATTCTTTCTTCTGAATTCGGTACAACAGACATTGCAGATCCTTTACTGCACAGTCCACCTTCATTCATGATGTGATCTGGGTCGCCTTCTAAATTGATCAATTTATTATCCTTTACATGACAAACCATTCCGCACCCACATGAGCAAAAAGTACAGATTGACGTATATTCATTTGCACCGCTTAACTTAAACTCTTTTGTTGAAGCTTCGATTTTTTTTGTATTGAAACCTAAATCAGCTAATGCCAATGCCACACCTGTCAAACCTGCTGTTTTTAAGAAATTTCTTCTGTTCATGTTCACATCAATTCACCTCCTAATTTTATTTTTCTGCTCATATCTTAGTTGCCACATACACAATTTGGCGGGATTGTATGGGAATCGAACCCATCAAAGATGTCACGCATCTCTCAAACGGTTTTGAAGACCGCGGGGCGCACCAGCTACCCTTCCAACCCCATTTTTGGTAACGCTTTCATAAAAAATGACAAAAAGCTTAGTAAACAGATCAAAACATTTCATAATGCTTCATAAATCTCTAGAAATGAATGTTACATTTTTATGTTCGTTTTTTGAATAAAAAAACAAACATACTTACATTTTCACAAAAATGTGCGAAACATCGCCTTTATTATAACGCCAATTTTACAATCAAACAATAGATTCTTTACATATTTGTAATATTTTCTCGACATTATTTGCGAAAAAATGAAAAGAGAACAGCCTAACCAGAAACATCTTTAAAAAATATGTTCTTCTCTTTAAAAAATAACACAGAAGACAAAAGACAGCAGCCAGCAATATTATTTTTTGCTGGCTACTTGTTCAAACTTTTTTGAATAAACATAAATAGAATTTTCTCGTCGTTCTGTTACACGTCCGATTTTTTCACAACACAAATTTTTCTTTTGCATTTCTTCAACATATGCTTCTACCTCTACTTCTGGTAGCGCAATCAACAAACCGCCAGATGTAACCGCATCACATAAAATCAATCGAAAGTACTCGTCCATACATTCATCATAAAAAACTTTTGATGCAAGCCAACGAGCATTTGCTTTACTTCCACCTGGAACAACGCCATCTTTGGCAAGTGATTTTGTACCTGGCAAAAGCGGTACTGAATGAGCAAACAACTGAATCGAAACATCGCTACCCTCTGCCATTTCACTTGCATGCCCAAGCAAGCCAAAACCCGTTACATCAGTTACTGCATTGGGATGATATTTTTGTAAAATTTCAGCACTTTTTTTATTCAGCATGCTCATCGTTTCAGTCACAACAGTTTCCTGTTCCTTTGTCACCTTTCCTCTTTTAATACCAGTAGTTAAAATTCCAACACCGATCGGTTTTGTCAAAATAAGTACATCCCCAATCTTTGCGCCACTGTTTTTCCAAAAATTCCTTGGTGAAACCACACCGGTTACAGAAAGACCAAACTTTGGCTCTTTATCATCGATACTATGTCCACCAATGATTACTGCACCAGACTCTGCTACCTTATCCGCTGCTCCACGCAAAATCTCAGCTAAAATTTCACTACCTAAAGTTTGAATTGGATAAGCTACTATATTCATAGCTGTTTTCGGAACACCACCCATCGCATATACATCACTGAGTGCATTAGCCGCTGCAATTTGTCCGAACATATACGGATCATCTACAACCGGTGTAAAGAAATCAACAGTTTGAACCAGTGCAATTTCTTCTGTCAACTGATATACACCCGCATCATCTGCAGTTTCATTGCCAACCAACAGTTCTGTTGGTTTTTTGGATTTGGGTAATTGACACAAAACTTGTGCCAAGTCTTGCGGACCGATTTTACAGCCTCAACCAGCCTTTGTTGAAAATGAAGTCAGCTTAATTTCATTTGACTTATTCATCCTTTGCACCCCCCTTAAATGAAATTAAAAAAGCACACTTCTTCATTATATCCAAAAGCAAAAGAGACAACCACTCACCCTATAAATCATTAGATAAAAAATCTTCCAATCTACTCCCTGGATCCATCTCGATTTCTTCTGCGGTTTCATATGCCATATCTATAATACGAAATATCTTTTCTACTCCGTCTTGTAAAATATATTCTGAAAACATTGCTGGCTCAATTGCTGTAAATGATACACAAGTACCACATGATGAACTCAAAAAACGTGGAACAGGCATTAATTTTGCTGGTATCCCTCTATTTGCCAATTCATTTTGAAATTGCATAGCGGTAAAATGCGAGTGAAAAGTTATAATATAGTGCATAAATTTTTCAACTCCTATTGGACGGATTTATTGATTTTCTATTCCACTGTAACGATAATTTCATATTCATCATGATTCGTTACAAGCTTTGCTTCTAAACCCATTTCCTGAATATAAGCCACCACTCGTTCCTTTGCTGTATGATTATCCACTAAAATTTGATATGTACCTTTTTTACCCAAGGCTGCTTGAGTTAACAACAACGGCTCTGGACATGAAAGTCCACGTGCATCCACTTTATTCATTTTATTATACTCCTTTTCCTAATCAGTTGATCTAGCTTTTTACCTTTTTCCCAGAATATATTAAGGCAATTGCAAACAAAATAATAAGTGCCGCTACAACAGCAATTTGTCCATTTGCAGTAGGTCCCTCTGCTGAAGAAGCCAATTTAAAATTATGAGCTGACGCCGCACCTGCTAAAAATCCAAGAAAAGTCATAACCGAATCTGTATTTCCTTCTCCTGCTAAAATAGTCTGTCGAAGCGGACATCCCCCAAGAAGAACAGAACCAAAACCAACAACCATCATCCCCAAAAAATTCCACAATCCATCTGAATGAGCAATTGGCTGTTCAGTAAATCCAAAAGAAAAATACCCGAAAATGAGATTCCCGATCAATGCCGCAACCAGTAGCGCTAAAAATCCAGTTAACAAGGTCATATTTTTAAACAAAAACAAATCCCGAATGCCTCCTGCCATACAAAAGCGTGTTCTTTGTGCCAAAACCCCGACTGCTAAGCCTCCCAATAATGAATACAGAAATGGTGCATGCATCGACCCTGGACCTTGCGTGCTAAATAAAAATAATACTGGAAATAAAATCACAAGTAACAGCAATATCACCTGAATAATCGGAAAAATCAATCCTTCCGCTTTCGGTTGTATATATGTTCGTTTTAATGAAAAGCCACGTTTTAAGAAAAAGATTCCAACTGAAATCCCGACTACAAAACCGATTAAACCGACCAAAGCATTTAAATCTCCACCTGCCAATCGCAGTATCATACGTAGTGGGCAACCTAAAAACATCAAAGCACCAATCATTACCAAAAATCCTAAAACAAAACGCGTAAAAGGTGAGCTACCTCCTTTAGATTGAAATTCCTTAAAACCAAATGCTGCCAAAAATGCCCCCAAAATCATACCAATAATTTCTGGACGAATATACTGTACAATCCCAGCCTGATGCAAACCAAGACCACCTGCTGTATCGCGAATAAAACAAGCAGTACAAAATCCCATATTTTTCGGATTGCCAAGGTACACCAATACAACCGCAATCATGCCAATCACTGCACCAGCAATGATTAAATTTCTTTTCTCCTTCATTAAAACAATCTCCTCTCTCGTTTATTTTGGAAGAATTTTCTGCATGTTCAGTTTAGCATATTTTAAAAGTTCATATTCATTGATAATATAAATAGATTTACAACAATTATAGATATCATCTATAATTAAATTAAGGAACCAAATGAAGAGGAGATCCCTGATGAATCGTATTTATTTTGATCAAGCGAGCACTTCATTTCCAAAACCAAAAGCGGTTACAAAAGCTATGATGTTTTATCTAACCGAAATTGGAAGCAATGTTAGCCGGAGCAATTATCAAAATGCTTACTCAGCTCTAGAAACTGTGACAAAGACAAGAAAACAAATTGCCGATTTTTTTGACTTTCCAACAGAAAAAAATGTAATTTTCACACCGAATATTACCTACGCATTAAATTTTGTTTTAAAAGGAATTTTACAACCAGGAAATCATGTTCTTATCAGTGCCATGGAGCATAATGCTGTTATGCGGCCACTTCATCAACTAGCCACAACCGGTGTTTCCTTCTCACAAATCTTATGCAATCAAACCGGAGATTTACAATTAGAAACCCTTGAAACACAAATTCGGACAAATACAAAAGCCATTGTTTTAACCGCTGCCTCCAATGTATGTGGAACAGTTATGCCACTTGAACAAGTGGGAGCCATCTGTAAAAAACATGGACTGTTTTTCATTGTAGATAGTGCACAATATGCTGGATTTTCGTCTATCTCTATGAAAAAATGCCAAATTGATGCACTTGCCTTTACTGGGCACAAAGGATTGCTTGGGCCACAAGGCATTGGTGGATTGATCCTAACCGATCAAATAGCCACACAAATGGAACCAATTATTTCAGGTGGCACGGGCAGTCGATCGGATGCTGCAAACATGCCAGACTTTCTGCCAGATAAATTTGAAGCTGGAACCTTAAATATCCCTGGCATTTATGGATTGTCAGCTGGAATTTCAACCATTCAAAAAACTGGCTTAACACAAATCCGAATACATGAACTGGGCTTAACTGAACAGTTTTTAAAAGGAGTTCAACAAATGAATGCCCTTTCTATAGTCGGACATACTAGTTGTCACAACCGAACTGCAGTTGTTTCTTTGCGCTGCCACGATATGGATGAAGCAGAGTTGGCTTACCGGCTAGCAGAACAATTTCAAATTGCAACACGTGTTGGGCTGCACTGTGCACCGAATGCTCATCAAACTCTCAAAACCTATCCAAAAGGAACGATTCGTTTTTCTTTTGGATATAGCAACACAGCTGAAGAAGTTACCTTCACCTTGCATGCAATGAAACAAATTTTGCAGCACTGAATGAAATGAGGAATTTTATGGAATTTAAACATTTAGAAGCATTCGTATATGTCGTGGAAAAAAACAGCTTTTCAAAAGCAGCCGAAGCTTTATTTTTAACACAGCCAACCATCAGCGCCCATATTGCCACATTGGAAAAAACATTGAACACAACTTTGATTCAACGTTCAACAAAAAATTTACACATATCTACAGAGGGTAAGCAACTTTACACTTATGCAAAAGAAATTCTTGCCTTACGTAATGAAATTCTTGCACATTTTCAAGTATCTTGTCTTATTAAAAACATAACCCATTTAACCATCGGTGTCTCTACCAATCCAGCGCAGTATATTTTACCAGAGTTACTTGCTGCTTATCAAAATTATAAACCAAACAGTCGGTTTGCAACAGTTATAGGTGATAGCAGTACCGTTTTGCAAAAAGTAAAAGAGAAGTCAGTAGACCTGGGTATTGTCGGAACAAAAATTCAAGACCCAAAGTTAATTTTTGAAAAAATTTATGAAGAAGAACTTGTTCTCATTATGCCAAACAAACCAGAGTACCAAAGAATGCTCAAGAAAAAAGACATCTTCTATACAATGACCCATGCGCCCATTATTTTACGGGAGGGCGGATCGGGGACACGCATGGAATTTGAAAAGTATTTAAATCGCAAAAACATTCAGATTGAAACCTTAAATATGATTGCTGAGATCAGCAATCCTGAAAGTATTCGTGAATCGGTTGTCCAAGGACTGGGTATCGCTGTTATGTCCCAAAAATCGATTGAAAATCTTGTACGTTTAAATAAAGTACTGGCACAGCCTTTAACCAATCCACCCTTAAAGCGACATATTTACATCGCTTATACAAAAGAAAAAAATTTACCTAAGTACGTTCGATCCTTTATTCAATTTGCTACCAATTATTATTCTCACAATCAATTAGAACCGAATTCATTTATTTAAATCAAACCAAGGAAAGTGAGGGAAACTGTTTTGAAACAATTGCTACAAAAAATCCCAGCCGTTCATGAATTGCAAAAACATCCAGATTTTATCAACTGGATCGCCAAACAAAACATTTCATTGGAAAAAGGAACTCAAGCCTTACGGATTACCATTGATAAAATTCGGCAAAATCTACGCAAAAAAAACTGGAACGGTGCACTTCCTGGGACACCGGAATTTATTGAAGAAGTGCTACAAATTTGGCAGGATGAAATCAAAAAAAAATATAAGCACAAACTAACCAAAGTCATCAACGCCAGCGGAACCGTTTTGCATACCAATTTGGGACGTGCCCGACTGAGCAAAAATGCGCTCTTACATATGACAGAAATTGCTTCTAGTTACAGCAATTTAGAATACCAGTTAGCAAATGGCAAACGTGGCAGTAGACATTCACATATCGAAGAAATCCTAACGGATATAACGCATGCAGAAGCTGCCATGGTTGTAAACAATAACGCCGCAGCTGTATATCTCATTTTAAAAGCTCTAGCGTGGCAAAAAGAAGTCGTTGTTTCTCGTGGTCAACTGGTTGAAATCGGTGGTTCTTTCCGAATTTCAGCAATTATGGAGGAAAGTGGTGCCATTTTAAAAGAAGTTGGAACAACAAACAAGACACATATGTACGATTATGAACAAGCCATCTCAGAACAAACAGCAATGTTAATGAAAGTTCATACTTCAAATTTTAAAACCATTGGATTTACTGAAAGTGTAAGTGCAAAACAGCTTGTACAACTTGCCAAAACACAACAAAACCTTATCGTATATGAAGATCTCGGAAGCGGAGTCTTATATGACTTCTCCATTCATCAAATTGGAGAAGAACCGCTGATTCGTCAAATTTTATCCGATGGAATCGATCTTGTATCTTTTAGTGGAGATAAATTATTAGGTGGACCGCAAGCCGGGATTATTGTTGGAAAAAAGAAATACATTGATCAATTAAAAAAACATCAACTTGCACGTGTTTTACGTGTCGATAAAATGACCATTGCCGCTTTAGAAGCCACACTGCTTGATTATATGCAAACCCCCGAAGAAATCCCAGTAATCCGTGATTTAATTGTTTCTGTGGATGTATTAAAAAAACGAGCAGAAAAGCTATACAACACATTATTTTTCATTGTCAAAAACAATTGTACATTGGAAATTATGGACATTACGAGTACTGTTGGCGGAGGAACCATGCCCGGAACAGAAATTCCCAGTATCGGCTTAACCATCCAGCCACATACGCTATCTGTTGAAACCTTACGTGAAAGATTACGAACCGGACAAATCCCAATCGTTTGTCGAGCTTGGAAGGAGAGACTATTGTTTGACGTACGAACCATTACAGAGGAAGAGATTTCATTAATTGGCAACCAGTTTCAAGAAATTTTCCCCAGTTAAAATTTCGTTTTTACTTGACCAAAAATTTGTTGGCAATACCAACCCGTATACACATCCAGAAAAATAAAAACATAAGTCATTGAAAAAAAAGAACAGGGGCAAGAAAAAATCCGTATTACTGTATCTCAAGAAATCAACTCATCCATACCAAAAACGATGAAGATGAAAAAATAAATCAGCGAATCATGAAAATCATAATGCCCAAAAATACGTCTTACTGACTTGAAACTACAAATAGATTCCAAGAAAAGTTCCTTGATCAAAACTTTCTCATTGATTCTTTTCTGGAAAAATAAAAGAATACATTTCAGAAATAGTCAAAGAAATATTCCGATGTCCTTTTAAATAAAAAAAAGGCAGGTGATTTTTTTCGATTATTTCCATTAATTTATCATACGATTTATGTGATAAAATCTTTGTATTAATAAATACATACTTACATGATTTCAAAGTTGCGTATTGTTTTAAATAATGATCAGCATAAACAAAAACAGTTTCTGGAAGTATAGTTTTCAATTTCTTATGCCAATCATATGCACCACCAATTACCGCAATCCGAATTTTCTTTAATGCTTGAATTTGTTTTTCCTCAGAAACTGAAACAGAACACCTCTCATCCTGATCCAAACCAATGATATAAGCACGTAAGGCATATACCTCCTCAGAAAAATCCAAACGTGCTTTTAATTGTTGATGCATTTCCCGCTGTATACGCTGCTCTTTCTTATTCGCTTCCGCTAATAATTGGCGCAGCCTTTCATTTTCTTTTTGCAACATTTGATATTTTCGTTTAAATTGTTCATTTTTTCGTAAAAGCTCTGCCTCACGATTTTTGCTTTTTTCCATTTCCAACAAATACACACTTTGTTTCGGATTTTTATACAATAAATTCCGTACATTTTGATAATCCTCATAAAGTGCAATCATATACAAGTAAAAGAAAAGACATGGTAAATACATTTTTTCAGATAAATTATAACTCTCATGTGCCTCCTCTAAAAAACGAATAAAATAACGAAGTTGCTGTGAATGAATTTTTACATTGACAGTAAACGAAGGGGCATCCATATCAAGCAAATGAAACAAAAAATCAAACACTTTTAACCATCGTGCACTACCTTGCCGGATAACTTTTTCATATAATAGACGTTCAGCCTGGGCTTGATCTTCCTTTGTCTTTATACATGCTTCACAATAACATTTTCCAATGATTTGATGTGAAAGTTTCAGTTGCTGCATCTCTTTTAAAAATAAATCCTGGAAATTTTCTAATAAATTTTTAGGATTTGAAATATATTGTAAAACTTCATTGATTTCCTCAGATTCTGTTTGAATGTCCATCCCTTCCAATGAAGGCAATGATATATCAAATGCTTGACTCCATATGTCATTGATATATTGTATAACCTTCTGAATCATTATCTCATCATACCGAATCACCGGATAGCCTTTCATTTCACTGAGTACTACCGCAATAGAATACATTTTCAAAAGAACTTGTAATGGATAATAATCTGCTGGATATTTTTTCATCCATTTTCCAAGAAAAACTTGTCCGTCAAACGAACGGTATGTTTCTACATAATTCCAAGAAAATTTATATGCTTTTCGAATCATAGGATACAATTGATGAAACTGTTGATTGATCACCGAATCATAGCAAAGTCCAAAACACATTTGCATTTGCATGGCTTTTTCATACGGATATTTGCGATATATTGCATTGAAATCCATTTGCACTGTATCGCATAAACGATCATATTTTAATTCATCCTTCTCATACATGCGCCGAATATCAACGTGCAAAATTTTCTCGGAAGCCAGAAAATGCGAAAGAACAAAAGCTACCTGCAGATCGTTCAGTTCTGCCAAATTATCGAACATTTCATCCCCCTCTTTTCGTTTCGTTATTTTACAGAAGTATTCGCAGGATAATGAATGACTTGTAAATCTCTCGGGATACGGTAACCTGGAATCTTCTCAATTTCCTGAATAACCGAATCTGATTGAATCAGTTCATACCAAGCTTGTCCTTTTTCACTTTCAAAAAATTCTTGTGTCATAATCCAATCATAAGACTCCTCACAAATCGGAACAAATTGACAGCCCATTTCATAAGCAGCAGGCTTAATGCCAAGCCCAATTCCATTTGTCGCATTTACCTCTACTGCAACACCAATATGTGTATACATTTCCCGATTATAGCCCTTAATTTGCGATGGTAAAATCCCATTTTCTTTTAACAGTAAATCAAATAAAATTCTCGTACCTGCCCCCTTTTGTCGATTAACAAAAGGACGAGCGCTTTTCACAATATCTTGAACTGTTTCAATATGAAAATCTGCATTTTTTGGTAAAAACCAGCCCTGCATTCTTTTTAGAAACGGAATTCGCACAATATCCATATGAGATAAAAACTGTTTAATATATGTATCATTATAGATGCCCGTAACCGGATCTAATAGATGAATTCCTGCTATATGTGCTTCCCCCTTTTGAATCGCCATAACACCTGCCATACTTCCCACATGAGAAGAAATCAAATGTCTGGCTTTCTTCTGCTTGTTTAGCTCTACTTCCAGCAGATCAATACAAATATCATGACTGCCTGTCACAATATAGGCCTCTTCAATTTCTTTTCTTGTACGTTCCAATAGAATCTCAACCTTCTCTCCTTGTTCGTATCCCATACAAGAAACAGGTACAATAAGCAAACCATCTGAATGCGTAACCGAACGAATTACACCGGCAAAACGGCTTCTTGGATTTGCAATAAATTCTCCATTGATATAGCCTATATTCATACGAATAAAATCCTCAGAACCCATATCAGAGACAATTCTTCTTCCCAGCTTGGCAACGATTTTCTCCTTTTGCTTTGGTCTGGTTTGTAAATACATTTCAATAAATGGCTTTACAAACCACTCCAATCCCAAATATGCACTGACCGGATAACCTGGCAAGCCAACTACAAGCGTTTCATTCACCTTTGCCAAAATAACCGGTTTGCCCGGTCGCGTCGCAATCCCATGAACAAAAACTTCACCGATCTCTTTCAAAATATGAACCGTATAATCTCTTGAACCCGCAGAAGAACCAGCATTTATAATGACTAAATCAGATTTTTCCACAGCAGATAATAAAGCAGCACGCAAAAGATTTTTGTCATCCTTTACAATTGGAGACAAATCGGACTGTCCACCCCATTCATCAATAAAAGCAGAAAAAACTGTACCATTAAATTCAACAATCTCCCCCTGCTCAACTTCCTCTGCCGGAGAAACAATTTCATTTCCTGTCGGAATAATTGTCACAAACGGCCTTGCAATCACCTCTACCTCAAGAATGCCCCCTGCTAACAACATACCCAAATCAGCAGGCCTAAGCTGATGATACTGCGGAAACAATAAGTCTCCTTGCTGAAAATCTTCACCGATTGGACGAATATGCTGCCAAGGTGTAGCCGGTGTTCGAATTTCAAGTGTCTGATCATCATATATATGAACATATTCAATCATAATAACTGAATCAAAGTGATCTGGAACCTTCTGTCCAGTATCAATATATTCAAATTGTTCTTTTTGCTTTAAAAGCTTTGGACAGTTCTCATCCGCTCCAAAAGTATCCTCTGCTCGCACACAGATTCCGTCCATCGCCGCTGCATGGTAATGCGGAACAGATCTTTTCGAGAAAACGGGCTGCGCCAGCACACGTTGATTGGCTGTCTGGACTGCAATTTTCTCTATACGAATTGGCTGCTGAAATTGAGAAATCCATCTTTCCAATGCATCTTCACGTAAAATATTGGATAAATAAATGGTTCGTTCACTTGCATGCATTTGCATAAAAACACCCCTTATGACAATAAAATGACCTCAACCCATTCTCCTGCCTTTACACCCTCTGCTTCCTCTGGAATCACTGCCAATCCATCACTTTTTACCAGTGTATTTAATACCCCTGATTTCCCATACACCGGATATGCTATCCATTCATCGTTTTCATTCACCAACTGCACACGAAAGTAATCCGTTCTTCCGGATTGAGAAGGAATATTTCGCAAAATTTTTGCTTTTCGTCTTGTAAACAATGGATTTTCATATGTTCCAAGCAGACACCGAAGCATTTCTTTTCCGAAAATTTCAAAGATAACAGATGCTGAAACCGGGTGCCCAGGCAAGCCGAGAATCGGTTTTTTCCCGATTTGCCCAATCAAAGTCGGTTTCCCCGGTTTAATTGAAATTCCATGCACATAAACCCCTGGTTTACCCAATTGGTTGAAAACGGCATAGGAGTAATCCCTTTCTCCAACCGAACTACCACCGGAAATCACCAATAAATCTACTTCGTCTAGCAAGCTCTGACAGGCTGGCAGCAAATCTTGCTCAGAATCCTTTACAATGCCTCCATATACAAATGATGCATTCATCTGCTTACAAGCTGCCCTTATGCTTGCAACATTGCTGTCACGAATTTTTCCAATAGGTAGATGACTCGTTTCATAGGAAACAATTTCATCTCCCGTAGACAAATATCCGACAATCGGTGGCTTTTTGACCATCACCTGCTTCATACCAAGTGAAGCCAGAAGTGCGATATCCTGCGAACGGATTCGATGTCCTTTTTGTAAAATAATCTCTCCTTTGACTATATCTTCACCAATTTGAATGCAGTTCTCCATTGGAGCAACCTGCTTATAAATATTTAACAAACCATTTAGATTCTCCGTGTACTCAATCATGCATACAGCATCTGCACCAGCAGGAACCATTCCTCCTGTTGGAACATAGACAGTTTCTCCCATAGAAAGAAGCATTTTCGTTTCCTCTCCCATTTGTACAGAACCTTTTATTTTAATATATGCCGGCATTGTATCTGAAGCACCAAAGGTATCTGAAGATATGACCGCATATCCATCAACCGTCGACCGAACAAAATTTGGACTATATTCAGCAGATATAAGCGGATCTGCTACAATCATTCCCAAGCTTTCCTCAATAAATATTGTTATTTTCTCATTTAATGGCTCAATTTGTTCTCGCATCTTTTGTAAAACTTGTGAGACCGTCTGTGTTTGAAAAAACAGCATATTTCACACCTCATGATTTTCCAAAATGCTTTTCACATTTTCATAATCCGCCTGCGTATTCATATTCATAAAACAAATTTCCGGAGAAACAGAAAAATGATAACTCTCCGCTTGTAAAATCTTCACCTGCAAGGGATGAAAAAATTCTTGTATCTTTAATCGTTCTGCCTCCAAACAATCGGTAATACGCGGCAAAATCCTTCGATTATAACGACCGAATAAAGGATGCAGCCTGCCTGCCGATTCATAAATGACAATATCATACTTCACCTCTGCTTCTAATAACGGCTGAATATATTCAACTGAAATCAACGGCAAATCACATGGAAACACCAACACCCAATCTGTTTCAATTGCACTTAAACCAGAATGAAGTCCGCCCAAAGGTCCCTTCCCTTTATAAACATCCTTTACACATGGAAGTGCTAAAAATTGGTACTTTTCTGGTTCATTTGTTGCCAAAACAATTTGTGCACAATTGGTTTTTGCTATCTCTACAATTCTTGTAATTGCATTGATTTTTCCCAGCGGCAACAAAGCCTTATTGGTACCCATGCGTGAGGATTTTCCTCCTGTTAATATCAATCCCGATATATCAGTGCGGTGTAGATTCGTCATTTTCAAATTTCTCCTTATGATTTGAAATATATTCCTGTGCAATATAGTCAAATTGAATGGAATATAAATCCAATAAATCCGCAGCATTTTTCCGAATTAGACGTTTTTGTTCAATCAGCTTTGTATATCCACCACAGGACTGGCATAGCTGTATTTGCCCCAACTCATCTTTGTCTATCTTTAAAACAATCAATTTCTCATGGTTGTCTTCTTTACAAACAGAACACTGCAATTTCTTTTCATTCCATTTTGCATAGCAGCGTGGACAAACCACTTCCTTTTGACCCTCTTTATCCAATCTAGCCAATCGAATCGGCTCATTGCAGAACTTACATGTGTAGGAAACCTTTAACTTCTGATAGTAACCTTGTAAATCTTCAGCCATAACTCGTATAAACGGACGAATCAGATGTTCTGCCATAAACATGGGAAGCCAGTCAGAGAGCCCCAATCTTTGGGCTGCCTCCTGAAAATATAGATGATTGATATCAAATGTATTCCGGAGCCATTCTGACTCGTTTTTTTGTATAAAATTCCAAAGCTTATTTATATTATCCTCTTGCTTAGGGTATTTCTCAAGAAAAAAAGAACGAAACTGCTTATATATATTCTGATACCCCTCTGATTGAATGTTAGGATGAACCTGTACCAAAAAAGGAACATCTGCATCCAATTGAATTTCACTCGGAATCATATAAGCATCAGTTCCTTGTAATTGCTTTTGTAATTCATTTGTTAGACAGCTTAAATCCACCATCAACTTCTCATAATCTTTTGAGATAAACTGCACTTGATTCTGTCCTCCTTCGATTTTAGCTAGTTTCTACACGACCTAACTCTGTATAAACTATCCCCATTTTTCCTCGAAGATAACCAACGACTTCTACATCTAACACTTTTGCCAATTGAACAGCTTGTAAAGTAGCCGCCGTTCTGGAAGCAATAATGCCAATCCCATAATTCGCTACCTTTGAAAGCATTTCATAAGAAACTCTGCCTGTTGTCAGCAAAATCAACTGTTTTGGATTATAATCGGATTGCAAACAATGACCAATTATTTTATCTACAGCATTATGCCTTCCGATATCTTCCCGAATTTCAAGAGAATGATTTGGCAGCAGCACACAAGCTCCATGCATACCACCTGTTTCTAAATATAATGGTGACAAATCATAGAATTTTCGCATTTTCTCCATCAGCTTTGTCTGTGTTGTTTTCAGTGAACACTCTACTTTTTGAAATTTTGAAATATCCGTCATCGAAAAAAAAGTAATTCCATTTCCGCAGCCAGCCGTATGATGCTTTTCCTTAAAAGCCAAAAGACGCTCTATATCACCAGAAATTCTCACTTTAATGACCGATTGATCCTCAGAAATCCATAATTGCTGTAAATCTTCTTTTTTATGGATTAGACGCTCAGAAAATAAATAACCATATGCCCAATCCGTTAAATCTCCTTTCGTTAGCTGAAAAATAGCCAGCTGTATATCATTTACGATTAAGCGAACAGGGTACTCTTCTGGACATCCCTTTTTTCTCTCCACCATATTTACTCCTTTAATTCGTCTCCACATAATTTTAAAACATATTTTCCTGCAACCTGCTTCATTTCATATTTCGAGCAAAAGGAATAGCTATCCTTTTACCCGAAAAACTGATCTTTTTATGCGTTTTTATCTTCTCGAATGGCTTGTTCCGCTTCTTCTTTTGTAAATTCACCTTTTGCTATCAATTCATCATACCAAGCTTCATGATGACCCTTTGCATAACGAACATGAACAGAACCTTTTGTCATTCCACGAAGTGAATCCGGATTGTCGATAGCCGATAAGTATAAATGTCCAATAAAAGCAGCAAAAGCTAAACCGAAGGCAATTCCATGTATTGGATACATCCAAACAACAATTTCTCTTGGAAATGCATCTGCAAACCACATGAAAATACCAGATACAACCAACATAAACCAAGCGGTAATTTGAACAACTGAGTTTACCTTTTCTCCAACATTATAGAACCCTTGCTTTGGCATACCCTTTGGATGTAAGCCAATCAGCTCCAATGGAAAATAAAGAAAAAATTTAAAATCTCTGAGCCTTGTATTCAAAATCTGCTTTGCCCAATCTTTCATACTTTGCGGATCAAAAATCAATTGAATGATCGGAACAGAGATAAACATAACTGCAAAAACGCGATGTAGAATTTGTAAAACTTCTTGACTGCCAAATACAACATACAAAAAATTAAACCATTCTGTATAAAGCGGCAGACCCGTCAAATATAACATACAGAATGAAAGAGCATTTAACCAATGACAGAAAATAAAAGTTTTAGAAAAGCGGCGTACATATTTTTTATCAACCAGCATGGTCTTCGCCCTCCTTATGCTCAGAATCTGTATGATGCGTTTGACTTTGAACAATTTTCTTCGTTACAAAAAGTCCAGCAACGGCTACGGCTGCACCTACACCGAGCATCTTACCAACTGGCTGCACAACATGTTTCCATAAGGCAATGGAGGAAGGAACCTCTGGATTTTCCGGCAGACCTAACAGCGATGGCTTTTCTGTAAGCAAATAGATGGTTGTTGTCCCACCAACACCTGCCGGACTGTAAATATTCGCATCCGGATAACGTTTTTTCACAACTTCCAATCTTTCTTCTGCCTCTGCCATCAATTCATCATAATCTCCATACTGAATGGCATCTGTATGACAAATTCTCGAACAAGCTGGCTCTAAGCCCTCTGCAATCCGTCCCTCACAAAGATTACATTTCGAAGCCTTTTCATAAGTTTTTCCATTGATTTTCACTTTTTTCAACTGAACAATATCAAACGGACAATTCGTCACACAATAGCCACAGCCGACACAGCCTTCCTCATCAATAACAACTGCTCCATCCTCACGTTTTGTAATCACGTTTTCTGAACAAGCCAATGCACAGCTTGGTTCTTCACAATGCAAGCAGGCTGTATGGCGAAAATGCCATGCTAATGAGCCGTCGGGTTGTACAACCTCCCTATTGATTACAACATTCCATGTATTCGCTGTTACATTTTGATGTGATTGGATGGTTCCATTATATGGTTCAATTTCAATTGGTAAATCATTCCAGTTCTTACATGCCACACTGCATGCACGGCATCCGTCACATTTTGAAATATCAATAAACTTTATATTTCTTCCCATTATTAAGCCCTCCTTACATCACATAAGAATGCTTTATATTCAGGAATATTTGAGTTGGCATCACCAATAATTGGTGTTACCTTATTTGCTGTTTCCCCTGTAACAATCCCCTTATAACCAAAGTGCCAAATCATTCCGATATGATGAACTTTTTTCCCTAAAACCGTATAGGGTTTAAACCGTTTTGTAACCAGTGCATATGCCTTAATTTCTCCCCGTGCTGAGGTAACAATGATTTCATCCTTATCTCCAATTCCTTTTTCCTGTGCCAATTCCTCACTCATCTCCACAAACATGTGTGAAGCAAGCTCGGACAGCCAAGGTTGGTTTCTTGTCATTGTACCACTTTGCCAATGCTCAGACATACGATAGGTTGTTCCGATAATCGGGTACTTATCATAATCTCCGCGCGGATTATGCTTCCCTTCAAAAATATCAACCACCGGATTAAATTGTACGCTGGAAAGTGCATTTTGCACTGGACTTTCATAAGGTTCATAATGCTCAGGTAAAGGACCATCAGAGCGCGTAGCAAAAATATCCCCTAATAAGGAAGACTGCATAATAAATGGTTTTGAACCTGCCGGATCGGTTGGTTTTGTTGTTTTGATAAAGTCAGGAACATCATATCCAGTCCATTCCTGCTTTGTTTCATCCCACCAAATCAATGCTTTTTCTTCATTATATGGCTTTCCATTCAAATCACAGGAAGCCCGATTATATAGAACACGACGGTTCATCGGCCATACCCATGACCAATTTGAATATAAGGATTGTCCATTGTCCACGTTGTCACGGCGCTGAGACAGATTTCCTTCCTCCGGATAGAAACCGCAATAAATCCAACATCCGCACGCTGTTGAACCATCATCTGCCAGTTCTCCAAAACCAGAAAGCTGGCGTTTGGTTTGAATATCATAGCCGTTAATTTCTTTGGCAACCTTATCAAAATCTGGATGATGATCCGTTCCGTAATCCCATGACATCGCATTGATTTGACGTGCTGCTGGTGTATTTTCATCTTGATATAATTCTTTTAATTTCAATGCCAATTCATGTGTAATTTGTAAATCCGCACGAGATTCTCCCTTTGGCGGTAAAGCTTCCCAACGGTATTGCATCCAACGACCGCTGTTTGTAACGGTTCCATATTTCTCATAAGAGCTGCAGGCAGGCAAAAGAAAGACTTCCGTATCAATATCTGCATAGTTTTTACCCGCTTCGCTCTGCCAAAAAGCTGAGGTTTCAGTTTCCCATAAATCAACCGCAACCATCCATTTTAAATTCGCCAATGCATCATGTGCGCTTTGCGAGTTTGGACTGCTTACAACTGGATTGGAACCCCATAAAAAGATTCCTTCCAATCCGCCTTTTCGCATTTCTTCAAACAAATACATAAATGAATAGTTTTTACCATTGCTGATTTTTGGCAGCATATGATAGCCAAAGTCATTTTCCTTCGTTGCATAATCGCCATAATATGCCTTAAGCATACTTATAATAAATTTCGGATTGTTGACTTTATAACCTGTTTTCGGTGTAACTCGAGCCAAAAATCCTGCAAGATTATTTTCTTCTGGAACAGCTTTTGGCACATCAATATAACCAGGCAAGCTATGATAAAGTAAGCCGAAATCTGTTGAGCCTTGTACATTGGATTCTCCGCGAAGTGCATTCACACCCCCGCCGACAATACCAATATTGCCTAAAAGCAACTGGATAATGGCAAAAATACGAATATTTTGCGTACCAACTGTATGTTGTGTTCCACCCATTGCATATAAAATGGTTCCAGCTTTTCCAACTTGACCCGTTGAACCAAATACTTTGCAGATTTCCAAATACGTATCCCTATCTGTACCCGTAATACTTGTAACCGTTTCCAAATTATAGCGTGAATAATGCTGCTTCATAAGCTGAAATACACATCTTGGATGCTGCAAAGTTTTATCTACCAATACATTACCTTCTGCATCTGTTTCAAAACTCCACTTACTTGTGTCATATTTCCGTTCAATCTCATCATATCCACTGAATATTCCGTCTTCAAAAGAATACGCATCAGATAAAATATAAGAAGCATTTGTATAATTTGCTACATATTCCTCATGATATAAATGATTTTCTAAAATATAGTTAATCATTCCTCCAATAAAAGCAATATCCGTACCTGAACGAAGCTGTCCATAAATATTTGCCAATTGAGAGGTTCTTGTAAAACGCGGATCAACAGAAATCAATGTTGCCCCGTTTTTCAATGCTTTTGTAATCCATCTAAAACCAATTGGATGATTCTCTGCAGGATTTGCACCGATAACCATCAGTACATCTGAATACTGCAAATCATTCCAGTGATTGGTCATTGCGCCACGACCGAATGTAGGTGCCAGACCGGCAACCGTTGAACTGTGTCATATCCTGGCCTGATGCTCAATATAAGTCAGTCCAAGCCCTGCACGCATCAGTTTACTGATTAAATGTGTTTCCTCATTATCAAGGGCTGCTCCACCTAGTGAAACAATAGAATCTGTACGATTGACATAAATGCCATCTTCTTTTTCTACAAATGTACGATCTCTTGTTTCCTTCACACGCTTTGCAATCTGTTCATACATCCATTCCCATGATTTTTCTTCCCATTTGTTGCTTCCTGGCGCACGATAGCGCGGTTTCTCAACACGTTTTTCAGTTGTATAAATCTGACGAATTGAGCCTCCTTTACTACATAGTGAACCTTGATTGATCGGACTATCGGAATCACCTTCTGTGTACACAACATCATCTTTTGCTTCTGTTGCATAAACCAAAATTCCGCAACCAACCGCACAATATGGGCAAATCGTTGGTGTTGGCTTCAAACTTTGAATCTTTAACGCTTTAGTCTTCGCTTGAACATTTGACTCATTAAATCCTAAATCCGCTAAAGCCAATGTCGCTGCCACTGCACCGGACAATTTCAAAAATTGTCTGCGATTGACTTGAGTTGCCATACGACATCCTCCTCACCTAAAATTTTGAAACAGATTGAACGATCTGATTCACTGTAATTTTATCACTGCTCAAAATACCCTGCAATAAAATTTGTACATTCCATGAATTTCCTAGTTTAACCAAATCAATTTTCTGCAAAAAAAAAAGCCGGTGACAAGGATTCTCCGGCTCTGCTTTTTTATTTCATGATTAAATAATAACTCCTATCTTTGTTTGATATCGGATTGGAATAATGCTTTTCCATATTGATCCATGCCGTAGTTTGCAATAATTTCTTTTGCTTCATCACTGACAACAAAATCCACAAATTTTTGTGCGGCTTCTTTTTTCTCTGTAGAAGAAACAATCATAACACCATACTCATTTAACAGCTCTGGTAAATCTTTTACCATTTCTTCCAGATTTGGTAATTTATCCTTCATAGATAAAAAAGTTGCCTCATCTGTTAATGTATAAGCACTTTTTTCATTTGCCATAATTAATGTATCTCCCATACCAGCACCGGCTGCAATATAATTTTCACCAGCAGGCACTTGGTCACCCCATAATTTCAGCTCACGCTTATGTGTTCCAGAGTCATCACCCCGAGAAACAAATGGTGCATTCGCTGTGCGAAGCTTTTCCATAACTGCTGCCATATCTGACTCACCCTTAATTCCCGCCGGATCATCTGCCGGGCCTACAAGATAGAAGCTGTTCCACATGACATCCCAAGCATACTCACCGTATCCTTCACTTACAAAGGCATCTTCACTTGCACGGTCATGTACAAACAATACATCTGCATCACCGTTTTTTGCGGTTTCAATTGCCGCACCAGTTCCTTGCGCAACGACTTTCATTGTAATATTTTCTTTTTCTTCAAACACAGGAAGCAATGCATCATACAAACCTGAATCTTGTAAGCTTGTTGTTGTTGCCAATATTAATTCTGTTGCTGGTTTCTGCTGTTCTTGTTCTTTTGGTGCTGTTGTCTGCTCATTTGGCGTAGCCGCATTATTGCATCCTGCCAAAAGCAAAAAAAATGCAAATAAGATTCCCAATAATGAATTTTTTTTCTTCACTTTTATACCTTCTTTCTGCTATTTTAGTATGTATCAACGCGTATAACACGCTTTGAAACCTTCACTACCCCCGATTATGACCACTCTAAAAAGAACCTTAGCTGCTCAGATTTGGGATTGGATAAAAGCTCATTTGTATCACCAGATGTCAGAATTTTTCCTTCATAGATAAATAAAACCTTCGTTGCCATTCTTTTTGCCTGTGAT
Organism: Candidatus Harrysmithiimonas galli; assembly: GCA_904373265.1. Taxonomy (GTDB): domain Bacteria; phylum Bacillota; class Bacilli; order CAJFEE01; family CAJFEE01; genus Harrysmithiimonas; species Harrysmithiimonas galli. Next base: position 39,153 of record CAJFEE010000012.1, on the reverse strand, counting down.
AAATTGTGAGTTGCCATCACAAGCAAGGCTTGATTTTCTGTACAATAAGCCTGTACGGTTTCTTCAATTTTCTTCACATGAAACGGATCCAAATTCGAAGTCGGCTCATCCAGCAAGAGAATTTTAGGTGATAAAATCAGCGCTCGAGCAATGGCAACCCTCTGCCATTCCCCACCCGATAAATGATTTGGATTTTTATTTTCGTAACCCTCTAAACCCAAGTCCTTCAATAATTGAGTAGCTTTTTGTGTATAATGCTGCTTATTGCCTTTGCGAAAACGTACACCGATCAGTAAATTATCCAATACTGTACCAGAAATCATAAACTCTTGCTGAGCAACGTAAACAATTTGTCGCCGAACCGATAAATCTGCATGATTACAAGAAATCAACTGATCATTGATATGAATCCTACCCACATCAGCAGGCTCTAAAAGAGCAAGCATCTTTAAAAGAGAGCTTTTCCCTGCCCCAGACGGCCCGATAAGCACATACCGCTCATGACTTTCAAACAAAAAATCCTTCGTTTGAAATCTTGGCTGGTGAAAGGGCTTCATCTTTATATTTTCTAAATGAATGCGCGTCATTTTTTATTTCCCCCAAGATCCAACTGCTCTAAAGTCTGTTTTACAAACAATAAATTGACCAAAAAACTAATACACAAAAGCACACAGCCTAAATACAATGCCTTTATAAACTCTCCTTGACGTGTCATCAATACAATAGAAGTTGTCATAACTCTTGTATGACCCTCTATATTTCCTCCAATTATCGTTACTGCACCGACCTCAGAAAGTGCACGTCCGTATGCAGTTAATACACCAATCAGAATACTTTTTTTAGCCTGTGTCAGAATAAATAACCATTCTTGAAAACGTGTAGCTCCCAATGTTCGTGCAAGCATACGATATTTCTGGTTCATTCCGTTGATTGCTGAAAAGGTTAAGCCTGTAATAAGTGGCATTACCAATAGAAATTGTGCGATAATCATCGCTTCTGGTGTGTAGAGCAGAGACAAAAAACCAAATGGTCCTGAACGAGATAGCAATAAGTAAACAACAACGCCAATTACAACCGGAGGCAAACTCATACTGGTGTATAGAATCGTCATAACAAATTTCTTGCCAACAAAACGCCTCGCTGCCAAAAAGCTGCCTAAAGGAATCCCAATTATGCTGCCCAGTACAACAGCTGTTGTTGAAACCTGTAATGAGCGTAAAATAATTTGTAATAAATCTTGATCTTTGAACAGCTCAGTAAAAAATTCCATGATCCTCCTCCCCTACATAGTTTAGACACAAATGCATCAACCTGTCAAACAAGAAATAAACTAAAAAATATATTCTTATAAAGATTTTTTTCTTAATATTATTTATTTTTTATAAATCTGCTGCTTGACCAACTTCTGCTAAACATGAACATTTCGTTTACAAAATACCTTTTCTTTTACAATTATATTTTGCCAAAACAATATAATTTAACAAACAGAGTCATCATACCAAAACAATAAGCATAGAAAACATCATCATTCGATGACACAAGCAAAACGCCACACAAAAACCTGGTTGATGGTGACAAATTTCACTTTGCGTGATTCTAATAAACTGGTTTCCAATTCAATTTTGCATATGAATGTATCATTTATGATCTGATATAATTTATAAATAACTGGTTTCAAAAAAGTGATTTTATAATTTGTTTATGTATCATTTATCATCTGCTGTATATTACATTGAACCATAGTAAATTTTGTATCCTATTCTTCTATAGCAAAATTATGTAAAGCATCCATAATCAACATTTCCTTTATAATCAATATTATTTTTTAAATCTGAAATGATTATAGTATACTTCTCAAAATGTGTTTTTATTTGTCCGATTAGGAAATCATATATTTTCACGATTATATTTTTGCAATATGGTTGTAATACAAAATCTATTTTCCTCCCTTTTTTATGCTCACTCAACATGATATTCATGTCTTTACAAATATGCATTTCATTATGAGATAGAAGCAAAACATTTTTAATCCATAATTGTGATTTAAGTTTTTTAATAATATCTTTGCTCAGCATTTCTGAATGAAAATCTTCGGATACAATATGACTCATAAAGATTTGCGCCTTATTTTTGTTGATACATGATTATCTCCCGATCATGTCTCTAACCGTTTTTCTTTGTCTATATTCCAAAAATTCTGTTCACAAAACTACATTTTTTTACCAAAGTCCGCATAATCCATCTTTTTTATATCAAATATAACTTAAATTTCAAATCAAATTGCCAAAGCATAAACTATAGCATCAAACTTTTTATTCTTAAGGATATACAGCATCCGCACTGTAAAAACAAATCCATTTCATAAATACTTACAAAACTATATTTATTCATATCCTACTCTAGCAATGGAATATTTTCATTTAAATACAAAAAATACGTGATCACAGTCAGAAATCCTAAATTCAAATAACTCCAACTGCATCACGTATATTTTGACCAATTATAAATCTTAAATGGCTTCCTCTGCTGATTTTGGTATATCTTCCTCTGGACGAGGTGGACGTTGAATAAAGAAAGCCAAGACCAATGCAACCACTGCAATAAAAGTAGAAATCAGAAATGTATCATTAATTCCCTCAACCATGGCCGTATTCATAATTTGCTGCTGCATTGCTTCCATTCCTTGAGCTGCTGTTAATCCAACATTTTGCATGGCTTCTTCTGTCAGCTCCTGTGCATAAGACTCTGTACGATTTTGCATCAAAGTAACCAAAAATGCAGAACCAATTGCACCGGCGACCTGTTGTAAAGTATTATTCATTGCTGTTGCATGCGGATTTAAGTTCTGTGGCAATGCATTGATTCCATTTGTCATAACCGGCATCATAACCATAGACATCCCAAACATCCGAATAGTATACAAAGTCATTAAGGTTGTATAACTGGTTTCCATTGTTAAATGTGAAAAAGCATAAGTTGTTAAAATTGTAATGCCTAAGCCAATAATCGCGAGCACTCTACCACCAAATTTATCAAATAGCTTCCCTGTAATTGGAGACATAATTCCCATTAAAAGTGCGCCAGGCAACATCAAAAGTCCAGACTCCAATGTCCCGATTCCACGAATGGTTTGCACATAGATCGGCAATAATAACATAGCGGAAAACATTGCCATTGCCAATACAATTGAAATGGCAGATGACAAAGCAAACATCGGATAACGGAAGATACGAAATTCCAACATAGGATGCTTCAAATTAAATTGACGAACAATAAAAAATAGCAATGCAACCATACCAATTACAATTGTGACATAAACCTCTGGTACATTCCATCCTTTATTTCCTGCCGAACTAAAACCATATAAAACTCCACCAAAGCCGATACTGGATAAAACAACCGACAAGTAATCCAAATGAATTTTTACACTGGCTTTCTTATCCTTTAGCATAAAAAATGAAGCAATTAACAAGATAAACGCAATCGGACTCACCAAATGAAACAGCATTTCCCACGTATAATGCTGCAAAATCCATCCAGACAATGTTGGTCCCACTGCTGGAGCGAAAATCATGACCAAGCCGAAAAAGCCCATTGCACCGCCCCGTTTTTCAACTGGAAAGCTTGTTAACAACACATTCATTAATAAGGGCATCATAATCGCCGAACCAGCCGCCTGTACCATACGTGCTGCCAAAAGTATCCCAAAGGTTGGGGCAAATCCTGCTACAAATGTTCCAATCGTAAACAGTGCAATTGCAGATAAAAACAAATGCCGCACCGAAAACTTTTGAATCAGAAAAGCTGTAATCGGAATCAAAATCCCATTCACCAACATATAACCTGTACTTAACCATTGAACCGTCGAAGCACTTGCTCCAAAATCATTCATAATAGATGGCAGAGCAACATTAAGCAATGTTTCATTCAACATCGCAATAAATGCACCAAGCAACAATACAATAATTACGCCATAATTTGGCTTTTTTTGTAAAGCTTCTGTCATGAATAAAATCCTCCTAGTATTTTTTTATCTAAAACGCCTTCATATTTTCAACATTTTGTTTATTAATGAACAAAATGTTGAAAAAATCCGGTGAGAATCATTATAATATATTTATAGGAGAATGCAATAAACAATCTCACATTTTTTGTATCTTAAACAACAAAATGTATTAAAATGTTCAATAAAATAATAAAACGGAGAATTTTATGATGGAAATCAAACGTGAAGATCGTAGAATCAGACAAACGAAAGAAAAGCTGCGAAACGCTTTAGCTGAACTGATGAAAGAAAAAGGATTTGAGTCCATTCGTATTCATGATTTAACTGAACGTGCAGACATAAACCGAGGAACCTTCTACTTACATTATAAAGATAAATATGACTTACTTGAACAAAATGAAAATGAAATTATCCAAGATATCGTTCATATTCATGAAGAAGCAAAAAAAACAGAACATGCAAAACATCCTAGACCCCCATCGGAGCCAGCTTCTATTTTCGTTCATCTCTTTGAATATCTTCAAGAAAACAGTGACTTTATTCAGGTGTTATTTGGAAAAAATGGACATTATTCTTTTCAGACCAAACTAAAAACCATCTTGCGAGAAAACATGTTGAAAAAATTTTTAAACGCACAGCTTGAAAAAAGAATGTTGATTCCAATTGAATATTTTTCTTCCTACGTCATTTCAGCACATCTTGGAATTATTCAACAATGGGTAGAGGGCGGAATGAAAGAATCCCCAAAAGAAATGGCTTTAATTATCACAAGAATCACCTTTCATCAAATTATTGCTAAAGAAGAATACCCTGCATTAAAATTTGAAAAACCATTTCAAAAAGAATCCGAATCCATGTATAATGAGAGAGACAAATAAACGTCCCAAAACGAAAAGAAAGTGAGTGATACAATGGGTCGTAAATGGAACAACATTAAAGATAAAAAAGCATCAAAGGATGCAAACACCAGCCGAATTTACGCCAAATTCGGTCGTGAAATTTATGTTGCCGCAAAACAAGGTGAACCAAATCCTGAATCCAATCAAACATTAAAATTCGTATTGGAGCGCGCAAAAACATACAGTGTGCCCAAACATATCATTGACCGTGCCATTGAAAAAGCAAAGGGCGGTGGAGATGAAAACTATGATGAACTTCGATATGAAGGATTTGGTCCAAATGGCTCCATGATCATTGTTGACGCATTGACCAACAACGTGAACCGAACAGCTGCCGAAGTACGCACAGCATTCAATAAAAACGGAGGCAACATGGGGGTAACTGGATCTGTTTCCTATATGTTTGATACAACAGCCGTCATCGGCTTGGAAGGCAAGTCCTCTGATGAAGTATTAGAAATTCTAATGGAAGCAGATGTTGATGTACGTGATATTTTAGAAGAGGATGAGGCAGTCATTATTTATGCCGAGCCGGATCAATTTCATGCCATACAAACTGCATTAAAAGATGCCCATATTGAGGAGTTTACTGTTGCAGAGATTACTATGCTGGCACAAAATGATGTGACACTTTTAGATGAAGATTTGAAAAAATTTGAACGTCTCATTGATGCATTAGAAGATTTAGACGATGTTCAGCAAGTTTATCATAATGTTGATCTGAATGAATAATTCATAAAAGTGGGTGAAAGCTCTCACCTACTTTTTTTATTTTGGCTTTTAAATTTTAATGTTGATATTAAGCACAAAAAATAGAATTTCCACAAGACTGAAGTTCTATTTTCTATTATTTTCTTCTTCAGCTATTGCACCCGTTTAAGTATATTTATTCACAATCTTTTTTATTTATATGGCACCATCAAAGAAAAGAGATTGGGACAAAACCTTCCTCTAACAACTAAGCATGAATAAAGATTACAAAAGAAAAATAGAAAAAAAGTGAAATTGGGGGCACGCAATTTCACTTTTTTCGTTACTTAAAGCTAGCTATGTTCCAACTTCTGTGAAAAGCAGACAATTTATTCAATCTTTTGCTTTAAAGTGGCTTTATAAAAAATCCTTTTACTAAGAAGCTTTTCCAAGCCCTTTTAATATAAAAAATATAGCATCTTCAATTTCATCTTCGCTTATAAATTGCTTATTTAACAATACAAAATTGGAAATAAACATTCCACCTATGACAGTGATTAGCATTTTTAAACTGATTCGTTCGGTATATCTTTAATTTCACCACGTTGTTTAAATACCTCAATCACATGTATCAGGTAATAGGCACCAACTTCTAAAACATTGGGAAGTAATTCATTTCTAAGTTCCTCTTTATAAAACATTTCTTTTATAAATACCTGAAATATTTCTCTGTTTTCTGAGAGAAAGGCACTACGATTTATTAAAAGATTCCTTAAAAACTCTTCAAATGAACACTTATCTTTCATCAGTTCTCCAATAAGTTCCTCTGCCATCATAGGAAAAAAATCTTTTAAAAAAGGTATCATTATAGATAACAATAGATTTTCCTTCGTTCCATAGTGCTTGAAAATTGTTCCTTCTGCTACTCCTGCTTTTTTGGCTATTTCTGATGTGGGTGTATTTGAGTAACCTTTTTCGGCAAAAGTAGCAATAGCAACCTCAATAATTTTCTTTTGTTTATCAGTTTGTTTATTGGATTTTTTTCGTATTTTAGCCATTTCATCCAATAATTATTATTTACCATTTGTTTCACCATCTTTGCTTAACACTGTATCATTGCCATATTATAGCTTACGGTACTTTTTCAAAGCGAACAAATTTAAAATGATAAATACCGCTGCAAAAGCTAACAATATATATAAGTTACTACGAATTTCAGCTAAACTTAAACCCTCGTACATTACCCCTTTTAATGCATCTGCCGCATAATACAGCGGCATAAAATTCGCAAATACTTGTAGCCAATCAGCCATTCCCTCAATAGAGAAAATACCTGAAAAAAATATTTGTGGCACGATGATTACCGGTATGAATTGAATCATCTGGAATTCCGAACTCGCGAAAGAAGACAATAATATCCCCAGTGACAAAGCTACAAGTGTTAAGATTGCATTGATTAAAATAACAGTCCAAACAGAACCAACTAAAACCATATCCAGCACATTTATTGCGAACAAAACAATAATAACGGTCTGTATCAATGCCAATAAACCGTAACCAATAAGATATCCTGTGACAATCTCTCCTCTTTTAATAGGCGTTGCTAATAAACGTTCTAGCGTTCCAGTTGTTCTTTCATTTAACAAACCAATACCGGAGATCAAGAAAACGAAAAAGAAAACAAAGAACCCTACTAAAATAGGACTAAAGGTATCAAAAAGCTCTGTTTCACTGCTACCATAAACATAGTCCGTTTTCATAGAATCTTGTAATGAAAGCTCATTTCGCATTCCATTTGTTCCTAATAATTGTATTTGTTTTTCTTTACTATATATTTGCTTTACTTTCATTTCTAAGCTTTTTGCTACTGTAGGATCGTTATTAAGTAATGTTATTGTTGCTTTATCATCTTCCACTTGTAAAAAACCATCTAAATGATGATCTAATATGGTTTCGTTAACATTAGAAACTTTGTTATATTCTTTTACTACAATATCTGCCTCTTTTAATTTTTCGACAATTTGCTTATTACCATTCTCCACGCCTAAAACAGGCTCTACAGCATTTCCATTAAAAACTAGGCTCATTAGTGTTAATACGAATAATGGAGCAATAAAGAGAAGAGCCAGAGTACGTTTATCTCTACTTATTTGCAATAATATCCTCTTAATAAGCGCTGCAATTCTCATTGTACTTTCCTCCCTGCATGCAAGAAAACAGCATCTAAACTATGAACACCATATTGTTCTTTCAATTGAAAAGGTGTACCAGTTGCTATAATTGAACCATCTCTAACCATTGAAATGTAATCACATTTTTCTGCCTCATCCATTACATGAGTCGTAACAATAATGGTTTTTCCTTCTTCATTTTTTAATCGTAATAATTCATTCCAAATACTTAATCTTAATTCGGGATCAATTCCCACAGTAGGTTCATCTAATATTAGAACCTGGGGATTTTGAATGATAGCAAGCGCAAGAGATAGACGACGTTTCATCCCCCCTGAATAGGCCGACACTTTTTTATCAAGGTCATCGGTTAAGCCAACCAATTCTGCAGCATAGGCAATACGTTTTTGTTTTTCTGCATTATCTAATTTAAAAAGTGATGCAAAAAACATTAGATTTTCTTTACCCGTAAGAGCTGTATATAACGCATCTGATTGTGCCATATAGCCAATTTGCTGTAAAATCTCTAAATTAGGCATTTTTTCTCCCAATAAATAGATTGAACCTTTATCTGGAATATCCATCCCTACCATCATCTTTACCAGCGTTGTTTTGCCTGAGCCGGAAGGTCCGATAAAACCATAAATACGACCTTGTTTGATATCAAAATTGATATCTTTTAATACAACTTTCTTACCAAAACTTTTAGTTACTTCTTTAACTTGAATAGTATTGGTTTCATTCATTATTGAATCCCCCTTTCAAAAACAAGTATTTAATCACTCAAATAAATAATAAAAAAAAATGGATATCTTCGCAATATAAAAGTGAGCAATTACTCATTTTTGTTGAAAAAATTATTTAGATGCTAATGTAGCTTGATAGTGCAATACCGATTCAATCTTTGATCCATATTCTTATTCCTTTCTGGTTAACAACATGTGTAGTATTTCTAATTATTTTCCTAGCTAATATCTATGAAATCCATTCCATCTTTCTCCCCTCCCAAAGTTATCTCAAAAGGCTGGAACAAACCTATTTTTTTTAAATCCTGTCATTGGTGAAACATCTATGGGAAACAGCTAACATTTCACAGTAAACTTCTTAGATCGCCTGCTTTAGTAAGACAAGGCAAGAAGTAACCAATTGTCTTCTCATTTCCCACAGAAACACCAAATCTTTTCAAAGATTACAGAAAGTAGAATAGATCCAAATAAACATCTACAACTTTTCGTACAATTACATAAAAATCTTCAACTATTTTGTTAAAAATGCCAAAATCTCTGCATTGGCTTTCTTAGGATTTTCCAAAAGTAAATTATGGCTTCCAAGTTCTTCTCTTGTAAAAATAACAAGCTCAGAGCTTGGAATCTGCTCATGACTCCAAATCACCGCATCACGAACTCGGCTAAGCTCTCCAGTTAACAATAAAGTTGGAACCGTAATTCTTCTCACAACATCACGCCAATCCTGTGTGACATGATTCAGCATTAAATCTGAAGCCACTTGCCAATTTTTTACTGGCAGACTTTCACGCAAATAGTCTTTAAAATTTTGTGCCAGCTTTTCTTCCCGATCTGAAACACCAAGTGGCAAATATTTGGAAAAAGCCGCCATCGGTTTTTCCTGGTTCACAACGAATTCATTGACAAAACCCCAAACATCTACAGCGACCGCACCTGTTTGCCGGACTTGCTTCTCTGACCAAATCGGATTGATGGCCAAAGCAGGTGCCTGATCAACTAAAATCAGCTTAAGAAACGGATTTTGTCCATACAAATCCATATAACACCAAATAATTGAACACCCCATTGAATGTCCAAGAAAATAAGCCTTTGTTACATTCAAATGCCCAAGCCACTCTCTGATATCTGCTGCCAAACGTGGAATGCGATATCCGTATGCAGGTACCTCAGATAAGCCAAATCCACGTGGATCTAAAATCAACAGCCGAAAATGCTGGCTGAGTGTTGGAATTTGGTAAGCAAAATAATCATACGCACAAAGTCCTCCTGGAATCATAATCAGTGGCGGTCCACTTCCAATTTCTGCATAATGCAGCTTAACACCATCTGTTGTATAGAAATATCGATGTTCTATATCTGTTAAAAGCTCTTTCATAACAAATCCTCCTTATAAATGAAACAGGAAAAGATCTAATCGCAAGATCTTTCTATCCCATATATGCCAGTTTATTACAAACCTTTTCATTGATTAGAAAATGTTTGTCCCTTTTTTTGAATACGTGAAATAATTTCCGTAATTAAGCCAATTCGTTTAAACGGTGTAATTAAATAATATCCGTCCACATACAATGCCATTTTTTCAATCATTTCCAGCGAAATTTCAATCGCTAGTTGCTCCGCTGCTTCACGATCCAACCCAACATACTTCTTAACAATTTCCTCTGAAACGGTAATACCAGAAATTTCATTATTCATAAAACAAGCGTTTCTATGGCTAACAATGGGCAAAATTCCACCCAAAATCGGTACACCAAGTACCTCCTTGGCAGTTTTTACATTTTCAACTGCTGTTTCTGACAGAGCTGGTTGTGTTAAAAAAGCTTGGATTCCATGCTTAATTTTTGTTTGTGCACGTTTGATTTCTAAATGGAAATGCTTGGCATTAATATTGAGTGCACCATATACCAAAAATGGTTGGGGCAATACCGTATCATTTAATGATTGAATAAAACTAGCCAGAACCGATGAATTAAAATTAAATACACTTTTTACTTCATTTCTTTCAGCAGTCGGAACCGGATCTCCTGTGACAACCAGCACATTTTGGATCCCTTCGATACTTAATCCAAGCAAAAGTGCTTTTGTCGCATTAATGTTCCGGTCACGACATGTCATATGTGGCAACGACTCAATACCAAGTTCCCGTTTTAGCTTACAAGCCAGAATAGAGCTATCTACACGGGCACGCGCAATCGGACAATCCGCAATCGTAATCAAATCTACCTTCAATGCGCTAAGCCGCTTGGCACTTTCCATAAAAAAATCAATATTGGCATCAAGTGGCGGATCAACTTCAACCGCAATGATTTTCTGACCAGACTTTAACTTTTGTAAAACTGGATTCAAATTTTGTGTTGCTGCATCTTTTGGTAAGGGAAAAATCGAATGCAGAATCTCCATCTGTGGAAGCTGCATTTGAACTTCTTTTACTGTTTCTGCAATAAATTCTGGTGTCGTTCCACAGCAGCCACCAATAATTTGCACACCTGCCTCAACCATTTGTTTCATTTGCTTGGCAAAATATTTCGGATCACTATCAAAATAGGTACGCTGATTCACCACTGTTGGGTAGCCTGCATTCGGCATGATACAAAGTGGCTTGGTACTTTTCTTTAACTGCTTGACATATCGCAGCAAATGCGATGGTCCAGATACACAGTTAAATCCAACGCCATCAATCCATGAGCAGGCATTCATCGTTTCATACAGATTCGTACCTAACTCACCTTGGCGAGAATAGCCATCAGGAGCAACCGCAAACTCTACTAAAATAAACGCATTAGGATTTTTTTCTTTAATATATGCAGCCACATCCTGTAAATAATTTGCCTCACTGAATGTCTCAAACAAAAAGTTCTTTGCACCCAATGAAAGAAACAAATCTGCTATCTCACAATATTCCTTTTTCATATCCACTTGTCCAGTTTCAGGAATCGGACCGATATTAGCAAAAATAAAAACTGATGTCCCATTTACCGCTTGATGCGCCAAACGATACGCAGACTCAATAACTTTTTGTACCTGAGCCTTACTGCATTCCAAGCTAAAACGATTGGCTGCAAAAGTATTGGTTTTTATTGCTTGTGCGCCTGCTTTCACATATGCTTCGTGAATGGATAAAATCAAGTCCGGATCGGTTAAATTTGCCAGTTCACAATGTGTGAAGGATGGATCAGATAAAGAAGCAAAATAGGTTCCCATTGCTCCATCAAAAATTAAAATATGACCTTGCTGTAAATATGTACGAATATTCATTTTACACCCCGCTTTCTGGTTTATGTAAAGATAATTTTTGATAAGCTAAATACAACTGCTGCAATGCCTGAATCAGAATTGATTTCGGACAAGCAATATTAATGCGCTCAAATCCACTACCCTCAATACCAAACATTGTACCTTTATCCAACCAAAGCTTAGCATCATTTACAATGAAGTGCTCTAAGTTTTCTTCTGATAAACCAAGCGCACGAAAATCCAGCCAAATTAAGTACGTTCCTTCCGGCTCGATCAAACGAACCACTGGCATTTTTTCCTGCAGAAATTGACGTACAAGCTGTAAATTTTCTTGTAAATATAGTTTCAGTGCCTCCAACCAATCCGTTCCTTTATCATAGGCTGCTTGACAAGCAACCAGCCCCAATGTGTTGAGTTGACTGTATCCACTTCTCTCTACTTCTCTTTGAAACTTTCGACGCAGCACATCATTTGGAATAAAAATATTGGAAACTTGCAAACCCGCCAGATTAAATGTTTTGCTTGGCGCTGTACAAGTCACAGTAAAGTCTTGAAATTCTGGATGAATTGCGGCAAATACTGAATGCTGATGTCCAGGATAAATAAAATCTTGATGAATTTCATCGGATATAACAATCACTCCATATCTTTGACAAATATCCCCAATGCATAAAAGCTCATCTTTTGTCCAAACCCGACCAACTGGATTATGTGGATTACATAAAATAAAACATTTCACATGGTTTATAACAATCTTTTCTTCAAAAGCGGCAAAATCCATTTTATATTTCCCATTTTCCAGAACAAGTGGATTGGTCACCAGCTTGCGGTTATTTCCCTTTACAACCTGAGAAAACGGATAGTACACTGGCGGCTGAATCAGCACCGCATCATTTTCTTTGGTAAAAGCACGAACCGCCATTGCAAGTGCATAAACAATTCCTGGACTTTTCACCAGCCATTTTGGTTCAATCCTCCAATTATGGCGTTGCAAAAACCAGTTCTCCAAAGTTTGAACATAGTCATGCTTTGTTTCCGAATAGCCAAAAATTCCGTGTGAAACCGCCCGCTGCAATGCTGTTAAAACTGGCTCTGGTGCTGGAAAATCCATATCAGCAACCCAGAGTGGCAATACATCTTTTGGCATATTCCGTTCAACAGCAAAATCATACTTCAAGCTATTTGTATTTTTTCTATCAATAATTTGATCAAATTGAAACTCTTTCATCAATGGATTCTCCTTCCAATGCTTGCTGTAAATCTGCTTGTAAATCTTCCAAATCTTCCACTCCGACTGATAAACGAAGCAGCCGATCATTGATGCCTTTTTTCAATCGTTGTTCGAGCGGAACATCGGCATGGGTTTGCATAGTTGGGTATGTAATCAATGTTTCAACACCTCCTAAGCTTTCAGCAAATAAAATTAACCGAACACGCGACAAAATCTGTCGTGCAGTTCTCTCAGAATCCACTTCAAAAGAAATCATGGATCCAAATCCACTCGCCTGCTGACAGGAAATTTCATAATCTGGATGATTAGGCAAGCCAACATAATACACCTTTTTCACTTTTTCTTTTGTTTCCAGCCATTTGGCCAGCTCCAATGCATTTTTTTCCTGTGTTTTCATCCTTAACGGCAATGTTTTTATGCCACGATTGACCAAAAAACAATCAAACGGCGCCAGACAGGCTCCGATGGTCTTACTTAAAAATCTAATTTTTTCAGAAATTTCGGCATCACGAATCACCAAAAAACCACAAAGAGTATCATTATGTCCACATAAAAACTTCGTTCCACTATGTACGACAATATCTGCCCCTAGTAAAAGTGGTTTTTGAAAATATGGCGTCAAAAACGTGTTATCTACAATTAAAAGGCAGTTATGTTTCTTTGCAAGTTCAGATACTGCTCGGATATCGGTCACCTGCATCATCGGGTTAGTCGGAGTTTCAATAAAAATGGCTTTGGTATTCGAACAGATACATTTTGCAATTTCTTCAATAAAAGATGTGTTAACACAGTCAAAACGTAGACCATTTTTTTTTGAAATAAAATCAAAAAGTCGACTGGTTCCGCCATATAAATCATCAGATACAATAAAATGATCACCCGGACAAAACAGTTCCATCAAACAAGAAATCGCAGCCATTCCAGTAGAAAATGCAATACAATCTATCCCTTCCTCCATCGCTGCTAACTTCTCCTCAATGATAAAACGAGTCGGATTTTGCAAACGAGAGTAATCATAGCCCGTACTTTCACCGACCCCCGGATGTGCAAAAGTTGCCGATTGATAAATCGGTTCTATAACCGCTCCTGTTGCATCGATATGCTTTTTCTTTCCATGTACACATATTGTTGAGAAATCCATCTATTTCTCCTCCCGAGCAAAATATTTTTTCCTTATCTTAACATATTTGCCTGTAAAAAAATATCATGCTATTTATCATCTTATGATTCAAGTAAAATAAAAAATAATCAAAATAAAAATATTTAAAATGAACGAGAAAAAATCCAGTCCATTGCTTCAAAATTCCTATCCATTCATCAGACTAAGAATTTATATCAAACTTATTTTAAGATCTCACCCCACGATGAACACTTGAATTCTCTGCCAACACATCTACTGCCCAATCCATAACAGACTTTTACCGTCAAATGATCATCATTTTACACAAACGAAAAAACTCTGTAAGATAACAATTGTTATCTTACAGAGTTTCTCTTTAGAACGACTTCTGTTTAAAACGGATCAAAATTTAAATTTCCCTTTTTTCATAACAAGAGTTGGTCCACCAATTGAAAGCAACCATTTATTCTCAATCGTGTTCTTAATAAAAGAAGCATTATGTCCTTTTAACTTAAATCCAAGGGCAACACCAACTCCGTTATTATATCCAAGCGAGCAAACCACACCTCTATTTTGAAAAACAAAGGACTCACCAAGTGATTCATTTCTTAAAATACGGGTCAAAACCTTTCCAACAAACTCCCCTTGCTGTGAAGCAATTTGAGCGGTCGGAGGAAACGGACGATTACATTCAGGATCCATAACAAGCGCACAATCACCAACGACAAAAATATGCTCATCACCTGGCACACGCAAATAATCATCTACTGCAATTTTTCCGCGGGAATTTTGAAATTCAGAGTTGGCAATCACGTCATGTCCACGTACACCTGCAGTCCAAACAACCGTACCCGCATTCATCTCAGACTTCTCACCTTGTACTTCCACAATAACGCCATGATCGGTACATGCCTTAACAAAAGTGTTCGTCAAAACCCGAACCCCCAGTAATTCCAAACGCTTTACTGCCTCGTCAATTAATTTTTGCTCCAACATTGGTAAAATATTTGGACCAGCTTCCACACAAACAATTTCTGGTAAAGACGCATCAATGTTCAATTCTTCACAAAGATTTTTAATCTGATTCGCTAAATCAGATGCAAATTCCACCCCTGTAAGTCCACCACCACAAACAATGACCTTTAAATCATTCGTATCTTTAGAAACCAAGTAATTTTGAAAACGTTTTTCAATATGTTCCTTAATCATCAGTGCACGATCCAGAGAAGAAATTTTCATCGCATAGTCATCCATTCCTTCAATTCCGAACGTTTCTGGAGAAAAACCAAGACCAATAATAAGATAATCATAATCATAAATTCCATTCCGAGTAATGACTTGATTCGCTTCTTTTTTAAAACCAATCACTTCATCTTCAATCAAAGTCAAACGCTTCATATCCAATGCTTCATGCACATATACTTTCGCCCGTTCCCCTGGTAAAGTTCCCGTTGCCACCTCATGAAGAAGCGTCGTTTGAAAATGATAGTTATGCTTACTGATCAGTATAATCTCAGCTTCATCTGCGCGCAGTTTTTTTTGCAAAGTTTTAATTGCCATCATACATCCATACCCGGCTCCCAATGCAAGAATTGTTGGTTTTGTCATACTTTTCTCTCCTTTTTAAAAATATATTCTGCAAATCGTTCGCTAATTTGTGACGTTTATCACAAAGTAATCCTTAAAAAAAAACTTAATACCTATTTTTGAATATCTCTCATTTTAGATTCAAAAACAGATTCACAGAACTTTATAGTTTTTGTCACAAATTATTCACATATCATATTGCTATCATAATACGATTCAGTCAAAAATTCTAATATATTTTTATGAATCAATACATTACTTAAAAGTTATAATAAAAGACAAGGATACCATTGATGTAATAAAGAAATCAAATGAAGGAAGTTAAAAGTCCAGGAGTATGAAAATATTTGAAATTTATGATACAATAGCTCTCTATAAGGAGGGATAACATGCCAAGAGGTGAAGGAAAAATGGTGGCACAAAACAAAAAAGCTTACCATGATTATTTTATTGAAGACACATATGAAACAGGTATGGTTTTACATGGAACAGAAATTAAATCCATCCGAAACGGAAAAGTTCAATTAAAAGATGCCTATGCTCGCCTAATTCATGGCGAAGTTTTTGTTGAGCATATGCATATTAGCCCTTACGAACAAGGCAACCGTTATAATCATGATCCACTGCGTACAAGAAAACTGCTCTTAAATCGCTATGAAATTAACAAGCTGACACGAATTTTAAAAGAAGACGGCTACACCTTAATACCACTAAAAATTTATTTAAAAAATGGATTTGCCAAAATGCTACTTGGATTAGGACGCGGGAAAAAGAAATACGATAAACGAGAAGATCTAAAGAAAAAAGAGGCCAGAAGAGAGATCGAACGTTCGTTTCGAGATCGACAAAAATTCTAGTTTTAGCATATTGATCATTTGAACAGGATTTTGTTTAACAGCATCTAAATCTTAGATTAAACAATTAAAAACTGTTGAATTTTACCTTCAAATGGCAAAAACAATTCTAAAATTTGGACATTGGATTTCAGATGGAAAATATGTTATATTGTTTTAGGAGCCAAAAAGCTCATTTATCTCTTAAGGGGACGTTACGGATTCGACAGGGGTAGGTTGTGCTTAAGTGGCGAGTCGAGGGGTCGCGGGACCTCGTAAAAACGCGAAAGCCTATAAATGGCAAAAACAATAATTACGCTTTAGCAGCTTAATGCTAAAACCTCCCAGCTTTATCTCCCATGTAAAGCTGACGAGGTTCATTTCTGTGGGATACGCTTCTTATCCTCCGCCTGCGGATAAAAGAAGAGATCAACCAGGCTAGAATGTCGGAGGCCTGTCGGTGGGCATAACACATTTCGAACAAAAATATACCGACTACACTCGTAGAGGCTTAAGTAACAATATCTTTGGACGCGGGTTCGACTCCCGCCGTCTCCATACATATTTCAAAGAGTGTCAAAATTCTTAATCAATGTAGGCTGTCATAAAAAATTGTTGGAAAAACATTGAAAAAGAAAGGCTTATAGGCGGTCACAAGCAAGGTTTGTAGTGAATTTAATATTGAATTATCGATAGGCACATCTGATATTGCAAACAGATGTGTTTTTCTATTGCTGTAAAACAGCAGATTATCTCATTTTTGTTTGATTACCATGCACTTATCAAAGTAGGATTTGTCAAAAGCCTGTGCCTTGCACTCTTGAAGAACCCTAGTTTGATAAGTATTCTTGCAAAAGCAGAAAAGAAATGACTTGAATATATATTCGTGTTATAATATTTTTTAAAATAAAAAATAAGAATTGATAAAATAATTGAAAAGAAAAAATCGAAATTTAAAGAGGGAGAATACTCAAATGCACTATGAAATCATACGACTTATAGATAAACCTAACATAAAAGAACAAGCTGCACAATGGTTTCACGAAAAATGGAACATTCCTTTAGAGGCATATATAGAAAGTATGGAGGATTGTCTAAATAAAAGGAACTTAATTCCACAATGGTATGTGGCAATGGAAGATAATAGAATTATTGGAGGTTTGGGAGTTATCGAGAATGACTTTCATGATAGAAAAGACCTTACCCCAAATGTTTGTGCGGTATATATCGAAGAAAATAAGCGTTGCAACGGAGTAGCTGGTGCCTTGTTAAATTATGTATGTGTTGACATGAAAAAGAAAGGAATTGACACTTTATACCTGGTAACAGACCACACCTCTTTTTATGAACACTATGGTTGGGAATTCCTTTGTATGGTTCAGAGAGATGAAGAACCGGATATGACAAGAATGTATATTCATAGAGAAAGATAAATTCTACTTTGTTAGAGAGTAGAAAAGAGAAAAATATATGACTGAACGACCTGTTTTAGATAAAAATTTAGATAGCAAAACATTTCGTAATTTCTATGATCTGAGAGAAAAATTAGTAGATTTTTGCAGGAAAAATGGTCTGCCTGCTTTTGGTAGAAAAATAGAAATAACAAATGGATTACTTATTTTCTTGATATAGGTAAATTGCTAACTGTTTCAATGGTAAAGGAAAAGAAATACCTATATCTAATATTACCGAAGATACAGAAATTGAAGCTGATTTTGTTTGTTCTAAAAGGCATAGAGCGTTTTTCAAAGAGAATATGGGAAGTGGTTTTTCTTTTAACATAACTTTTCAATGGTTAAAAATAATACGAGAGAAACTTATAAGGAAGCGATTGTAGCTTATTATCAAATCCTTGAAGAAAAGAAAAAAGGAAAACAAAAATTGATAAACAATTTGAGTACAATACCTATCTCCAAAATTTTTTTACAAATAATCAAAGAAAATCTTTGAAAGAAGCGATTAAATATTGGAAATATCAAAGGCAAGTACGGGGACATAACCGATATACGAAGTTAGACCTTGCAGCGATAGAGTAACAATTTTCCATCAATAAAGGAGGTAGAAATAGTGATTATTAGAAAATATATAGCTTCTGATTGTGAACAATTAGCAGAGCTGTTTTATCAAACAGTCCATGTTGTGAATACAAAGGATTATACAAGTGAGCAATTAAATGTATGGGCAACAGGCAATGTGAATTTGGAAGAATGGAGTAAGTCTTTTTCTGAACATTATACGATAGTTGCCGTAAAAAATAATATGATAGTTGGATTTGGAGATATTGATAAATCAGGATATCTTGATAGATTATTTGTCCACAAAAATTATCAAGGACAAGGTATTGCTACTGCTATTTGTAATAAGTTAGAACAGTCGGTCAAAGCATGTAAAATAATTACCCATGCTTCCATTACAGCAAAATCATTCTTTAAGCAAAGAGGGTACAGAGTAATTAAGGAACAACAAGTGATTAGAGATGGAATCTCCTTGACGAATTATATTATGGAGAAATAGAATACTCCAGTTTGTCTGCCAAAAGCATTTCTCGTACGAAAGCTGACGAAATGGTACTGGAAAATCCAAAGATTTTCCAGCACATTCCTGCTTGTAGGAAAGCAAAATTGAGCGAGCACAGCAAGCCTTAGTAAACCTCTGTTATACAAAAGAGGCATAAAAAAACTAGAAACTGTATTCCACAAGGTATAAAATATACTGTATTTATGCAGCGTATCAGTATTTCAGGGTATATGATATAAGAATCTGAACATATCACATATGAATATATTTAAAAACGGAATATCTGAAACACAAGACAGTTGATTTTAAGAATTAACCTTTATTTTTTAAATTTTAAATATTTATAATTATTAATGAAAAGTAGCTATCTTTTTTAATTGGAGGTTCGACTACGTGAACAACAAAGATTTTATTTAAAGAATGGAAAGAAAAACGTGAAAGCTACGGCGTATCACAGGCAAAACTGGCGGTTTCCTGCAGTATGTCAAAAGGGAATAGCTGAACGCATACAGCAACAATATTTTCACAGCAGCTCCAGCAGAACATATCATAAACTACACTTTGCATTGCAAAGTCATGTGCCAACAAAGACAAGCCCCTTTGGAAATCCCAAACAACAAAACAGGTGGTATATTTTCAGAGAAAGCAGCATACTGCTATTTGTTGTCAGCAACCCGTTTTATGGTCTATGTGTAATTCCTTGTAAACTGACCTAAATTTTATTATAAATACTTATAAATAAATTCACATTATAATTTTTATTATTTTATACATGAGTTAATTTTAATACAGTCGCTGTATACATTATAAACTTTTTTCGTTAATCATTTCATAGCTACAAACTTGATAGCCGTATTCACTTTATTATCACAAATGGCTTTATCGACATAAAAAATATATGATTATTACAGAGCTTAATCAATTTATAACTTCCGCTGCTATGATTTCTATGATAAATTCCATAACTTTTCAAAATTCTAATATCATATCGTTGGTTTTCACACTTTACAATTCTTTAACCTGAACAATAGAATTTCCTAATGACATATACAAAAGTCACTTCGTTTTTCAATTGGACAAACTGAACTCTGAAATGTTCTCAATCTATTGGTTCCCAATTAATTTTATTGTTATCTTATTTTTTATTAATTTTTTTATTATTTGATCATAAACAATTACAAAATGCTTTACCTAAGAAATATCTACAGCTTTCCATCAAACTATATCAAAATCAACGTATTATATTTTTCTTCTTTTCAATGATAAAACAAATTTGATCTAATGAATCAAAATTTTCTACTATAATATCTTCCACATCCATTTCAATCATAAATTGCTCTGTAATCATTGCCAAAATAGAAATCATATCAAAAGAGTCCAAAATTCCATTTGTAATCAACCCTGTTTCATTTTCAAAATCAATATCGGGTCTAATATCTTTTAATATTTTTAAAACTTTATTCTGCATATAATTCTCCACTATTTTTCATTTTTAAATATTGTTCCATCGTCTTTTTCCGATCCAATTTACCTCTTATATTTTCTGGTAACTTATCCAACCATATATATTGATGTGGAATCATATATTTAGGTAATACATTCGAAAGAATAGATCGAATTTTCTTATTTTTAATAAATTCACCCTGTAAAATCAAAATAATTTTATTTTTCTCCACATCATAAATTGCACAACAACGATTGACTTGAGACGTTTGGGTATACAATGCTTGTTCGATCTCTTCTAACTCTATTCGGTAACCCATATGTTTAATTTGATGATCTACTCTGCCAATAAAATAAAGCTGACCTTCTACTTGCCTTGCTAAATCCCCTGTCTTATAAACCACATCCAAATAATCATGATGTAAAGGATTTTGAACAAAACTTTTTTTTGTTCTTTCAAGATCTTGATAATATCCTTGTGACAAAAATGCACCTCGAATGTAAATCTCTCCTATTTCATTTTCTTTTACTTTTTGATAATCCTCTTTTAAAACCATCACTTCCATATTCGGAAATACTAAACCTAAGGGCAATCTTTTTAAACCGTGCATTTGATCTACAATATAGTACATACAATTCCCGGTAACCTCTGTAGGCGCATACAAATTAATATAATCGATATTCTCTAAATACATTATCCACTCTTTCAGCTCATGCATTTGCAACACTTCTCCTGAAAAAAAAACCTTTCTTAAAAATTCAGGTTTTTCTTTCGCCAAAATCCCACTACTTGCTACATATCTTATGGCTGCAACAGACCATATTAATATCGTAACTTTATGCTTATTCAAAAATATAATCAATTCCTTAGGTACCATGAAACATTGCTTAGGTATAATAACAAGTGTGGCACTGACATACATCGAAAGAAAAATATCCTTTGCTGCCACATCAAAATCAAAAGAAACCTGATTGGCAAAAACATCTTGTTCTCTTAAAGAAAATACCTTTTGAAAAGAATATAAAAAGTTCAGCACAGATTTTTGCGTTTTTAAAACTCCTTTTGGCTTTCCTGTGCTGCCAGATGTATAAACCATATAAAGTGGATCTATATCAAGCATGTTCTCATAAACACAAAGAAGTTTTTTCTCATCTATTTTGATTCCTTCATATATTTGGCTAAAATGAATGGATTTTATATCTCTAGTACAACAATATTCATCGATCTCTTTACACCCTTTTATAGAAACAATAATTTTTGCATTTGTATGATCTACCATATGTTTCAGCCTTTTCAACGGAACTTTTTCATCAATCGGAACATAAAAATTCCCACTATAAATAACACCCCAAAAAAGTATCAAACATCTTACATCCCGATTACATAAAACAAGTATCGGGGATTTTTTTTATTCATTAATAACATGGCCATTTTCTTTGACATTTCCATGACCTGTGAATAGCTGTATGCCTGACAATGATCCATAATTGCAATTTTCTGTGGGTGTTTTTTTACAGTTGCCTCAAAATAATCTAATATGTTGATATTCATGATACAATCCTCGTTTCAAATTTGATTGGGTCGGTCTTGATCTGCATCACCTTTATATATCACCACCCGATCAGTTTGCCTTTCTGTATAAAAATGATAATCTAAATCTACATTTTTACGAATAAATGGTTCAAAATACAATGGAATTACACTTTCACAGTCTTCTTGATTTAAAAAACTAGCTAAGGAAAGTGCTTGGTCATCTAATCCATATTCGTAAAAACTGATATACTCTGCATAATTGTTTCGTAAAAGAGATTGAAATTCATCATACAACCCAACCAGCTCACAACCTTGTCCAATATAATCTACAATCACAATTGCAGACTTTCCATTTGCTTCACATTTTCTCCAAATCATACATGCCATTGCCTTATCTTCTCGATTACAAATCTCTAAAAAATGATATTTATATAACGGATGTCGGTGATATCGATTTATATAATATAGTGTGGACTTATATTCAGGTATATACCTAAAATAGTCTTTGGAATGATCTAACAAACACTCTCCATTGATTTCTTTTAAGTAATATGGACTTTTACATACATCGGGTACATAAAAATTCTCTTTTGTGACTTGATCAGCCAAATCAAATGTTTGACAAGTTCTATTCAACATATAACATAGCTTCAACTTTCCAACTTTTTCTCCAAGTTTTCGATTGATTTTTTTGAATATTTTGATAATCCAACTCCCCCAACATAACTTGCTGGTGCATATATTTCCAAATAATATTTTAGACTTAATCCTAAACCCCTTATGTCGATATCTTCCCTTACTTTCCATATAACTCCCCAACGAATGGGATGTAAAATGCTATCATCATAAAGACTGGACAGAATAAATCCAATCATTCCATGAATCTCATCTGTTTCCTTATCTATTGCCATCACAAAATTATATCTATTATTTTTTTGATCCAAATGCTGCCAGTCTAACAATGCTTTCGATTTTGTGAAAATATGTTCTTTTTGCCAATATTGATCAATAAATTCTATTACACGAGGAATCTCATATAATTGACAAAAACGAAATTCATATTTTTTCTGATAGATATGATAGATATTTTTGAAATGTGTCCTATTAATTCTCCGATTCATTGATATTCCCTACTTTTCTTACCCATATATGGAAATGCGAATTTTTGATTGACAAATTATGAATTAGATAATCCTTTTGCTCTAAATTATATATTTCAAACCCATTTGTCTTACAATATAAAGAAGTAAGCTCTTCCCTACTACAAAACCAATAAATCATACCTTTCAAATCCCCTACCTTTTCATCTAAACAGAATAAATCCTTCTCGATTTCTTTACCACTGCCATACATGCTGTCTTCCTTAGTTCGATAATCTGCGAACAGAACACCCCCAACCTTTAAAACACGATTCATTTCCTTCAAGAATGCTTCTCTTTCCTTTTGTGTAAAAGTAAATAGTACACCCCAAGCTATAATACAGTCCATTGAGGCAGTAGGTAATGGAATTGACATTTTTTCATTTTGTATGTATTCAATTTTCTCATATTCAATCGAATCTAGTTTTTCTTTTGTTAATTCTAGACATATTGAATTGTAATCCATTGCATAAATCAAAAAGCCCATATTGGCCATCACCATTGTATTTCTTCCACTTCCACAACCAAAATCCAATATTTTTTTGTCATTTGCATCTGTAAAACTTTTATACAAAAAACGCACAACACTTTCATCCGGAATTTTCAAATCATGCTTTTTTCTTTCTTTTTCCCATAAACTCTTTTGATTCGTTTCCTGTAAAGGATTCATCATATTTCTCCTTATATATTTTTTAAATTACACTATACTTTAAAATATAAAAAATCATTTGTGTCCATACGAGGTAAGTGCATGATATCATCCTGATCTAAATTCGCAATACGAACCTCTGTTGAAAGCCCAGCAACTGTACCAAACTGTTTCGCTATTTCTACCACTGTCTCATTATAAGAACCATAGGGATAGCAACAAATCCACGCATTTCGGTCTAGTACAGAATCAAAAACATCAAGTGCTTTTTCTATATCTGCTTGAACTTTTTGTGGCTCTAAAAATGCCAGCCAATCATGTGTATATCCATGAATACCAAATGACATGCCTTCTCGTTTCATAAATTCAATTTGATCTTTCTTCATATAAAGCTCTTGGGCAAAAACGCGTTCTTCTACCCCTACACAATCCTGAAATAAGCAGTCAATCATTTGCTTCCTTAAACATTCCTCCAATTCAACCTGTAGTAATCTTTTGATAAAAACGACATCCGCAGAATCAAAACGATTGGCTATCGCCAGTTTTTGATACAATTCTTGATTCTCAGGAAAGCAATGTTCCAACCCTCTATAATAATCTAGATAGCCAAATATTAATTTTAAAATATTGTCTACTGATGAACTTGATAAAATAAAATGAATCTTATTTACATCTAAAACTTTATGTTCAGCTATAAGTTGACCTGGAACAGAAAAAAGTCCTTGGATATGATTTTCTTTTAATATTGGAAATACATTTGTATAATGCTCTATATAACCATCATCAAAAGTGAGTAGCAAACTATTTTTTGGTAAGCTTTGATTTGTATATCTAGCTTCCAATACTTCTTCACAACGAACAAAATGATAGTTATTCTTAAAAAACTGTATCTGTTTTTTAAACAATTTTATATCCAATCCTTTAATTTTAGGATATCTGCTATATTTTAAATCCCGAACGTAATGATACATCACAATTGTCAAATCATTCCCCATAAAAATCCCCTCATTATATTATTTATGGTAAGAAAATCTCTTTTTCATAAATCAAATTCATGTATAGGTCTTCGTGAATTTGTGTAAACTACTTAAAAATTCCTTTCATTCAGTTCAAGAATTCGGATAATTTCATTCATATATTTTCTTCCTGATCTTTCTCCATGTATGATGTGATTAATGTATCTTGGATTTACACCTAATTGATCTGCAAGTTGTACTTGTGTCATTCCTTTATCAATTAGCGCTTTTTTAATTTTTACACCCATTGGTGTCAGCTTCCTCATCATCCCCTCTTCCCCCTCAAGAAATTAACAAAATATGCTATATTTATAATGATGTACTTTTATACCCTTATTATAGTTTTGATTTTAGAACAAATAAATAAAAAGTTTTGATTTTAGTACTTTTATTTTTAAAAATTTTAGGAGGTTATCAAATGGACACCATTGGAGAAAGAATTAAATACTTAAGGAGAAAACAAGGCTTATCACTTCAAGAACTCGCTGACATTATTGGAAAATCAAAGGGAAATATAAGTGGATATGAAAACAATAAATATGAACCATCGGCACAAACAATACTTGCTTTAGCAAAGTATTTTAAAATCTCAACCGATTGGATATTAAGTGGAGAAATATTTATTCAACAAGAAAAAGAAGATCATACTCGAGTTCTAAAATCCGAACTAGAAAAAAACACATTCCAAATGTTTTCTGAACTTGAGGAGAGGGATAAAGAAGATATATTTGAATTTATAAAAATTAAACATAAGAAAAGCATGAAAAAAGGCAATGCAACAAAATCATCCAATTCAAACACGACAAGTCCAGACACAAAAAATGATTCAGGCATTGCTTAACTTTTTAAGAAAATGATAGATTTTTCTATCATAAAAACGTAAAAATAACTTGGAATTTACATCACATATTATTTATCATATGGATTTCAGAATTGTTATGTCTGTTTAACAGAAATAAAGAAACTCAAATAAATTCATTTATTTATAATAAAAGTCATATCAAATTATATTTAAAAAATTTATATTTATTTTCATATATAAATATAAAAAATAATAGAATATACAAATAATAAATTAGAATTAAGAAATATATATATATGTTACCGATATCAATAAATAAAACAAGCTAATCCTGATATTGTAGATATAGTTGGTTAAATTTATAAAGAAATTCAGACACTAACGGCTATATGAGTTGTATGCCATTTTTTCACTCTATCGAATAAAAAGCATTAAGCTTTGGCTTAGTCTATAGATTCACTGATATATTGTACTTTACCTTATTTTTTCATTTTGCAAATTTTTTACATGTCCAACAATTTTATTGAAACTCTTGATGCTATACCAATTAAATTATAATAGCCAGCAAATGAAAAAACTGAATGAGAAAGTACGCTAAACTTATGTATTGCCAATAAAAAAGCAAAGCCAACAACGGATCAATCCATTCGCTTTGCTCTTTATTTTGGAAAGTTTTTCTTTATTATTTTAAAGGATAAAAAACATTAAATTAACGGATAAACGATTTGATTAAAAGTACAGCTGCACCCAATACACCAATAATCGCTAGAATAAGAGAGATTTGGAAATTCACACTATTCACAAAAAGTATAAATGAACATACCTCAATAATAGCAAAAATTAAGCCCCATACAAAACTTTTCTGATCTTTCTTCCATAAAGCAAAAAACAACTGAATCACTGGAATATTAGACAATAAGAAAATAGAAAAGGCAATAAAATAATCAAGTGAAAAAATACTTGTTCCACTAGGTGTACCAAATAGAGAAAAAAGTGCAATTGGAATTCCTCCAAGATTAATACAAATTAAAGCAATAACCCAAATTCCCCAGTAATATATAGAACGATTCATAATAATCTCTCCTTTATACATTTAATATTGATCTACTATCGCACCAAAGCTAGATGCCTGAATGTAATTTTTATCCAAAAGTGATTGTAATTGTTGTTTATCTCCAACAACAACAACACCAATGATTTTGATATTTTCATTTGTAAGAGAAGACTGGTTTCCTTTGAGCGTATGATAAATCTGCTCAAATTCTTTTTTATAAGCTCCTCCTTTATTTAAAGATAATTCCAAAGTTTCTATAAAGGATTCCATAGGATTTTCAATTTCTTTCCCGTCTTCGGAAATACTTGGAAAACCAACCACCTCTTGCTCTTTAAAATATTCTTCACTCATTTCATCTGACATTTTCCATCCCGCCAGCTCTTCTGGTGAATAAATATCAATCCAATTCCACTGCAAAGTTACCTCTTTAGGCAACATAGCAAGCACCTCATCGTATGTGTAAGCCTGATCAAAAGATAAAGCCATTTCAATCCATTTTCCATCAGATAACTGATCTAATTCATATAAATCATGGGCATACTTTTTATATTGTAGTAAAGGATGAAAAAAATTCATAATACGGTTTCCCATATAAGAAAATTGTTCAAATTCCGAATTCCCTAAACTCACTTTATCAATAATATTATCGGAATCATTCAAAGAAATTTCACCAATTTGAACAGGTCTTCCATTTAATAGCTTATACTTCGGAGCCGTAGCCGAACTTCCAATCAATCGATAATCTTCCGCCCAAACTCCTACATAACTGTTTGCTCCATATATCTCATAATATAATTCCTTAGCCACAATTTTATTATGAATCAAATAAGGTGTAAGCTGAATTTTTAATAGAATTAACAAAATAAAAACCAAAATTGAAATAAGAAAGCTTATACCTGCTATACGAAGATAACTTTTTCTTCTAGCTGATTTGATTAAATCCGTTTCATTTATTTTTGAATCAAAAAAACGATCTATCTCATGCTCTTTTTCCATTTGTTTCACTCCATTTCTTTTCAAACTCTTTTCTGGCTCTATACAATGTCACACGGATTGTTTCCACTTTCATATCCAACATAACAGATATTTCTTCATAGGATAAGCAAAGATCATATTTCAAAATGAGTAAATTTTTATAGCTTGGTTTTAAACCATCCAGTATATTACATATCTCTTTATGAAATTCCTTTTGTAATAGAAATTCTTCCCCTGCTTCTTTTTGAATCAAAAGATCTATAAACGCTTGATCATCGATATTCACTTTTGGAAAACGCTGCTCTTTTCTGCATAAGTCATAAAATTGATGAATAGCGACTTTAAACAGCCAGGCAGATAGATTTGTCACTTCCAAATGCAGCATATTCTCAACGGCTTTACAAAATGTATTTTGCACAATATCTTCAGCGTTTTCTTTCGAACAGCCCATACATATCAAATGCTTGAATATGATTTGAAACCTGTTTTGATATAATTCTTCTATGGTTTCAAACTTCATGTTTCCTCCTTATATTATGAGATAAAAAATCCCAAACCAAAAAAATACGAAAATAATTATAAATTCAACATATCAATCTGAATAAAAATCATCTTTTATCATATATTCAATCCGTCACATTCCCCCTTTTTTCTTTTACCGATGAATCTTGAAGATCAGCCGTTCATTTATATAACGAATGAGCGTACAAAAAGTATACAGGATTGATAAAAATTTTTTTCATTTAAAAAATGCCTGAAACCAAACGAATAACAATATACTATGTTCACCCAAATAATAAAATCCAAATACCAACTATATTCCATAAAATCCAAATAAAATATATAATTTTTTTAAAAAACAAATGATATCATATATTATCGGGATCTAGACAAACTTTATTTTATATTTTAAAAAAAAATTAACTCAAATACCTAAAAAACAATGCGTATGAAAGGTTTTTTCAAAATATATCCTAAGTTCTAGACACATATTTTAATCCAAACAGATGGTTTACTTGATAACTGTAGGCTCTTCTATTCCTGTACAAATCTAAAAAACACAAAAAAAAAAAAGCGTTGTCATTTGCTCCACTTTTTTAAGATGACCTGAAAAAGACTCACCATTTCTTTCATATATTTTTTAACCATTTTCTTTCTTGTATATGGATCTAGATATTTTGAAAAAATATAATTATTCTATTGCTATAGTATCTTAAATTCGGCTGCTATATATATTCTTCTGTTTCTTTTTGGTTTCTTCCCACGATATCTACAATCTGTACACCAAAATTTTCGCTTTCTATCTCCATACTTTAAATTCATAGATCAATCCAATCATATCAAACAACTTTTTTCTTTATAATATATCTTATAAATGATAAAACACCAATTTTAAGCGGAATATTTATCAATATATCAATATGACTCGTATATGTCCTAGTTTCACAACTTGCAACCCACTTATCTGTGCACACAATCTCACCTATATTTTTCCATAAACCATTTGTCTTTTATATTTTAGTACAAATAATAGAATATTTACCATTCGATATTGCATATCATAAACTTTAACCATCTTTTGATATTCAAAATTCCTTCTGACATTTCAAAACAGGATAGCGAACTGACCAGATCTTCACATCTGGGAAGAACGGCTTGATTATATCGCTATAAGCTTTTCAATACTCTAGGGCTAACATCGGGAGTTTTCTTTTCACAAAAATAGTAGACAAAGTGAAAAAAATCAACTTTGTCTACAAACCTATGTATGTTATTTTTCCTATATATCCGCACAAAAATCAAATGCAAAGATTTTAGTTATTCAATTCCGACATATTCCAATATCACTCTATAAATTTTTCATATACCAATGAACAAGATTGATAGTTGCTATATAATCGATAAGTGATGTTGATGTTATTGAACAATTTGATTAAACTATTCCTCTGATTCTTGAAAAAACCGTGTCGTAAACTCAATAAATTCTTTTGCTGACTGTGACATATTATGATTTCTATGCCAAGCAAGTCCGATTGTACAGCGACAGCCCGGATTGTTGATTAAAATATGTACACAATTCAAATGCTGTGTTGGAGAAAATAAAAAGGCTGGGGTAAACGTTATGCCATATCCTTGATGAACAAACAAATGCAATGCACTGGCATCTGTAACTTGAATAGAAATATCTGGTTCAAATCCAGCACGATAACAAAAATCATCCGTTACTTTCCGAAAAGCATATTCCGGTGTCAAACTGATAAATTTTTCATTTGTCAATTCCATTAAATCAATTTTTTTTCGACGAGCCAGTCGATGGTCTGCTGGAACAGAAATATAAATTTGTTCCATTTTTAACGGCAGCCATTCAATATCCTCATCAATAATTGGCAGCCAAGAAATACATAAATCAATTTCATTGTTAATTAGCTGTTTTTTGATGTCCTCGGTTGAAAATGCTTGTTTCTGAATAATTTTGTTTTTCGGATAACTAATTAAATAATCCTTTAACAAATAAGGCATAATACTGGCAAGCGTTGTAGAAATCGAAATATAGCCACGCTCCAATCCAGTCATTTCCTTTAACTCAGCAACTCCTTCATCCAATTCAAAAAAAGAACGATTTACACGCTTTAAAAATGCTTGTCCATATGGTGTTAGACGAATTTGCCGACCTTGTCTAACAAACAGTGGAACCCCTAACTCCTTTTCTAAGCGGGAAATGGTATTGCTGATGGAAGGTTGTGAAACATTCAATGACTCTGCCGCTTTTGTCATATGTTCCAAACGGGCAACTTCTTGAAAATATTTTAACTGTAATAAATTCATGTACATCTCCCTTTCAGAAATAATATTCTTCAAACGAATTTTTATTTTTTCTCGGAAGGAAAAGACATCTTACAACCAAGGCGCAAAGAAATTTGCTGTCCAATTTCGGTCATTCGCGGATACAATTTCTCCATTTTTTCTTTTGTCATGCGGATTGTTGAACCCGATACACTCACTGCTGCACAAACATGATTATTATAATCAAAAAGTGGTATGGCAACACAAGTAATGCCATACTCATTTTCTTCTAAATCCAGTGCATAACCATATTGTCTAATTCTTTGTAAATCTTGAAACAAATCTTCTTCATTCGTATAAGTATATTCTGTATGTGCTGGCATTCCTTTTTCAGACAAAATTTCTTTTACTTTTTCCTCTGGTAAGTAAGCCAAAATTGCCTTCCCAACCGATGTACAATGCATCGGTGCACGTTTTCCAACTTGTGAATGCATGCGCATCAATTCAGTTCCTTCCAGTTTTTCAATATAAACCACCTCACCTTGATCATAGACAACGAGGTGAATGACTTCATTGGTTTCTTCTTCTAATTGCAGTAAATAAGGCATAGCTTCCTTGCGCAAATCAATGGATTCAAGTAACCTTGCACCAATATCCAAAAATGTATAACCCAATTTATATTTTTCATGTTCATGATCTTTTTCCACATACCCATATTGTGCTAAGGTCGCTAGAATACGATAAACTGAACTTTTATTAATATCCATTTGATTTGCAATTTCCGTTACACCCATCCCATTACGGCTATTACTAATCAGTCGGATAATATCCAATGCCCGCCCAACTGACTTTACCATATTTTCTTGTGTCAAATCTCTCACCTTCCTTCCATGGTACAGAGATTTTTTAACAAATTGTTAATACTATTATAGCATATCTTATTTACAATCTGCATATTCTCTGCATGAAATCAATTCAAAAAAATACCTCAAAGAAATCAAATTTTTGCTGATTCCCTTGAGATTAAAAAAATTCTATTTGACTAAACGGTTTTTCAACACACCAATTTGCTTAATTTCACATGAAATTTCATCTTGATGACCAATAAATTCCGCTCCAACCGGGCTGCCTGTTAAAATCACATCACCTGGCTTTAATGTTGTTACAGACGATAAATATGCAATCATTTCACGGATTGGAACGATCATCAATTCTGTTGAACTATTTTGCTTTTGAATTCCATTCACATATGCCTCAACAACAACATCTTTCGGATTTAACTCGGTTTCAATAAAGGGGCCGAGCGGTGTAAATGTATCAAAACTTTTTCCGACAAACCAGTTACCACCATTATTGACAAAAAACTGTGGCGCTGTCACATCATTTGTTACCGTATATCCAAATACATAATCCAAAACATTTTCAACAGCGACATCTTTCATTTCTTTACCGATGATAACCGCAAGCTCAGATTCAAATTTAATTTCATCAACACCTTTTGGGATTTTTATTTCATCATTTGGCCCAATAACCGATGCAACTGGCTTATTAAAGAAAATCGGAATCTCTGGCAGCTCGCTTGGCAATTCTTCTTTTGTTGCTACAAAGTTTGCTCCAATTCCAATAATTTGATTTGGAACGAGCGGTGCCAAAAGTTTCACATCCGCTAATGCAAAACTTTCTCCTGTATATGTCCATCCCCCAAACATGCAGCCATCAATCACTTGAAACTGTTCATTTTCCAATACTCCGGTATAAATTTGTTCTTCAACTGAAAAACGTGCAAATTTCATAAATTTTTAACCTCTCTTCGTTGTTTATCCTGAATGAAAAACCTAAGCGACAGACCACAAAATCTGCCGCCGCATCTTACACAATATTTTATAGCATTTATATTTCTTATTGAATGCCGTGCTTTGCTTTAAATTCAATTCGTTTTTGATGCAAAATCGGTTCAGTATAACCATTTGGCTGTGCACAACCTTTAAACACTAAATCCAATGCAGCTTGGAAGGATACAGAATCATCATAATCTTTTGCCATTGGAATATAAGCGGCATCCCCTTCATTTTGCTTATCCACAACTTTTGCCATTTCACGAAAAGCTGTCATCACTTGCTCTTTTGTACAAACCCCATGACGCAACCAATTTGCCATATGTTGGCTGGAAATCCGCAATGTTGCACGGTCTTCCATCAACGGTACATTATAATAATCTGGCACTTTTGAACAACCAATACCTTGATCTACCCAGCGCACAACATAACCCAAAATACTTTGCGCGTTATTGTTCAATTCTTCTAAAATTTCATCCTCTGTCCAACAAATTTCTTTGGCAACCGGGACTTGTAAAATATCATCTTTTAATGGTTGAATTTGCTTCATTAAATCATCTTGTACATTCAACACATTCATTTGATGATAATGCAACGCATGGAGAACTGCAGCTGTTGGCGATGGAACCCATGCTGTATTTCCGCCAGCTTTTAGATGTCCGATTTTCTGTTCCAGCATCGCTGCCATAGCATCTGGCATCGCCCACATTCCTTTTCCGATTTGTGCAACGCCTTGGAAGCCCACACCTAGACCAACATTGACATTATTTTTTTCATAGCCAGCTAGCCATACAGAAGACTTCATATCATTTTTGCGAATCATTGGACCAGCTTCCATAGAAGTATGAATTTCATCTCCAGTTCGGTCAAGGAAACCGGTATTAATAAATACAACGCGATCCTTTACAGCCGCAATACAATTTTTTAAATTTAATGATGTCCGGCGTTCTTCATCCATAACACCGATTTTAATCGTATATCTTTCTAAGCCAAGCAAATCTTCTGTACGATTGAACAGTTCATTGGCAAACGCAACTTCCTCTGAACCATGCATTTTAGGCTTTACAATATAAATCGATCCTTCTTTTGTATTTTGATAAGGTCCATTTCCAAGCAGTGTATGCTTACCAATTAAGCTGCAGATTACTTGATCCATAATTCCTTCTTGAATTTCTGAACCATCCTCTAAAAGAATGGCGGAGTTGCTCATTAAATGACCAACACTACGAATAAACAGTAAGGAACGACCAGACAATTGAAAAGATACACCATCCGGAGATATATAGGAACGATCTGGATTCAGTGTACGTGTGATTTCTTTTTTTCCTTTTGTAAAACTTGCAGAAATATTGCCCTTCATCACACCTAACCAGTTTTCATATACCAATGTTTTATCTACCGCATCTACCGCAGTTACCGAATCTTCACAGTCCATAATGGTAGTAACGGCTGCTTCCATCAAAATATCTTTTACCCCTGCTAGATCTGTTGCACCGATTTGATGATTTTTATCAATTTGAATCTCAAAATGGAGACGATGATTTTCCAATAAAATCGCATCTGGGTTCGCTGCATCACCTTGATAACCTTTCAATTTCGCTGCATCCTTTAAACCCGTTTGCGTTCCGTTTTCTAATGTAACAACAAGCTTACCGTTTTGAATGGTATAAGCTGTTATCTCTTTATGAGAACCTTCTGCAAGTGGTGCTGCTTGATCCAAAAACTCCTTGGCAAAATCAATTACTTTTTGTCCGCGAACCGGATTATATGTACCCTTGCGTTCGGCACCACCGCTTTCCGAAATGGCATCGGTACCATACAGTGCATCATATAAGCTGCCCCAGCGTGCATTTACTGCATTGATCGCATAACGTGCGTTATTTCCTGGAACAACCAACTGTGGACCGGGTTGTGCGGCAATTTCATAATCGACATTTTGTGTGCCTATTTTAAAATCGGAAACCTCTTTTTCCAAATATCCTATTTCCTCCAAAAATGAACGGTATTCATTAAAATCATAGTTTCCTTTATGTGTGTTGTACCATTGATCCAATTTTTCTTGCATTTCATCTCTTTTTTGCAATAAAACTTTATTTTTTGGCTGTAAATCATATATAATTTTTTCAAACCCATCCCAAAATGCTGCCTGTTCCACCTGTGTTTCTGGCAATGCCTTTTCATTAATAAAATGGTACAATACATCTGCCACTTGCAATCTTCCTACTTTTACATAATTTGTCATATGAAATCCTCCCCACATTTGATCAATAAATTACTATATTTATAAGCTGCCATCAGCCCTTTAAAACACATCAAATCAAGCTTGCCATCATAGACTCTCACTTTTATACGCTATACTTGCTTCACTTCAATACATTTCCCTGGTGTTGGGAATAGCTTTCCTGCATTTAAAAGATTATCAGGATTAAAGACAGCTCGGATATTTGTTTGTGCAATGATTTCCTCATCATTGAAAACATAACGCATTTCTTCACGTTTTTCGATTCCAACCCCATGCTCACCAGTAATCGTACCCCCAAGCTCTGCACATGCCAGTAAACACTCGCTTCCAGCCTTTAATGCTCGCTCACTTTCTCCAGGAACATTGGCATCAAATAAAACGAGTGGATGCAAATTCCCGTCCCCAGCATGAAATACATTGGCAATTCTTAAATTGTATTTCTGACTAATTTTACGAATTCGACTGAGCACTTGTGGCAGCTTACCTCGCGGAATTACGCCGTCTTGTACCAAATAATCTGGTGAAATGGTTCCCATAGCGCCAAATCCCGTTTTTCGGTTATCCCACCAACGCTTTCTCTCTGCTTCAGTTTGTGCAACCTTGACCTCTCGCACATTTCTAGCACGACATACAGTCAAAATTTCTTCAATTTGTTCATCAATACCAGCTTCAATACCATCTACTTCAATCAATAAAAGTGCTTCAATATCCCGCGGATGTCCTACTGGATAGCCCCCGTTTTCCACACCTTCAATTGCCGTTTGATCCATCATTTCTAAGGCTGCTGGCACAATTCCAGCAGAAATAATATCTGAAACAGCTTGGCTTCCATCTTCTACTTTATCAAAATATGCAAGTACTGTCTTTTTTCCTTCCGGATTTTTTAAAATACGAACAATGATTTTCGTTGTAATCCCCAAAGTTCCTTCTGAACCAGTAAACAATCCAACTAAGTCATAGCCGGGGCTGTCACTGATGCCATTGGTTCCAAATTCTACAATCTCACCATTTGGCAAAACCACCTCAAGCCCCAAAATATGGTTTGTCGTCACACCATATTTCAAACAGTGCGCACCACCTGCATTCTCTGCAACATTTCCACCAATTGTACAGCAATATTGACTAGATGGATCAGGAGCATAATAATAACCTTTGTTTGCAATTTGATTGGTTAGCTTCAGGTTGACGTAACCTGGTTGTATCACTGCTCTGCGATTCTCTAAATCTACTTCAAGCAATTTTCTCATTCTTGCCAGACTAATCACTACCTCACCATTTAATGGAATCGCTCCACCACTCAAGCCTGTTCCAGCACCACGAGCCAAAAATGGCAATTGATGGGTATGACAATATTTTACAACAGCTGCTACCTCCTCAGTTGTTTCAGGAAAAACAACTGCTTTAGGCAAGTGGCGATGCAATGTAAATCCATCACAATCATAAGCGATTAAATCCTCTTTTTCAAAAAGAATCGGTTGAAATCCGTTTAATAATTTTGCTAAACATAAAATATGCGGATCATCGGTATGTAAAACAGATTTATTCATTACTCTACCTCCTCTTTTTGGTAAGCTTGATCCATTAATTCCATAATGTGAATGACTCTCTGCCCATTTCCATATTTTTTGACTCCCATTGACATTTGCAGCATACAACCAGGATTTCCCATAACTACCAATTCAACATCATCAGGAACAAATTCCATTTTCTGTTTTAAAACTGCCCCAGCTAAATCAGGCTGCAAAACATTGTATACACCACCACTTCCACAACAACGATCTGAGTTTTCCATTTCTATCAGCTCGACACCTGGAATGCTTTGAATCAGTTCACGTGGTTCTTTGCGAATCCCTTGCCCATGTGCCAAATGACAAGCATCATGATAAGTCAACTTCACATTGACTTTAGATTTGGGTGCTACATAACCTGTATCAACCAAATATTTCGAAATATCTTGAACCTTGCGGGAAAATGCTTTGGCGCGATCCGCCCACTCTGGATCATCATGGAAAATCTCTTCATATTCTTTCAACATACAACCACAGCCTGCAGAGTTAATTACAATCGTGCCTGCCTCTTCAAAAGCGATAATATTCTGCTTTGCCAATTCTTTTCCTTTTTCACGTTCACCCGTATGAAAATGTAATGCACCACAACAAACCTGCTTCTCTGGAATGGTGACATTGTTTCCATTTCTTGTTAAAACATTAATGGTTGCCTGATTGGCTTCTGTAAACATCACATCCATAACACAGCCTGTCATAAAGGCAACTTCATTTTTCATCTCACCTTTTGCAGGAATCACCTTCATATCCTTATATCTTTTTCGTACAGGCTTTTTAATTTCTGGCATAACACTTTCTAAATCTACCAAATGATCTGGCATGATTTTAATCAAACCAGTTTTACGTGTAACAGTTTGTAAACCGCTTTTTTGATAAAATTTTAAAAATCCGCCCAACCGATTTAAACGATTTTGATGCGGGAACAACTGATGCAAAATCAAGTTGTTTACCATTTTTTTCCATCCTTTTAATGGCATAGCCTGACGCAGTTGACCGCGAACCTCTTCAATTAAAGCCCCAACCTGAACATCTGCTGGGCAAGCCGTTGTACAAGCTCGACAATCAATGCAAGCTTGAATTGGTTTGGCCATTTGCTCATTTAGCGTCGTTTTTCCTTCTGCAATACTTTTCATTAAATGTACACGTCCGCGCGGTGAATTTTGCTCTTGCTGTGTCACATTATAAGTCGGGCAGGTTTCCAGACACATTCCACAGTGTACACAATCCGCCCACTTGCTTGCATCCGGTAAATCTGGATAAATATAGTTCCCCAAAACCGGGGTCTTTGTCTGCATTTCCATCGTTAAATCCCCCCAACAAATCGCTTTTCATTCAAAATTCCGTTCGGATCACAAGCTTTCTTAATACCCTGCATCAATGCAAAAGTTCCCTCATGCTTTTGCCATGTATTGATGGAACGCCGCACACTAAGTGGTGCATGCTTTATAGTATAATGTCCACCAAGCACCTCTGCCTTTTGTGCAAGTCTACTGATGTTATCAATAACTTGCTGCATCTTACCAGTTAAATAAACTTCACATAATCCGTGCCCCAAACCACCATGCGCATGGATTTCAATCTGATTTTCATAGGAAATCACTTCACAGTATTCCATTATATCTATGACATCCAAATTTTTTACACCGATTTTCATTGCGACCGTTATGTGGTTTTCATCTTCTGTTTTTTCTTTTACAATCGGAGCCAGCGCCATCATAGCAAGCCAAAATTGTTCTGCATCCTGCTGACTTTTTATCACAACCTGGGCATCTTTAGAAAGCTGGCTTTTTACAAAATTCTCCTCGTAATGTACAGAGCTTTCTACATCTTCAAACGAAACAACCAAAGTAGGACCAGATACACCCAAAAGTTTTTTACTCGTTGCACAAGTAACATACTGCAAAGAAATCGGCTCCATCACCGAATCGAGTAAACGAATGGCAAGATCTTTCAACTGCTTTCCTTCCTTTTCTGGTGCAGTAATACACATTACACTTTCAAACTTAGCTGTTGGTTTCGTTTTGAATGTTACTTCGGTAACTACAGCAAGAGTACCCATAGAACCGATAAACAATTTATTCATATCATAACCAGCCACATTCTTAACCACTTTACCACCACAACGGATACATGTCCCGTCAGGGTAAATCACACGCATTCCAATAACAGAATCTCTAGCCGAACCATAGCTTAAACGACGGGGACCACTATCATTTGAAGCAATAATCCCGCCAACTGTTCCTGCTTGCAAACTATACGGATCCATTGAGATGCGCTGATTTTCCTTCTTCAAATATGTCTGCACTTCCTGAAACGGTGTACCAGCTTTTACAGTAACGGTCATATCACCGGCTGCATGCTCAACAATTCCACAATAGTCTCGTAGGCTCAAACAAATATCATAGGTTTCCACTGTTCCGCCAAAACCTCTTTTTGATCCATTGCCTTCAATGACAATTTTTTTCCGGTTATCATGAGCATATTTCAGAATTTGTGAAATTTCTTCTTCAGTTGTTGGATAAACAATCATATCTGCACCATTTCCATATATTCCTGCCTCATGTTTCTCTTTTATTTTCTCCTGATTTAAAATACTTTCTAAATCTGTCTTTACACCTACCGCACACATATAGAATCGCACCCCTTTCGTTTCGCAATAAGAAACATCGTTTTTATTTTTTAATAAAAATAAAATAAAAACACATTTCATACCTTCATTTTGTTTCGCAATAAGAAACGCTGTTTTTATTTTTCTAAAAAACTTGCTTCTATCCTGTATTATTAACTAAAATCTATCAATTTCTGTTTTATAACAGAAGCTTTGAAACTATTAAAACATGTTCTGGAAGAAAATGCAATCTTTTTTTGGAAGAAAATTAACTAACCGTTTGTTTATGCTAGAATAAGCCATATCCTAGTAAGATCAACTTATTTTAGAAAAAATAAAACCGCAAATACCAGCCACCGTTCTTTTCAGTAAATGTGAACTACTCACCACTTAGCTAAACCTAACGGTTCTTAACGCTTGAAGCGGGAGCTTCTTGGGAATAGAGCATACTTGCGAGCGTATTTCTTTACTCA
>CAJFEE010000011.1 GCA_904373265.1 Candidatus Harrysmithiimonas galli | reverse complement strand
TAGGAGATGTTGGGAAGACTGGGTCTAACAAAGGAAAAGAAGGAGAAAAAATAGCAAAATCCGGTCAAGCAAAACAGACAAAAGTGAGGGATAAGGGGGGAAGTGGGACTGAAAAGAGAATTAATGTTGGAGATTCAGGGCATCATGTTCCAG
The DNA here is from genome assembly GCA_904373265.1 of Candidatus Harrysmithiimonas galli. GTDB lineage: Bacteria > Bacillota > Bacilli > CAJFEE01 > CAJFEE01 > Harrysmithiimonas > Harrysmithiimonas galli. Next base: position 82,229 of record CAJFEE010000011.1, on the reverse strand, counting down.
CAGTAAGAAAATCCAAAGGAAGACCATTTGAAGTCTCAAGAAGTGATAAAACAAGGCCAACAATTTTTTCAAAGGGAAGTGATCCTGGCCATGATCATTGGAGATTACATGACGCAGAAAGAAATTATGTAGATCCTCGACAGGGAGATTTTATTGGCACTGATGATGAATTATTTGATGCATATAGAAATGCATATAAAGGATTAGATGATATCAAGGTAGATATTAAATCACCAAATGGAACTTATACATTGGGGACAGATGTAACACCAAAGCAAGCAGTTGATTTAATACAAAATTGGTTAAAGGAACAAGGTTTATATTAACATTAAGGAGAAAATGATTATGTTAAATAACTTGCTAATTGAAGTTGAGAGTAATAGAGTTATTAGAGTCTATCTTTTTGAAAATTGTGATTTGGAAGAATTATTAGATATGAGAGATGATGAAGAATTTGATTCAGAATGGATGAGAGTGTATGATGCTTTAAATGAGTTTGAAATAGGAGATTTTGAGAAAAAAAAGATTGATAATATTAGAGAAAAAAGCTTTTTAAAGTCATATAATTTATCAGGATTGGGAGATATAGCTAGTTGCGTTTCTGATGATTTTGAAATTATATGTAAGGCATATTTAACAAACTATAATGATATGTGGGTAAACTCACTTATTATGTCATATGTGAATGGAAAGTTTCCTTGTGGAAGACTGGAAAAGACAGAATATGACATAAAAGAATGCATGAAGAAATTATGTAAAAAATAAATTAGCTGTATAGAGTTAGCTGTATAAGTTGATTTGTTGTGTTAATGAAAGTTCACAATCGAAAATCGTATTTGTATCTTACAACTTTACAAGATACTGTTGGGCTAAAAATGGAAGTGATAATAGAATGATTTTCCCGCCCGACAAAGCCGGGCGACATCCCGCGGCATGGGTGGCGCAAAGCCACCCATGCCTTTAACCAGCACACATTTCGCCCTTGTGAAATTTGGCATTTGGAGTTGGAACCTCTATTTCTTAAATTGAGCCAACAAGCAAAAGTCTCTGCTGAATGTTACTTTCCGAGCGCAGCCGAAAAATGGCACACGGGTGGACACAGTGCGCCACAGGGGGTAGGAAAAATCTTTTTCCCAGGATGCTGGCTGTGAAGAACGCTGTTTTAAAGAGAAATGTGTTATTCGTTGGAATATTGCTGCCACCTAAGAATTCATTGGTTTCATGGTATTTTGTATCATTTATACTTTAAGTGAACATCTTTTCAGAATAGTTTTTTATATGGTTGATTTAAAGGGAATAATATCAACTTGCTTACAGTATCAATACCGTTTTATTTTGCCTTATTATCACAAAAATAAAACTTTTTAAGTAATATTATTTTGATAAGGATGTCACATAAATTTTCACCTTTAGATATTCTCTATTGTTTTCGTTAGACCTCTTGGTGTTTTCATCACCCAGCGGTTTGTTTTTCTGAATCTCGTTTTCATCAAAAAGGCGTTTGCCACATGTAATGTACAAGAAATTAAGAGCAATCTATCGCTTGCTATTTTTTTAAAACAAATCAGCTGTTTTTTCTTTAAATCTGATGCTACTACAATTTCTTTCTAAAACGATAAAAAAATAACAGAAATTGTATTGGGTATGGTTGCAAGCCTTAAGATAATATGTCAGAAAATTCTGTTATTATTTTCTGGTTTTTTTGTTTTACTATAGTAAATCCAAGTGCTAAGGGATATGATTAGCAATCAAATTTTTTGAATATATTTTTATTATGACTTGAACATATACTATCCATAACATTATTATTTGGGCGGGTCTCTTTCTACCATCTTAAATCTGCTAGGATGTAAAAACGGAAAGATAAATATTATCATTCGTAGGATTGCTTTGATGATTTATGTTTGATGTTTTTCATTTTGTAGGGATGGTTTGTGTAAGAATTTGCTTGTTTTTTCACTCCTTTGCTTTATTGACAATTTTTTTATTGACAAATGGACGTTCTATACATAATATATAAAACATATATTTTTAATAAGGTTGGTGAAAATGTGGAAAGTGTATATGTTATTTTAAATCTGGTGGTCTTTATCGGGTTAGGTCTGGTGGTTTATTGGATGCAACGGAAGCATTTTTCGTTTTCAAAACGTGTGTTTACAGCATTGGGGCTTGGCATTTTGTTTGGTGGTATTTTGCAGATGATTTATGGTTATGAGTCCAATATTGTGTCAACCTCTATTGACTGGTTTAAAATTGTCGGAAATGGGTATGTTGGCTTTTTGCAAATGATTGTCATTCCGTTAATTATGGTTGCGATTATTTCTGCTATTACACGACTGAAAGCTTCAAAAGGAATTGGCAAGATGGCTGTATGGGTGATTGGAATGTTAATTTTTACAACATTGATTGCAGCAGTAATTGGAATTTTTTATGCCAATGTATTTGATTTAAACGCAGATGCAATTCAAGCAGGAGAAATGGAAATCGAGAGAGGAGAGGCAATTGAAGAGCGTGTGGATACAGCAACAACAAGCATCCCGCAAAAAATTCTCTCAGTGATTCCGACCAATCCATTTGCAGATATGACTGGTGCTCGTTCAACCTCAACAATAGCAGTTGTAATTTTTTCTGTTCTCGTTGGAATTGCCGCTTTGAAAGTAAAAAGAAGAAATGAGGAGGCATTTGCAAGTTTTACAAAGATTGTAGAAGCTTTTTATGCTGTTGTGATGCAGCTTGTAAAGATGATTTTAAAATTGACACCATATGGTATTTTGGCCTTAATGACTGTTGCAGTCGCTTCAACCAGTTGGAATGGCGTGAAATATTTATTGACTTTTGTCTTGGCCTCTTATTTGGCACTGATTACTATGTTTATTATTCATTTATTGTTGCTTGCCGCTTTTGGTTTAAATCCAATGCAATATGTGAAAAAAACGATCCCAGTGTTAAGTTTTGCATTTACATCGCGAACGAGTGCAGGTACAATGCCACTTACCATTGAGACACAAACAAAGCAATTGGGTGTTTCAGAAGGAATTGCCAATTTTGCTGCTTCATTTGGCGCATCAATCGGGCAAAATGGCTGTGCAGGGATTTATCCAGCGATGCTGGCGGTAATGATTGCACCGACGGTTGGAATCAATCCGCTGGATCCACTGTTTATTTTACAGCTTTTGGTTGTTGTGACCATCTCTTCTTTTGGGGTTGCTGGGGTCGGTGGTGGTGCGACTTTTGCAGCAATTATCGTATTGTCAACCATGAATTTACCAGTGGCACTAGCGGGATTATTGGTTTCTGTGGAACCTTTGATTGATATGGGACGAACTGCTTTAAATGTTTCCGGTGCGATGACATCCGGTGTGATTTCATCCAAAGCATTGGGGCAGTTTGATGCTGATATATATCGTGCCAAACTTGATTCGGAAGATGACACGGATTTCGTTTCTTAAAAAAACTGTATAAACACAGCATATATGTGTATAAAAATGTAAAAATAGATCAAACAAAAATATTTAGGCGGTTTCACGACGAAAGGATTGTGGGAAACCGCCTGTTTTTGCATAGGAAAAACAGATATATTTTTGGCCGGAATCTCTTAAGAATTCCGTTTTATTTTTGAAAAATCGGATAAGAACCAATAATTTTGATCCAGTTTAAATTCGGTTTCATTTGTTCATAAGCTTTTTTCCATGTTATATCTTGCTGATGTCCAATAAAATCAATATAAAAAATATAATTTCCAACTGCGCTTTTAGCTGGGCGTGATTCAATTCTTGTTAAGTTGATTTGCTGCTCGGCTAATGCTTTTAAAATATCAAACAAGCTTCCAGAATTTGTATCTGCATGCGTAGAAAAAACAATGGATGTTTTGTCATTTCCTGAAGGGGAAGGTGCTTTTTGGGAAATAATTTGAAATCTTGTTTGATTAAATGCGTTGTCTTGAATACTTTCATGTAAAATATGCAAACCATATAAGTGTGCAGCACGTTTTCCAGCAACTGCTCCGTATTGTTCTCCGCCTTTTTGTGCTAGGATGCAGGCTTGTGTAGTGCTTGGACAGCGGATAAATTCAATATGCGGATAATGTTTCTCAAAAAAACGATAGCATTGTTCAATTGCTTGTTCATGCGAATAAACGTATTGAATTTTTTGGGCATCTTTTGTTGTTCCAAGAAAATTATTATGAATATCCAATACATATTCGTCAATTACGGTTGATAAATCCAAATGTAACAGCAAATCCATCGCAGTAGCGACCGCGCCATAAGTGGAATTTTCAACAGGTAGGACTCCAAGCTCGGTTTGTCCGGTTTCAACTTTTTGAATCACTTCCGAAAATCCAGAGCAGGGAACAAACGTGCATACACTCAGATTTTTTTTTTTCGTATAGCCTTGGGCAGCTTCTTGACTGTAAGAACCTTCTGGTCCCAAATAAGCGATTTTCATAATTGGTATGTACTCCTCTTCTTTCAATATTCTATTAAAAAATGATATTTATAGCGAAACAGAAAAGAAGTGGGTTTGTGATATGATACATCCTAGACCCACAAATATATTACCTGAATTGGAAGACAGTTTGACACTTGCTTGCCATCTCAACATAATGGAAAGATTATGAAGAAAGAAAACGGTATATTTTTATCATTATACAGAATGAATGAAAGTGATTTACAACTTCTTGCTTGTGGACTTTAAGCGAACAGAACTGTCAACAACAGTTTGCCGCAGTCCTTTGCTTGGCTCTCACTGACTTCTATATATCCTACTGATAAACGGAAATTTGTTTTTTAAACACGATAATTCGTCATTTTTTATTTTCAAATGCGAGATATATTGTAATATTATTTCGAAAATTAATATAAATAATGCTATAATCCATGCTGAAAAATTGCGGCCTATTGTGAAACTTTCTAATGTAGCCATTACTGAGGGAATGGTATATCTTTTGGATTGATATAACCAAGCAAAAGATAATAAATGTCCGCCCCAAACCATAGCCAGTATCCCAATTATTGTATTCGGTGTAGCTATGGATTCAAACAAACAAACAATTAAAATATACAGTACTTGTGTCAAAGTGATATAAAATCCTAATTTTTCAATTGGATTATCATTATTTTGGAATTTAATCTTTAGTCATTTTGTAATGACCAATACCAATGACATTAGGTATGCCACAATAACTCATGTATATAGATTTTTTTATCTTTTATGTCAATGGGCAATGTATGAATGATCAAGATGCCTCCCCAAATGAAATTTGAAGCAAAAATAAATGCAATTCCTTTTTTATTTTTCCTTGCGCAGCTACTTTTCATGTAATGAAGTGCTTGTTGCATTTTTTGTGTCGTCATTCTTTGGATTTTTCCTTGTTTATTCAATAAATTTTTGTCGAGAATATCAAATTTGAAAATGTTTTGCTTTTGCCGGATTTGTTCTTTGTGATAGGTTTTCATTTATTTAAGCTGTTTTTGCTTTTTATTATATCTTATTTGGTCATTTCTTTCATTTACTTTTTGCCTATGTGAAATGTAAAAAAAGTGTTTGATAAGTTTCCAACAGACTATTTTGCCGTACAACATACAGAAAGAGTATCCTTTTTTTGCTGGGCTAGGGGCTTTAATAAGCTCAGTTAAAGATTAGAGAAGGAATATTTCTTATCGGTTCTATTCAAAATGTTGGTTTTTGGGTATTTTGCAAGCAGAGACAAAAAGAGTGGGTGTTTATGTCCCTTGATTGAGTGTATCTTGTAACTGAAATTTTTGTATTTTCTAGGTAAAGGTTCAGTTTGAAAAAGCATACATGTGTAAGTGGATGATGTAGTGTATAAATGTTTTTTCATGGTTTAAAAATTGGAGAAAAAATCTAGCGCACATCAGGAATAAAATATTTCGTGATTTTAAAAGTTTCCATTCTGTTATTCTTGAGGTTTTGTCGTTCTTTGGGTATCAATTTTTTAAAAAAACATTGCATTGTCTTATATATGTGTCATACCCGCAAAAATCGTTCCTACAGAGTTGTGTCAAAAGAGTGAACCATTTATGGAGAATTTCTCGATTTTTTATGGATACACAATTTTTTCAAAGGTAGGTAGGTGAAAACGATGCTTTATCATTTATATTATGTTTACAGAAATATTTCATTCAAATTACGTCAAAATGTTTTTTTAAGGGAGATTGGTTCATGATTATGAAAAAAAGCCGATTTATGCTTATTGTAATGATTGGTTTATGGATTGGAACCGTGGTGCAACCAATGCGTATCCATGCAGCAGGTTTATCTGATGATTTAACCTATGTGAATTTTGTTGTTCAGATCGCACCAGAATATACAGAGCCAGAGGATTATCCTGAGGATACACCGAATGTTTTGGTTGCATATCTAGGTTATCTTAAAAATACAGGTAATGAGGAGCTATTAAATGAGGAAATAACCATTTCGTTACCAGATAATATAACAAATTTTATGTTGACAACATTGGGGGATTTCCAAGGTGATTCCACACAAGTAAAAGCGATTCAAGATTATACAATTGATGAAGAAGCGAGGACTTTAACTTGGAGACCAAACTATAGCATAAAAACCGATGAGGTTTATAGCTATGTATTAGAATTTTTCTATAATCCGATTGAAACCAGCAAAGAGGGGAATAAATCTTTTACCTTTTCATTGACTTCACCAGTTGCAGCAGAGCAATTGGGTGTTTTAATTGATCAACCGGCTGGATCGGACGCATTTTTGATTGATATGGAGGGTGCACAAACTTCACTGACACCCTATGGCACATTGCGTTATGGGTATACATTTGAGGAAGTCAAAGCCGGTGAGAAAAAGAATTTCCCAATTTCATACACAAAAGCTGATAATAAATCTACACAGGAAATGATTAATGATGGAGAATGGAATATTCCGACTGATGAAACACATAGCATGTTAAATAATGGATCAGGGGAATCGGGAGATGCAACCTCAAATACTGCGGTGACAAAGCCGTTGATTGGTACAATTGGAGCGCTTTTGATTTCAGCTTCGGTTATCTTAGCGGCTGTGTTAATTATCGTGGCCATCCTTTATAAGAAAAAGACATCTGAGGTTTCATCACAGCAACAAAAGAACATCGAAGCAGAGCCGCAAAAAGTGAAGAAGGGAATAAAATCTACGACTGAGGAGGAAAAGAAAAAGCTTCGGTCACAGCTTCTGGCCGGAGAGATTGATCAAAAAACGTATGACAGCAAAATGAGTAAGTTGCTTTAAAAATATATAAATCATGAATGATATTGATAGGAGGAAACGAAATGTCAAAAAACAAGAAAATGTTTATTGGTGCCGGAGTGATTGCAGCAGCGATTCTTTTCATTTTAATTGGTGCTTCAACTGGTTCGGCGGGCGTAGAGATTGAGATTAAAGAAATATTGGACAATCAGCAAGATTACACAAATAAGTATGTGACAACTGAAGGTTTGTTAATGGCGGAAACAATCGAATGGGATGCACAGAATTTGGAGCTGACTTTTATGGTTGAAGATGAACAAGATGGCTCACAATTGAAAGTGCGGTACAATGGTGTGAAACCAGATAATTTTACAGATGAAATTATTTGTATTATTGAAGGTGCACCATCAGAAACAGAGGCTGGTTTATTTATTGCAGAATCAGTAAAAACAAAATGTCCTTCTAAGTATGAAGGAAAAGAGGATCAATACGATGCAAACATGCATGAACAAATGAATGGCACGTATGATCCAGAAACGCATACTTTTACACCAGCTGAAGGATCAGAAGAGACAAAAAATTAAGAGAAAAAATAAAAGAAGAGAGGCGTATAGGAAAGATTGCCTCTTTTTCTTTGGAATTGGCGATGACATTTTAGATTGAAAGGTGAAATGACATGCATATTTTAGGAAATGTATCCATATATCTTGGATTTCTGTTATCAATATATGCTTTGGCAGTACTTGTTTTTGGAATTGTTAAGAAAAACCAGAAATTGATTAATTCCGGTAAAGGTGCATCAATTGGTGTTTTCTTATCCATGACAACGGCAACAGTTGTGATGCTTTATTTTTTGGCAACATCGAATTTTCAAGTGAAGTATGTATTTGATTATACAAGTTCAGATTTAACCATTTTATATAAGCTTTCGGCATTATGGGCAGGAAATGAAGGCTCTTTAATGCTTTGGAACTTTTTGCTTACATTTTATATTGTTGTAATTATTTTCTCAAGAAAATTGAAGGGAACACCTTATGTACCTTATGTTACGGCTATTTTAATGGCAAACGCGGTGTTTTTCTTCTTTATTCTCTCATTTGTTTCACAACCGTTTACCTTGTTGGATTATATACCAGAGGAAGGTTATGGTCTAAATCCAATGCTGCAAAATCCAGGTATGGTGGCACATCCAGTAACTTTGTATATGGGTTATGTTGGTTTGGCGGTTCCATTTGCTTTTGCAATGACCGCACTTTTATTGCGTAATATGGATGACTTCTGGATTAAGATGACCAGACGTTGGACACTGATTGCTTGGTTGTTTTTAAGTCTAGGAAATATTTTAGGTGGTCAATGGGCCTATGTTGAATTGGGTTGGGGTGGTTATTGGGCCTGGGACCCAGTTGAAAATGCAAGCTTTATGCCTTGGTTAACAGCAACCGCATTTTTACATTCAGTCATGATTCAAGAACGGAAAAACATGCTGAAAATTTGGAATATCGCATTGATTATTTTATCCTATGCGTTAACTTTATTTGGTACATTCTTAGTACGAAGCGGTATTTTAACATCCGTTCATGCATTTTCAAATTCTACACTTGGTACGTATTTCTTAATTTATATGACCATTGCGGTGATCGGAGCCATGTATGTCATGTTTAGCCGCTTAAGCTTAATTCGTCGGGACAGCGGGCAATTTAAATCCTATTTGTCTAAGGAATCTAGCTTTTTATTGAATAATCTATTGCTGGTTGGTTGTGCATTTGCGGTACTTTGGGGAACGGTCTACCCACTGATTTCTGAGGCTTTGACGGGTACAAAGATCACTGTTGGTATCCCGTATTTTAATGCGGTCAGTGCACCGATTCTAGTAGCACTGGTTTTATTGATGGCAATCTGTCCACTCATCGCATGGCAGAAATCAACAATTGGAAAGTTGGCAAGAAGCATTATGGTTCCGGGAATGATCACTCTTGTGATTGTGATCTGTCTTGCGGTTTTCGGCGGTGTGACACAAGTTTGGCCATTAATTGGATTTACGGTTGCTTTCTTTATGCTGTTTACACATATTAAAGAATTTATTGTCGGAACGCTTGCCCGTAAGAAAATGACAGAAGAAAATATTTTTACTGCGATGTATCGTTTGATGATCCGAAATCGCAGAAGATATGGCGGATATTTGGTTCACATTGGAATTGCATTTATGGCTATTGCCATTGTTGGTTCGCAAAATTATGAAATGGAGAAGATGCAGACCTTGGCTCCGAATGAAAGTATGGAGCTGGGTGACTATACTTTTAAATATACGAGTTTGCAAGAGGTGCAAGAGGATTTAAACACGGTTGTTTTTGCGACCTTGGAGGTTTATAAAGATGATCAATTAATTGATACGTTAAATCCGGAGAAAATTTTCTACCAAACTTGGGAAACCCCCTCAACTGAGGTTGCTTTTCATTCCAATTGGAAGGAAGATATTTATGTGACACTGAACGGTTGGGAAAGTGATGGAAGTGCAACTTTACACATTAAGACCATTCCATTGATGATGTATATGTGGATTGGTGCAGTAATTTTGGTTATTGGGTCCATCTTTGCCGTTTGGCATGGACGCTATGGAAATGTAACACCAAGATATACTGGAGTGCAAAAAGAAGTGAACTGATTTAGATTCATGTCTCAAGTAAGAGATGGGAGGCTGTTTATTTTGAAAAAATATTTTTTACTTAGCTTCATTGTATTGATGGCTTTATTTGGACAAAGTATGCTGCTTCATGGATATGCAAAAGAAGCGGATCCGTTGGATTTTGATCCAAACCGACCGGAGTATTACACACCGGAGTTTAAGGCGGTTGCGGAGCAGCTTCACAGTCAGGATAGTTGCAGTTCGCTTTACGCCTGCCCAAGTGGTCCGCTTGCAAGAACAGCCAAGGATAAAATAGTTGAGTTGTTGAATGAAGGAAAAACAACGGATGAAATTTTGGATTATTTTGTAGAAAATTACGGGGAATCAATTTTATTGAAGCCACATGGAAGTTTGAATACCCTTTCTGCTTATGTGATCCCATTTTTTCTTATTGCTGTTGTGGCCGTTGTAATTTTTGCAGCGGTTCGTATTTGGGTGAAAAAAAGTGGAAGTACACAAGAAAAAGAAAAGAATGTTAAATTATCTGAAAATGAGGCAGAATCGGATGTCATTCGCCAAATGATTGAAGATGAGCGCAAAAAGTTTCTTTAGGATGTGAAAAAATGGACGTTATCGGATTTATATTGACCGTAGTACTTGTTGTGGTCGCTTTGTTTATTACAGTTATGCCTTTGTTTTCCGGACAAGTTCCGTTTGTACGTAGTATACAAAAGGAAAAGCCAAGTAAAGAAGCATTAAAAGAGGTTGTGTTCACAACATTAAACGAGCTTGAACTTGAATATCGAATGGGAAAAGTAACAAAAGAAGACTACGAAGAATTAAAGAAAAAGCATGAAAAGGAAGCAGCGGATTTAATGGAAATCCGAGAACCAGTTGCCAATCTTGAAAGTATTGATGATGAAATGATGCGCCAAGTTGAAAAAGAAATCGAAGAAGAATTGGCAAGAAGAAAAGAGGGTGGCAAATAAGTGAAACGACAGGCAAGATTATGGATAGCATTCTGTTTGCTTTTTTCCTTATTATTTGTGCTGCCGTTGCCAGGGGTATCAGCAAATACGGCAACGCTTGAAACGAAGACACAAGCACTTATCATCTCACCACAAAGCGAAAATTCGATTGAAATTGTTGGTTTTTACCAAATTTTAAATCAAGGTACCAGTATGTTTCAGGGCAATGTAGAATTGCCGTTACCAGCCGGTTATGAGAATATTGATCCAGGTATTGATCCGACACTTGCACAATTTACCAATCAAACGTTTGTCGTCCCGGTAAAAGTAGAGGCAAATAGTGAAACGGGAGTACAAGGGCGCTATGTTTGTGAATTTTCATTAAATAATCGGGAAGCAGTTCTTTCTTATCAGTTCCCGACAGATATTTCTTTGCTTCTTCTGCAATTCCCAGTTGAGGTACAGGATGTTACATTTGTGGGGGAAATCACAATCCAGGATGCAGGCAGCGAGAACAATGTACATTCTTATGTGGCAGAAAAGGTTCGGGCTGGACAAACGCTGGAAATTCATTATCAGTTAAAAGAAAACGGACTTGAAAAATTTAAGCAAATTCAAAAAGAAGCAGCGGCTGCGCAAAATACGGACGGCTCAGGTACAAACAGCGATACGACGGAGAATTCTGGAAGTACAACCAATCAAGTTACACGCAACAGTCCGGCCTTTCATACAGCTGGACATATCCGTCTATGGAAAACATCGGTGCTAGGCAATTTTGATCCGCATATTTTCTTAATTTTAATGAGTGTGATCGTTGTAGCAGGAATTTCATTTTTCGGTTATTTTACAGCTAAGCGTCGTCAGGAAGAGAAAAAAGTTTTGGAAAATAAAGAGGAGCAAGAATTTCAGCAGCTTGTGAAGCGAAAACGCGCCATTATGGAAAAAATTGTTGAGCTGGAAGAAAAGCGTGAATCCTCTAAAGTAAGTGAAGAAGAGTTTGTACAGAAAAATCTCGCTTATAAGCAATTGCTTGTACAAGTCAATCAAGAGTTGAATAAGTTTCTTGACTAAAGGTGGAACATGTAATGATAGAAGTGAACGGACTTGTCAAAAGAATTGGAGACAAAACCATTTTGCGCGGTATACAGTTAAAAATAAATAAAGGCGAAACGGTTGGAATTCTTGGCTCAAATGGTGCCGGAAAAAGTACACTTTTGAAGGTGCTGGCAATGATTATGAAGCCAACTTTTGGTACAGTAACCATTGCTGGTCAAGATATTCGGAAAAATGCAACAGCCCTGAAGCAAATGGTCGGCTTTTTGCCACATGCCAGTATGGTGTATGACCATTTTTCCCCTTATGAGAATCTCAAATTTTTTGGTTCCATTTATCATATCCCTGATTTGGAACTTCGTGTTTCAGAGCTGATTGACCAAGTCGGTTTAAAGCTGTTTACACACGAGCCGGTTCGTTCTTTTTCACGTGGTATGATGCAACGAATTGCAATTGCACGTGCAATGATTCATCGACCGCAGCTTTTATTGCTGGATGAACCACATACTGGTTTGGATCAAAGTGCAGTTGAAATTTTGAACCAAGTGATTGAAGAAATGAAAAAAGATCAAGCGACGATTTTAATGGTAACCCATGATTTTATGCAGGCGGCAAAAATTTGCGATCGTTTTATTATTATTAAAGGTGGAAGAGTTGCAGATGATTTTTCTGTAGCTGAAGGTGATGCAGCAATTCTTTACGAAAGATACAAACAAGTCGTAGAGGGAGGGAAAGCCGGATGCTAATCAAAGATGCACTAAAGATTGCCAAAAAGGATTTATATACGGAATGGAAAACAAAAGCAACCATTGGTGCTATGTTAATTTTTTCCATGCTTGTTGTGTTGGTGTTTAGCTTTGCTTTTGATCCGATGCGAGCAAATGTACAAGCATTGATTCCAGGATTGATTTGGGTGCTTGTTGTATTTGGTGGAATGCTTGGTTTGAATCGGGCATTTGTTGCAGAATCAAAAAATGATACGATATTTGCCTTAAATATTGCTCCGATTGATGCATCATCTGTTTATTTAGGCAAATGTTTGGCAAATTTTATTTTGCTTTTGATTGTGGAGCTTATTGCGATTCCGTTTCTGTTCTTGTTATTTGATTATAAATTTGATTTGTCTTATTTAGGTCATTTTATACTTGTACTGTTGATTGGAACATTTGGTTTTATTAGTGCGGGCACATTGCTTGCGGCATTGTCTGCGCAAACCAAAAGTGCAGAAATGATTTTGCCGCTTTTATTGTTTCCAATCGTCAGCCCACTTTTAATTGGTGTCACCCAAGCGACAAAGGTATTTTTAAATAGCCCTGAAAATCTTTCATCAGCAATATCGTGGATTCAATTGGTTGGTGCATATGACGTAATTATTTTTGCTGCCGGTTTTTTACTGTATGAGTACATTCAGGAGGTGTAACGGATGAAAGAAAGCAAACAGACCGATGCAATACAATATGTGGATGAACTGCTGCCAGTTCCAAAATATCATAAGGCTTTGATGTGGATTTCTACATTGATGATGTTTGTTCTTTTATATTTAATTTTTATTTACTCAAGTATTGAAAAGGTGATGGGACCGGTTCAAAAGATTTTTTATTTTCACGTTGGAGCAGCATGGACAGCGTTTTTATCTTTTATTGTAGTTGCAATTTGTGGTGCTGCTTACTTAATCACAAGAAAAAGAATTTATGACATCTATGCGGGAGCCAGTGCAGAGCTGGGTGTTATGCTGATTTCATTTGCGCTTTTATCTGGAATGTTTTGGGCGCGTTCAAGCTGGAACACCTGGTGGGAATGGGAGCCACGGCTGACGACCACTTTGATTTTGTGGTTTATTTTTGTTGCTTATCTGGTTGTTCGTCATATGGATGCCCCTTGGGATAAGAAAGCGAGAATGTCTGCGGTTATTGGAATTATTGGTGCGCTTGATGTACCAGTTGTCTTTATGGCCATTCGTTGGTGGAATGCCAAGCTTCATCCAGTCGTGCTTGGAAAAGGTGGTGGTGGAATGGAGGGGAATATGCTTTTTACTATGATATTTTCTTTCATTACATTCACACTGATTTATCTTGTACTTTTACAAAAAGGTGTTTATATCGAAAAGGCACGTATTGCTGTGCAGCAGGCAAAAGAACATCTGCAAGAAAAAATTTTAGGATAGGAGAAATAAAAATGGATAATACTTTACTCTTTGTTGGTTCAGTTTATGGAATTGCTTGGCTGATGTATACAGGCTATTTATTTTATCTAAATAAAAAACAAGATAGGATTTTAAAAGAGATCCAGTTTTTAAAAGATATGGAGAGCTAGGTCGCAAAGTTTTAGACCATATTGGATGCTAGGAATTTTGTTTGTCGGTCAAACGATACTGTCTGCCAAATCTTTGGCATCTAAAGTGATTCCAGGAAATAAGGAGGAAACAATTTTGCAGGAAGAAACTTTTAAAGAAGAGCAAGCTGTGCAAAAGGGCCCAAAAACATGGGTGGTTGTCATTGTTCTGGCTGTCATTATTGTCTTGATTATTTTTATGGCACTCGGGCTGCGAAGTGCCTCCAGTGCAATTAACGAAGGAGATCCGGCAAAGTTTTTTCAATTGGAAGATATCAATAAAGAAATGTTTGATCTGGCGGATTATAAAGGTGAGGTTATCGTTTTGAACTTTTTTGCAACTTGGTGTGAACCTTGCGTAGCGGAAGCAGATGAACTGGAGCAATTCCATCAAAAAATGGAAGAAACCCAAAAAGCGAAATTTTTTATTGTTGATGTTGGTGAATTGCAAGAAACCGTCCAGACATTTATTGATCGGCATGATTCAAATGCAGTTTATCTGTTTGATAAGAGGCGTGAAATTATGAAAGATTACGGTGTCACTGGTCAGCCAGAAACCATTATCATTGATAAAAATGGGATTGTGCAAAAGCGAATTATTGGTGAAACGACTGCCCGAAATCTAGAGATTCTTGTTGATCAATATCAATAGAAATACCGGTGCCCCAAGAATTTGGGGCTCGGTATTTTTTGTATGGTTGAAAAATCACTGAAACAAAAATGTTCTTTGCAAAACATCTTATATAGATTAGCAATCTATAGAAGAAGAGACATCGCACAAATCTAACCGTTTTGGTTTGTAATCTGTTTGTAGTTTATTCACAAAGAATAGCTCAAATACAAAGCAGTCATTTTCGATTTTTCTCACAGTCTTTTTTGTCTTTTTTAGATCGGGGAATATAAAATATATAGAGTTAAGTAGTGAAGTTATAGTAAAAATATTAAGTATAAACTTTTTAAAAAGAATATATTTTTTAATTAGGAATCTTTTTGGATCGATTGAAGCTTTATCATTTTGTTGGAATACCTCTTAAAATATCATTTAGATAAAAAAATTCATAAAAAATTCGTTTTCATATTTGAGTGATATATACACTATTTGAATGGTGCATATGTATCTGCTCCAGAAAAAAGTAAGTGGATTTAAAACAATTTCATGTTAGAAAAACAGAGTAATAATAAGTAAAACACTATATGTGAATGTTTTACTATACCGTGCAAATTTTTCTGAGAAAATGTGCAGAAAGGCTGCATTTTTTTTAACAAAGATGACACATACATGCTGATGTAATATATGTATAATTTAATTGAAATAAATGGGGTGTTTATTTCACAAAAAACTTAGGGAGGAGGTACTGTAAAATGAGTAAGGTAAAAGAAAATAAAGGCAAGTTATGGATGGTTGCACTCGTTGGTCTGGTGGTTGGGATTGTCTTGATTGTGGGCGCGCAAAAAACTCTGGAGTACACAGATTCTCCGGAATTTTGTGCAAGTTGTCACATTATGAAGGCACCTGTGGCCACTATGTTGAATTCTTCACATGCACAGTTGAGTTGTAATGATTGCCATTTGCCACATGAAAGTACTGTTGGCAAGTTGGTATCCAAAGCTCGGGTAGGTTTGGGACATATTTATTACAACAACTTTGCAAGCAGTAAAATCCCAGATGTGATGCAGGCAACCGATTGGACAATTGAAGTTGTAGATGAGAATTGTCGTAGCTGTCATTCAAATGTACTAACAGATGTAGCGCATGATGCAAAAGAACTCTGTACAGATTGTCATAGAGGTATGCCGCATGGAAAACAATTTTTTAAGACTGATGAATTTAAAGAGCCTGCAAATACAAGTGTGAATGAGCGTGCAAGTGAAAAATAATGATGTGGGAGGTTTAGGTTATGAAATCCAAAGTAAAGAGTTTATTGATTTCATCTGCGGTGGTTTTGGCACTGGCACTTTCCGGTTGTTTCAATGATGAAACCGCATCGGAAAACAAAGTGGCCTCAACTGGCTTACCTGCGGATACAATTAATAATGAAGCGTTTAAAGATTTATATCCATTACAGTATGAAAGTTATTATGCTGCAGCAAACGATGAATCAGATACAAAGTATGGCGGTTCTGTTCGCCGTTCCAAATTTATGGATGACAAAGAGCCGTTGTTACCGATTTTATGGCAAGGTTATGCTTTCTCGCTTGACTATGCTGAAGATCGTGGACATCCATTTGCTTTAGAAGATACAGGTGGTGAAAATCGTACACTTCGTATCGGTGATAACGAAAAACAAGTAGGAGCTTGTTTATCTTGTAAATCGAGTGCGGTTCCAACATTGATTGAAACAATGGGTACAGATTATTACTCTGGAAGTTTTTTAAATGATGTGTGGCCAAAAGCGGAAGAAATGGGACATTCTCCAATTGGGTGTTCTGACTGTCATGATCCACAAACTATGGAATTGCGTATTACACGCCAATATGCTGAAACTGGATTTGAAGCGATTGGCATTGATTGGAAAACAGCGTCTAAAAACGAAATGCGTACTTTAGTATGTGCCCAATGTCATGTGGAGTACTATTTTGCTGATGATGGCAAAACTGTAACATTCCCATGGGATAAAGGTGTAAGCGCTGATGCAATGTGGGAGTACTATGAGTCTAAATCTGCAACAAATGGTGACGGTTCGTTTGCAAAAGACTATGTAAGTACAATTTCAGGTACCAGCATTATTAAAATGCAGCATCCGGATTTTGAAACATTCTCACAAGGGCCACATTATAAAGCGGGTGTAGCTTGTGCAGATTGTCATATGCCTTATATGGTTCAAGATGGTAAGAAATTCTCTTCTCACCAATGGACTTCTCCATTGAAAACAGTTGAGATTTCTTGTCAAGGTTGTCACTCTGATAAAACAGTTGACCAATTAAAAGGACTGGTTGGAGATATTCAAGATAACCATATTGCTGCTTTACATGAAGCAGAGGAAGCGTCTGCCAAAGCACATTATTATGTAAATAAAATGATTACATCTAAGGTAGATCAATCAATTATTGCAGAAGCACAGCAATATGTGCGTAAAGGACAAATGTATTGGGATTATGTGGCAGCTGAAAATGGTGCCGGATTCCATGCACCACAAATCGGTATGCAAAACTGTAAAACTTCTACCGTTGCATCCTTAAAAGCAATTGAAATTGCAACTGCAGCACTGGTAGAAAAAGGTGTTGATTTAGATGAATTGAACGCTGAAATTGACAAAACAATTGCTGCCGTTCAAGCAGAGCAAGACAGCACGAAAAAACGTGATCATGCACTTACAGATTACTTCCCAAATGTAGCTCCACAATAAAATAAGAGCGGGATGTAAATGAAGTATCTCCACCTGACAAAAGTATAGTTGTATTTTGGGGGTGGAGATCTCTCTTTTGGACGAACGAACAAAGGTTCAATACGTCTTTTTGGATATGGAGAAGGTGGTTTTGAATATGAACTTTTTAACAGGATTAAAAGTTTTGGTTGGTGGTTTGGCAGGTTACCAACTATTGAGTTTGATGAAGAAGGGGACAAGAAGTGTATTGCGTCCGCCGGGTGCCTCAGATGAAGATAGCTTTCTGGCACAATGTATTCGATGTGATAAATGTGTACAGGCCTGCCCACATGATGTCATTAAGGTAGGCGATGCATCACATGGTGTAGGGATTGGGACACCGTATATTGTACCACGTGAGGGAGCTTGCCAGCTATGTGAGGATTTCCCTTGTGTAGAGGTCTGTCCGACGGAGGCACTTTCTGGAATCAAGAAGGTTTCGGATGTCAAAATGGGTGTAGCCGTATTAGATCGTGAAAATTGTATTGCGTTAAAAGGGAATCGCTGTGAGGTTTGTTATCGTGCCTGTCCATTGATCGATCAAGCGATTACCATCAATTATAAACTACGTGAAGGTGACAATATTCATACCATATTTGAACCGATCATTAACAAAGAGTATTGCGTGGGTTGTGGAATTTGTGAGGAACGTTGTGTTGTCAGTGAACCCGTTGCAATTCGTATCAAACCCCGAGAGATAGAAGGATTATTTTAATTATTTTAGGAGGTGTGCTTACCTTGGAATTATCAAGAAGATCTTTATTAAAAGCAGCGGCTGTATCCTTTGCCTTAGCGGCAGCGGGCTGTAGCAGTTCAAAATCATCTTCTACATCAGCCAAACAAGATAGTGCAGTGCAACCAGATGAATGGAAAAAAGCGGTTTGCCGTTTTTGTGGAACGGGATGTGGTGTATTATGTGGTGTAAAAGATGGGAAATTGGTTGCGACAATCGGTGATCCAGATAATGGCTCAAACAAAGGTCTAAATTGTGTGAAGGGTTATTATTTAGGAAAGATTATGTATGGAGAAGATCGTCTAACCAAACCGTTGATTCGTGATGATAAAACAACAAAAGGTTCGATGGATGGATTTCGAGAAGCAACTTGGGATGAAGCATTGGATCTTGTTGCACAAAAATTAAAAGAAGCACATGCAAAAGATAAATCTCGTATTGCATTTTGGGGTTCAGGACAAATGGCCATTACAGAAGGATATATTATGTCTAAGTTCTGGAAAGCTGGGTTATTATGTAACAATATTGATCCCAATGCGCGCTTATGCATGGCAAGTGCTGTTGTTGCCTTTATGAATGTTTTCCAAACTGATGAGCCTGCTGGTTCATATTCCGACTTAGATGAAGCGGATGTATTTGTGACATGGGGTGCAAACATGGCTGAGGCGCATCCTGTATTGTATTCACGTTTGACAGCACGTAAGGTAAGCAATAAAGGGGTACGTCATTATGATATTACAACGCTTCGTACACGTACCTCTGAAACAGCGGATAAGGTTTTACTTTTTAAGCCACAGACAGACTTAGCGATCGCCAATGCCATTTGTAACTATATTATTCAAAATAAGCTGTATGATGAGAAGTTTATTCATGATCATGTACAATTTAAAGCAGGAACAGAGAATTTGAGTCATGCTTATGAGGACGGATATGATGCATCGGAGATTGGTCAAAAGGGTGGAGATGTTTGGAATATTGAGTTTGCGGAATTTGCAAAGATGATGAGTAAGTACACGCTTGAATATGTTTCCGAGCTTTCAGGTGTTCCTGCAAGTGATATTGAAGAGCTGGCGAAAGAGTTTGCCAATCCAAACCGTAAAGTCTTGTCTTTATGGACAATGGGTGTTAACCAACATACGCGTGGCACATGGATGAATCATAATATTTACAATATTCATTTTTTAGTTGGTAAAATTGCAAAACCTGGATGTGGACCATTCTCATTAACAGGTCAGCCATCTGCGTGTGGTACAGCACGTGAAGTTGGTTTGTTCTCTCATCGTTTGCCAGCAGATTTGGTGGTTAACAACCCACAGCATCGTCGATTTACAGAGGCGGTTTGGGATTTACCAGAAGGGTATTTGGATCCGATTGAGACTCCTGGTTTCCATACGGTAAAAATTTTCCGTGAGCTTTCCAAAGGAAATATAGATTTCTTATGGACTGCTTCAAACAATTGGGCGGTTTCTATGCCGAATTTGACACGCTTTTTGGCGAAAAAACCTGAATATCAAGGAGTTATTGACGGATTTATTGTTGTCAATGAGGTATATCCTACATTATCCGCACAATATGCCGATGTTGTACTCCCAGCAGCGATGTGGGTAGAGCGTGAAGGGCAATTTGGAAATGCCGAGCGCCGGACTGCAGTTTTTGAAAAATGTGTGGAGCCAATGGGTGAAGCAAAATGGGACGGATGGATTTTTGTTCAAGTGGCGAAACGAGTGCTTGCCGATGTGAAAATCGGTGATAAGCCTGCGTTTGATGTGTTGTTTGGGTTTGTATGGGATAAGGAAAAAGATGATTTTGTCGGGGATGCACGAAAAACCAATCGTTTGTTATTTGAAGAATATCGTATTTTCTCAAATCCAGAATTAAAACCGGCTGCACAAGCCATTAATAAAAACACAGAAGGTAAGTTTGAATCAGGATTAAAAATGGAAAATAAACAGCTTGCGCCTTATGATGAGTATTTAAGTCATAATGGTATGACTTGGCCAGTTCGTGAGGTGAATGGTCAATGGTTGGAAACAAAATGGCGATTCTCCTATGGTAAGCAGGAAGAAGGCTATGACCAAATCGGTGTGGAAACGTATGGCGATGTTGGTTTGGCAAATGATGTATCTTTCTATAAATCAGCTGATAAAAAGCCAAGTGCGGTTTTCCGTCCGTACGAGGAACCGGCAGAATCTCCGGATGAAGAGTACCCATTCTGGTTTTGTACAGGTCGTTTTCTTGAACACTGGCATTCTGGCTCTATGACACGTCGTGTACCAGAATTAAATCGTGCGTTACCAGAAGCACTATTGGATATGAATCGAGAGGATTGTAATAAACTTGGCATTAAAAATGGTGACAAGGTTAAAGTGATTTCCCGCCATGGCGAATTTGAAATTAAGGTTTCGACAGCAGGACGTACACAACCCAATCCGGGTATGGTATTTGCTCCATTCTTTGCAGAGGAAACATTGATTAACTTAGCGGTACATGATTATTATTGCCCGCTTTCAAAAGAACCGGATTACAAGAAAACTTGTGTCCGTATTGAGAAAGTTTAATAGGAGGAAAACATCATGTCTAAAAAGAGTGGTATTCTCGTATTTGTTGTTTGTTTATTCGTCGGAATGATTGTTGCCAGTGTATTTAATTTTTCCAACATATTTAGTAGTTCTGATACAGAAGCCGCTAAAGATATTAATAATGGAGAATTTTTGACAGGTGCACCGCTTTTACAACCTTCAGACCATGAAGGACGTTGGGAAAAGGGGGGGTCAAATTATAACGCATGTTTGGTATGTCATAATGAAAGTGCAGCCAATCAATATGCAAGTGATACAACAGTGCCAAAGAATCATTTTGTGGACGAAACGACTTCCAAAGGTGTAGCACCAGCGCGTGAAGTTTGTATTACTTGTCATCCGGTCATTCAAAAATAAGGCAGTGAATTACCTGTCATGAACAAACTTATGGCAGGTAATCATTTTTATACCTTTTAGGAGTGAAAGAAATGGTCATTTCAAGTATTGTAGTGGAAACCGTACAGGATAAAGTCAAGCAGGTCGCTGAAAAGTTAGGAGAGTGTGAAGGTGTAGAAGTACATCATGTAGAAGGTTATAAAATTATTATTACAGTTGAGGCTGAAACACTCGATGCAAGCTATGACTTGACAAAGGATTTTATTCAAATTACAGGAGTTCTTGCAGTGAATCTAATCTATTGTAATTTTGAAGATGATCCAACATTGAAGAATAAGGTAGTTTAATGATGACAGAAGAAATGGATCGTCGTGATTTTCTAAGACTGAATTGGAAATCTTCCATCCGTTTTTTAGCTGAGGTAGTCGGTCCTCAAATAAAAAAGGAACGTGATTTTATCCGACCGTTAGGTGCAGTGGATGAAATTGAATTTCTCTCATTGTGCACGCGCTGTAATGCATGCAAAATGATTTGTCCCACAGAAACAATCGCATTATTTGGTCATAAAAAAGGCACAGTTCTAATGAATACACCTTATATGCGATTGAATGAGGCACCTTGTAGCTTTTGTGAGAAATGCATAGAGGTTTGTCCAACAGGTGCGCTTAGAAAAAGCGAAGAAGCGTATCAGCCATTGGCAAAAGTGACTGTACGACCTTCCAATTGCGTTGCGTATCAGCAGGTGATGTGTGATTACTGTATGCGAGCCTGCCCGATAGAAGGAGCGTTGTCATTCCCAGACAGAAAGCCGGTTGTAGATCAAGAAAAATGTACGGGTTGTGGCTATTGTGTTTCAGCCTGCATTCATGACCCGAAGGCATTGGTTATTCGACCCAGTCGAGCAACATAGTAAACATAAAATTTTGATATAAGGGTGATTGGAATGAAAAATCATTCAAAAAAGCTGCCAAAGTGGACGATTGTACGAAGAATTGTTCAATTTGCTGTCCTGCTCTTATTTTTAACGCCTTTCTTGGCTGAAATCGAGGGTGAAAACTTTTTTTTCGGGACTTTATCGTCCTCGGAAATTTTGGGGATTATGCTAACCGATCCTTTTGGTGCCTTGCAAATTATTTTTGCTTCTAAAACAGTTCATACTGTTTTGCTAATTGGAGCTGTAACTATTTTTGCATTTTATTTTCTCATTCGTGGACGTGTATTCTGCGGTTGGGTTTGTCCTGTAAACCTAATTTTAGAGTTTTGCAATAGGCTGCGGAAGTTGTTTAAAATTAAAAAACGATACGATGTCAAAGTCAATCGTTATACCAAAATATGGATTGCGTTAATTATTCTTGCTTTATCATTTGCTTCAAGTCTTCCAGTTTATGAAATGTTTAATCCGATCGGTACAGTGATGAAAGGAATTATTTTTGCAACGGGTCTTGGCGTTTGGAGTTTTATTGCTATTGTGATTGCCGAAGTGTTTTTTGCAACACGTATTTGGTGTCGTTCGCTTTGTCCAATCGGTGGTTTTTACCAAGTGGTGGGTAAAGCGGGGAATTTTCATGTAAAAATAGACCATGATAAATGCATCCATTGTAATCATTGTAAACAGGTATGTCTTGCGGATTCGGAAATATTGGTGCCAGTAGTTGATCAAGGTGCGATTTATGTTACGGCTGGAGACTGTATGTTATGCGGCAAATGCGTGGATCATTGCAATGATAATGCGTTGCGGATTGTTCCCAAACTTGCCTTGGTAGCAAAA
The DNA here is from genome assembly GCA_904373265.1 of Candidatus Harrysmithiimonas galli. Taxonomy (GTDB): domain Bacteria; phylum Bacillota; class Bacilli; order CAJFEE01; family CAJFEE01; genus Harrysmithiimonas; species Harrysmithiimonas galli. Next base: position 59,261 of record CAJFEE010000011.1, on the reverse strand, counting down.
AAGGAAAATGATATGAAGAAAGTAGAAGAAAAAAGCGCATAAAATATGTGATGAAAAACCCTCTACCTAGTGCGTGGCAAAATTTGCCTCTTTGTAAGGATAGAGGGTTTTATTTGTGGTTCTCCTAGACTGTTTTTGGATTTTACGTTGGAAAGCAGATCATGTTTAAAAGATTCTTTCTCTATAATTATAGCTGATTTTAATCGAATATATTTTCCAATGTTGGAACAATTTTTAGTCTCGGATGTGTATAGTCTTCCCCCCAATCAGAAAGTAAAATGGCAGGCATACCCATTTGCAGTGCGGGTATAATTTCATTAAAAATGTTGTCACCGATAGAAAGTGCCTGTTCAGGTTTCAAGTGGTAAAGATTCAAATATCGATAAAAGTGATTTTTGATTTCCTGTGGTTTATTTCCAGGTGCCACAATATGCATAAACACATCATACAATCCCAAAAATTTTAACAAACTTTTGGCATCTTCTGCATAGCTGTTTGTGATGCAAATGAAAATTTTTTGTTTTGATTTTAGTCGAGATAAACTTTCTTTTAGATTTTTTGTTTTGGGAAAGTTGTATTGTGCAGTCAACATGATCTCTTTTGTTTTTTCATAAGCGGAAAAATCCGGAGAACTGCCCGCCTGAACAGCACAGACATAAGCGATCCACCAAGCATCACCAACAGGAATATAGCAGTCAGAAGGTAAATCTTTAATATGGATGGATTCATAAACTCGATTTCCATTCCAGTCTGATATAAAAATGGAGGATAATGTGAAAGGGTCAACTTGTATAATGTTTTGGGATTGTTTTAAGAAAATTGTTCCAGGCTTTAACGGTAGTTGCTTGTTCATCGCTTGTGTATAATTATGCCAAAAGCTTTTTTGTTTGTTTTTTGGAACTTGCAGCATAAGTTGCTGGGCATATGTATCATAATGTTTTCTGCCTTCGTATAATGTTCCGTCCATATCAAAAAAAATCATTTGAGCTTGTTGAAGCATCTGTTTCATTGGGTCACCATCCGATTATCAATCAAAGGCCGGGGCAAAGTACTTGTATTTTTCTAAAAAAATAATCTGCCCGATGTGCATATCACAACTCAGCCAAAATAATTGTTTTTTCGAGCAGCCTGTGTGCACTTATGCTTTTGCACAGTGGGCATAAGATTTTCATAGGAAAACTTGATTTACAATTGTTTGATAAAATTCCCCAACCTTGATTTTATTTTTTTACTGTTGTAATGTGCTAGCAGCCGGACCAACTGGAAAAATTGCTTTTTTAATTGCCGGATCCAAATCTGCCTCAGTGAAATTGGAAATATAATAGTTGTTTACAAAATAATAGTAATTGATTTTCTCGAAAAATTCCACATAATCCAAGTAAATCATTAAAAGTAAATACCGTCTGTCTGATTGGGTATCTTTTATAACGATGTGATCTCTTCCGGCTGCTTCTAAAATACCTTCGTATGCTTTATCTGTCCAGCTTTTACTTCCATCATAGGTCATATATACACGGCAAAGCTTTCCAACGTTTACGCGTAAAATATTTTCAATATAGGATTCCTCTTGACGCGGACCAGTTACACCAAAAGGACCATATGTGGTTTGATTTTGTGAACCGCTTGTTTTTGGAACGGTTGTCATCATGGCAGGTTGTGTTGGGCTACCAGATTGCCCTTGTTGCGGTGCATTGGGATAAGCCGCTCCTGTATAATTGGGTGGTAAATAACCTCCAGCTGGCTCAAAAAACCCGCCTTGCCCACGATACATCAAATTTTGATTTCCAAATTCTTGATTTCCGTACATGGTAAACCTCCTTTTTATTGAAAGAAACAGGAACAAAAAGTGTCTTTGCAGAAAATTAAAGTAGCTGGTTTGAACATATTTTTTCTAGTGCTTTTGCATGAGTGAAATTTATTATAGAAGAAGAGTACAAATTAAGCCCAAATTTGTTATAGATTTGTAGCTCGCTCGTCTAAGAAAAGAAAACTACATGGAACACACAAAAAAACCAGTTTTGCTTTGGTTTTTGATATCTAGTTGTTAACGATAAACATTCGGACAATCTTGCTCAGTTGGAATAAAAAAGCAGTGATTTTTATACCGTCCAGAGTTCACCTGATTGTACCAGGTGCTGGGACATTCTCCAGTTGGACGAAAAAACCAAAGCGCATATGTTGCTGGATGAATCCGTTCTCCTGCTAAAGCACGTTTGGCCAGCTTTTTTTCTTGCTCACGTGCTCTTTGATAAAAATATCCTTTTTGTGTTGCTTCAAATCCACCAGGACTCTGAAAAACCATGTCGTTAACATTGCGGATGTTTTTAAAATCTAAGCAGTCAGATAACACACGATTCACACCAACGTTTCCCACCATTAACATGCCTTCTTGCCCCTCTCCTTCTGCTTCTGCACGCATTAATCGAGCAAGCAAGTCAACATCTTTACTCGTATATTTAATGACACTCAATGTAATTTTTCACCTCCTGGGCCAGTATGTGATTCTTTTTATATGTATGCCTAATGCGTATGAAATGTGAAAAGAAATGAAAAAAGATATGGTGCACTTTTTTATTTAGGAGACAAAAGGAAAAAGAGGTAAATCCAAGCAAGTAATTTAAGAATTTTATCAGCTCCTACATAGCAAAATTCAAAGTGTGCTTAAGTTTACCTCTGTTTTATGATTGAATATGTTTTTAACGTTATTTTTTATTGTTATAGTTTAAAATGATTTTGGATGTGATCCATAGGAAGAAGTTTTGAGATATAGAACGGACCGAATTCTCCATATCGTGCACTTACTTCGTCAAAACGCATTTCAGTCACGATTTTTTTGAATTCGACTGGATCATCGCCGATCAGTGTAATGCCCCATTCCCAGTCGTCTAAGCCGATGGAGCCAGCTGTATATTGTTTGAGTGTGTCTTTGTATTTGCGTCCGGTCTCACCATGTGAAGCCATGAGTGGACGACGTTGCTCAAGTGAAAGCATATACCAGTTGTCATCCAAATCACGTTTTTTATTCATTGGGTAAAAACAACTATACATAAGTTTTGGAATGGTTGGGTACAATTTGGCACGAACCATCGGATGGTCATCAGTAAATTCAACTGGCAAATAATTGCTTGCCTCTAATATGGAAACAAAGGAGTAAGCCGGGATAAAGAAGTCTGCAATTGGCAGCTTTTCTAACTGGTGCTGTGCATCATGAATTTCTGCCATTGTTGGACGTAAAATCCAAAAATGTAGATCGGCTTTTTGACCAAGTACGGAGTAAAAAGCATGTGATCCTTTTTCAGCAGCTTCTACCTCTGTCCATTGATTTAAAACAGCAATCAATTGATTGATGTATTCGGTTTGCAGCGCTTGATCAACTTGTCTCCATGCAGGCCAGTCCATATGATAAAATATGTTTAGTGAGCACCAGCCCTCAGTTGTTTTGACAGCTTCAACACGCCGTCCCTCTGTTGGCATCTCTTTCATAAATAAAAACCTCCTTATGGATTGAATTCGTTCTAATTATAACATGTCCAAGAGGAAGTGCGAATGTTTTGCTTGGATTTGGCGGTTTGATATTGGAAGAAAAGTCTTAAACGTAAAGAAAGGATAGACTTTTTGGATTGAACATAAAACTCAAAAGGATTTCTGATTATCTTTTCATCAGTTGTTACATGTTCCCCAAACCTGATTTTATCGGTGTTTTGGGGATTTTATTTAGAGGACATAGGACATCTTGTATCTCTTCTTAAATTTGTTCTTGTTTTGCTTGGGGAAAATGATAAATCATTATGCGCGTAAAGAAAATAGTCCTTGCTTCATGTGCAGAAGTCTGCTGACGATTTCTCTTGTGTGAGATTATATGGGTACAAAAAGATTGACAGGGTAAGGAACAAAACGTAAACATCTTTTATTTTTCAATAATATAGTAATGAAATAAAAGATTATTTTGAATTACTGTCTTGTTTGTAAATAGTCAATGTATTTATTCCCAAAATCTTTAATACTATCTAAAACGGGTAAAAAATTTTTTCCAACTTCACTCAAATCGTATTCCACTTTCGGAGGTATCTGTGGATATTCTTTTCTAATGATCAAGTTATATGCTTCTAATTGTTTTAATTGTTTTGATAATGTGGCATGTGTCATGTTGGGTACCATTTTTTGTAATGCATTGAATCTTACTGGACCATCACTCAAATAATGTAATATGAGAATTGCCCATTTGCCTTGTAAAATTTTCTGTGTGGTAACAAATGGGCAAGCTCCGTATAAATCTTTTTTCATATTCTATTCTCTCCTCTCCTCAGTATCCAATGAAATAGTAGGTATTATAAAATATCGTACTTGTTATGTAAATCATTCGATATATAATTAAACTGTAATAATTATAAAATACGACAAGCAGCAGGTAATCAATAATGGAGGGAAAATATATGAGTAATATTGAAAAGGTAGAAAATTATTTGAAAGAATGTCCAGTTTTTTTCTTGACAACAGTAGATGGTAACAAACCTAAATGTCGTCCGATTGCATTTCATATGTTATCCAATGATAAAATATACTTTGGAATTGGTTCGTTTAAAGAGGTATATAAGCAAATGCAGAATCATCCGTATATTGAGTTATGCGCTCAGAAAGATACAGGTTTTTTAAGATATTATGGAAAAGCTGTATTTGAAGCAGATGATACTATTGCGAATATGGTTTTAAGTCATACACCAGCTATGCAAAAAATATACAATGAACAGACAGGATATCAGTTGAAAATATTTCACTTAGAAAATGCAACTGCAGAATTCCGTTCTCAATTAGGGGTTGAAGAAAAGATAGAATTCTAGTCATAGCATTATGGAAAATGATAAAGAGGAGACTCATTTCTGAAATTTACAATCAAAATAAAGTAAGATAAGTGCATATGTGATGAAAGGGAGCGACACTGTTTTGTATCATTTTCCTTTGGTCATATCGAAGCTTGTTTATAAATGGTAAAATAAACTTTTTTGTTTGTTTCATTATTGATAAGTACTGTATGTTAATGAATCATCAATATTTTCTTTCTTAGCTTGAAATAAAACAATATAATATTTTAAAATTAAAATAAAACAGATTTTTTCGTGCATTCAAATCTTTTTAAAGCTGTTCATTATGTATTTTGTATCATTTGTTTTTATTATTTGTTGCACATGTATACTTTAGGGTGTTCATCTTTTAGTTTATGATCATAAATTGGTGCAATAAAAGAAGCTTTAACCTTGCAATAAAGGTTAAGAAGATATTGTTTACAAAAGCAACCAGATGGTAAGTTTAGAATAGGGAAAACGTTCTTCCAGTGATTGTTTTTATTTTGAACTCAGCATCTTTTTGTTTTATAAAATACATATGCCAAAAAATTTCTGCTCTCTTACGTTAGGCTGTTTTTGTAGTTTAAGGTCAGATGTAATCACTTGCTTATTTTGCTTCTTATTCTTTTCAAGTTTTGTTAAAAGTTGTATGATAAAAGTATTATAAAATATAGAAAAATACAGAGAGGAGCAGTCAACATGTCGAAGTTGTTTAATGAGTTAAAGGAGAAGGTACAAGGAAAAAATAAAAAAATTGTGTTTCCAGAAGGGGAAGATATTCGTATTTTAGAAGCAGTTGTCCGATTGGCAAAGGAAGGACTTGTTGTTCCAATTTTAATTGGTGAGGCAGAAAAATTACAAGCAAAAGCAAAGTCTCTAGGTTTATCATTGGATGGCATTCAAATTTTACATCATTCAACAGATAAAAATTTTTCCGAGAAGGTTGCTGAATTTGTAGCATGTCGCAAGGGAAAAGCAACAGAAGAACAGGCACAAGAGTTATTAAAGGATGAAAACTATTATGGTACAATGCTTGTTCATATGAAAGAGGCGGATGGTCTAGTCAGTGGTGCGATTCATTCAACGGGTGACACAGTTCGTCCAGCACTACAGATTATAAAAACCAAGCCAGGCGTAAGCAAGGTTGCTGGTGTTTTTGTTATGGAAAAGGGAGATACAAGATATATTTTTGGAGATTGTGCAATTACCATTCATCCCAATGCAGAAGATTTGGCTGGTATTGCAGTTGGCTGTGCAGAAACAGCGGAAAAATTTGGCATTGATCCGAAGATTGCAATGCTTTCTTTTTCTACCAATGGTTCAGCAAAGTCAGAAGAAACTGAGAAGGTTGTTAAGGCTACACAGTTGGCGCAGCAAATGGCACCAGATCTGATTTTAGAAGGTGAGTTGCAATTTGATGCAGCGATTGTTCCATCAGTGGCGAAACAAAAAATGCCAGATGGAAAAATAATGGGTGAAGCCAATGTTTTTGTTTTCCCAACATTGGATGCAGGAAATATTGGCTATAAAATCGCTCAGCGTTTGGGTGGTTTTGATGCGGTTGGTCCAATCCTTCAAGGTTTAAATAAACCAGTTAACGACTTATCTCGCGGTTGCAATGCGGATGATGTATATAAGCTGGCATTAATTACGGCAGCACAGGCATTGTAAGTGATAAGAGGCATTACACAAATCTGAAGCAGCAGAAAATTTGTGTTTGCTTTTTCATAGAGATCAGCGAGAGAATACCCTATAACAAAAGGTAGGAAAACAAGGTGTATATGAAAGTCCTTATCGCTCGTTTTGGCTTGGGATTTGTAATCGCCACATGTTTAGAAAAATAGCAGGATAGTGGACAACTGTCAAGGAGGAAATGAGTGAACTGTTATCTGGTCTGGCGCATCATTTGGCTGAATGGGCAGGTAAAAGGATTTCAAAATGGATAAATGTGTATCCTGTTTTTCTTATTCAGTTAAAGAAAAATGCGGTATAGTTTAGTTGAATGATTCTAAAATAATTTCACTTGAGACTGCTTGAAAAATCAAATGATGAAACGGTTTTCAAATGAAAAAACTGGAAATATACAAACAAAAGAAAAATAGATGTAGAACTGGTTTTTGGATTCCTGAAAGCTAATTTGACTTTCAATCTAGGGTACAAAGGAGGCAAAAAATGAATTAGGGTTTGCTTTTATGGCGATACACTTAACGAAAATCTCCCAAATGAGATTGATTTTCTTAGATGACTATAGAAAAATCCAATATCAATCGGAGTTTAGATAGATTGATATTGGATTTTTTTATTATATTTTTCTTATTTTGTCCAGTCTCAATATCAAAGAGCGATCAGTCAATTTGTTATGCATTGCTTGCTGACTATCATTTCACTAGATTTTTTATTTCCATTGTTTAAAATTACGTATGGATTAGTCTGCAACTTTTTCTAAATTTCCGTTTTTGTCCATTTTAAAGGTTGGGACTGAGCCACTGTCTTCCTCATCAAATAATACCAGCTTTCTTGCTCGATTTAAAATTTTCATGACAGTATCGTAATCTTCGTGCATTGTGTTTGCTTCAGATTCGAGTTTCTTAATCTGTGTCTCAAGTCCTTGAATTTTAGCTTGTAGACTGTGAATTTCTTTTTTTAGTCGCATGTTCTCATATTCTATAAATGAACTTTGAGAAGTTTGCTGCTTAATATTCATCAAAAAGGCAATAACATCTCCAATTTCCAACTTTTTCCCTTCAGGAATATACATGCCTTGTGGTTGGGTTGGTACACCTGTTTTATGATTTTCCTCTATTTTTTCATCATTTGTAACGAATATCTCAGCAGACGGTAAGATAATTGGATCTTGAGATTTTTCTTCTGTTTGCATTTCATTGTGGAAAACCTGCTCGATAGGTTCTTTCAATTGCGCCATTGGGGGCGTATACAAGAGATTTTTTCTTTCTTTTCCGCTTTTCATTTGACTTTCTGCTCGTTTTTTTTCTTTCCGGTATTTTTTTGCCAATTGTAAAGCATGCTCGTATTTATGCCGAATGACAGCATTCCATCGAAATCCACATGCAGCAGAGGTTCGATTTAATAAATCTCCCACTTCTTCAAAAGCATTTAGTTGTGTACTTCCTTCTCGAACATGTCTGAGTACAGTTTCTGCAAGAAGCACATCATTTTCATGTGTCCAAGCGTCCTGTCTTGTTTTTACATCCATTGTGATCTTCCTTTCTATTCTTTTTTGTTCTGTGATTTTGTTTAATAATAGCAGGGTGTTTAAACCTATCTTTAACCAAATTTTGAATAGATATACCTCTGGGAACTAAAAGTGTAGTAGTTTATTAAATTTATCTTGGCTTCAATTGATTTCCGACCCAGAAATGGGTAAAATATATAGAGATTTTACTGGGTATTTTTAAAAGAAATGAGAACTTTTTTCCGAAAAATAAGATCGCTGGACTGATGTTAAGGAGGAAGTATGATTTGAAGATTGAAGGTGCATAATAATGAAAAATGAGTTTCGGATTTGTCCAGATTGTCAGGCAGTCAATCGGAAAAGTTTGATTGAAAAGTTGAAAAAAATTGATCCGAATGCAACAATTTTAGAAGGTTGCCAATCATACTGTGGACCTGGACGAAAAAAGCCGTTTGTGTTTGTCAATAATCGTATCATTTCGGCCAGAACAGAGGATGAACTGATTGAAAAGGTTAAACCACGCTGTCATCGTTAGAGAATCTCCATAGTTTAGGTCCGAGAGGTTTTATTGGAAAATTCATTTGGTAGCCAATTAGAGATAGAAATTTACCATACAAAGAGCAGGATTTAAAATTTTTTGTTTGTGTTTGAATTGGAAATGATAGGAAAAATGGCTTACGGTTCTTAAATAAAAGGAAGTGTATGGTTACTTAAAGGCACAATTTTGGCAGCCTCTATATTCATCTATGGTACAGCAGTAGATGAAAAATATAAAACAATTGGGTGTATGGGTTTGCTTCTAGTTATTGTAATGCTTGGCTTGAAATAGGAAATTTTGCACTCTTTTTGTGGCATTTCCTATTTTTTTTGGTTTCCTGATTTGGCAAAGGGAAATGTAAGTGATTGGCTTGAAATGGAAAATAAAAGCTCTGTAAATTTTGTTTTCTATAAATTTCAAATTCCTTTGCTAAGAAATCGTAGGGTTGATTCAAATCATTGCAGGTTTATCCTGCTTTTTGCAATTTTTGGGATATTTTATTTTCGGTACTTGTATATTTGCGTTATAATTAAGAAAAATGAATGGAACAGTTTGTCTTTGAATGTGCTTACTTTTGCTTATGTTTAGAAAAGATTTGATCTAAGGGATGTGAAATGGCATGCAAAAACAAAATGGTGCGCTAGGGGAAGTGAAAGTGTTTAAAGATCCGATTCATGGGCAGATTCATGTATATGATCGACTCATTTGGGAATTGATTCAAACCAAAGAATTTCAGAGACTTCGGCGCATTCGTCAACTGGGGACAACCTATTTCACTTTTCACGGTGCTGAGCATAGTCGTTTTTCACATTCTCTTGGTGTGTATGAAATTGTTCGAAGAATTGTTGATGAGAAATGGAATAAAGATCTGGATGAAAAGGAACGACTGGTTGCCCTTTGTTCAGCACTTTTGCATGATTTGGGGCATGGACCTTTCTCGCATTCTTTTGAAAAAGTTTTTCATTTAAGGCACGAGGAATTTACCAAGCAGATTTTATTGGGAAATACCGAAATTCATAGTTGCTTAACACAGTTTTATTCAGACTTGCCACAACATGTGGCGGATGTTATTTCCAAAACGTATCAAAATCCGATTATTGTCAGTCTAATTTCCAGCCAAATTGATGCTGATCGTATGGATTATTTGCTGCGGGATGCATATTTTTCAGGTGTGAGTTATGGCAATTTTGATTTGGATCGGATTTTGCGTGTCATGCAGCGAAAAAAGGACGGGCTTGCCTTTAAAAAATCAGGCTTGCATGCCATTGAGGACTACTTAATGAGCCGTTATCAGATGTATATTCAAATTTATTTTCACCCAGTTACTAGAAGTGCAGAAATTGTGTTAAGTAAAATTTTTCAGCGAGCAAAATATCTGTATGCAAATCCAGATTACTCGTTTGCCTATTTACCCTCATTTATGGAGCCGTTTTTGGCAGGAACAGTTACATTGGCGGATTATTTGCGATTGGATGAATATATGCTTGGCAGTTGCTTTGTGTTGTGGTTGGATGAGCCAGATGATATTCTAAAAGACTTATGTGACCGTTTTGTAAATCGGAAGTTGTTTCAATATGTTGACTATTCCAGAGTAACAAAGGAAAATGCTTTTGTTTATGATGAGTTATCGGCTTTGTTGTGCCGTTTAGATATTGATCCGTCCTACTATTTAGATATAGACGAAAGTTCGAATCGTCCGTATACCGTTTTGCCAAGCAATATATTGAATGATACAAATATCTATATTAAAACTGGAACCAATACATATACAGAAATTGAAGCATTATCTAAATTTGTTCAGTTTTTAACAGAGACGTATACAGATATTAAATTATTTTATCCTGAAGATTTCATACTGCAGCGAGCAGCAGGTGATCCACAAATTGAGACTTATATTGCCTATTTGCGAGAAATGAGAGATTGAAATAAGAGATTGGAAAGTGATTTGAACATTAATAGTGAAAAAGCGGATTTATTTTGTGTAAGTTCTGTTTGTAAAAATTATATAATTTTTTGATATTTCTATCTAAAGTGCAATAGAATCATTTTTGAAGGCTTCTTTTTGGTCTATTTTGTTGATGTGCTCAAAGTTCAAACCTACTTCAAGAACATATATTGCAAAGGAGGTTTGTATGGTCTTTAGAGTGCTGAAAGTGGTTTGACTGTTAAAGGTGTCATTTTAAATTTTTATTCGACCTAAGGTTAGCTAAGCACAAAAACTATGGGGATATGGTTTTATCATCAGTCGTGAAATGGGCTTGAGTTTCTATTGTTTTTTGATTTGCTTGGGAGATAGAAGTTATAAAAGAAAGGCGCTATGAAAAGAGTTGGATTGTACATAAGGATTTTGATGGAACAATGGATCAAAAAATAGCTTATTTCTCTTTGTGATATCTTCAAAAAAGACGATGATTTTATCTTTTCATGCTCCAATCGTTTTTTGTTATGGTGTCGGTTACTTTTTTTTGCATTTTATTGTTTTTGTTCTTCGGTGTGATCTACAATCGGTTTGGTGGTCATATATGGTATTTTGTTTGATCTAGATCAATGAAATCGTTTTGATTATTTTGCAGGAAATTTTTCAATTGCTGCGAAAATGAACAGAAGAAATGGATTCTAATAAGATTTTTAAGTCGGTTCACTTGGAGATTTTGACTCGTCTTGTCATCATTTTGATTGTGAAATGGGTGGGCTATGTTTGTTTCAATGAAAAGTGGTAAAGATATCTTACTTGTAAAAAGCTAGAATCATTATATCATATTTTATATAAAATAGCATATGGAAGGGAGTAAGAAATGTTTGGCACTGGCTCTTTTGAATATCTTGTTTTTTTGATTATTACACTTTTAATTGCCTTTACAATTCATGAGCTTGCGCATGCATATTCTGCTTATGCGCTTGGCGATCATACTGCGGCAGCAATGGGACGACTAACATTGAATCCGTTGGCGCATTTAGATCCGATTGGAACACTCGCCCTGGTTTTTATGGGGTTTGGTTGGGCAAAGCCAGTTCCAGTCAATGTAAACCGTTTAAAATATGGTAGGTTCGGAAATGTATTGGTTAGTCTTGCTGGTCCGCTCAGCAATTTTCTTTTGGCAGCAGTCGGGGTTTTATTTTATATTTTGATTCAGATTGGGGTTAGCTCAGCAGCGACAGGTTATTTTGCTACACTGAGCGATTTTTTGGCAGTGTTTATTCAAATTAATGTCGTTTTGTTTTTGTTTAATTTATTGCCGATTCCACCACTTGATGGGTACCGAATTGTGGAGAGTTATATGCCAATCAGCGCGCGTCAAAAGGTGGAGAAATATTATTTTTATGTGTTTTTGGTTCTGTTGTTCTGTATGATTTTTGATCCGGCGCGTGCAGTCACTTTTGACCCATTTTTTCATTTTGTTGTACCGGCTGTAATGAATTTCCTGCAATCGTTTTGGATGATGTTTCTTTGAGTTTCTGGTAAACAGGGATAAAAGTACAGAAGATCGTGTCAAATTATTTTGCTTGGTTCAAATTATTTTTTTGCTTTTATGTTGGCATAACACCTATAAGAAAAAGAGCTGAGCAGAATTCGTGCATGATTTTCATAATCTATGAAATCTATTATGTTTATGTTCATTTGGTCTTGTTTTATGTATGATACTTGCCCCAAAAAAGAAGAAGATAGAATATATGATTTTTATTGATGATTCAAAAAGCAGATTGAAATATAGATATCAACGGAGGAAAATCACATGATATCAGATCTGAAAAGTGATTGATCCATGTGATTTTTCATCAGTCTATTTATGTTTTTCAACTGTCTCGTTGTTTGGTTATTTTGTTTTTAGTAGCAAATAAATAAAATACGGTGCTCCAATCATGGATAAAATAATTCCAACTGGCAGCTCTGCTGGAGACATCACAATACGGCCAAGAATATCTGCAAATAAAACAAGCAGGGCGCCAATACATGCACTAAGCGGCAGAATACGCTGATGCCAAGAACCAACCAGGCGGCGTGCAATATGTGGTGCGACTAGTCCTAAAAATGTAATTCCCCCACCGACAGCTACACAAGCTCCTGCGAGCAGTACTGCAATCAGCAATAAATTTCTTCTTTCTTTATTTAAAGAAATGCCAACGCCAATTGCGGTTATTTCATTAAGTGAAAGAATATCAAGTACACGAGACTTATAAAAAGCCAGCGGAATAAAAAGAAGAAGCCAAGGAAGCAACGCAAAAATCATTGTCCAAGAAGAACTCCATATCGATCTTGAAAGCCAAACGACGGTCTTCATGAAATCGGTTGGTTCCATTTTTAATTGAATTACTGTAATTGCAGCGCCAAATGCTGCATTTACACCAATTCCAACGAGTAACATACGTGTAGGAGACAGGCTTCCTTTTCTCCATGCCAGCAAATAAATGATTCCAGCAGCGAAAAGTGCACCAAGTAATGCAATCAGTGGCATTACAAAAACAGAGAGTGGGCTGCCTGCAAAAATCAGTCCTTGAATGAAGAATGTATAAGTGACAATCGCAAATCCCGCACCAGCATTGATTCCAAGTACACCTGGATCTGCCAGCGGATTTTTAGAAATGCTTTGTAAGATTGTTCCTGATATGGCAATGCCCATTCCGACCAAAAGAGCGATTACAATGCGTGGTAAGCGAAATTCAAAAATGGTCAGTATATCTGCAGAGGTACCTTTTCCTAAAAATGTAGCAATCATTCTGGAAATAGGGATATCTAAGTAACCTGTATGGATACTGATAAGGATACCTATGATGATAAGCATAATGGATCCTAAAATATAGATGGAAAAGCGAATCCGCTCTTTTCTTAATCCTTGCATGATAAACTTCTCCCATCTTTTCGTGCGAAATATAAAAAGAATGGTACACCAATTAATGCAGTGATTGCACCAACAGGAGTCTCAAAAGGACGATTCACAACACGTGCTACAATATCTGCAAACAATAAAAGCGTGCCCCCAAAAACAGCAGACATTGGAATGATCCAACGATAATCAACTCCAACAAGTGCACGGACAATATGTGGAACCACAAGTTCAACAAATCCGATCATTCCGGCAATTGAAACCGCAGCCCCCGTAAGTAAAAGTACGGCAATTGTGCATAACACTCGAATTCGGTTGGTACGTTGACCCAAGCCTTTTGCGACATCTTCTCCTAAGTTCAAAACTGAAATGGAACGTGAAAGAATGATGGCAAGAATAATTCCTATAATAACAAATGGAAAAGCAATTTGAATATGCATGGGTTGAATTGTGTGGAGTCCGCCTGCATACCAATAGCTTATATCCTTTGCAATATCAAATTTTAATCCAATTGCAGTGGATAGTGAATTGAGTAAGGCAGTCATTGCAGCTCCTGCCAACGCAAGCTTTATTGGTGAAATTCCCCCACGACTTACAGCCGTTAAGCCAAATACAAGTGCTGTGCTAAGTCCTGCTCCAACAAAGGAGGCAGCAATCAGTTGATAAAATGAAGGTTGATCTTGTATGGCATAGGCAATTGCAACAAAGAAGGATGCACCAGCTGTTATGCCCATAATGGAAGGTGAGGCCAATGCATTGCGTGTGATTCCTTGCATAATTGCACCAGCTACACCAAGTGCAGCCCCAACCAGTAATGCTGCGATTGCGCGCGGGAATCTTAATTCATGTAAAATGACATGTTCAAAATTCTCTCCATCATAATGAAAAACGCCATCCCAAATTTGTTGATAGGTTAGATTGCTTGCACCAAATCGAATAGAGATTCCAATCGCAAGACAAACCAAAATACAGGAAAAAATAAAGATCCCAATTTGAAAAAATACATTTCTATGATGCATGAAATACTTTTTAAATATATTTTTATCAGGCATAATAAAACTCCTAAAATTGTTGTTGACATAGACTAACTTTTCGGGTAGTCTTCTTGTTGAAAATGATTCTCATTTTTTTAGTGTAGAGTTCATTATAACATAAACAGGAGTGTAGAAAAATGTCTAATGGTTTCACATCAAGAAAATTTTATAAAATAGTTTGTTCTAGCTTACTAGTAATGTCACTTGTAGCCTGTGGCATGGAAAGTAGGGATCATACCAATCCAGAGAATGATGTGCAGCAAGAAGCACAAGTAAAAACAAAAACATTGGTTGATGCAATTGGAAATAAGGTGCAAGTACCAGTCAATCCCAAACGGATTATTGCTTCTTATTTAGAAGATCACTTAGTTGCGCTTGGTGTTACACCAGTTGCTCAGTGGAGTGTAAATGATGGCACAAGTATTCAAAATTACTTACAGGATGCTTTAAAGGATGTTCCTGTGATTGCGCATGATTTACCATTTGAAACAGTGCAAAGTTATGCACCCGATCTTATTTTGATGGAATCGGCGGCAATGGTAGAAGGGGATAAATATGCACAATATAGTAAAATTGCACCAACTTATGTTGTAGATAAGGAAGTGAATAATGATTGGCGTGCAGAGTTGCTGCAAATTGGTGAAGTTTTAGGAATGAAAGATCAGGCTGAAGATGTACTCAAACAATATGATGAAAAAATAGCAACTGTTAAAGCCGAGATTGCTAAACAGGGTGAAATGCCATCAACGGCAGCAATTTGGCTAGTTGGAGGCAGCTTTTTTGTTGTTGGTGAAAATGTTTCGAGTGGAGCGGTAATGTATGAGGATTTGGGATTAAAGGTTCCAGAAGTTGTAAAAGAAATTTCTGCAAGTGCAACTGCGAATTGGAGTGCAATTTCTCTTGAGAAGCTCGTCACATTAGATGCGGATTATATCTTTTTAATCAATAGTGATGGTGAGAAGCCAGAAGTTTTAAGTGATAAACTGTGGCAATCTGTACCTGCTGTAAAGGCTGGACATGTATATACATATTCACCAAACGAAAGCTGGTTATATTCAGGAGCAATTGCAAATACGCAAATCATTGATGATATCCAAAAGGTTTTTACAAAGTAAAATGATTGTTTAGAAGATTAGTTTTTCATCATGTAGGAGGCGTTCGCGAGAAGCGCTTTTAGAGTAGGGGCAGGAGTATGAATCATATACAGGTAAAAAATATTGCGGTTGGATATGACAATATACAAATTATTCAGGATATTTCTGTACAATTTCATGAAGGAGAAATTACAGCCATTATCGGACCAAATGGTTGTGGGAAATCCACTTTATTGAAGGCCATTACACGAATTATTCCTCATGCCAAAGGGGCGGTGTATTTAGATGGAGAAGCCATTGCAAAAATGAAAACAAAAGATCTTGCGAAGAAAATGGCCATTTTACCACAGGTTACAGAAAGTCCCGCGGGTCTTACGGTGGGTGAGCTTGTTTCATATGGACGTTATCCACATCAATCCGGTTTTGGGAAGCTGACAGAAGAGGACTATGAAATAATTGATTGGGCTTTAGAAATGACAAGTACGCTCAAATATAAATATCGTTTTGTTGATACTTTATCAGGCGGACAAAGACAGCGAGTATGGATTGCAATGGCGCTTGCACAGAAGACAGATATTATTTTTTTGGACGAGCCGACAACATATTTAGATATGGCGCATCAATTAGAGGTGTTAAACTTATTAAAAACATTAAATGAAAAAGAGAACCGTACAATTATTATGGTGTTGCACGATTTGAATCATGCGGCACGTTTTTCTCATCAATTGATTGCAATGCGCGAAGGAACGCTTGTGCGACAAGGAAGTGTAGATGAAATTATGCGAAATGATGTTTTGAAAGAGATTTTTGGGATTGATGCCCGAATCGTGACGGATCCTCGAACAAATAAACCGGTTTGTTTATCCTATGATCTGCTTTAATCTAGGGGATATAAAATGGAAATATATGCTATTACTGACACAAACGTTACAGAAAAGAAATGTTCTTTTTTGTAACGTTTTATCTGTGTAAACCTATGGATGAGAAAGTCATAGGTAAATGATACACTTGCAAGGTCTATTATCATGAGCGAAAGAAAAACCAATGGAAATGAATTTTTTGGAAAAAAGGAGGGAGTCTATGCGATGATCAAACAATTTTTTTCTTATTATAAACCACATCGGCGATTATTTCTCATCGATTTTTTTAGTGCCATTGTTGTTGCTGTTTTAGAACTGGCTTTTCCTGTTGCCGTACAATGGTTTATTGATGCACTCCTACCCACTGGTGAATGGGATGTCATTGTAAAGGTCAGTGTTCTATTATTACTTGTATATGTATTAAGTACGTTTTTACAGTTTATTGTCAACTATCTAGG
Organism: Candidatus Harrysmithiimonas galli; assembly: GCA_904373265.1. Classification (GTDB taxonomy): domain Bacteria; phylum Bacillota; class Bacilli; order CAJFEE01; family CAJFEE01; genus Harrysmithiimonas; species Harrysmithiimonas galli. The sequence goes on along the minus strand of CAJFEE010000011.1, from coordinate 42,420 downwards.
ACACCAACTAGGTATTAACATTGAAACAGATATGCGTCAAGAATTATTTAATCATGTGCAAAAACAATCCTTTCGTTTTTTTGATAATACAAAAACAGGGCATATCATGAGTCGGATTACAAATGATTTGTTTGATATTGGGGAGTTTGCACATCATGGTCCAGAAGATTTTTTTATTGCGATTATGACGTTTGTCGGAGCATTTATCATTATGTTTACAGTCAATCCGACACTTGCTATTTTGGTTGCAGTGATTGTACCACTTTTGATCATTTTAATTGTATACAGCAATCGTAAAATGAATCGGGCATGGAAAGAAATGTATGGGAAAATTGCAGATGTAAATGGTCGTGTTGAAGATAGTGTGTCCGGAATTCGAGTTGTGAAATCTTTTACCAATGAAAAATTTGAAATGAGCCGTTTTCAAACACAAAATGCTTTGTTTCGTAAAGCAAAATTAACAGCATATAAGGTTATGGCAGGCACACATTCAAGTATTTATATGCTAACGCGTTTATTGACATTGATTGTTTTGGTAGTTGGTGCATGGTTGAGTTTTACTGGACGTTTAACTTATGGGGAATTGGTGAGCTTTGTTCTTTATACCAATGTTTTAATTAAACCGATTGATAAAATTACAGCTTTACTGGAAATGTATCCCAAAGGAATGGCTGGTTTTAAACGTTTTCGTGATTTGCTAAGTGAAGAGCCAGAAATTAAAGATAAGTCCGATGCAAAAAAAGTCTCAGCTTTAAAAGGGGATATTGTATTTCAAAATGTTGATTTTTGTTATGAAGGAAAAAAACAAGTATTGAAAAATATTTCTTTTTCAATTCAAGCAGGGCAAACGGTTGCTTTTGTCGGTCCTTCTGGCGCAGGTAAGACAACGATATGCTCGTTAATTCCAAGATTTTATGATGTGGAGCAAGGAAGCATTACAATAGATGGTGTAGATATTCGGGATATGACACAAAGATCACTTCGTGAACAAATCGGAATTGTACAGCAGGATGTGTTTTTATTTACAGGAACCATTCGAGAAAATATTGCTTATGGGAAACTGGATGCGAGTTTTGAAGAAATTCAAGAAGCAGCGAAAAGGGCGCATATGGATTCGTTTATTCAAGATTTATCTGAAGGATACGAAACACAAATTGGTGAACGAGGATTAAAATTATCAGGTGGTCAAAAACAGCGATTGGCTATTGCACGTATGTTTTTAAAGAATCCTCCCATTTTAATTTTGGATGAGGCCACTTCTGCATTGGATACAGAAACAGAAAAAATCATTCAAAAATCACTAGAGGAACTTTCAGAAAATCGTACAACCATTGTAATTGCACATCGTTTGGCAACCGTTCGCAATGCCGATCAAGTATTTGTTGTAACACCAAAAGGCATTGAGGAACAAGGAACTTATGATGAATTGATTAAAAAAGGTGGTATTTTAGCAAATCTTCATCAAGTTCAAATGATATAACCAAAAGAGGCTTATATATTATCAATTGGATAATGTATAAGCCTTTTTTTGCAAATAGAATATTTTTGTATCATTGGTATTGTCCGCCTTGCATCCAATCGCAGTTGCTGTTTTATTGTTATGGTAAAGATTGAGTGTTACGATTGGTTTAAGTGTTAAAACCGTATCAAGTAGTCAAGAATCCTTGTAAATTTATTCTGTAGATCAAAGTGATTTTGGTATAGCAGTGTGACTTTGACCAGATTCGGTTATGAATAGGTATCATACATATGTTAAAATATTTTAAGCGGTGATTTTGGGCTGTTAGAAATATGAAATGATAAAAATCGAGCAATGATTTTTATTCCATCGACCATTTTTTATTTAATCTTTATAAGATATCCGTATAATTTTTCTAGGTTTCATCTTATGTATGAAAATAATGACCATGATTTTTTATACGAATATTTATAGGTTTGAGCAAATGTTTCCCAAAGCTTTTTGTCGATGATAGACAGGTCTTCTTTATCATAACCAGTCGATAATCGTAGACATTTATTTTATAAAACATCTGATAACAAAGAAATTCGTTGACATTTTTACAGAATTTAGTTAACCTAGTTAATAGTTAACTAGGTTAACTAAATGAGAGGATGTATGAGTTTGGAAGGATTTTTTAAATTAATTATTACTTCATACCGGCCGATTATTGCGCTTTTGAATCAGAAATTGCATGCATACGGTTTGTCTTATGTACTATGGGAGGTCATTCGCTATATCAAAATCAACGGTGCGTCTACACTAGTGGATATATCACGTTATTATGAAGTTGAGAAACCAACCATTACAAAACGTGTGAACCGTCTAGTAGCACTTGGGCTTGTCAAACAAATTCCTGGACTGGATCGAAGAGAGAAAATTATCCAGCTAACAGAAAAAGGAGAAGAGATGTATGTTTTTTGTCGAGAACAAATTTCGGCGTTGGAGACTCAAATGCTAAAAGATATTTCTCCTGAACATAAACACATTCTATTTCAGACATTAGAATATGTCCAAGATTACATGATGAAAGAAGAGATTCAAAATGAAGGTTGAAAGATTATGGACAAAGAATTTTATTCTGGTTTCAACGATTAATGCGACACTTACATTTGTATTTTATTTATTAATTGTGATTATTGGTGTTTATGCGACCAATACTTTTGATGCAACAGTGAGTCAAGCGGGGCTGATTACGGGAATTTTTATTATTGGCACATTACTTGGTCGTTTGTTTACGGGTTACTTTATTGATTCATTTGGGCACCGAAAAACATTGATTACCGGTTTAATTTTATTGATTTTTACATCTATGCTTTATTTTGTTCAAGCAGGAATCTTATTGTTAATTTTGGCGCGCTTTATCCACGGAATGGCATTGGGTGTGGCCAGTACTGCAACAGGCACAATTGTTGCGCAAGTTATTCCGCGTTCAAGAAGCGCAGAAGGAATTGGTTACTATAGTATGAGCTCAACATTTCAACAGCCATTGGTCCATTTATTGGCTTGTTTATGATGCATCACACAGGATTTCAATTGATTTTTGCGCTTTGTACTTCGTTATCTGTGATTGGATTGATTCTTGCTTTGTTGCTACGTATGCAGCCGGTTACATCTCATAGGAAAAAAAGAGAAAAATTATTTGCGTTTTCTCATTTTATTGAAGTCAAGTCACTGCCTATTTCCGTGGTTGCGTTGCTTTGGTCATTTTGTTACTCATCAGTACTCTCTTTTATGAACGCATATGCACTTGAGTTAGATTTGGTAAAAGCCGCAAGTTTTTTCTTTGTTGTTTATTCTGTTGCAATCTTTATTTCACGTCCATTTACGGGTCGTTTGCTGGATAATAAAGGGGCAAATATCGTCATGTATCCAGCTATTTTATTATTTTCTGCCGGGCTTTTTGTATTAGGATTTGCAAAAGGTTCAATTGCGCTACTGTTGGCAGGTATTTTACTGGGCCTTGGTTTTGGAAATATTCAATCAAGTGCGCAGGCCATTGCGGTTTTGGCGGCTAGTCCGAAACGTATTGGCTTGGCGACATCTACATTTTATATTTTTCTTGATGCAGGCCTTGGATTTGGTCCATATATTTTAGGGCTGATCATTCCATTTACAGGGTATGCGAATATGTACTTGGTTTTAGGTGGACTCACATTGTTTACGCTTTTGGTTTATGAGATCTTACATGGCAGAAAAGCAAGAAAGGCAAGAAAAACAAGTATGTATGCAGCGGATGTCTGAAAGAAAGATTTGACCAAAAATAACTATTTCAAAGTCTATGATGTAAAAGAAATGATTTAGGCATGTCATCTATGAGAAAATTTTCAGCAGAAAGTATAGTATGGGAGGATTTACCTTTCTTTAGATGAATAAGGATAAGATGAAGGTCTATTTTATCCTTATAATCATAAAAGCTTAAAAGCAAAATCGGCTGGAATCAGTCCGATTGAATATCGTCTTTATTCCAGCCTAGGCATTGTACAATATTTTGTTTAACTTTTGGAGTTGTGCAAGGAATCTGGGATTTTTCATTGTTTCTTTCTTTATATAAATCCCTCTTTTTTGCGTGATTTTTGCAAATGGATTGCTAAAAGGAAAACGACCTATTTTGCTTTTGTTTTGGAAAAATTTTGATTCAATTTAAAAAGGGAACCATTTTTTCCAAGGTGTTAGCCAAGATTTGTTAGGTTCAGTCTGCTTTTGTTTTGGTAATTCAGGATGACTATTACAGATAGTGGTTGGAACATCCTGCGTTTTAAAATAGACAAAGCGTCTTTGCGGACAAGCATCTGTAGCAAGCTGTCCAGTTTTCGGGTCAATCCATGCGCCTGTGACCCCTTTTGGTGGCTCAAATGTTTCAATCGGTGTATACGCCAAACTTTTTTCCATAATATCTATCCAAATATTTCTGGCAAGTAATTTTTCTGTTGGTTTGTCCAGTAGATGATCTCGATCATAGCCAATCCATACGCCAGTTAAAAGGGAAGGTGTGAAACCGATCATCCAAGCATCGGTATCTGTAGAACCAGATTTTCCTGCATAAGGGCGTGTGAGTAGATGAGCAATGGAATCTCCGGTGACCCGCATATAACCATTTAAAGAAGAATCAAACATTCCAGTCATCATATGGGTGGTTAAAAATGCATTTTGTGGATTTAGAATTTGTGTCTGTTTTTTTTCAGTCTGTTTGGAATATAAGAGTTTCCCGTCATGTGAAACAATGGTTTGAATGTAAGTCGGTTGAACGGTCTTCCCACCATTTGCCAGCAATGCATAAGCATTTAGCATTTCACTCATGCTTGTTGGAGAGGAACCGAGTGCAAGACTTGGAACCGCCTGCATTTCAGATTGAATGCCCATTTTTTTGGCAGTTTGGACAAGTGTGTCCATTCCAAGTGACAGATGCGTTTTGACTGCGTAAATATTGTCTGAAACTGCCATAGCCAAAGCCATCGTGATGAAATCATCAGCATAAGCATGATTAAAATTTGCTGGGCGATATACCGTTTGTTCATGTTCCAATGTAAAAGCAGTATCTGTACTTTTCATGGTGGTGGCCGGTGTAAAACCATTTTCTAAGGCGGCATAGTACAAAATTGGTTTGATGGTCGACCCAGGCTGCCGTTTAGCTTGTGTAGCACGATTAAACGGGGAGGTCGCATAATCTTTGCCGCCAATCAATCCTTTTACTGCGCCAGTTTTTGGATCCATGCTCATTATGGCAAGCTGAACCTCAGAATTGTTGGGCATTTGTTGTTTGGCAACATGTTCCAAGTTTTCTTGGATATTCCGATCCAGCGTTGTATAAATGCGTAGCCCATATTTGGAAATTTCCTCTGTGCTGACATGTAAAATCTTAGCAGCTTCTTTCATTACCATATCTTGAAAATAAGGTGCGAAGTCATTTGGGTGTTTGGTTTTTGTGATCTGTTTTGGAACATAGACTTGTGCCAAAGCTTCTTTTTTTTCATTGGCTGTAATGAGGTTTTTCTTTTCCATTGCATAAAGAACAACTGCTTTTCTTTTGTTTGCGGCTTCTGGTTGTTCGATCGGTGTATATAGGCTCGGATTTTTTGGTATGCCGATTAAATAGGCGGCTTCACTAAGTGTTAAATCTTTTGCAGATTTGCCAAAATAATGCAGGCTGGCAGCTTCAACCCCATACATGCCATGCCCATAATAGATGGTATTTAAATAGCCTTCAAGCAGTGTATCTTTGTCATATTTGACCTCCAACCTCAAGGTATAATAGGCCTCTTTTAATTTTCGCTTCCATGTTTTTTCATGCGTTAAATATAAGTTTCGGGCATATTGCTGTGTAATGGTTGAAGCTCCTTGTACTTTAGACATATGGCGTAAATCAACAAGCAACGCTGCGAAAATGCGTTTATAATCAAAGCCATGATGTGTATAAAAATTTTGATCTTCAATCGCCAATGTTCCTTGGATGATATAAGGACTGATTTCAGATAAAGGTACCCAGCTTCGATTTTGTCCATATGTATGTTGACCCAAAATATCACCAGTATGCGTGTACAGAATGGTTGTTTGCTTTACTTCAAGTGAAGGGGGATCAGACAAATGAATTGCCAAAAGGAAACCGGAAAAAGCCATCAAGATTCCGCCAAGAAACAACATCAAAAACCGTCGTCTATGTTTTCGTTTTTTCAAAGGTTGGGATTGTTTTTTCATATCAAACCTCACACTTGGAAATTTTTTGCTGAATATGCTTAGTATGTGTTGATCGGATTCTCTTTAAACCTTTAAAAAAGGATTGCTTTTTGATTCAAATTCTTAAATAATGAAAAGGTATAAGAAAATAAACAAAGAAGGATGATTGGTTTGGAGAAAAAGAAGTCCCATCTTGTACTTGAAACAGAGGTTGTATCAGTCAACGGACATGAGGATCGATCATGTATACAAACAGAATCAGTATGGCATCGTCAAGGTGATATGCTTATTGTGTCGTATCAGGAAATCATGGACGGGCAAAAAACAGTTTCTGAGTTGCAGGTAGCTTTGGATGGTACTCGTATACGACTGAAGCGAGCAGGATCGATAGAACAGGATCATGTGTTTCTTGTGGGACAAAAAACAAAAAGTCAGTATCAAACTTTATACGGTACGATGGATTTTAACACAGATACAGAATCAATTGAAATTTGCTATGAGCAAGGTATATTAAAACAGGTTACATTTGTTTATCAGTTATTTTTATGTGAGGAAAGAATCGGTTGTTTTAAAATTACACATCAATTTTTTCCTACGATTCTTTCAAATGGTACAGAAGTATTTCATTGATTTAAAATTTGGGAAAATCATTGAAGCAGAGTGTTATGTCCTCTGAAACGTTTGAAAAGAAAAGAAGCAAAGGAAAATTTGCAAATTTAACTGGTATAATCTGATTGAATTGGATTATAATGAATGGTATGGTTTTTGATCAGGCTAAACCAGTATAGCGAATCATTTACAAGTATTGAATGTGTCTATATTTCATGAATTGGAATTGAATATATTGATATGGGAAGGATGAGAACGCACATGGCTGCAAAGCAGGAATTGGATATTAGAGAAATATCTTTGGTAGACTTGGCGTATGAGATTTTGAAACAGGATAGAAAGGAGCCCATTTCCTTTAAATCTATGTTTAGGGAAGTAAGTGAACAATTAAGATTGAATGATGAGGAAATTAAAAACAGAATCGTTCAATTTTATACAGATTTAAATATTGATGGTCGTTTTATTTGTGTTGGGGATAACCAATGGGGGTTATGTGAATGGTATCCATTTGAAAAGTTGGAAGATGATATCATTACGACTTCCAGACCAAGAAGTAAAAAATCAAAAACACAAGATGATGAGGACTTTGATTTATTGGATGAGGATATTTATGACGAAGATTTCGCCGATGATGAGGATGAATTTATTGTCTCAGAATATGATGAAGAAGTGGACATCAACGATAGCATTGCTATAGAAGATGATATGGACTTGGATGCAGTTGATGATTTGGATGAGGGCTTTATTTTAGAGGATGATGATCGTGCGCTTGATGAAGAAGATTTAACAGATGGTCTGACAGATGAAAGAGAACGATAACCTGTGTATTTTCCAAGGAAAATGAAGACTTGCCATTCTTGACATTCCATATAAAAATCGTTAGAATCAATTTTGGGCTCAAAAATTGATGCTCCTGTCTATGGATGGGAGCATTTTTTGTTTTGTGTCTAATATAGGTACAATCGATCGGGAGAGCCCTGAACAAATGTAAGAAGAATGATTGCTTGTTTTTTTGGTCATTGCATAGAAGCAGCACTTCTCAAAGGGGCTTAGCTTGATGAGGAAATTGTAAATACATAAAGGGACTTTTCAACAGATCAGAGTGTTAGTAGGCATAATCAGGCATATTTGTTTAAAGAAAACGATTTTAAGCCAATTGTTCTTTCCTGTGGATAAAATAAAAAGGATTGTTTTTATTCTATAATGTCCCATGTGTTATGAAAAGGTTGAAATAAATTTATGGAAAAATGATCTAGGAGGAATACTATGTCAACGAAGTATATTTTTGTAACAGGTGGTGTTGTATCTTCATTAGGGAAAGGAATTACAGCAGCTTCCTTGGGGCGGTTGTTGAAAAATCGCGGTTTAAACGTGACCATTCAAAAATTTGATCCATACATTAATGTAGACCCAGGTACAATGTCACCCTATCAGCATGGGGAAGTATTTGTAACCGATGATGGTGCAGAAACGGATTTGGATTTGGGGCATTATGAGCGCTATATTGATATCAACCTAAATAAATATAGCAATGTAACAGCAGGAAAGGTTTACTTATCTGTGCTAAAAAAGGAGCGTCGTGGCGATTATTTGGGGGGTACCGTTCAGGTGATTCCGCATATTACCAATGAAATTAAAGAGCGGATTATTCGCGCAGGTAAGGAAACAAATTCTGATGTTGTGATTACAGAAATCGGAGGAACAGTTGGGGATATTGAATCTTTGCCGTTTATTGAGTCTATTCGTCAGATGAAAGCAGATATGGGACGTAAAAATGTTATGTATATTCATTGTACCTTGATGCCTTATTTGCGTGCAGCAGGTGAAATGAAAACCAAGCCGACACAACATAGTGTCAAAGAGCTAAGAGGGTTAGGCATTCAACCGGATATTATTGTTTTGCGTACGGAAAAGCCGGTTCCAAAAGAGATGAAAGATAAAATTGCATTGTTTTGTGATATTGACACCCAAGCTGTGATTGAATGTGAGGATGCAGATACGCTATATGCGGTTCCACTTGCTTTGCAGGCACAAAAAATGGATCAAATTGTTTGTGATCATTTTGGCTTTTCCGTTCCTAAAGCAGATATGAGTGCATTTGTTACATTGGTTGACAAAATCCGCAGCTTAAAAAAAGCGGTGCAAATTGCCTTGGTGGGAAAATATGTTGAACTCCAAGATGCTTACTTGTCTGTGGCAGAGGCGTTGCGCCATGCCGGTTATTATTTTGATACAGAAGTGAAAATTAAATGGATCAATGCTGAGCAGTTAACAGAGGAAAATACAGTTGAGCTTTTAAAAGATACGGCTGGTATTTTGGTTCCAGGTGGATTTGGAGATCGTGGTGTAGAAGGGAAAATTTTGGCAACGAAATTCGCCAGAGAAAATCAAATTCCGTTTTTCGGTATTTGTCTAGGTATGCAAGTCGCCTGTATTGAGTATGCAAGAAATGTTGTCGGATTGGTGGATGCACACTCTTCTGAGCTGAATGCAGATACACCGTATGCAATTATTGATTTGTTGCCAGAACAAAAAGATGTCGATGATTTGGGTGGTACATTACGACTTGGATTGTACCCATGTAAAGTAAAAGAAGGAACAAAGGCGATGCAGGCTTATGAAGAATCTATCATCTATGAGCGCCACCGCCACCGCTATGAATTCAATAATGAGTTCCGTACGCAAATGGAGGAAGCTGGACTTGTTTTCTCTGGGACAAGTCCTGATGGTCGTTTGGTGGAAATGGTGGAAATCGCTGATCATCCATGGTTTGTTGCGGTTCAATTCCATCCAGAGTTTATTTCTCGCCCAACAAGACCGCAGCCATTGTTTAGACATTTTATTAAAGCAGCTTTAAAAAATGAACAGACCTTATAACAAAATTATGAAATTTTGTCGATTGAAAAAGGAATTTTGGGTTTTATAAAGAATTTCTTATTTTGACATTGTTTTATGTCAAAATAAGGGGGTTCTGAAATGTGCAAAAAAGGAAACATTCTCGTTGTCGATGATCAGAGTGGAATCCGTATGCTGCTGCAAGAATTTTTTACCCAAAACGGATGGGCGGTTTCAGTTGCTTCAAATGGTTTGAAAGGGTTAGAATTGATTCAAGAACAGCATTTTGATTTTGCGTTTATAGATATGAAGATGCCAGTAATGGACGGCGTTACATTCATTGAGCATATGGTAAAACAAAAACGACAAATCCCTACCATTTTAATGACTGCGTTTGGAGAAGTGGAATTGGCAAGTAAAGCATTGGGGCTTGGCGTGATCGAGGTAATTCCAAAACCGTTTGATTTGAATGAGCTGTTGAATCGGGTAGAAAAGCATTGCATTTGTTCTTAAAAAAACCGCCTAAATTGCACTCAGTATCATAAAGACATATCATTTGAACAATAAGCAAAAATAAAAATAAGAAAAAATAGAGGATAGGTATATAAAATGCTGTTGATACGACTTACAACAAATGGGAGGATTGTATGATGTCACTGGTAAACATGAAGGAAATGTTAAACAAAGCAAAAGAAGGAAAATATGCAGTGGGTCAATTTAACATTAATAATTTGGAGTGGACACAAGCGATTTTACAAGCTGCACAAGAGGAAAACTCCCCTGTGATTTTGGGTGTATCTGAAGGTGCTGCACGCTATATGGGAGGCTATAGATTGTGTGTGGACATGACCAAAGCTTTAATGGAGGAATATCATATTACGGTTCCGGTTGCGATTCATTTGGATCACGGTTCTTCATTTGAAAGCTGTAAGGCGGCGTTGGACGGAGGGTTTACATCCGTTATGATTGATGGTTCACACCATCCATTAGAAGAAAATATTGCTATGACCAAAGCGGTGGTTGCCGAAGCTATAAAAGTCAATGCCTCTGTAGAAGCTGAGCTAGGACGTGTCGGTGGTCAAGAGGATGATCTGATTGTTAGTGATGCCGAAGCGATGTATGCTGTTCCTGAGGAATGTATGAAGCTGGTTCAGGAAACACATATTGATACATTGGCTCCAGCACTTGGCTCTGTACATGGTCCGTATAAAGGTGAGCCAAAATTGGGTTTTGATCGCATGGAACAAATTGGGAAAGAAACGGGTTTGCCTTTGGTGCTGCATGGTGGTACAGGAATTCCAGAGAAAGATATTAAAAGAGCCATTTCTCTTGGGACAGCAAAAATTAATGTAAATACAGAGAATCAGATTGAGTTTACAAAAGTAGTTCGTGAGATTTTGGCAAAAGATGATAAAGTATATGATCCACGTAAATATCTGGGTCCTGGTCGTGAAATGATCAAAGAAACAGTGAAAAAGAAAATTCGTGAGTTTGGTTCAAACGGTAAAGCATAAAGACTGGCAAATAAAAGTAAAATGATTTTCGGAGCCAAATGAATCCAAAACATATTGTTTTAATAGGTGAGGTCGTGTTACACAAAGGATAAAGGTCTCGAAGCTTGAAAAGATTTGTGATTGTGTGGTGCCTTGATGTGTTGTTTATAAGAGAGAAATAAGGAATGGATTTGTTTTTCTTATAAATAATGCTCATAGATGCATACACATGTATAAGCAAATTGTACGCAAAGAACAAATCAAAAGCCCGGGACTTTTATTTTTTCGGTTTGATCTGTAAAGATGATGCGTGGATGTATTTTGTTTTTGAACAATCTTTTTGATTCTGTATGAGCGATTGACAACCAGCTTTAGAAAGCATTTGTTTATTTATAGCAGTGGAAATACTATTTTTATTTGAATGGAATAGAGGAGCTATTTTCATTTCGTGGTTTTTCAGATCATAAATACAATGGACAGTCATAGCTTTTACGATATACAATAGAAAAACAGGTTATACAATTTACCAGAAATCTGTTATACATAAAAAGGAGTGCGAAGTTGTGGAGTTTTTTATTGATACGGCAAATTTAGACGAGATTAAGCAAGCATATCGTTTAGGTTTTATTTCAGGTGTAACAACCAATCCATCATTGGTGGCAAAAGAAAAAAATGTTACCTTTGAGGATAGAATTCAGGAAATTACAGAAGTGATTGATGGTCCGATCAGTGCCGAAGTACTTTCACTTGATGCTGCGGGTATGGTGGAAGAAGGAAAAAAGTTGGCGGCTATCCATCTCAATGTAACGATTAAAGTCCCAATGACAGCAGAAGGGTTGGCGGCTGTGAGACAATTTTCACAGATGAACATTCAGACCAATGTAACCTTAATTTTCTCAGCGAATCAGGCATTGCTGGCTGCACGTGCAGGTGCAACATTTGTATCTCCGTTTGTAGGACGTTTAGATGATATCGGTCAGGAAGGAATGACTTTGATATCAGAAATTGCTTCCATTTTCTCTATCCATCGTATTCAAACCAAAATTATTGCGGCTTCAATCCGACATCCAATGCATGTAACACAAGCGGCCTTAAGTGGTGCGCATATTGCAACGATTCCATATAAAGTGTTTGAGCAAATGATTCATCATCCGCTGACTGAACAAGGGATTGAAAAGTTTTTGGCAGATTGGTCAAAAAAGGACTGATCATTCGATAAAAATTATGGGATATTCCCGATAAAGATCCACGAGAAAGGGCGTTTTTCATGGCAAAACTAAAAATAGAAGGTGGACATCAATTAAACGGGACGGTTCGAATCAGTGGTGCAAAAAACAGTGCGGTTGCGCTGATTCCTGCGACAATTTTGGCAAAAGAGTCTGTTATGATTGAAGGAATTCCCAATATTTCAGACGTATATCAGTTAAAAGATTTATTGGAGGAAATTGGCGGCATAGTCACATTTGAAAATGAAGTTTTTTCTGTAAATCCAATCAATATGGTCAATATGCCTTTGCCTAATGGCAGAGTGAAGTCTTTACGTGCTTCCTATTATTTAATGGGTGCAATGCTAGGGCGCTTTAAAAGTGCGGTTGTCGGATTGCCAGGAGGATGTTATTTGGGACCACGTCCGATTGATCAACATATTAAGGGATTTGAAGCTTTAGGCGCTAAGGTTACAAATGAGCATGGTGCCATTTATTTACGTGCAAAAGAGCTGGTTGGTGCTCGAATTTATCTGGACGTTGTCAGCGTTGGTGCGACGATTAATATTATGTTCGCAGCCGTATATGCCAAAGGTCAAACCATTATTGAAAATGCAGCAAAGGAACCGGAAATTATTGATGTTGCAACATTTTTAAACAATATGGGTGCAAAGATTAAGGGAGCAGGTACAGATGTAATCCGAATTGAAGGTGTAAATGTTTTAAAAGGGTGTAATCATACGATTATTCCAGATCGAATTGAAGCAGGTACATATATGATTATCGGTGCGGCTTGTGGTGGAAGAGTGGTTGTTGATAATGTAATTCCTTATCATTTAGAATCGGTTATTGCAAAGCTGCGGGAAATGGGCGTTCGGATTGAGATTGAGGATGATGAGCGCATTGTTGTTTATGGTAAAGAAGATCTGAAAATGGTTGATATTAAAAGTCTTGTATATCCTGGTTTTCCTACTGATTTGCAGCAGCCGTTTACAGCTTTGTTGACGAAAGCCAAGGGCAATGGCATCGTGACAGATACCATTTACAATGCCCGCTTTAAACATATTGATGAGTTAGCCCGTATGGGTGCAGATGTAAAGGTAAAGGGAATGAATGCATTTGTCAATGGTCCAACACATTTACAGGGAACAAAGGTTCGTGCCACAGATTTAAGAGCTGGTGCGGCTCTTGTTGTCGCTGGTTTGATGGCGGAAGGTACGACAGAAATTTTTAATGTAGAGCATATTGATCGGGGATATGAGGAAATTGGACCGAAGCTGTGTGCACTTGGAGCGAGAATTTGGCGTGAAAACATTACACCAGAGGAAGCAGAAATATTGAAGCAGAGCTGAAATAAAGAAAAAATATAAATTTTGGAGGGGAAATCAGATGGAAAGAAGTTTATCAATGGAGCTTGTTCGTGTGACAGAGCTTGCGGCTTTGTCGTCTGCTAGATGGGTTGGACGTGGTATGAAAAATGAGGCAGATCATGCTGCAACTGAGGCGATGCGAAAAATGTTTGACACCATCCCAATGGAAGGAATTGTCGTGATCGGTGAAGGAGAAATGGATGAAGCACCGATGCTTTATATCGGAGAGAAATTAGGAACGGGTAAAGGTCCTATGGTTGATATTGCAGTTGACCCAGTGGAAGGAACGAATCTTGTAGCAAAAGGTGGATGGAATTCAATTGCTGTACTTGCTGTTGCCGATCGTGGAAATCTTTTGCATGCACCAGATATGTATATGGAAAAAATTGCAGTTGGTCCAGAATGTGTTGGTTGTATTGATATTAACGCTTCCATAACTGATAATTTAAAAGCTGTTGCAAAAGCGAAAAACAAAGAGATTTCTGATGTTTTGGTAACCATTTTAGATCGTGAACGCCATGCATGGATGATTCAAGAAATTCGAGAAGCTGGTGCGCGAATTAAACTGATTACAGATGGTGATTTGGCAGCAGGAATCAACACATGTTTTGATGAAACTGGAATTGATATTATGTTTGGAATAGGTGGTGCACCTGAAGGAGTTATCACAGCGGTCGCCTTAAAATGTCTTGGTGGTGAATTTCAGGGACGATTGAAACCCGAAACAGAAAAAGAAGTACAACGTTGTAAAAAAATGGGGATTGATGATGTAAACAAGGTACTCTATATGGATGATTTGGTTAAGGGTGATGATGCGATTTTTGCGGCAACCGGAATTACAGATGGAGAATTGTTAAAGGGTGTACAATTTAAAGGAAAGAAAGCGACTACTTCGTCTGTTGTAATGCGTGCCAAAACGGGTACGGTGCGCTTTATTGAAGGAACGCATAATTTTCAAGGGAAATTGGCGAGATTAAAATAATTTGTGAAAGGAATTGCATTGGGTAAATCAGATGGTAGACTATACAATAGGACAGTTGAGTTGACAAAAGATTTTGTATAAGTTATACCAAGGCAGAGATGAAGATACTTATTTTTGAAGAGTGATTTATTTCTTGTTATACTTTGCTAAATCCGTGCTATCGCATATATTTTTATATCCATTATAATCTCCTTGAAAATTCAAAGTGAACAAGTTAAGAAATCATTTCTTCTTTATTTGTATGAACATCTTTATCCTGTTCTCAATAACCTTAAAGGTTTGTGCACTTTTTTTATGATTGATCTGCTCTGTTTATAAAAAGAATGTAATTTTAAGAAGAACTTTGTTTTCTTAATATTTATAACCGAACCAGTGTCAACCAGGATTTTGGCATTCATTTTATGATTTCAAAACATTTTTCAAGATATATGTGGGATTTTTTGCCAATGGTTATATTTTTTCATAAATAGGTGGTTTCATCTGTAGTAGAGGAGAAGAATAGAGCATGTAAATTCCCTATGTATAAAATAGATCGAAAGTGCTTATCATTTTGCATTGTAAAAGATCACCACATCACTTTTGTCTGATAAAATTCATTAAAATAAACTATGGTAAACCTTTAGGTTGTTTTTGCAAAAGGCAATAACTGTAAAGAAATAAAATGTACCATAGATTAAACATCAAATAATATACGGGATAATCTATTGAGTATACTCCACTCCCTAAAGCTTCCAAGAGATTTGATTGTGTAATCAGTCTTCGTAGATTTGTGCATATAGCTACATAGTTTTTTTCACATTTAGAATGTATGCTTTATTTTTTATGCGGAAATGCTGTACAATAATATTATATACTTTAAAAATGATTTCAGCATTTTGTTTTTGTGATATGCCTCTGACCGCTTCTTCGTTCGATCAATAACCTTTCGATTTTTACTTCATATATAAAAGTAAGTTTATTGACCATACAAAAATAAAATTTAATATTTTAAATATTCGTTTAACCTATAAAATCGATGAATACTCAAATGAAATGAATGGTAGAAAATAAAAAAAGGAATGTTGGTGAATTTATGTCAAAACAAGTCCGAATGGAAGAGCTGGAGAATATGACTTTAAAACAGTTATATGAGCTTGCTCGAAAATATAAAATTTCATATTATAGTAAATTGACCAAAAAAGAGCTGATTGTGTCAATTATTAAAGAGGAGAGCGCAGAGATTTCTGAGAGACCAAATCCAGATGCAGATGAAAATCATTTTTATATGGAAGGTGTTCTAGATATTATTCAGTCAGAAGGTTATGGATTTTTACGCACATTGAATTATTCTCCGAGTTCTGGTGATATTTATATTTCTGCTTCACAAATTCGACGCTTTGATTTGCGAAATGGGGATAAGGTGTATGGAAAGGTTCGTCCACCAAAGGATAATGAACGGTATCATGGACTTTTACAAATTGCGGCAGTCAATGGAGAAAATCCAGAGCTTGCAAAGGAACGGGTGCATTTTCCGGGACTTACCGCATTGTACCCAAATCGTCAAATGAAACTGGAAAGAGGGCTGTATCCACTATCCACCCGTGTTATTGATATGTTGGCTCCAGTTGGTTTCGGTCAGCGTGGATTAATTGTTGCACCACCAAAAGCAGGTAAAACCAATTTATTAAAGGAAATAGCCAACAGTATTACCTGTAACTATCCCAAAGCGGAGCTCATTGTACTATTAATTGATGAGCGCCCAGAGGAAGTGACAGATATTGAGCGCTCTATTAAAGCGGATGTTGTCAGTTCAACTTTCGATAATTTACCAGAAAATCATGTGCGGGTGGCAGAACTTGTGTTGGAGCGTGCGATGCGTTTGGTTGAACATAAAAAAGATGTGATTATTTTGATGGATAGCATTACACGTCTGGCTCGTGCCTATAATCTCATTATTCCCCCAAGTGGGCGTACATTATCTGGGGGTATTGATCCGGCTGCGTTTCATCGTCCAAAACGTTTTTTTGGTGCGGCACGAAATATTGAAGAAGGTGGCAGTCTAACCATTTTGGCAACGGCTCTAGTGGATACAGGTTCTCGGATGGATGATGTCATTTATGAAGAGTTTAAGGGAACGGGTAACATGGAGCTGCATCTGGACCGTTCTTTAGCAGAACGTCGTATTTTTCCAGCGATTGATATTCGTCGTTCAGGTACCCGTAAGGAGGAGCTTTTATTGGATAAGGATCAGTTAGAGAAACTTTGGGGTGTTCGCAAAACAATGAGCGATAGCTCAGATTTCACAGAAAAGTTTTTACGTGCATTGAAAAATGCAAAAACAAACGAAGAATTTTTACAGACTTTAGATCTGAAAAAATAGAATGAAGGTCTTTATCTTTATGATCTTATATTAAGGATCTACATATTTTGATGATTATAGATTGTTTAATGAATAGAAAAGTATAGAGGATGAAGAATGAAAGATGCTGCTTACGCATATGATTTGTACATGATGTGAGTAAAGGCTATACATTGTTAAATCTACCATGCAATTTCGATAGAAAGTAGGTGTAAACAGTGATTGAGTAATTGTTCAATCAAAGCTTACAGAAGTTAAAAAGTGAAGGAAGTTCTCTGATTTTTGCTTTTGACATAATCAATGGAGCTGTTTATTTTTTTGATTCTATACCATTGAAGTGTTCTCTAGAAAAAAGTAGTAAGTTTGTTTAGTATCAATAAGGCTTTCACATTGTGTACCTGATCTTTCTTTGGATGAAAAACTTTTTGGAATTGTATTGTTGGTGGCTTGCAATTTTATTTTTTAATTGTTATAATGCTTTCATGTGTCTATGACAAATCCAACACTTATTCTAAACCGAATCAATGGTTTAGGGCGGAAGGAGTTGAAAAGAATATATGAAGCAGGGAATTCATCCAAATTACAAAACAGCGACTGTAAAATGTGCATGTGGTAACGAATTTGAAACAGGTTCTGTAAAAGAAGAAATTAAAGTTGAGGTATGTTCTGCATGCCATCCATTTTATACAGGACGTCAAAAGTTTGCGACTGCAGCAGGTCGTGTGGATCGTTTCAATAAAAAATACGGTCTTAAATAATTTGAATCAAATAAACAGGCAGGGAAATTCTTGCCTGTTTTCTTTTTGCAGGTTGAGGAGCTAAGCATATGTATGAAAGTAAAAGATATGGTCGAATTGAACTGATTTGCGGTTCGATGTTTTCAGGGAAATCTGAGGCGTTGATTTGGGAAATTCAGCGCGCCCGATTGGCAAAGCAAAAGGTAATGGTGTTTAAGCCAGCTATTGACAATCGTTACAAAGCACGTGAAGTCGTATCGCATAGCGGCAAGACAGTTGATGCAACACCAATCACACATGAAGCAGCTATTTTGGAGCATGTTACGATGAATTATGATATGGTGGCCATTGATGAAGTGCAGTTTTTTTCTTCAGATCTTGTACAGGTGGTTTCGCAGCTTGCTGACTATGGGTTTCGTGTGGTGCTAGCTGGGTTGGATCAAGATTTTCGTGGTGAACCGTTTGGTTGTGTCCCTGACTTGATGGCCATCAGTGAAAAAGTAACGAAGCTGCATGCTGTTTGTCAACGTTGTGGGCGGGATGCCAGTCGTACACAGCGTCTGCTTGACGGGTTGCCAGCTCATTATGAGGACCCGATTATTTTGGTTGGTGCAACAGAGCACTATGAAGCGAGATGCCGTAATTGTCATGAAGTGCCTGGACGGCCTGAATGAGATAAAAATAAGTCAAATTAGCTATTCTATCATAGAAAATTTCAAAGCTTGGAAAGAAAAAAGAGGTGAATAAGATGTTGAATCGTTTGCAGGCAGTTGAGGATCGTTATGAACAATTAAATACATGGTTAAGTGATCCAGATATTGTCAATGATCCGAAAAAACTGCGTGAATACTCTAAGGAGCAATCGGATATTCAATTAACCGTGGAAACTTATCGTCAGTATAAAACGATTGCCCAGCAGCTTTTAGATGCAAAATCTATGTTGGATGAAAAGTTGGATACAGAAATGCGGGAAATGGTGAAAGAAGAGGTCAATGATTTGGAAACACAAGCCGAATTACTCAAAGAAGAATTAAAGATCTTGCTCTTGCCTAAAGATCCCAACGATGATAAAAACGTGATTGTTGAAATCCGCGGAGCAGCTGGTGGTGATGAGGCGGCATTGTTTGCTGGGGATTTATATCGAATGTATAGCCGATACGCCGAAGCGCAAGGATGGAAGTCAGAAGTGATTGAATCGAATCCAACGGGTCTGGGTGGTTTTAAAGAGATTATTTTTATGATTAATGGAAAAGGTGCTTATTCTAAGTTGAAGTTTGAAAATGGTGCACATCGGGTACAACGTGTACCAGAGACCGAATCGGGTGGTCGGATTCATACCTCGACTGCAACCGTTGCTGTATTGCCAGAGGCAGAGGAAGTTGAAATTGAGTTGAACGAAAATGATATTCGTGTAGATACGTTTTGCTCGTCTGGTCCTGGCGGGCAATCTGTTAATACAACAAAATCAGCTGTTCGTTTGACGCATATTCCAACCGGAACTGTTGTATCCTGCCAAGACGAAAAATCGCAAATCAAAAATAAGGAAAAAGCGATGAAGGTATTGCGAGCTCGAATTTATGATAAAGTCCAGCAAGAAGCGCAAAATGAATATGACTCTAATCGAAAGAATGCAGTTGGAACGGGTGACCGTTCTGAACGAATCCGTACTTATAATTTTCCACAAAATCGTGTAACGGATCACCGCATTGGTTTAACCATTCAAAAGTTGGATACGATCTTAACTGGTAAAATTGATGAGATTGTCGATGCATTGGTGCTCGATGATCAAGCCAAACGTATGGGTTCTGATGGAGAATATGTATAAAAAGACATATGCAGAAGTCTTGTTTTGGGCTTCCACTTTTTTAAAAAATTATCGTCGTGAAGAGTCAGCGGCTGCGTACTTGCTGCGTCGTTTGTTAAATTGGACGCAAACCGACTTAGCTTTGCGGCTTCGTGATGAAATGCCATCAGTTACCAAAAAGCAATTTGAATCCGCTGTTAGACGTCATGCAGCAGGTGAGCCAATTCAGTATATTTGTGGGTATGAAATTTTTTATGGTCGAAAATTTTGGGTAACACCAGAAGTGCTCATACCACGCCCTGAAACAGAAGAGCTGGTAGCTGGTCTTTTACAGCGATTTAACCGTCATTTTCCCAATCACAAGTCTTTACGGCTATTAGATATAGGAACTGGCAGTGGAATTATTGGAATCACTTTGGCGTTGGAGCATCCAAGGTTGAAAGTTTTGGCATCAGATATTTCGGTAGGTGCACTTCAGATTGCCAAACAAAATGCAGCCAAACTCGGCGCAAACCTTCAATTCTATAAAGGGGATCTTTTTGAAGCTTTGCCCGCTAATACAAAGAATCTGGATATTATTGTTTCTAATCCCCCTTATATTCCGCAGGCAGATTGTGAAGCACTGGATGAAATTGTCCGGTTGCATGAGCCGATGCATGCGTTAAATGGTGGCGAGAGCGGGCTGGATTTTTATGAGAAAATTATTTCTGAAAGTCCAAAATATTTGCAGGTAAATGGGATGCTTGCTTTTGAAGTTGGCACCGGACAGGCTGCTTTAGTATGCCAATTGATGAAAAAGGTGTATCCAAGTATTCAAACCGAAGTGGTTTTTGATATAAATGGGAAAGACCGCATGACCTATGGTTTTTTATCCGAATCTTAAAGGTAGACATCGCTTATGGCGACTCGGTCTATCTTTATTTATGTTGCTGACATTTTTATTTTTGAAAAAAATAGTTTAAAAGATTCTCCTTTTGTCTATACTGCTGGATAAGAAAAGAAAGCAAAGGGGAATTGAATATGTATCAATTAAAGCGAAAAACAAAATGGGTTCTTTTATTTTTACTATTTCTTTTGGCTACAAATGGCTATTTTTCAATCCGTGATGTGTCTGCTGCCCAAGATTTATATACAGCGCAAGATGCGATTCCTGAAGATGCCATTCGGCTACGGATTTTGGCAAACAGTGACTCCATTTCCGATCAAACATTAAAAAGAAAAATCCGAGATGCAGTTGCAGCGGATATTCATGAATGGATTAAAAAC
Source organism: Candidatus Harrysmithiimonas galli (assembly GCA_904373265.1). Lineage (GTDB taxonomy): Bacteria > Bacillota > Bacilli > CAJFEE01 > CAJFEE01 > Harrysmithiimonas > Harrysmithiimonas galli. The sequence goes on along the minus strand of CAJFEE010000011.1, from coordinate 21,609 downwards.
TATGAAACAAAAGAAGAGGCATCACAGGTGATTCAGGATAAAATTCCAGAGCTGCGTCAAATTATTGAAACAATTATGGAAGAAAGAAACCAGGTTCAGCCTTTTACTATTGAGTTGACGCAAACAGAATTTCCAACCAAATTGTATGGAAGTACCTTGTATCAAGCAGGAACATATGAGGCTTTGAAAATTGTATTGGGTGAGGGTAAAGGTGCCAATTGGTGGTGTGTGTTGTTTCCTCCGCTTTGTTTTTTGGATTTTTCCAGTTCAAGTGTTTCTGAGGAAGAAGAGACAGTAGATCAAGAGAAGCAAGAGGAAGTCGAAGTAAAATTTTTTCTGTTTGATTTGTTTCAATAATTTCTATCCACCTGTGAATCATAGTTCGTCGATTGGAATGAAAGAGAAATCTGAATGGTGTTGAAAGAAAACGAACAAGCAAGTATAAAATTTTTCATCCTCGCTTGTCTTTTCTTTAGACTGAAATCCTTTCATCAGTAAGTTACCTCTGTTTTTCGCTTTTTTATGTGGTCATACGAAAAAGAGAAGGTGAAAGCATCAAAGATAGTGCTGATATCGTTCATATAAAATGTGAATGTAAGTTGGCAAATAAAATATTGCAATCAAGATTCAATCGGTTAGATGTTCGTTCAAGCCAGATTGTGAAGCTAAGAAGATCATAATATGACAAAAAAGTGTGGAAAAAAGGATTGTATTTATGACTTACTGTTATGGCGATCTTTAAGAACGATGGTTTTTCGCTTTTTTGAGGGAGAAAAGCTTCGTTCTTCTATAAAAATAGTAGTTCATGTCTTTTGCTATTTTTTAGATTAATAACTATAATTAGCTTATATCGAAATAAATATGAAAATGTAAACAGATGTTTGAAAATTTGATCTAATTTTTAATATATTGTTTAAGAAATTGCCAACTTTTGTTTTGATTACTATGTTTTCCCACAGGCATAAACCTAGCTTTCTTTTTCACAATACTTCGTTTAATACTTTGTTGAGCTGGCTCCTTATAAAGGATAATCCTTACATGAAATTTACGGGAAAGTTGAATGAGAATGATTGGAAAAAACAAATTAGGCAGAGGAGAAATCCTTGTCCAATAATACATAATTTAACAGTTTCTTAACAAAAATCGTTATAAAGTTTAAAGTCTGATTGATTATGATAAAATGACATAATTATTATTTTAAATATAGTATAAAGGAGCCATTTGAAAGATGAAAAGTTTTCTTCTCGACATATCGTTAACTAAAAAATTTAGTATCTTATTTACAACGCTGATTTTAATTAGTTTTGTTGTTTGTATATATACAACAGTGCAACTTCAACATGAAAAAGCAAGAAGTGGAACCATTAATGTTGCAGGATTGCAGCGTGCATTATCAGAAAGCATTGCAAAATATACGTTGGTTTATGCAAGTACAGAAGGAGAGAAACAACAAGAAATCAAGACAACGCTGAATGAATTGATCGTGCAGTATGATCAAACATTTGTAGATTTGAAAAATGGGAATCGAGAAGAAAATATCGAAGCACTTCCTACAAAAGCGTTAGAATCGTTTTCTCAACTAGAAGATGCTTGGAAACTTTTCAAAGAAAAGGTGATCGCATTCATAAATGGGGATGCTACAGCAGCACAGTATATTGTAGAACAAAGTGATGAATTATTTTCCTTAGCAGACAATAGTACTAAAATAATTGAGCAAACAGCAACAGCAGATCTTTTTAAAATTATGTTGGTTTCTTTAATTGGTGGCATTCTTAGTGTAACCATTTGTATCGTTGGCTATCTTGCGATTCGTTATCAAATTGCAAGACCAATTATTAAGATGGCAGATAAAGTAAGTGTGCTTGCACAGGGGCATTTAAATACAAGTATACCCATTGTTTCCAATGATCAAATTGGAGTATTGGGAGGGAAATTAAATCAACTCATTCAAACTTTGCAAAAAATGACCACATGTTTGAATCGATCTTCAAATGAAGTGTTCTCTGTGGCAAAAAACTTAAATGCTTTATATCAAGACGTATTGGATGGTAGCAAGGAAATTTCTTGTTCTTTCACAGAAATTTCCAAAGGTTCTTTGGATCAGGCAAAAACAATTGAAGATATTCATCTATTGATGAAACAGCTTTCAGAAACAATTGATAAGGTTACAAATAGCAATACACTGATTTCAGATCAAAACCAAAATGTACAGATGGTTGTGCAAAATGGTTCTAGACAAATGGATGTATTGAAAAACTCTTCAGAGGTCACAAAGTCACATATTTCACGAATTGAAAAAAGCATTGCTTCATTAACCGAGCGCATCCATGAAATTTCTTCAATCGTTGATACCATCAATAGTATATCTGATCAAACCAATCTTTTGGCATTGAATGCTTCAATTGAAGCTTCACGTGCTGGAGAGGTTGGCAGAGGGTTTGCTGTTGTAGCAGGTGAAGTAAAAGATCTTGCTGAAGAAACAAATATAGCAACCCAAGATATTGCGAAAAAAATCGCGAGCATTCGAACTGAAATGGAAAAAACTGTAAAGACTGTCATTGAAACAGAAGAAGTTTCAGAAAAACAAACCCTTTCATTCCAGGAAACAGAACGAGTATTTGGAGATATTCAAAGTGCAATTCAGAAAATGACAGATGGTATTTCACAAATTTCTGTACATGTTGATGATTTACATGAAAAACGAGAAAAGGTTGTTTCATCTATGGCTACTGTTTCGGAGGTAGCGGATGAAGTTGCTGCTTCATCATTAGATATTACAAAATCTGTAGAAACACGGGATGCTTCTTTAGCGAATGTCGCCAAGGAAGCACAGTATTTGGAGAAACTAGCAAATGAAAATGTAGAGACATTGTCATTTTTTAAAATGAAATAAAAAGTGTTATCTTGTAAAGATATAATACTTTAATGTTTTCTTATTTTGGGTATTTTGTTTTCACCTAGCATTTTTTAAATTTTTTAGAAGGATTTCTACATAAATGTGTAAAAATAAATATTTAGCATATTTATGAGAGGAGTGCTTTTATGAGAAAAATTATTGCAACGTTATTAGGTTTTGCAATCGTATTTTCTATTGTAAACTGGAGTATCGAAAGTGCCGAAGCCGGATATGTCAGTGACTCAGTAACAATAGAAAAAATAAGAGGTTTAGGTGGAGTAGATGGGTTATACCTTGTGAATTGGAGCGATCGAGGAGGATATGTAGCTTTTTATGTTACTGTCTATAACAATCAGATTATCCAGGCACATGAAGTGCAATATGCTTTTTGGGGAGCGACTGTAAATTCTGCTGAATTAAAAATTGACAATCCCCAGCAGGCAACATACTATTTTGATATTAGCAATCTGGCAGATTATTCAGGAGTTACAGAATATCTACGTGTAAATATTAACTCGAATCATGAGCTTGTTGCCACATTTAAATAGTGAGAAAAGAGCCAAGATAATATCAAGGCTCTTTTTTTATGTTATCCAAATGACTAAAAATATATGAAAAAAGAGGTCAGTACGAAACAAGCCGATGAAAAATTTACATAAAGAGTTACATCTGTTCGTCTTTTTGGTTTTATGAATTTCATTGTTTAAAAATATTTATTTATGAGGATAAGGATTTTCATTAAATCCTAGCCTTATAAGTGACCTGAAAAATATTTTGTTCTACATTTTTATCTAATATTTTTAAACCATTGGATATATCAAGATTGAACGTTTTGTATGGTAAACTTTTGCTATGGCTCATAATCATTTATGTTCTGGTACAGAAAATAGGCAATCTGAGTAATGTCTATCATTTCATTGATATTTTATATCTATTATCGATTTTGTGTTTAGGAATTGTTTTGTTTTTCATTCACTCAATATGCCTAGAAAAATGATGAAAGATAAGGTATCCATCTTTTGTTAAGATTTATTGTGCGTGTTTCCATTGTTTTTTAGATGGTGAAAAATAGGTATAAAGGTCCTGTAAAAAAAAACATTTTTATTTTATAATAAGCCATGACCGTTATTTCCTATTCGGTTTTGTTTAGACCATTCAACCATTAGAAATCCCTAGAATTTGAAGATCAGAACGCAAGGATGAAATTTGTGTTCTGATTTTTACTATACATTCAGGTAGGTATAAGCTACAGATGAAAGTCCTGAACTTTAACAGCAAATACGCAAGATGAGCTTAAAAAGAGTGTCCATCATGAAATGGGATTTGAAGGAATTAGGTTGGTAAATTTACAAACCAAGGGATACGAATGACATGAGGATAGATAGAATTGTGTATGTCTGAAAACATCAAGATTGAAGTAACTTACGAGCTAAAGGTTTGACGCTATTATACATTGGAAGGTGATATGAAAATAAAATGCCCTTTATATAAAGACCATTTGCATGTAAAGTTGACATTTCTAAATCAAATGGTGGTGTATGTTAGGCATTCCAATTGTTCCAGATAGAATGTTCAATAAATAAATTCCTCAAAATATTTGTTCCGATGTATGACTGAACGTGTGTTCTGGGTTCAGTATGAAATGTTGGTTCTTGTTTGGATTTTTTCTTGAATAAGCGTCTTTTTGGTTTAGAATGTTCAGAAACAAGCTATTTTTAATTGACTTTTTTGACAAAAATGTTTTCGTTAGGTCTTTTGCTCTTTGTAAAAAGGAGTGAAAAATATATTTTGGTTTGTATTCTGTAGCCTCAGGAATTTTTTAAACATTTCTTTAAAAAATGTTTTTTCCATGGAAAATATGGGTGTTTACTATTATAATAAGATAAGAATAAATGAGGATGAGAGGGTGAACGAGAGATGGTTAAAGGCTTTTATACAGCGGCGATGGGGATGATATCGCAACAACGAAAAATGGATATGTTAACCAACAATTTGTCCAATGCACAAACACCAGGTTATAAAGCGGAGCAAGGTAGCTTGCGGGCCTTTCCTCAGCTTTTAATGCGCAGTTATACCCAGCAGACGATCCCAGATCATTCATTTGGCTTTGAGCAGGGAACGGTAATTGGTCGAATCAACTCGGGTGTGTATATGCAAGAACAGATCTTTAATATGAATCCGGGAACATTAAAAGAAACGACACTTCCAACAGATGTTGCATTGGTTGAAGGTCTTATCCCGACAGATGAAGAAACGGGTCAGCAAGGAGCACTTTTCTTTACAATTATGGCACCAAATGGCGATATTTATTATACCAGAAATGGGAATTTTCATTTGAATGCCAACAATGAGCTTGTTACAAGTCAAGGGTTTTATGTTTTGGATACGAATAATCAGCCAATTCAAGTTCAGACACCTGAGTTTACCATTCGGTCAAACGGTACGATTTTTGAGAATGATCAGCAGACAGCACAGATGAATATTGCCTATAGCAATAATCCAAACACATTGATTAAGGTCGATACAGGAATTTTTCAAGCACCGGATAATCAGGCGTTGCAAGAAGTTCCAGATGGTGCAACGTTCTCATTGTATCAGGGCTTTCTTGAAGGTTCCAATGTTGATTTGGCACAAACTTCGGTGGATATGATGTCTGCATATCGACTATTTGAAGCGAATCAAAAGGCGCTGCAGGCATATGATCAGACGTTGGAAATGGCTGTCAATCAGATTGGTAAAGTTAACTAGGATGGAGGGTAATGTGAAATGAATCGTTCGTTGATTACAGCTGCCAATACAATGGGGCAGATTCAGATCCAATTGGATACAATTGCAAATAATGTTTCAAATTGGAATACAACTGGATTTAAAAAAACTTCGGCTTCCTTTTCTGAGCTTTTATACCAGGAATTTCAGCCAAATCGTCGAGTTGATTATGAAGTTGGACGGGATACTCCACTAGGGATTCGAACCGGTGTCGGAGCATTGGTGAGTACGACTGATATTTTACATCGAATTGGCAGTCCGCAAACAACAGATCGCTCATTGGATGTGATGCTAAACAATGCTTATGATTTTCTACGTGTTGGCGTGCCGGATGGCAACGGTAATGTACAGGTGCGTTATACAAGAGATGGTTCCCTTGCGTTGTCTACATTACCAAATGAGAATGGTTTGGTGCAGCTTGTGACATCTGAGGGCTATCCGCTTTTAACTGATGGGAATGAGCCTGTTTATTTGCCAGCAGATGCAACAGGAATTTCTATTCGGAGTGATGGTACAATTTATTGTGAATTACCAGATAATACGATTGTGGAAACGAAACTGTCGATTGCAAATTTTTCTAGACCACAACTGTTACAAAAAATGGGTGACAATACGTATGCTTTACAAGATCTTGAAGGAACTGGAATCCAGGTTGAAGATGTTTATCGAATTTTGGGTGCAGGTGAAGGCAGTATTGCACAAGGTATGCTGGAAATGTCTACTGTGGATTTAGGTGAGGAATTTACAGATTTAATTGCAGCGCAAAGAGTTTATCAATTGAGTGCACGAGCTGTTCAATATTCAAATGATATGCTTGGTATGGTCAACAGTTTAAGAAAATAATGGAAAGTGAGCTCAGAGGTCATGCTTTTAAATATTGAACAAATTAAGGAAATTATTCCGCATCGTTATCCGTTTTTGCTTATTGATGGTATTTTAGAGTTGGAAGATGGGAAACGTGCAGTTGCAGTGAAAAATGTAACAATGAATGAGCCGTTTTTTCAAGGACATTTTCCTGAATATGCTGTAATGCCAGGTGTTTTGATTATTGAGGCATTGGCTCAAACTGGAGCGGTCGCTTTATTGAATTTGGAACAAAACAAAGGAAAGATTGCTTTATTTGCCGGGATTGACCGCTGTCGTTTTAAAGAGCAGGTACGTCCTGGCGATCAACTTCGCTTGGAAGTGGAAGTACTTCGTGTAAAAGGACCTGTCGGAAAAGGTGTGGCAAAAGCAACCGTTCATGGAAAAGTTGCATGTGAATGTGAAATTATGTTTGCGATCCAGTCATGATCACAACAGCTGAGGTAATTGAACATATGCTCAGCTGTTTTTTTATTATTTTAGTAAAAATATAAAATATTTGTATCATCCAATTTTTGGTTTTATCGTGTATTACTTGGATAACATCGTGTCTTGGCTGTTTGCTAGGGACTATAAAGAATGGTTCCGTTCTATTTTGGTACATAATATAAAAAAGTGTTGTATTTTGATCTATCAGGAAATCAAAGCGATTAAAACAAACACAATTTCTGAAATCTCAATATTTCTATAACTTTTGGATTTCTATATCTCCAACTATTTTGGTGTTCAAATGCGATCTGACTTTCCTAAACAATGGTAAGATGTTATGACTAAGCAACAAACATATATGAAAAAAAACAATTTATTTAATATGTTTTCTAATATTGATTACAAATACAGGTTAAGAGATTTATCAATCTTTTTTTCGTTTGTTTCATTTAATAAAAATAGTAGAAAAATCTTTCTTTGTTAGTCGTGGTTTTGTATTAGATATGAGGGAAAATGCCATACTTTCACATAAATTCTAGATGGTTCACATGAATCTTATTTTAGCACATTTTGCTTGGAAGTGCTTTTATGCTTTTTCATCATTTCTCACTTGACAAAGAGATATAAAAGGTAATAAAAAGAAAATTGTGCATTTCTATGATCATTTAAAGTGGATGAACGAAAGCAATCTGTACTTTTTACCCTATAATTGCTTTCGTTCAGGAGCTGGTGGAATTGTTAACAATATGCAAAAGCTATCATGTTTATTTTCCTGCTATGAACCCAGTGGCTTTTGTGTTCTTATCCATAAATTTGGAAGTGACTTGATGATCGCAATGTTATACTTATGTTTTGCTATTTGTAAGTAAAAATCCATATCTCGTTTTTTCATGATAAAGTCTATAGCATAAAGGTGTCTTTAATGGTTGTTTTTCAGTTAAGTGATGATTGGGTCACCAACTTAGGAAATTTTCACCAAGTTCCTTTACTGATGTTTTTATAGAATATTTTTGGTTTATCGAGTCAATAAAAATACCAAAAAATTTTTTAACATCTTAATACATTCATCTGAACGAAAGAAGCTTTTTGCTATGTCCTTAGTTTATTTAACTGATTTTTCTTTATTTTGAATTGAAAGTAAGCTAAATTTTATTTTTGAGGATGGAAAAACTTCCTTTGTAAAAATTGCTTAAAGTCAAAATAAAGCAGTCAGGTATAATCGGTTGTATGCTTTCCATTTTGTATGGGTCCTTACCTTTCTTTTCATATCGTAATCATTTGTAAAAATTCTTCAAAACTGAGATGCAAAAGCCAGTTTTCTGTTGAAAGAATTTGATCACTGAGATCTTGTTTTTGACTCATGAGCTGATCGATTTTTTCTTCAATGGTATTTTTCATAATGAGCTTGTGTACGTGAACAAATTGCTTTTGTCCGATGCGATGAACTCGGTCGGTGGCTTGATTTTCCACAGCAGGATTCCACCAGCGATCAAAATGAATGACATGATTGGCAGCTGTCAAATTCAATCCTGTTCCCCCCGCTCTTAAAGATAAGAGCAGAATCGGAAATGCTCCCCTTTGAAAATCAACAATGATCTGATCCCGCTCTTTTTTATCCAATCCACCATAAAAAAATGGGATTTGACAGGCAAATTGCTTTTCCAATACAAATTGTAAAATATGCGCCATTTTGATATATTGTGTAAAAATAAGTACCTGCTCATGTTGTAACAAAATATTTTCTGTAAGTTCTATACAATAATCAAGCTTTGGTGAACGTTCCGCCCATTTTTGATTTTTTGTTTCCTTCAAATATAAAGCAGGGTGGTCACAAATCATTTTGAATTGATTTAATGCGTGCATAATCAATCCTTTTTGTTTGAAACGGTTGGTTTCATTCTGATTTTCCTTGCAGTGTTTCACAAGTTGATCATATAGTGCGATTTGTTCTGCATTCAAATGTAAAAACGCTTTTTGTTCCAATTTCTTTGGTAAATTGAGTTGAATTTGAGCATCTTTTTTTGTCCGCCGAAGTAAAAACGGTTGGATCAATATTTTTAATGCTTGCATTTTTTGATTTTTTCCATCGTTTTCAATTGGAGCGGTATATGCTTGCTTAAACTCTGTCATGTTGCCTAGGTAGCCCGGTTGAATAAAATCAAATAAAGACCAAAGCTCAAGCAAACGATTTTCTATAGGTGTTCCAGTCAGTGCAATTCGGTGTAGGCTCAAAAGAGAGCGGATGATTCGAGATTGTTTGGTCGCAGCATTTTTAATGTTTTGTGCTTCATCCAGTACAATACTTTGCCAAGTGAATGTCGTAAACAATTGAACATCGTTGGTTGTCAAACCGTAGGAGGTTAAAATAATATCCACTGCCTTTGCCTGCTGTGTAAATTCTTCCTTATTCTTTATACGTTGTGCACCATAATGTACAGCTATTTTTAGCTTTGGCGCAAATTTTTGCAGCTCTGCTTCCCAATTCCCTAAAAGTGATGTTGGACAAATCACCAGGATGGGTGTGTCTTTTTCTGTTTTGGGAATCTGCAAAGTTTTGGTGTAACCCCGAAGATATAAAAAATAGGCAATAACCACTATAGTTTTTCCAAGCCCCATATCATCTGCCAAAATGGCACCGAGCTTTTGTGTATAATGCATGCAAAGCCAATTTGCTGCTGTTTGTTGGTAGTCTCGGAGCTTCCCATTTAATGTTTTTTCAAAAGAAATATGAGGCATTTGATCTAGTGAAAACAATTGTTCAAACATTTGTTTCCATTGTGCAGAAAGCTGCATATTTATCGAAAATTCGAGTCCCGCTTCTTCATGTATTTTTGTTTCTGGTTCTTCTCTTTTTTCTAACAAAGTTTTTGCCTGTCCAGCGATCATTTCCCGTAGTGAAAAGCCCTTTTTTTGTGCTTTTTGTACATAAGACTGAAATTTTTTTAAAATCTGTGCATCAAGTGGTATCCATTGTTCTCCGACTTTTATCCATTTTTTTCCTAATTGCAATGCAGCAATAAATTCAGCTTCTGAGATTTTTGCCTGTCCCAGTACGATTTTCCAATCAAAATCCCGCCAAACCAGAGGCATCATTGAATCATTGATTGGAGCATTAAAGTTTGCTTGCAATGTCCATCCTTTTTTTTGTATGGTTTGCCACCAGCTTGGAAGCAGTACAGTTATATGATGTGCAATAAGCATTGGAGCAATTTCCATGAAAAATATATAGGCTTCATCATCTGTAAGCATTCTCCCAATTGGTGTTTCATCAGAGGTGCCCATTATCATTTTGTTTCTTAAGAAAGGAAAGCGTAAACTCCAATTTTCAAGTTGGCTATGAATTTTTGTCATATCTTCTTTTTTTAAAAAATTATATATTTCCGGATGTTGTGCATCATATACGAGCCAAGGGGCATCGGGTATATTATTTGAGCGAACCATGACCTGTAAAGACCATTGTTCGTTAGAGTCAGGATGAACATTTTGCGGTTCACAAATCCGAATGGACAGTTCATAGGCTTTTGGTTTTGGTTTCCAATGGATCATTTGATAAAAGCTGTCTTCATCAGTATATGTATAATCGGTTAATGCCAATGAAGCAAAGTACGCAGTTGTATATTTATCGGGAATTTTTATTGAAGACATATACTGTTTTAGACAGACATTACGTATAATACTAGAAAACCATTCGACCCACGGGGGCGCTTCATCTATGTCTGTTTTCCAAGAGAGTCGAAGCTTTCCTTCAGCATCCATGTCAGCATATGGAAGCAAAGTATTCGAATCGATATGGGTATGGATTTCATGTGCCCAGTTGGCAAATTGTATACAGTCTGTACCAAAGGAGAAGTTGATCCATTCATTCCAGGGTTTTGTTAGGAAAAACTCAAATGCTTCGTAGTGAGAAAGTAACACATACGAATATTCCTCAATTTCAATCGTTCGAAGTAATGTGCCATAAAGTGAAGAAGTGTGCCATGTAAAGGCCTTCTCTGCCCATTGTCCTTGGTAATGTTGTGATTTTCCATTTTTTATTTGGACAGCATAAAGTGCAAAGCCGTTTTCATCAAAAAACTTCACGTGAATTGTCAGTGCATCTGTCTGCATTCCATATCTCCTTTTTTCGTCTTACGGTTGCCATCCCAACTCTTGCATCAGCATAGTCTGGAAGCTTCGTAAATTTTTATAGTTCTCTCTTAATGCTTCATAATAAAATTGCCAATCGGTATCTTTTTTGTTTTTTATATATAAGCGTTTAATTTTTTTAATATAAAATAAAGCGGTCTGATAGCTTCTTTTGTTTTTTTCTTCAATAAAACTTTTAGCAAGTCGATGAAACAAAGGTAAAAGCAGCAATTGATCGGACTCATACAGTTTCTGTAGTTTCTGTTCATAGGTTCGAATATCCTCGCGTTCAGAAAGCAACAACAATGCAATCCATTTTTGATATGCGCCAGTTTCCCAGCAGATATCGGCAAGAATTGGCAAGCTCTTTGGCAAAAATTGCCTCAGGTCTGGCAGGCATTTTTGCCTCCATTCTTTTTCTTTTGCCAGTACTTGATAAGCCTCAAGCAGTGTCTCCGTCAATCGTTCGTCTTGTAAAGTATAGATCGCAGGTTGAACTACATGTAAAAGATTGTTCAAGTCTACCCATTTTTGTCCATATCTATATTTTTCAATGGTTTTTTGCAGTAAAATTTGAAAAATATAGATTTCATGATTCGCCTGCTCAGATGAAATCTGCCAGTTTATTTCTTCTCCTTTTTGAGGAGGATTCATCCAAATTAGATGAAAGGTTTGTGCTTGTAAATATCCAGTTGTTTCATTTTGAGTCGCAGACCACCATTGAATTTGTTCATGATGCCATGTATCTGGTAAATACAATGTATAAAAACTACCATAGATTTCTACAATTGGTATCAATCCAACTTCTGAAATAATTTGTTGGCACAGCTTAATATAGGTATTCAATGTTTTTTTTATGCTACTCACATCTATGTATACTTCTTTGGGTAACTTTGTCAGTTCTTTTTCGGCAAGACGTAGAATTCTCCGAATAAAAGTATCCCGCATTGGATGAAAGGTATATTCGTTTTGCTTGGTCTGATATGTGATAAAATCATAAAAAAGATATAAAGGAATATAAGAAAAAATAAGTCCATATGTTTGTCCGTCTTTTCGGATTCGCTCTGTTTCTTGAATAAGAAATTGATTGTATGTGAGAAACAGTTGTTCCTTAGTGTCGTATTTTTTTGCGTGTAATTGTTCGGTAAGCCGCATGATAAATTTGTTGTGCCAGGCGATAAAAAAAGCATCGTTCATGGCAGATGAGTTTTGATTAAGCATTGTCACCTGTGGTGTACTGTAGCTTGTTTTCCATAAATCCAAAAAAGCACCAACCGAATCTACGCTAGCAAATAAACCAAGCAGTGCTGCAGTGACATAGACCTCATCACCATATGAAATAGTTTTTGCTTCTGTTTCTGTTTGTTTCACGCCATAAAATCCGGTTTTTATATTTAGAAAAATATGGACCTTTGTTTTGTCAGCAAGCATGGTAGCGCGTAGTTCATCTTGATGTCGCTCAATATTATAAACATTTCCGCTTCGATACAGGTGGAGTGCTGCTTTCATTTTTTCTTTGCCTATTTCAGTTTGGAATGGAATATCTTGAAATAATCCAAGCGCCAATTGGTGAATTTCCGATTTTGTAAACTGCTGATTTAACATGGACATTTCTCCTTATTTTTACGTATTCTTTTATTATATCGGAATTTTCGGCAGTCTACAAAAATTAAGATGGGCAGCAAAATCCAAATTTTTAGAAGGGAATCGGATTTATACAGTTTGTTTAGTCTCGGTTTAACAGCTTAAATATCTTTACATTTAAAAAAATCAGAAATACAGCCTGTTTTTGGTATGTCTTAACTTTTTGGTAATATAGATGATTGTCAGGCTGGAGCTTTTTAGCTGGATTTTGCAGCTGAATCAATTTTAACTTATTGCTGTCTAAAGAATGGCTTTATCATAGATGATCTAAGCTTTTTCTTTTAGGCTAGCAGATGAAAATGTTCTACATTATGTATATATTTATGACAAAAGTAAGATATAAAAATGGATATGTTTTGTGTTAGAATAATAGAATAGATTAAAACTAGGGAGGTCATTGCTTACTTATGAAAAAACATATTTTAAATGATTTGTCACTAGCTAAAAAGTTTGCGATTGTATTTGTAGCCTTGATTTGCATTGGTTTTGTCGTATGTATTTACACAACGATTGGACTGCAGGATGAAAAAGCAAGAAGTGGTACCATCAATACTGCTGGTTTGCAGCGGGCGCTGTCACAAAACATGGCTAAAAATGTGTTAATTTATATGAATTATGAAGGTGAAAAGCGAGCAGAGGCGAAGAAACAATTGGAGACCTTGAGCGAACGGTATGAGAAAGCACTTTCTGATTTAAAAAATGGCAACAAGGAAGAAAATATTGAAGTCATTCCGAAAGAATCAGAAGAAGTGGTCGCACGATTGGAAGCAGAATGGACGACATTTAAAACAAAAATCGATGCGTTGTTAAGTGGGGATATGTCAGCTGGAGAGTATATTGTGACACATAATATGACGCTGTTCAATCTTGCTGATGAAAATACAAAAACCATTGAACAAACATCAACCAGTAATATTTTTAGCATTATTATGTTTGCGTTTATAGCGGGTCTTTGCATGATCGTGCTTTGTCTACTTGCTTATGTGGCTACGCGTATAAAAATTGAAAAGCCAATCCTTCAGATGACTGAGCGGGCTGGTGACTTGGCTGCTGGGAATTTAAATGCAAAAATGGAAGTATATTCCAACGATCAAATTGGAATTTTGGGTCAAAAATTAAATGTAGTGATTCAAAATTTGCGTATGATGGTGCAAAAAATTGATGGTTCTTCACGAAATGTATTTAATGTGGTACATAATTTGAACACTTTATATCAAGATGTGTTAAAAGACAGCCAAAACATTTCTGCTTCATTTTCAGAAATTGCAGCTGGTTCATCCAATCAAGCACAAACCATTGAAGAAATCAATGCACTTATGGTACAGCTTTCCGAGATGATTGATGAGGTAACGGGCAGCAATGAGCGGATTTCTGGTAGGAATCAAAATGTACAGGCGATTGTGGTAAGTGGTTCCAAACAGATGCAAGAATTAAAAGATACTTCGGAAGTTACAAAGATACATATCTCAAATATTGAGAAAAATATGCAAGCTTTAACGCAAAGTATTTTGGAGATTTCAACGATTATTGATACCATTCGTGAAATTTCTAATCAAACCAATTTATTGGCGCTGAATGCTTCCATTGAGTCAGCACGTGCAGGAGAAGTTGGGCAGGGATTTGCGGTTGTTGCTAATGAGGTTAGAAAGCTTGCAGAGGAAACAAGCTCAGCAACACAAGATATCGAAGAAAAAATTGTCAACATAAAAACAGAAATGAGCCGAATGGTAGATGCTGTAAATGAAACAGAAGCCGTTTCAGAAAAGCAACTGGTTTCTTTCCAAGAGACTGAACGAATATTTAATGAGATTCAGACTGCAATTTCTGAAATGACAAATGGAATTTCAGAAATCAGTGTGAATGTCAAGAACTTACATGAGAAACGTAAAGAAATGACTTCTTCCATGACAACGATATCTGAGGCAGCAGATGAGGTGGCAGCTTCTTGTGTAGGGATAACTGAATCTGTCAAAAGAAGAGATGCCTCACTGGAAAATATTGGTGAAGAAGCTAAGCGATTGGAACATCTCGCTAATGAAAATGTAGAGGCTTTATCTTTTTTTCAAATGAAATAATATAAAGAGCGTATATACGGAAAAAACAATGAGCCGTTATATACGCTTTTTTATTTTATGAAGTCGTGCAATGGGTAGTTTTCTTTTCTATATTATATGTTGTAACAAATCTTTAATATTTGGAATATGAAAGAAAAATAATGCGTGAAAATACGATAAGAGCAATGGTTTTTAAAGAAATTAAAACGACATGAAGATTATGGGAAAAGAAAAAAAGAAATTTCTCAGGAAAAAAATGCGTTTCCCCCCTTTTCTTTCCTTGGGATTTTATGTAAAATAAGAGTGTCTGGGTATTATATTATTAAATATTGGATGTTTTGTAGCATGCGGCCTGGACAACTCATGGGGATGGGGACTCTCGCAAGCTACTAAACGTGCAAACACTTTTTATATTTAAAGGGAGGAACCGATTTATGAAGAACAAAAAATTCGTCGCTTCAGCAGTATCTGCTGCATTAGTAGCATCTGTTGTAGCTCCAGTAGTTGCAGATGCAGCTACAGGAAAACTAGCTGCAGGCTCAGTATCTAAAGCAAAAGCAGCTAAAATTACCATCACTGATGTGAAACCTGAGAAAGATGGCAACGTAAAAGTTTATTACAAAAGATCCGGAGCATCTTCCAGTGTTTCTAAAACAGTAAAAGCTGATTATATTAGACATTTAGGAACTTATGCGTTATTTACTTTAAATAACGTTCAATACAAATGGGAATTCAGTGCAAAAACACAATTGACTGCTGCGAAATCTTTTGGTAAGCACATTGCTTTGGCTGATCAAGAAGCAACAGCAGGAAATGCTGCAACTGCAAAACAATACTTGGAAAATGCACAAAGCCACTATAACACAATCGTGAAAAACAGTGAGCTTTATTCTCCAGGTACAATTACAAATTATAAAGAACGTTTAGATGAAGTAGCAGCTAAAGTTGACAGCTTAGCAGGAAAAGTAACGGCAATTAACGCTACTACTGTTGAGGTAACTTTCAACAAAGAAATCGCAGATGTAAATGCTTTGAACTTTGCAATTGAGGGCTTAACAATACAAAAAGTTGAAGTGAAAGCAGACAACAAAAATGTTGCTGTTTTAACTACAAGTCCAATGGAAGTTGGTAAAACTTATACAGTTACCGAATCAGGGGTTACACTTGGTACAGTTCAATTAGAAGTAAGTGCGCAAGCCGTTACTTTGAAGGCAGATAATTTAAAAGAAATTAACGCTTCATTCGTAAATGAAATTGACGCGAAAACAATCAATGGAGAATCTGTAAAGTTATCTGTAAATGGTTCTGCAAAATCTATAAATAGCTACTACACTTTATCTGTATCCGATGATAAAAAAGAAGTTGTGATCACTGTAAAAGGTGAAAGTGAACATTTCAATCAAGGAGATAAAGTAACTGTTGAATTTAAAGGTGTGAAAAACGCAGACGGAACAGCATTTCCTGATGGTAAACATGAATTCGTTGTAACAGATACAACTGCACCAACTGTGACTGAAGTAAAAGTAGCTGGTTTAAACAAATTAGAGGTTGTTTTCAGTGAGCCATTGGAAGAACAACCAACAGTTAAAGTAAATAATGGAAGCATCAGTAGTGTAGTTTCATCCTTTAAAAAAGGTGGTAAATCCTTAATTGTATCTACTTCTGCATTAACAGAAGGAACAACCTATAAGGTAGCTGTAGAAGGCGGTAAAGATTATGCGGGATTGGTTATTGGAGCAGTAGAAAATGATGTGATTTATGAAGTTGTTCGCACAGCACCAACTGTAACAGTGAAAAGTTCGGACTCTAATTCTGTAACTTTAAAATTCAATCGCCCAGTTGAAAACTTCCAAAGTCAAACAACCTTCATTCGTCATACGTATGATAGCAGTACAAATGAAGTAATTGGAAATTCAACTAGTGTAGAAAAAATCTCTGATTCAGAATATAAGGTAACATTCCCAGAAGCAAAACCATTCCCACCAGGAACAACAAAATTGTATATTTCATATGCAAATGGGCTTGCGGATGCTGCGAAAATAAAAGATCTATTTGGTAATGTGCTTCAAGCAACAAGCTTAGATGTAACAACGGTTGTAGATACAACAAAACCAACAGTTTCTGAGGTATCCTACGACAAAGACACTAAAAAGGTTGTAGTAAAATTTTCTGAGGATGTTGTATTGCCTACAATTAACAGTTTTACATTAAAAGACAAAAACGGAAATGTAGTAGCAATTGAAACGCCAGCATTCACAAAATCAGGCACAACAGATGTGAAAAACTCTGTAGAGTTTGGATTATATAATAAACCAAATGGGCTTGATGCAGGCACGTATACATTAGAAGTGAAGAATGTAACAGATACATCTATTGGAAAAAATCAATTGGATACTGTTACACAAGCCTTCACAATTGGAGATGTAGTTGCACCACAGATTTCTAAAGTATTCTTTAAAGATGCAACAAAGAAAACAATTCGCGTAGTTTACTCTGAAGCAGTAAATGAAGTAGAGGCTTTAACAAAAACAAACTACTTCATTAAGCCAAGTCAAAATGGAAATGCGACCGTGTTAAATGCCAATGCGACTATTACAAAAGTAAACAATTATACATTTGATATCACCTTACCAGAAGCCCTAGCAGATGAAAGCTATTTATATGTAAACGGCCTAGTTCAAGACTTAGCAAGTAACAAGCTTGGAAATGGTTCTGGAAGCCAAGCTGCGATTCAGGAAGCGAGCCAAAGTGCCGTTACAAAGACTGATATCAGTAAAGTAACAGCAGAAGCAAAAAATAAAATCACATTTGTGATTGGTCAAGAAATTAAAGAAACAACACTTCCAATAGGTGCAAATGGCTTACAAGTAAAAGCTAATAGTACTGAAATAAAAGCTACAAGCGCAACAGCGGTAAGACAAGTAGACGGAACAACACTTGTTACTGTACTTTTGGATTCTAATACCGCTTTAGGCACAGATGGAAAACAAGGTAAACACAATGTAACAATTGACATTGCAGCGAATGTATTAACCAATACATTGGATCAAAAGAATAGACAAATCAGCAGCGTAAGTGTAGATAATGAAAAAATTGTAGCAGAAATCGCTTCAGCCGCAGCACAAGCAGGTGGTTCAGGCAGCCAAGGTATTCAAATTACATTTACAGAAGCTGTAAAGTACAGCAGTGTACAAACATCAGACTTCCAAGTAGAAGGCTATGTAGTAGAAGATATTAAATTCGGAGATACCAGTACAGCAGGAAAGAATGTAACACTTACAATCCGCCCAGTAACAACAGAATCAACAACTACTAAAACTGTGAAATTGGTAGGTGATGTGGAGGATGTGAATGGAAATGTAGGGTACAATTCAACTGCACAGGCTACTTCTATTACAGGTACAGTAATTGCTGCAGCACCACAATTAACAGAAGTAATTGTTCCCCAAGGCGGATTTGACGCAGTTGGAGATACTTTAGAACTAGTTTTTGACCAAGCGATTGCATTCGGTGATGAGTTAAGCAGCCAACAAACAGGTGTGGCAGTAGATATTCTAGATGACTTCCTATTTGTTAATTATGATGGTAATGATACAACAACAGATGATACATTCCGTGCTCAAGGTTCTACAGCAACATTTGATTTTGCGATAGACCCAAGTGATAATAAAAAGTTAAAAATTACATTAAAAGCCGCTGGCTTATCTCAGCCAATTACATCTGAAACAACAATTAATATTACAGATGTAAGTAACATTGTTGCGGCACTAGATAATACAAAAGCATCTGTTGCAGCGACAAGTCCATTAGCAGTAACAGATGAATCTAGCCCAACTTTGGTTTCATCAACGACTACAGGTGGATTTGATGCGGAAAATGATACAATGGTATTGACTTTTGATGAAAATGTACAGTTGAATACAAGTGATGATACTGACTCGGCTATTATCACGAATGCTACAACTTTAACTGGTGTTTCATTAGACTTTATTAAAGATCTGGTAGCAATTACTGGCAAAACATTAGAAACAAGTGCTGGAACACCTACATTTGATATTGCAGTAAGTGATAAAACAGTAACAATTACATTAAAAGGTTCTGGTGCTACTTTAAGGGATGCAATTGCTTCAGAGAATGTAAAAGTGAATGATGTAAGTAACATCGTAGATAAAGCAAACAATGAAGCAGCTGCAAATGTAGAAGTCGCAAATTCAAATTCTTAATATACCATAAGTCAATTGTTGGATTGGATTGATGCAGGTATAACGAATTATGTAAAAAAGACTTGGGATTTTAGACCCCAAGTCTTTTTTACTTGATTTATAATGGTATTTAAAATAGCAAAATCAATGGAGAAATTGTTCCGATGATACGATGTTTTATGCCGTTTGGATGTTCCATCAATTTGATATGGACAAAGAATGCTAAAAACCATCCTCTATCAAACGAGGATGGTTTCGTTTTTCATCAAATGTGCAAATTCTATAAAATAGAGAATTTGTAACTATATTATTCTACAATTGTTAAACCAGAAAGGTCGATATCTACAGTGATTTTCTCTCCACCTGGAATTTGGATTTCAACGTTTTCAAATACAGTTTTTGTCCGTTTTGCCCATTTACCATCTTTATTTACTGCAAAGTAGTATGCTTCTTTAGCATAACCTTTACCTGACTCATTACTTTCACCAAAGTATAAGGCAACTGCTACTGCTTCAGTAGCTCCATCAACATCAGCAACTGTTTCTTTTGCAGAAGTCAATATATTAGTTTGAACTGTACCAGTTACTTTTGCCACAATCTTACCATTTTCTGCAACTAATGTGACTTTACCATCACTAGGAGCAAGTCCTCCTAAATCATGAATCGCATCGAAATCAACGCCAGTATTTGCATTTACACCACTAGCTGTTTGGAAGTTAAAATATTTTTGCCAGTCTGTTGCAGTTTCTGTAACAGTTTCTACTGTAAATGTTTCATTTAACGGAATTACTGGAAGAGCAACTGCTTTAGCACCATCATAGTGAGTAATCTCTACAGATTGTACAGTAAGGTTGGCTGAACCTACTCCTGCCGTAATACTTGTTGCATCTGTAGCAGAAGCAATAACTGCTGAATTATCAGATATAAATGTTATTTTAGAGATTTGGTACTGTCCTTTAGCAGTAGGAGCTACATTATTTTCTGTTAATGTTAACTCTGTTCCACCATAAGTAACTTTTAAGTTCTTCGCAATTTTACTTAAAACGTCTTTTGCAGATGCAGATACTTTATTACTAGTCACTTCAACTATTGGCTTTTCAGATGTGTCTACAACGTTGAATGTATCTGTATAAACTTCTAATGATCCAACTTTTACTTTTACTGTATATGTTCCTTCTGGAAGTTTAGCATTAGTAGCCTCAATCGGAGTTGATGTAGAAACATCTTCTAAAGTTTCTACTGCGGCATTATCTTTATCATATACAGTATATGTTGCAGATACTGCATCTCCAGTTTTTATGCCATCTGCATCTACTGGAAATGCTGATAATGTCATATTTTTATTTTTATTCGTTTCAGCTGCATTTTTGTCTAAAGTGGTTTTGAATCCTTCAACAATATAGTTATCAACTACTCCTGCTTCTGTTATATTTACTGTTACAGATGCTTTGACTGTATCGCTTACTTTTACTTCAACTACAGCTGTACCTGTTTTACCTGCTACTGGGGTGATTGAAAGCGTTCCTTCACCATTGGTAAGAGTAGGTAGATCTACTTTTACAAGATCTTTTCCAGAAGTTACTTCTGCTGTTGCTTTTACATTTGTAACTACAGTACCGTATTGGTCTTTTACTGTTACTTTAACTGTTGTTGGTGTTGTTACCTTGTTTGAAATTGATACAGATTGTTTATCAAATTCAACAGTAGAAGCTACTCCTTTAGCAACCACTTGTAACTCTACTGTTTGTTTGAAGTCACCAGCAGTAATGCGAACAGGTAATGTACCTTCTTTTAATGGTGTGATTGCACCAGTCATTTTATCTACAATAGCAATGTCTGTATCTAAAGATTCATATGTTACACCAGTAAGTTCTACTTTTTCTCCAAACTGATCTTTACCTTCAATATAAAGTTTTTGACCAGTCACGTCCATTTGAACATTTAAGTTTTGTTTATAATCCGTCGCACTGAAATTCGGTTCAGTAGTGCCAACTGTGTAGTTCGTAATTTGTGCTAAAGATGAAGCCGCAGCTGTAATGGTAATACGATTGGATTTAACTGTTGTTCCATCTGCTTTTGTTGCTACAACGTATACAAAGGCAGTTTTTCCAGCAGTGAAGTTCTGAATTGTCTTCCCATCAGACTCAATAGTTTCAGAGCTTTCGAATTGTACCTCAGTTGTGCTGGTAATATCAAGACCATTTGCATCAGATACCACATATTTTAATTTTGTTAAATCAACTTTACCAGCTTGCACTACTTGATTCGCATCAGCAGTGATTGAAGCAACACTTCCTACTACATAGTCAAATTGACTTTCTGCACCAGCCGCAACTACTTTATAGGTTGTTTTATCTGTTAGTGCTTCATACAATACAACTTCAGCCGAAAGTTTGTCTGTAGATAATGTCACTTCTTTAATATACTTTTTATCTAAAGTTTTTGCATCTGTTATAGTCACATCCGCTTTTGTTAATGCTTCTACTGCTTGATTGAAAGTTACTTTAACAGTTGTAGGATTCACTGCTGATACAGATTGAATGTCTAGTGTTTGAGCAGGGATTTCCTCTCCTTTTCCAGCTAACTCTTGTTCTAGTTTCTCTTGAATCTCTTCTGTAGATAGATTTGG